>NZ_JBHUOV010000003.1:0-509 GCF_042686125.1 Lacinutrix iliipiscaria
ATTATCGGTACCATTACATTCAATAGTTTCATCCACTACAGTACAAGCCGATAGGTCAGGACCAGTAGAATCTTCTAAAGTTAATGTAGCCGTAAGAGTTGATGAGTTATCACAATCATCAGTCGCTGTATAAGTTACCGTAATAGTACCACCAGCACCACAAGTAGCGCTTAAGTTAATGAATGCATAATCAGAAGTGATTGTTACATTGATATCATCCGCACAAGCTACAAGTTCATCAATATTAGCTTGGTTCCAAGCATCAGCAATAGACTCATTATCGGTACCATTACACTCAATAGTTTCATCAGTAACATCACAACTAGACAGGTCAGGTCCGAAGTTATCTCCAAAACTAAGTGTTGCTGAAATTGTAGATTCATTGCCACAATCATCAGACACTGTATAAGTTACAGTAATGTTGCCACAAGGACCACATACTGTATTTAAGTTATTATAATCATAATCAGAGACTACAGTAAATACCGCATCGGCATCACAAGCATCTG
>NZ_JBHUOV010000003.1:607-1018 GCF_042686125.1 Lacinutrix iliipiscaria
GAATCTTCAAGAGTAAGAGTAGCCGTTAGTGTTGATTCATTATTACAATCGTCAGACACTGTATATGTTACCGTAATAGTACCACTAGCACCACAAGTAGCGCTTAAGTTGGTGAATGCATAATCAGAAACTACAGTAAATGTAGCATCAGTATCACAAGCATCAGTTCCACAAGTTTCAAGGGCAGCGATATTATCAGCGTTCCAAGCATCAGCAATAGATTCGTTATCAGAACCATTACACTCAATAGTTTCATCCACTACAGTACAAGCCGATAGGTCAGGACCAGTAGAATCTTCTAAAGTTAAAGTTGCTGTTAGTGTTGATTCATTATCACAATCATCAGACACTGTATATGTAACCGTAATAGTACCACCAGCACCACAAGTAGCGCTTAAGTTAGTGAATGCA
>NZ_JBHUOV010000004.1:0-1054 GCF_042686125.1 Lacinutrix iliipiscaria
TTTGGGAATCAAATTACATACAACGTGTTCGTGTATGATTTTTTGCGGATTGAGCCGAAGCTATTTTTAGCTTTGGATGAGCCACATGTGGCGAAAAATCCGCTGGAGGAAAATGGCAAGGCTTTGACTTGCTAATTTTCCGAGTAACTAATATAAGAATTTTATCTAGATCGTTTACTTAACCAACATTGCGCAGCAATTAATTATACACGTTGTTGTGCTTTCGTTATTTTTCTAACTCTTCGCCAATTAATTCAGATAATTCTTTTGTGGATTCTAATAAATTTTGCATATCCTTTAATAAGTTCTTTTCTGTAAAATTTTTTAGTATAAAAGTTCCATTTGTGATATTAATAGCTGAAATAATATCTTGCTCTCTAATTAATTGATTTAATAATTTAGGATTAACATTTAAAGTAAAATTTGCAGGTCCAAGACCAATCGCTTTTTGGCTATCCTCTAAATAAACATCATTATTCCCAGATGTAATTTTAATAATTTCGTTTTGAATAGTTCTCAAATCTAGTAGAGCATTCCTAATTTCATCTGGCATTAACTTAATGTCTCCTGTAGATATTAAAGATTCTATGGTGTTTGTATTAAAATTGGTATATCCAAATGTCCAATCTAGCGCACCCATAAGAGGTATAACATCATTAGTACTTTCTGCTTTAGGTAACTGTTCTAAATAATTTTGATACTTTGAAATACGCGAGTCGAGATTTATAATGTTTCTGTTAATATAAATAGTGTCCTTTGCTAAATCTTGTAACACCTGTTCATAGTAATTATTCCGAATTTTTGAACTTTTTCTGTTCTCATTCCAATTATTAATCTGAAGTGCAATTAAAATTCCAATCACAACAAGCACAATTTCACCAATAGCATATTTGAAATACTTTCCAGTTTTATTTTCCATAAGTAAGTTTTGACGAATTTTTCTAAAGAATTTTATCATTGGTTAATGGTTGGTTATAATGAAGCACAACGTGTTCGTGTATGATTTTTTGCGGATTGAGCCGAAGCTATTTTTAGCTTTGGATGAGCCATTTAT
>NZ_JBHUOV010000005.1:0-156948 GCF_042686125.1 Lacinutrix iliipiscaria
TTTGGGAATCAAATTACATACAACGTGTTCGTGTATGATTTTTTGCGGATTGAGCCGAAGCTATTTTTGGCTTCGGATGAGCCACTTGTGGCGAAAAATCCGCTGGAGGAAAATGGCAAGGCTTTGACTTGCGAATTTTCCGATTAGATAAATATACAAATTGTAGGATAAAATCTTCCTCTTAACCAACATTGCGTAGCAATTAATTATACACGTTGTTACCTGTTGTTATTAATCAACGGACCAATCTAAAACGTTTAAAATATCATCTAGTCCAAAATATATATAAATTTCACCGTCAGGTTTTATTAGTAAATGATTTATTTTAAATTGTGAACTTTGAAAAAACAACTTTTCTAATAAATCATAATTATCAAAATGGATATGTTTCTGTTTATTCGGTTCAATTTGTGAGTCTTTGGTTCCAATTAAGAAAGATTGATATCGATCGGAGTTGTTTTTTATCCATTTCCAATATCTTTTGTATTTGGAATCTTTATAAATGTTCTTGTTATTTTTCCTATACAAATGTATCATAGTCTTTTTTTCTTGGTTGAATTCAGGACCAATAATCTTTGTCAAGAACATTGTAATTTGTTTGAGCTTAATTGAGTCAAGTATTCCAATATTTTTATGATTATAAATATTCTTAATAATTGAAGAATCATTTTCAATTTTTCTTGTGTAATATTTTCTATTGTCAATTGATTCAAATACTGTTTTGTCAATTTCATTATTTTGATAATAATAGTAAGTTTTTTTGTTTGAATTTTGACAAAAACAGTTGATTGAAATTAAGAATATTATTATAGTTTGAATGATTCTCATAATTACAGGTAACGTGTTCGTGTATGGTTTGTGCGGAATTTCAGCCGAAGCGCTTTTGCGCTAGGATGAGCCATTTCAGGCGAAAATTCCGATGGAAAAAAAGCGCAAGGTTGCGTTTGGCTTTTTTTCCAAGTAATCATACTTGTTTGTTTAAAGATAGAAATAATAATTGAAGTTCAAGTGATAGCATGAATTATACACGTTGTTGTACAACGTTTTTTATTCGCTATATGTAAAAGTATAATCTGAGTCTTCAAGTTCTTCAAAAGTTAAGTCTATTCTTTTTAAGACTAAATTATTAGCCCTTATTTCGTTCCAAGGAGAAGAATCGACTATTTCACTAGAAAACACATAAACTGAAAACTTCCCTTCTGGAAGTTCAGAATATATTTGATTCCAATTTGGATCCACGTATTTACCAGAACTACCATTCGCAATTATCGATTGTAGTCCAAGAGGTTTTTCCATAGGTAGAATAGTGTCTGAAAAATGTCCAATTGTAAAATCTTCGGAATTATAAAAATATACATCAATAGAAGAATCATTTACTAACTTCAAACCTTTTCCTTCATGTTCATCTGGTTTACAGTTTGTTATTAATACTGCGATAATTATTAAAAAAGTATATTTTATTTTCATTTATTTCTATTCTTTGTATTCAATAGATGAATGAATTATCAAAAGGTTGCGTTGATTTTGATTTTTTTGAAATGTTGTACAACGTGTTCGTGTATGGTTTCGTGCGGATTTTCAGCCGAAGCGCCTTGCGCTAGGATGAGCCATTTCTGGCGAAAAATCCGATGGAAAAAAGGAGCGAGGCTGTGTCTTGCTGTTTTTCCAAGTAAACCATTCAGTTTGTTTAAAGATATAAATTTAAATTGAAGTTCGTGAGCTAGCATGAACAATACACGTTGTTAGGCAATGTTTTTATTTTCAATTTGTGTAATAACATCTTCTATCGCGTTGACTAAATTTTCATAAAGGTTTTTGTCATCTAATTCAAAATCAGTTACTTCAAAATGTCCAAGTTTGTCCGTTTTTCTTTTTATGAATTTAGCAGAATCTCTACTGATTTTGGAATTAAATTTTCGTCCAGAATGAGCAATCATATTCCGAATTAAATTCAATAAATTAAATAGTTGCTCGTGTTTCTCATCTTTAAAAACTTCAATTCCAAAACCAGCTTTTAGTGTTCTTTTCCAAGTTGGTAAATCATATGAGTTTTCAATAGCTATGTGGTCAATTATAAAAGTCCGAGTACTCTTTTGAGTTTTCCAATCAAGTATGTCATCTACAGAAATTTTTTTGTCTCTCGGTAAACTATCAGGGAATTTAATATAAAGTTCTCTCAAAAAATCAGTCATAAATGCTTCAAAGGAAGCATAGAGCCTAATAAAACATAATTCATATATTTGGTTAGTCTTTTTTTCATCGAAAGTAATTTTTTCCAATGCACCTTCAACTTGACTATTTAATAATTCTCTAAATTTTGGATTTGATGTAAATTTTTTAAAAACTATAACATAGGTAATTAACCCAGTTAGAAGCTCATTCATTTTTGCAATGTTTTCCTTGAGTTCACCTATCGATTTAAATTTTTTTCGTCTTGTCATTCAAATGTTGCCTAACGTGTTCGTGTATGATTTTTTGCGGATTGAGCCGAAGCTATTTTAGCTTTGGATGAGCCACTTGTGGCGAAAAATCCGCTGGAGGAAAATGGCAAGGCTCTGACTTGCAAATTTTCCGATTAGATAAATATACAAATTGTAGGATAAAATCTTCCACATAACCAACATTGCGTAGCAATTAATTATACACGTTGTTGTACGATGGCTTATTCTCCTTTATAATTTGTGAGTCTATTATTTCTAGTAAACTTTAGGTCGTTCTGTTCTCTTCTTAAAATCGACATGCTATCTATTCTATTCTCTCCATTTACAGCACCATAAAAGACATAATCATAGAGTTCAAAACTGTTATCATTTTCGTTTCCTATATATGCTTTTGTTAGAACAATTTTTTGATGATATTTCGCTATTTCATTTTCAATGCTTTTTATAAAAAGTTCAGTGCTATCCAAACTTTTTTGATATTGCTCTATTTTTGAAAGAATTTTTTTGCTCTTTGAGTAATTCATTACATTGTTAAGTAATTCCCTTTTCTCATTTAATTTATCTAATACTATTTGCTCAAGTTCAATTCCATGATTTAAACTATTAATTCTAGTGTTTAATATAAAATCGAAATCAACAGTTGTTTTTTTTAAGATATTGATACTGTCAATTTGAATTGTATCATTTTCTGTTTCCGCCGAAATATAGTAAGCACTTACTATTTCCGATTCTATGTTGTCATTTTTACATGAGAATATAATTAGGAATAATAGAATATTAATTGAATACTTCATTTCTCAGCTTGCGTACAACGTGTTGTGTATGGCTATTTGCGTTGGTTAGGTCTAATTTAGTAAAAGAAAACGAACCAGAGGAAAATCCGAAGGATTTTCCGAGTACACACAGAATAGCAATTAGTTATACACGTTGTTGCCAGTAGTTTTTATTTTCCACACTGTTTCTCTTAACGATACTTTAAATTCATCTCCTATGTTTATTTCTTCCATCATTATTTTAGTATTCAGATTATTTTTTGTTAATACTTTTATTGTGAAAAATACATTAGTCGAATCATAAATAAAATACTTTTCGGTTATAATTCCGTCAACTGAGAGATCAAATGAATTTCTAAATTCCCAATCCATAGTTGGACATGGGTAATCAACAACACTATTGTTTTCACTTACAGGCATTTTAATATTAATAGTGTCATTTACTTTATAATTTTTATAAATTTCTAATCCTTTTTTTAGTTGTATTTCAGCACATTCAAATATTGGTTCCCAGTAATCTTTAAATCGGTTTACTTGTGATTCAAGTTCAATATTTTGGTTGTTCAAATATCTTTGATACGAAGTGAGAATAATTGAAGACATATCGTCATAATGGTATATACCAATTGAATTAAAAAAATCGTTCAAGTTCTCAGACTGTTCGTGATGTCTTAAAAGGTTATTTCTCAAATACATTCCAATTCCGAAATGATAATTTCTCGGTGTTGTATCATTTTCTGAATAGTTTTTAAAATTCTCTATTTCTTTCGAATCCCAATTTTCATTAAGATACTCAAATGAGTAAATTAATTCTTTAGGAATTTCTTCTCTTTTATTACAAGATTGTATTGATAAAATTAGAAGAATTAGAATGAATGTTTTCAATGTGTTTTTCAAATTACTGGCAACGTGTTCGTGTATGGTTAGTTGCGTGTTTGAGCAACTAATTTAGCAAATAAATCACAGATAGAATGTTCCGTAGGAATATTCGTAAGTAGGCTAGAACTAGCAATTAAATATACACGTTGTTGTACGTAGTTTTTAATTTACTTTATTTTGGTGTTCTTTTATTTCAGATTCAGATAAATTCAAAAAGCGAGCTGCGTTATTATAATAAATATCTCGTTTTTCTTTTTCAGTTAACCAGTCCATATTATAAATTATTTCAATGTGCTTTCTAACTGTTCCAAAATAGTCAGAGGCGAACATCAATCTGTTTCCAAGACCTTCACGAAACAATTTTTTTACATTTGGTTCCCAAACCTCTTTTGGCATAAATAAACTTACTGCTGAAACTTCGCAATATATTTGAGGGTATAATTTCATCAATTCTATTGCTTGTTCTGAATAACCTCCTCCATAATGCAAGATATAAATTTTTAAATTAGGATGTTTTTCTAAAATAGGTTTTAACAATTCTGGATTTGCGAAAGCTGGATTGTAATTAGGTCTTTCCTCTTTGTTTACCCTTTCTGGTGGTGGTCCAATATCAGCATGAATGCCTATTGGAATACTAAATTCTTCAGCAATTTTCCAGTATGGTTCTAGTCTCTTATCGGTTGGTGGAATTCCATAGTAGTTAAACATCGATTCTCCCAAAATTTTTAGTTTTCCGGTCTTATATATTTCCCGAAGTTCTAATTCATTAAAAAACTCTTTGTCGCAAGGTTCATCTTGTTCGACTGTTTTCATGCAAGGAAAAACCAATCCTCCCCAAAAAAGGCTATCAGTTTCAACATACATTTTAGAGTATTTTAATGTTCCTCCACCAAGTGCTAAAACCACATTGTTTTTATTGTAATCTTCAATAATCCAATCTATTCGCGCACTATCAATATCTACTTTTCGTTGGTTATAAATCTCATTATCTGCATACCCTTTAGTAATATGGAAATGCATATCGATAATTGGTTGATTCTTTAAAAATTCATCAATATTATTTTGAGCAACAATTGATGAAGTTGTAAAGATTAAAAACAAGGCTATTATTTTTGAAACTATATTTTTCATGATTTTGTCAAATTACGTACAACGTGTTTGTATATGGTTTGTTGTGTGGTTTAGCACTTAATTTAACAAATAAAAACCGAATAGAAAATCCGCGAGGATTTTCGTAAGTAGGCTAGAACCAAGCAATAAATTATATACGGTGTTAGCCATAGTGCTTTACACTATAAGTAATTCACTATTCTTTATTTCAACTGAATTTTTTAAGCGTAAAACTATATTTCGTTTTCTCTTTAAATTTAATAAATAATTTGGTGTGAGTGAGAAATTCGTAAAGGGTTCACTTTGGATAGGTAAGGACGCTATCAGATATGCAGTATTCTCAATAGTGATTATTCCGTTTTGAAAATAGTAATATCTTGTTTTTAAAACTTGTTTAATTGCTTTTCTTAAATTTCTATTATTGTTTCTTGGTAATGAACTATACTTTAATTCACAAAATAATACCCAAGAAGTATTTGTAGATACAGTTGGGAAAATTACTGCCTCACATTGTGATTTTGGATTTCCATTTGAATGAACAAAACTATTATTATCAAACTCAATTCCATCAATATCTAAAAGTGGTGGATTATTTATCGTGAAATAATTTATGTCAATTGGTGGATTTGGTGAAAAGAATTCAACACTCCTTTTAATTAAATCCCTTTTAGTTTGTTCTGTATAATCTGCAATGTGTGTGTTATCACTAAAGTTATTTATTAAATTAAATTGATGAACATACTTTATTTGTATTCTTTGTTTAATCATTCGTAATGGTTCAGCATTATATAAAATTCATCCATTACTTCTTTCATTTGAGCATCAAAGAAGTTCTCTCCTATTAATCCATCATTTTGTTGGATAGTGTTAATCATTCCATTTTTAATCTGAAAAATCGAAATTAATTTCGGGTCAATTTTTGAGTGAATACAATCTAATTTATTTTTTTCCGAATCAGAAAGATTATTATGAATCAAACTAGCCATTATACAATTATTTAATGCATAAAGGATATATGGACTATGAGTTGTAATTGTAAGTGTATGATTTCGTTTCGTTTCGCTAATTCTATTTAACAAATAATAAACTAATTCTTTTTGGGTTTTTGGAAACAAATTTTGTTCAGGTTCTTCAATAATAAAGCTTGAATAATGATAATCAGATTTGTTCTTAACTAGATTTAAAATTTGTTCAACTCTATCATTTAAAGAAAATTTTTCAAATTCCGAATCACTCTTACTAGAGTACTCTTTCATTACCTGAGTTATTAAACTTTTTATATTTTCTTTTTCGTTGACACTAGAGGATTTCTTTTTCTTGTAAAAGCTGTTAGTTAAATAATCAATAATCATTATAAGTGGTATTACTGATTGTAAGCCACTAGAAGCGTTTCGTAAAGAGATTTCTTTTTTCGGTTCAATTAATGTTAGTACATCCGAATCAGTATCTTCAATGTGATGGTAATTTATGCCTAGAGATAGAACAGGTAAAGACTTTTCTTTAGAATATTGTTTTTTTGCATCGTACCAATCATATAAAAAACTCATTATATTGTCGTTAGTTTCTTTAAATCGAGAAAGGTTAGGAATGACAGATACAAAGTTTCTTTCAGCAGGAATATAGATATTTTTTGATTTTAAATATTCAAGATTCCTTTCTTTTCTTTTAACCTTTTCTTTAAAACTGGTGCCTTTATATTGTATAAGAACAAAATCAGTTTCGTAAGAGTAACTTGAGTTTTTGTTAAAATAATTCTCATCAACCTTATGAAATTCTATAAACTGTTCCTTAAAATCATATTTATATTCTCCATCCAATAGATATCTTTTTTCAACCCATTGACAATAACTAACAATTTTAGCAATGGTACTTTTTCCACTACTTTGTTCTCCCATAAATACGTTAACCTTATTCAAACTAAAGTTAACTTCATTTATAGGTCCAATATTTGATATTTTTATGCGTGTGTTATTCATTTAACTTTTTACTCCTAATTTTAGATGTAAAGGTAGTAAAATTGATTTTAGATTTATCAACAATCTTGCTTTAGATTTGTTGCGTTAATGTCTTGAATTCGGCTCGGTTTTTCAGCATTATGGCTAACGTGTTCGTGTATGGTTTCGTGCGGATTTTCATCCGAAGCGACTTTCGCTTTGGATGAGCCACTTGTGGCGAAAAATCCGATGGAAAAAAGGAGCGAGGTTGTGTCTCGCTATTTTTCCAAGTAAACCATTCAGTTTGTTTAAAGATATAAATTAAAATTGAAGTTCATGTGTGAGCATGAAGTATACACGTTGTTGTAAAACGTTTTTAGTTAATTGTTTACAAAAATCTCTATTAGTTCGATTGAAATAGAGGATAAAATTTTTCCACCATTTTTGTTGGATGTTCATCTCCAACTTGACTCACTAAAAACGAACCACCCCAAACGACATCTGGAAATTTAATAATCTGCTTGGTAATCTGATTTATTGAACTTACAGAGCATTTTTCAACAGCTTCATCCATTGGTATCCATTGCACATCATCCTTTCCTTCCGGTATTTTGAGTTCACCACTAACATATTTAGCAACAAAATAACTTCTTAAAGTAGAATATGGATGATAATCATATTTGTAACTGAAATAACCTTGAAGTTTAGGTGATGTTATTTTTATGCCATATTCATTTGATAAACTATCTAGACCTTCTTTTATAAACTGAGATTTATTATAGACTAGAGATGGTGTAAACCATAAATCTTTTTGATTAGACATTAAAATTTCATTATAATCATTAATAATTATAAGGCGCTGTACCGTAAAGTTGTGAGTTGGATCCTGATGTTCATTTCTATTACAGGATAATAAACAAAATATTGCTAATAATATAATAATCTGTTTTTTCATAAATTTATTTTTTCACAATGGTTCAAAATGTTTTACAACGGTTTCGTATATGATTTGTTGCGTGTTATAAGCGAGTAAGTTAGCAAATAATAACCGAAATAGAAAAGCCGAAGGGCTTTTCGTGAGTAGGCGAGAAGCAGCAATGAATTATATACATTGTTGGCAAACGTTTTTTATTTTCCTGCGTACTGTTTCCACGTAATATTTCCGAACGTTTTGCTATTCATACGTTATTTGCATTTTTTACTTAAATATCAAAAAAATCTTCGAATTATTATTCCGTTTTTTCCACAAAGAGAATCAGTATCGATTGATTTAAGCAACCAAATTCCGTTTAATTAAATGGCGAACAGTTCAACCGTACGTTTTGACATTCCGCTTATCAGCCAAAAGTTGAGGATTGCTATATTTTCGAATTAATGAGTAAAAGTTGGGCAAGCCAAAATTCGTGCGTAAAGTTCCGTAAGAGTGATAAAATCCAGTGTAATATTTTTTAAGATTCAGATTATACTTCTAGCGTAATATTTGTACTGCAAAAACTAATAGAATTGGGTGAAAGCCCTAAAATTATTGGTGTGACGAAATGTTTGCCAACGGTTTAGTATATGGAAAGTTGCGGGTTTGCGTGCGAGGAATTTCCGAAGGAAATTCAGACGTAGCAAACGTGCAACGACCTTTGATTAAGCACAAAACAGCAATTTTTTATATACTGTGTTGTGTGTAGTTTTTTATTTTTTCAGTTCAGTTTTGGCATTAATTTCCGTGTTTGTTTTAATGCTCTGTGTTTAATTCCCATTTCAGAAATCAAGTCAAGATAATCACAAAATTGCGTATTAAATTTCCTGTATTCAGTTTGGTTTTCAATATGAATTTCCCAAAGTGCTCCAGAACCACCAAACAACTCTCGGCTAACAACTAATTTTTTAAATTCCGATTCATTCTTATTTTCAGCCGCAAGTCGGATTTCAGATAAATAGTCGACATAAAAACCAAGTCCGTTATCAATTAGAGTTTGTCCGAGCAAATCAGATTTCAGAGTCAGTTCCAAAACATTTTTATCCGAAAAGTCAATCGGTATTTTCTTTTTTTTCAGAAAGTCAAATATTCCCATTTAGTTTCTTTTCAGTTCGGTTGCTCAAATTACACACAACGTGTTCGTGTATGATTTTTTGCGGATTGAGCCGAAGCTATTTTTAGCTTTGGATGAGCCACTTGTGGCGAAAAATCCGCTGGAGGAAAATGGCAAGGCTCTGACTTGCTAATTTTCCGAGTAACTAATATAAGAATTTTATCTAGATCGTTTACATAACCAACATTGCGAAGCAATTAATTATACACGTTGTTGGCAACTGTATTTTTTATTTTCACTCGCCAAATTATAAAATTTATTAAATAAATTATTCCAGAAACTACTGCTATATAAAAAGCGAAATGCTCAAAATCCGAAGTTCGTTCTCCAGTCAAATATTCATATACATAGAAACTTCCAGCACTATCTCCGAAATCGAATTGAAATAGAAAAATCAATGGATAAGCCAAAATTCCAATCCAAGCTAATTTTTTGTCAGAAGGTTTTAAATTGTCAAAGTGATTTGATAATTGATATAAAAATAAAAGGTGAATTATTCCGAAAATTAGAGTCGAAACTATTCCAAAAAGAAAAAGCCAACCAGCTATACTTAATCTTGCAAGAGTGCTTATCAATCCAAGCGCAATTCCGATAGTCAGTATAATGTTTTTTTCGTTTTTCATATTGTTGCCAACTGGTTATATCCAAACAAATATAACACTTTTTAGGTGCTAATTTCTGGATATGCCAAGTTTTGTCTTGTCTTTTTGGGTTTCCATTATATGCTTAACGGCATGATCTAACGGACTCTGTATCGCTAGTAAATCCTTTTTCGCAACATGTGTATATATCATCGTCGTTTCTGGTTTTGCATGACCTAATAAAGATTGTATATAGCGTAAATCGGTTCCTTGTTCTAATAAATGTGTCGCATAACTGTGCCTTAACGTATGTGGTGTCACACGTTTTTTTATCTCTGCTGTACGACAAGAAGTTCTTAAAAAGGCACGAATACTTTCCGGACTGTATTTGCCTTCGTTTCGTCCTTCAGCAAAATACTTTTTAGGTTTATAAGTATGTAAGTAATTATGCAAAAGTGGTAAAAAACTTTCAGCAATAATAACATAACGGTCTTTCCGACCTTTAGAATTCTTAATCGTTATTTGCCTTCTATCTATATCAATATGATTTAATTCTAAATTAATTAACTCGCTAATACGGAATCCGCAAGAGTAAATTAGCGCAATAATTGCACGATGTTTTAAATTCTTGGTCACACTTATAATTTGAATCACTTCTTCTAACGATAAAACAGTCGGCAATTGTTTATTTCTTTTCGGACGAACAAGTTCAAGCGCTTCAATTTTTATATTAGGATAAAACTGTTTAAAAACTTTTAATGCACTTATAAATTGTCGTTGTTTGCTAATCGAGTAGAGTCGCTTTATATAAATATCTTCAATATAACGCTCAACATGCCTATTGGTTAAATCCTCAATCCTATTTTTATAATAATAAGCTATAAAATCTGCAACCAAAAAAGTATAGGTTTCTATAGTGCTTTCACTATAACGCTTGCCTCTTAAATATTTTTTAAAATAATTTATAATTGTTTTTTGCCCTTTGGTTAACGATGTAGTGTGGTGATACTCTTGTTTTTTATGATTGCTCTCTAGAATATAATCGTTTATCGTGTAATCCTTCAACGTGTTTTTAATGATTTGTAAAGCTTTCGGACTATGCTTTACATACCAACTTTTTAAACTCAAACTCCATTTTCTGCCAGGAATTGTTTTAACTAAATCAATGATTTTATCATCGTATTTAAAACAAATAACAATTTGCTCAACATTGTGATGACGCTTTGATTTAAGCGTAATTATAGGCTTTTTCATATATTTTTTTATAAAAGAGATTAATCTTTAAATATAGAAAAAAATCGACACAAAACCAAGCTAACTTACTTCCATTTTATATTGCAACCAATACTCGGTTTTTGAGGCTTCGTATTAGACTCGTTTGCTAGAATACAATCTAATGCATGCCTTAAATCACTTCCACTTACAGCAATACCATTTCCAGGACGTGAATCGTCTAATTGCCCTCTGTAGGTTAGTCTTAACGCAGCATCAAACACATATAAATCTGGCGTGCAGGCTGCATCATAAGCTTTGGCAACATTCTGCGTTTCATCATATAAATAAGGAAAAGGATACTGGTTTTCTTTGGCATGAATCGTCATTTTGTCTGGAGCATCTTGCGGATAATTCTTTGCGTCATTGCTTGATATCGCAATAAAACCTATCCCTTTTTCTTTAAACTCATTAGCTATCGCAACCAATGCTGCATTCACATGAATCACAAACGGACAATGGTTGCAAATAAACATAATCACAGTTGCTTCAGGGCCTTTTAATTGCTGAAGACTTAACGGTTCATGCGATACTGTATCATATAATTTAAAATCTGGTGCTTCAGTACCTAAAGGAAGCATATTCGAAGGTGTTCTTGCCATAAGATAAAATTTTCTCTAAAATATAAAAATTCATATCTTCATCGTCGCTAACTTATAATAAATGACAGAAACTATAAACTTCGAAGATTTTACTAAAGTCGATTTACGTGTCGGAACCATTGTTGAAGTCCACGATTTTCCCGAAGCACGCAACCCAGCATATCAGCTCAAAATCGATTTTGGTAGCTTAGGAATCAAGACGTCCTCAGCGCAAATTACGACACTCTATAAAAAGGAAGAGTTAATTAACCGACAAATTGTGGCTGTAGTTAATTTCCCCAAAAAACAAATCGGAAAATTCATGAGCGAATGCCTTGTTCTTGGAGCAGTCGATGGTAAAGATGTTATTTTACTCCATCCAGAAGCCAATGTATTAAATGGCTCAGTGGTTTCATAATGGCTTTTTGGGCGTTCCACTTTTATTTAAAAGTGTCGCGCTTTCGCAAGTCGCTTTTTTAAAAAATTAAAAAGAGCTCCAACAATTGCTCAATCGCTAACGCAACTAAAGGTCTTTTATGCTAGAACTAGATGATGTTCAAATTAATTTCGATACTAATGCACTTTGGATTCTCAATCTCGCATTGGCTGTAGTGATGTTTGGTGTAGCACTAGGTGTGACGCTTAACGATTTCAAACAATTAGTGCGACAGCCTAAAGTAGTGGTTCTTGGTATAGTCTCGCAATTCGTATTACTGCCTTTTATTACTTACCTCTTTATTTTGCTTATTAAACCTCAAGCGAGTATTGCACTAGGCATGATAATGGTTGCGGCTTGTCCTGGCGGAAATATTTCTAATTTTATGACACATTTAGCCAAAGGAAATACAGCGCTTTCTGTGAGTCTTACAGCTTTTGCCACTTTTCTTGCCATGATAATGACACCACTAAACTTTCAGTTTTATGGCAACTTATACGCACCTACAGCACAATTACTGCAAAGTGTAGAACTCGACTTTTTTGAGTTGGTAAAATTAGTATTACTAATCCTTGGTATTCCTCTAATCTTAGGCATGACCTTACGAAGTCAAAATAAGAAATTGGCAGAAAAGCTATCTAAAATATTAAAACCTTTTTCTATAATAGTCTTTGTTACTATTGTTATCATTGCCTTTTCTAATAATTTAGATGTTTTTTACAATTATATAGATCGTGTTTTACTTATTGGTATAAGTCATAATATAATTGCATTAACTTTGGGCTTTTTATTAGCAAAGGCATTTGGGTTGTCATTTAAAAATCAAAAGACCTTAGCAATTGAAACAGGAATACAAAACTCTGGTTTGGGATTATTGCTTATTTTCACCTTTTTTAATGGTCTTGGTGGCATGGCAATCATAGCCGCATTTTGGGGAATCTGGCATATTGTTTCAGGTTTGAGTTTAGCATTTTATTGGTCAGCATCTAAAAAATAATACCTATTGAAATACCTTTGGTTACATAGTATAAGAACATATATAAGATTCGGACTCTTCTGTTATTACAAGAGTTTTAGAGTATATAACACACAACATGTTCCAAAAAATAAACCTGTTTTGTTTTTAGCTAACCATCAAAATGCATTAATCGATCCGTTATTAATTGCGACAAAATCTGGGCGATTTTCTTACTTTTTAACTCGTGCTTCTGTATTTAAAAAACCTTTAGTAAGTAAGTTTTTGCATAGCTTGCAAATGCTACCTGTGTATAGAATACGTGATGGTTGGAGTAATATAAGTAATAATAATTCAATATTTTCTACATGTACAGAGCTGTTGCATCAACATAAAGCAATAGTTATTTTTCCAGAAGGCAGTCATCATATTAATAAAACAGTTAGACCTTTAAGTAAAGGGTTTACACGAATTGTTTTTGAAACTTTAGAGAAATATCCAGATATCGATTTGCAACTCATTCCTGTAGGTATAAACTTTAAACAGTCTGAAGCTTTTGTTGATCGCACAGCGCTTTTCTTTGGTAAGCCCTTAGACGCGAAGGCTTATTTGCAAAAAGATAGAAATAAAGCTGTAATAGCTTTAAAGCAGGATGTACAAGAAGCCATTTCAAAATTAACCACACATATTCCTAACGATAACTATGAGGAGACGTTTAAAAAATTAGAGCAGCATCATGTGGACTACCTTAATCCTGAGGCAGTAAATACCTGTATTCAGACTAATTTTGAAACCTGTAAAGTAGGTGTGAAGCCTAAATTTAATCCGTTTAAACCTCTTGTTAAATATATCCTTCTCATAAACTTCATCTTGCCCTTTTTGATTTGGAGGCATGTTATCATTCCAAAAATAAAAGAAATTGAGTTTAAAGCCACGTTTAGATTTGCTATTTATGTGACCTTATTTCCTATTTGGTTTTTTGCAATTACACTAATTTTAGGCGCTTTTTTTGGATGGCAAGTGGCATTAGGTTATGCGCTTAGTATAACAGTTTTATCGTTATTGTATGTGAAGGTTTTCTAACGTTCCGAGTTTTTTTAGAAAAACTTACCTCTCTTTAGCATAAGAGAGGAGCAGGTTCTCGTTATAATGTATGTGAGAACTAAAAAAAGGAGGTTGATTTACTAATCAACAATAGCAGTAAGGCCTTTAAAATTTAAAATAGTCTCGGTTTTAGTGTAGGTAATACTATATGAAAAACCTTGCAATTGAGCGCCTCTATAACCTTTACCTCTTGTTTTATGAAGGTTTTCAATTTGGCTCCAGTCTTTGACTAAAAACTGTCCTGTTGCGCACATATTTTCATTAGTAATGCTGACCAATAAATAGTCTTGGTTGTTTTTGGTTATAACAGCTTCTAACCAAAAGGCGAGGTTTTGTTCTGTGCTTAATTCACGCGTTAATTCGTCATTGTAAATTTTAGAATCTATAGCGTTATCTATGTAAATGCGATTTAAATTTTCGCAGCGAGGTTGATCGCAACCAGATAAAAAAAGGCTTGCTAATAGCATACCAACAAAAATGATTTTTTTCATAATCTTAAATAAAAAAACCGTTACTGCGAAGTAACGGTTTGTAGAATTAAAGAATGTTATTAGATATCATCAAAATCAACATCAGTAAAACGACTTTCTACCGAATCTGTTGTTTCAGTTGAAGTATTGTCTGTTGTAGAAGTTGTGTCATATTCTTTTTTAAAGTCTTTTTGGTGACGTTCGCTAATCACTTCATCACCTTTTTCAGCAATAATATAATCAGTCATCTCAGCTAAAATGCTATTAAACTCAGAAAAATCTTCTTTATATAAATAGATTTTATGTTTTTTATAATGAAATGAGCCATCATCATTGGTAAACTTCTTACTTTCAGTAATTGTTAAGTAATAATCACCAGCTTTAGTTGCTCTTACATCAAAGAAATAGGTACGTCTTCCAGCTCTTAATACTTTCGAATAAATTTCTTCTTTCTCCATCATGCCATTAGTTTCCATAGTGTGGTTTTATATTAAAGGATTAATTAATAGTTGTTCAAAAATCAAAAAAAAATCCATAAGAACCAACAAATATTATATTTCTTTTTAAAGATGCTGTTATATAGGCTTTTATGAAACCTATAAGAGTTATACTTTTTCAGAGCTTTGTTTTAAGTATAAGTCTTTGTAGTATCCTGGGTTTTGAATAAGGCTTTCATGCGTACCATGTTGAACGATTTTACCATCATCTAAGACAATAATTTTGTTTGCGTTTTTGGCAGAAGACACTCTGTGACTGACAATTATAGTGGTTTTACCTTTGGTGACTTTTTTAAGGTTGTTTAAAATTTTCTCTTCAGTTTCTGTATCAACAGCAGACAAGCAATCATCAAATAATAAAATTTGTGGTGCTTTTATAATAGCTCTTGCAATAGACACACGTTGTTTTTGTCCACCAGAAAGCGTGATGCCTCGTTCGCCTAAGACCGTGTTATAACCTTGGTTAAACCCAATAATATTGTCATGAACTTGGGCGTATTTTGCAGCTTGAATGACTTCATCATTTGTAGCGTCTTCTTTACCAAACTTAATGTTGTTGTTTATAGTGTCGCTAAACAGAAACGCATCTTGTGGCACATAACCAATACTGTCTCGTAAGCTTTTTAAATTGATTTGGTCAATGGCTTTGTGATCGACAAATAATTGTCCGCTTGAAATATCGTAGAGTCGTCCGATTAAATCTAAAATCGTAGATTTTCCTGAGCCTGTTTTTCCGATGATAGCTAATGTTTCTCCTTGATTTACAGTAAAACTGACACCTTTTAAGGCTTCTATATTGGTGTCGTCATAAGTAAAAGATACATTTTTAAAGGCGATATGACCTTCAATAACAGAAGGAGCTTCACTATTATTTTTAATTTCAGGCACTAATTTTAAAAAATCATTAATTCTTTTTTGTGAAGCTTCCGCAGTTTGAATGATAGAAGTTACCCAACCAACTGTCGCCACTGGCCAAGTTAGCATATTAACATAAATAATAAATTCGGCAATGGTTCCTAAGCTTTCAATTTCACCATTTATATATTGCATACCTCCAACATAAATCACTAATAAATTACTTAGACCGATGAGTAAAACCATCATTGGAAAAAATAAAGCCTGAACTCTAACTAAGCTTAATTGTTTTTCTTTACTAGCGGTTGAAAGCGAATCAAAATTAGCAGAAGTCTGAGATTCTATGCCATAAGCTTTAATAATAGAAACACCACTAAAAGATTCTTGGGTAAAGGTAGATAGTTTAGATAAATACTCTTGAACTATTGTACTTCGTTTATGTATTTCTTTGCTGAGTTTGTAGATTGCAATAGAAAGAATAGGAAGTGGTAAAACCGTATATAAAGTCAGTTTTGGAGCCTGATTGTACATATATATAAGCGCAATAACAAATAAGGTAAAAGTGTTTATGCTATACATAATGGCAGGTCCAGCATACATACGTACGCGACCAACATCTTCGCTAATACGATTCATTAAATCTCCAGTTCTGTTTTTCTTATAAAAGTTTAATGAGAGTTTTTGGTATTGTTGATAGATTTCATTTTTCAAATCAAATTCTATGAAGCGCGATACGTTTATAATGGTTTGACGCATTAAGAAGGTAAATACACCAGCAACTAATGCAGCGCCTATAATGTAGAGGATGTTTTCAAAGAGTTCTGTCTTTACAATAGTCATGTCTGTAACTAAGCCATTTCTATAGTCATCGACAACATTTATAGATTTTCTAATGAGCTGAGGTGTGAACAGTAAAAAAATCCTTGCAATGATAGTAATCAAAATTCCAAAAAGTAATCTCGATTTATATTTTAAAAAGTACTTGTTAAGATGCTGTAATTCTTTCATTTACAGATTTGGTATATATATAAAGTTTTTAACAATTTCATAAATTAACAGCATTTATGTTGTGTTTATATGAATATTCGCTTAATTTTGCGCGTTGTTTTTTTGAATTTCATAAAAGAACAACATAATCCTAAATAAAAAATAAATGGTTTCAGATATAATAAATGCTAATGATTTAAAAAAAATGGATCCTGTTTTCGGACAAGTTTCATTTGATAATCATGAGCAAATCGTTTTTTGCAACGACAAAGATACAGGTTTAAAAGCAATTATTGGAATTCATAATACAGTATTAGGTCCAGCGCTTGGAGGCACTAGAATGTGGCAATATAACAACGAATGGGAAGCACTTAACGATGTGCTTAGGTTATCACGAGGCATGACTTTTAAGTCGGCAATTACAGGTTTAAACCTTGGTGGAGGAAAAGCAGTTATTATTGGTGATGCTAAAACCCAAAAAACACCTGAACTCATGAAGCGTTTTGGTGAGTTTGTACATTCTTTAAGCGGACGATACATTACTGCAGAAGATGTAGGTATGGAAACAGCTGATATGGACTTAGTGCGTGAAGTGACTCCTTATGTTACAGGAATTTCAGAAAGCAAAGGAGGAGCAGGAAACCCTTCACCAATTACAGCTTATGGCGTATTTATGGGAATGAAAGCCGCAGCTAAATATAAATTTGGTTCTGAAATATTAGAAGACCGAACAGTTTTAGTTCAAGGTATTGGACATGTTGGTGAATCTTTAGTAGAACACTTAACAAATGAAGGTGCAAAGGTTATTATTACAGATATTAACCAAGAACGATTACAAGAAGTAAGTCAAAAATATGACGCATCGATTTATACTGGGAATGATCTTTTTAGTGAAGAGGTAGATATTTATGCACCTTGCGCTTTAGGAGCAACTATTAATGACGATACCATTAATAAGCTAAAAGCTAAAGTAATAGCAGGAGCAGCAAATAATCAATTAGCAATAGAAGAAAAACATGGCGCGATACTTCAAGAAAGAGGTATTGTTTATGCACCAGATTTTTTAATTAATGCTGGCGGAATTATTAATGTGTATGCAGAATTAGAAGGCTATGATAAAAAAGAAATTATGCGTAAAACAGAAAATATCTATAATACGACACTTGAAATTTTATCGAATGCAGAAACTAATAAAATTACAACAAATAGAGCTGCATTAAATATTGCTCAAAGTAGAATTGAAAACAGAAAAAAAGAGAATTCTAAATAATTCTTTTTAAATAAATACTATTTTTGCAAGGCGAGAGTGATTAACTTTCGCCTTGTTAATTTAAAGTTCTTTGTAAATATGCTTAATAGAAGACATATACGTATTAAAGTCATGCAAACCTTATACACTTTTAAAGGAGGAGAAAGTGACGATTTTAGTAAAGACCAAAAGTTTTTAATGTACAGTATAGACAATATGTATAATTTGTATTTATTAATAATGTCTTTATTAATAGAAGTACATAAGAAAGCAGAAATACATTTAGATAAAACCCAAAAGAAACTTCTAGCTACTCAAGAAGATAAAAATCCCAACAAAAAATTAATCCATAATGAAGTGTTTCAGTTATTAAAAAATAATGAAGCCCTTTTGGAAGCTATAAAAGCACATAAAATTAATAATTGGGAACTCGATGAGGAGTATGTAGATATCATTTTTAGAGCGCTACTTTCAAGTGATTTGTATGCAGAATATATGCAAACAAAAACGTCTGATTTTAAAGAAGATAAAAATTTTATTGTCGATGTATTTAAAGAAGTAATAGCTCCTAATCCTAGGTTATATGAATATATAGAAGACAAGAATTTAACGTGGTTAGACGATTTGCCAATAGTTAACACAGCCATCCTAAAATTATTGAAGCAAGTTAAACCATCGTTAAAGCCAAATCATTTTACACCTAAATTATATAAAGATGAAGGCGATAAAACGTTTGCAATTGAGTTGTTAAAGAAAAGCATTTTAAATCAAAGCAAACTAAATGCCGAGATTCAAGGAAAAACTAAAAACTGGGACGCAGATCGAATTGCAACAATAGATTATATTTTGATGCAAATGGCCATTTGCGAACTGTTAAATTTTCCGTCTATTCCAGTAAAAGTAACAATTAATGAATATTTAGAAATCGCCAAAGAGTACTCTACACCTAAGAGTAGTATTTTTATTAATGGGATTTTAGACAATTTAGTAAAGGAATATCAAGACCAAGAAAAACTAAATAAAATAGGTCGAGGATTGATGTAATAATAATTTATTATTACATTTACACCTCAAAATAAATTTTGAACTAATTTAAAAAAACAAATTATGAAAAAAGTATTGTTAGGATTAAGTGCATTTTGCTTAATCGCTTTTACTTCATGTAAAGAAGATGCATCAAAGAAAATTGATGACAAAAATGTTGCTGAAGCAGCAGTAAGAGACGCTAACTCAACAGATTATCCAATAATCACTTTTGATGAAAAAGAGCATGATTTTGGTGAGATTGAGGCAAAAACTCAAGTAGAAACAAAATTCAAGTATACGAATACAGGTTCTGCGCCATTAGTAATTACAGATATTAAAAGTACTTGTGGATGTACAGTACCTAAAGATTGGTCAAAAGAGCCTTTAGCTGTTGGCGAATCAGGAGAATTTACTGTAAAGTTTAACGGTTCTGGAAAAAATGCTGTAACAAAAACAATTACTGTTACTGCTAACACAGAAACTGGAAAAGAAACAGTAAAAATAAAAGCTTTCGTAAAGCCAGATCCAAACGCACCAGCAACACCAGCTAAGAAACCAGCTGCTGCTGTAAGCGCTGCAGGATCACCAGCTGTACAAACAGTAAAGTCTAGTACACAACCAGGTCACGAAGGTCATAACCACGATTAATACAAATGGGAGAAGGTTTAAGTAGTTTTCTACCGTTTATAGCAATGTTTGCTGTTGTGTATTTCTTTATGATTGCACCTCAAATGAAACGTGCTAAACAAGAAAAAAAGTTTTCTAGTGAGTTAAAACGTGGTGATAAAGTTATTACCAAAAGCGGTTTACATGGAAAAGTAGCAGAACTTAACGATAAAGATAACAGCTGTGTTATTGAAACTATGGCTGGAAAGTTAAAGTTTGATCGTTCTGCAATTTCAATGGAAATGAGCCGAAAATTAAACGTTTCTCCAACAGAGATAAAGAAATAAAATATTTCTAAATAATAAAAAGGCTTCCTCATTAAGGAAGCCTTTTTTATTATAAATAAACGCTGTGTTTAGCAGTTCTTGTATTTGTCATGTAAACCAACACCTTGAAGAATCATTGGTTTTATTTTGTCTAATCTAGCATATTTAGTGGCTTCGCGTTTCGCACTTTCGATGTGCTCGCAGTATTCACGTTGCTTTCCAGGAGTAAGGGCTTTAAAAGCATCATGAAAAGATGTGTTGGACTCGAAATTTTTTTGTAATTCAGGAGGAATAATAACCTCTTTCTTTTTACGCTCGGGTTTTATTTCTTTACCTAAACGCTGATTTTCTATTGCTTCTTTGACGTATGACAGCACAATACTTTCATTAATTTCATCAATAGAATTAAAACGCATCTGTCTTAAACCCTTAGTTTTTTCTTGAGCATTCATTAATAAACCTTGCTCATCTTTTAAAAAGACACCATTAAAAAACCAAACGCAAAAATGATTTTTAAATGCGCCAATACTTAAAACATTCTTTCCATTTAAATCATAAGTAGGTGCTGACCATTTTACAGATTCGTTGAGTTCTGTTGTATTTATAATGTCACGAAGCATTGATAATGCCTCACCAAAATGGGAGTTGATTTCAATGTATTCTTCAACGGAATAAACTTTTTTCATTTGATTAATTAATTTAAAATATCCTTCTTTATGGTTTTAATTTTTGCAAAATTTTCAAGCGATATAATAGTAAAGCCATACGCATCCCATTCAATATTAAAGAAAGCTAATGTCATGCCTTCTTTATTTAAATCTTCGTTTATTTTGTTAAATAACTCAAGAATAAATTCACCATCTCTTTGGTCTAAATCCTTAGATTTACTTCTAAAATTTTCAGTTTCTGAAAAATCAACTTCAGTATTTAGAATGTCAGTAATATACTCTTCAATTTCGCCTTTGTTTTCTTCGCCTCTCCAATCTATATAAACTACTTTGTTTTTAGAATCTCCATAAGCGTACAATAAATCTATAAGCGTAGATTCGCCAGGTGTGATGTAAAAATCATTAATTAATTCCGAATAATTTTCTTCAAATTTTGAGGTATTGTCTACAAATAACTGAAAACAATTTTCAATGTCATCAGCATATTCTGGATACAGTATTTTTGCAATTTTTATAAAATCATCTTTATCATTTATAGGGCTTTTGGAGCTATTTTTAAAGCTTAGGCAAAGACTTACAGTAAAAGCCATTATGAGTATTGTTATTATTTTTTTCATAAGTGGAGATAAGTTTATTTAATTATTTTTTTCAGCCGTTAATTCAACAATCTTACAAATTACTTCTGTAGCTTTTATCATGCTTTCTACAGGAACATATTCGTAGCGTCCGTGAAAGTTATGTCCACCAGCAAAAATATTTGGACAAGGCAGTCCTTTATAACTTAATTGCGAACCATCAGTGCCACCTCTAATGGCTTTAATTAAAGGTTTTATGTTGAGTTGCTTCATGGCTTCTTCGGCAATATCTACAATATGCATAACAGGTTCAACCTTTTCTTTCATATTGTAATATTGATCGTTCATTTCTAGTTCAATGACTTCACGACCATATTGAGAATTGATTTCATTGGTAATTTTTTGCATGACTTCTTTTCGTGCTTCAAAATGCTCTCTGTCATGATCACGAATAATATATTGCAAAATCGTTTCTTCAACTTCAGCCTTTATAGAATACAAGTGAAAAAAACCTTCGTAACCTTCAGTATGCTCTGGAGTTTCAAGTCGAGGTAACGAGTTAATAAACTCAGTAGCAATGTACATGGAGTTTATCATTTTTCCTTTGGCATAGCCAGGATGTACGATTTTTCCTTTCACTTTTACTACAGCACCAGCCGCATTAAAGTTTTCATATTCTAATTCACCAATCTGACTGCCATCCATGGTATAGGCCCAATCAGCACCAAATTTTTCGACATCAAAATGATGCGCACCACGACCAATTTCTTCGTCAGGAGTAAACCCAACACGTACTTTTCCATGCTTAATTTCAGGATGTTGAATTAAGTATTCCATTGCAGAAATGATTTCGCATATTCCAGCTTTGTCATCTGCACCAAGTAGCGTTGTGCCATCTGTTGTAATTAAAGTTTGACCTTTATATAATAATAGATCTTCAAAATAGTCAGGTGAAAGCACGATGTTTTCAGCTTCATTTAAAATCAAATCTTTTCCGTCGTAATCTTCAATAATTTGTGGTTTTACATTGGCTCCAGTAAAGTCTGGAGTGGTATCAAAATGCGAAATAAAACCAATGGTAGGCACTTCGTGATCTACATTACTTGGTAAAGTCGCCATGATATACGCCTTGTCATCAATAGTGACGTCTTGCATACCAATAGCTTTGAGTTCATCGACTAATGCATTGGCCAAATCCCATTGTTTTGCTGTGCTAGGCGTTGTATCACTTTCTGGATCAGATTCTGTATCTATTGTCACGTAGCTTACAAAACGTTTTATAATATCTTCTTTTGAAATCATATGTAATATTAATTATTTATAGTGCTTGAGTGAGATTGTTAACAAACCCTAAGGGCTTAAAGATACAATTTATGTTTTTTTTTGAGATTTGAATTGTGTCATTTTTTATTTAAGTCTATTTTTGCACAAACACAGCCAAATGTATAAACGCTTCATTCGACCTTTATTTTTTCTTTTTGATCCTGAAAAAATTCATCATTTTACATTTAAATGTATTCGCCTTATAAATAAAATACCAGGATTCTCATCTATTATAAAGCAGTTATATGTGATTGAAGATAAGCGTTTAGAGCGCCAACTCTTTGGTTTAACCTTTAAAAACCCTGTGGGATTAGCGGCTGGTTTCGATAAAGACGCGAAGCTTTTTAATGAGTTGAGTAGCTTCGGATTTGGTTTTATTGAAATAGGAACACTAACTCCAAAACCTCAAGAAGGGAATCCGAAGAAACGATTATTCAGACTAAAAGCAGATCAAGCGATTATTAATCGAATGGGTTTTAATAATGGAGGCGTTGTTGAAGCTGTAGAGCGTTTAAAACACCCTTCGACTTCGCTCAGGTCAAGAGGTGTGCTTATTGGAGGAAATATTGGCAAAAATAAAGTCACACCAAATGAACATGCTGTAGATGATTATAAGATTTGTTTTAATGCACTGTTTGATTATGTCGATTATTTTGTAGTGAATGTAAGTTCTCCTAATACACCAAATTTAAGAGCCTTACAAGATAAAGAACCACTAACCAAATTGTTGAAGGTTTTAAAAGAAGAAAACGCCAGTAAAAACTATCAAAAACCAATTCTACTTAAAATTGCACCAGATTTAACTAAGGAGCAATTATTAGATATTATTGATATTGTTGCGAGTACAAAAATTGATGGTGTAATTGCCACAAATACTACAATCTCTCGTAAAGACTTACAAAGTGAAAATAAGTCCGAGGTTGGTGGTTTAAGTGGAAAACCTTTAACTTCTCGTTCAACCGAAGTGATTCGTTTTCTTTCAGAACAAAGCAATAAAGCCTTTCCAATTATAGGTGTTGGAGGGATTCATACCAAAGAGGATGCCTTAGAAAAACTTAATGCAGGAGCCGATTTAGTGCAATTGTACACAGGCTTTATATATGAAGGCCCTCAGTTAATCAAGCGCATCAATAAAGCTTTACTCCAAGATTAATTTTTGAGTTTTTGTATTGGTGTTTATATCTGTCATTTTAACCACATATAAGCCTTTGCTAAGATGTGATAAATGAAGCTCTAATGTTGGGTTTTGTTGCACTTGGATTCGTGTTACAAGTCGACCTAATATATTGTAAACTTCAACAGTTTCTAAATCTCTTGTATTGGTGATTGTTACTTTACCTTGACTAGGATTTGGAAAAAGTTTTATCGCATCTATACTGTTAAGGTCTTCTACACTTAATACATTGGTGAGTGTGATTTCAATAAAACCAATATCATTACCATTAAAAGGTTCGATTGTATTAGACATGTCAAAGATAGAAATAGGAAGATTAGCATCGTTATTTCCAGAAGTATAATTAGATCCACTATCTGTTCCAGCATCATATACGAAAGTCATAGGAATTGTTATTGAAGTTTTCCAATTGCCACTTGCATCTAATAAGTTAAGACCATCAAGACCAATATACCAATCAGGACTAGGTGCTACCATTGATAATAAGGTTAGTAAGGGGAAATCTTGATTGACTTCTAGTCCAGTTATTGTTATTGTACCTGCAGCAGTAGAAAGGGAAGGACCATTAATATATTGTTGAGCATCTAAAGCATCAATAGCGTTTTGAACATCTGTGTCTCTAAAGACATCATTCGTTCCGTTTTCAGCAATCAATTCAACACCAAGAGTAGCCATTTGCCCAACTTCAAAAAAATCAACATCACTATTGTGATTCACTCCAACTAATTTAGACCAATGCGCATTTCCTGGAAGCGACATGTCCATTGCATTAGTATGTTCACTAGCATTCCAAGTACTTGTAAAAACAATATCGTAAGTAGCTATTGATTGCGATTGAAGTGTTGCGAAAATGCTAGCCAGAAATAAGGAAAGTAAAAGTGTAATTTTTTTCATGGTCGTTAATTTTCTGATTAAGTCGTTATTTATTTAAAAGACTTACTTTTTTAAACCACTTAATTTCTAAAAACTTATTTTTGAAAAAATTTCAATATTGAATTACGAGCTTCTTCTTTCTTTTGTATTAGCCACTTCAGCATTAGCATGTTCTCCAGGACCAGACAATATTTATGTTTTGATGCAAAGCATTACCAATGGAAAACAATATGGATTGGCAACAGTTGCTGGATTGATTTCTGGGTGTATTGTACATACTACACTTGTGGCTTTTGGAGTTTCAGCAATTATAAAAGAGAATGATACTCTGTATTTTGCGATTAAACTTTTTGGAGCTTTGTATTTATTCTACTTAGCCTATAAAGTATATAAAAGTGATGCGAGTATTAGAATGACAAATACTAATGCTCCAAAAAAGAGCTTGGTGCAATTGTATAAACAGGGTTTTATTATGAATGTGCTTAATCCTAAAGTCTCTATCTTCTTTTTGGCGTTTTTTCCTGGGTTTTTATTTAGTGACACTTTAAGTACAGTTGTTCAATTTTATGTTTTAGGTCTTCTGTTTATGTTAGTCTCTTTAATCATCTTTTCTACAATTGCTATTTTAGCAGGTACTATTTCAGACTATATTAAACAAAATGAGAACGTTGGCGTTTTATTAAAATGGTTACAAATTATTGTATTTGTAGGTATTGCAATTTTTATATTATTATCTGAAAAATAGTCTTATTTTTACTGTCATGTCTAAACACGTTAAAGTTATTGAATGTCCTCGTGATGCGATGCAAGGAATAAAGCAATTTATTCCAACAGCGCAGAAGGTGCAGTATATTCAGTCGTTGTTACGTGTGGGTTTTGATACGATTGATTTCGGAAGCTTTGTATCGCCTAAAGCGATACCTCAAATGGTAGATACGGCTGAAGTATTAGCGCAATTAGATTTAAGTAAAACGACTAGTAAGTTATTAGCTATAGTTGCGAATCTTCGTGGCGCTGAAGCAGCTTGCCAGCATCCAGAAATAGATTATTTAGGGTATCCTTTTTCTATTTCGGAAAACTTTCAAATGCGTAACACGCATAAGACCATTGCACAATCGGTTTTGATTTTACAAGATATTTTAAGTTTAGCTCAAAAACACAGCAAGCAAGTAGTTGTATATATATCTATGGGTTTCGGGAACCCTTATGGCGACCCTTGGAATGTAGATATAGTAGGAGAGTGGACCGAGAGATTGAGTAAAATGGGTGTGAATATTTTATCGCTTAGCGATACAGTAGGGACTTCAAACCCAGAGAATATCGATTATTTATTTTCTAATTTAATTCCTCAATATCAGAATATTGAGTTTGGTGCACATTTGCACACAACACCAACAACATGGTTTGAAAAAGTTGATGCAGCCTATAAAGCAGGTTGTAGACGTTTTGATGGCGCTATTCAAGGATTTGGTGGTTGTCCA
This sequence comes from Lacinutrix iliipiscaria, assembly GCF_042686125.1. Lineage (NCBI taxonomy): Bacteria > Pseudomonadati > Bacteroidota > Flavobacteriia > Flavobacteriales > Flavobacteriaceae > Lacinutrix > Lacinutrix iliipiscaria. The sequence continues at coordinate 26,261 of NZ_JBHUOV010000005.1, forward strand.
ATGGCTAAAGACGAACTAACAGGTAATATGCCAACCGAAAAAGTACTGTCTTATTTAACCTCTAAAAAAGCACATGATTTAAATGCTTTGTCATTTGAAAGCGCTTATAATGAAGCGACTAAGATTTTTACTGCTTATCATTAATTAGTCCTTTTAAAATCTTCCGTAGTTAATTAGGGACTATAATTATTTGTTTCTGTATTTTTAAACTTCGAATTTTAAAAAAAATATGAAACAACTCCTTTTTGTTTTTATCTGTACTATTCACTTTTCAGCATTTTCAAAAGAGTGGAAAAGCCTTCAGCAGTTTCAAAAGGAAACCAAGCAAATAGCATTGTCTCAAAAAGATTGGCTCAAATCCGATAGAAAGCAGAATACTATCGTTTGGCAAAAAGCGAATGCCTATAATCTTAATCATCATCACCCAGAAGAATACATTACCATTAAGCAACGCCGAGATTTTTATGCATGGTTTTACACACATTTAAATCTTAAAGGCTATGAAGTAATATGGCCAAAAATGGCTCATTTTATTTCAAATAAACTGCGACTAATCAAAGCGTTTCCTTATAATATTTTTACCAATAAAAGTATTAAAAACTATGCGTATCAAGGTAGTGAAACTGTTTTTAACCAAGCATTTAATGAATTGCGATTATTATACAATTCTAAAGATGTTATTAAAGGTGAAATTGCTCAGCATTGGGATGAATATATGTTGTATAAAGAACAATACGAATGGTTAGAACAAATCTATCAATCTATAGATTCAAAAAGTTTAAAGACTATAGAGCGTATGGCAAAAGGGAAAGGCTTTTATGGCTTGATGGTCGATAAATCGATTCGTTTTAAAGGCGACATTTCTAATCCAGAAGCGCGTTATAAATATGCCATTCAAAGTTTACGAGACTATTGTAAAAATACTTATAAATAATATTTAGCTAAAAAGATAATTTTAGTTGTATCTTTGTGTGCAATTAAATCTTAATTGCATCATGACAGCACACGACAACAAAATTGTAGGCGAAGGTTTAACCTACGATGACGTATTATTAGTTCCAGCTTTCTCGGAAGTTTTACCACGCGAAGTCAATATTCAAACAAAATTTACTCGAAACATTAGCATCAATATTCCTATTGTATCTGCTGCTATGGATACTGTTACCGAAAGTGCCATGGCTATTGCAATTGCTCGTGAAGGCGGAATAGGTGTGTTACACAAGAATATGAGTATAGAAGATCAAGCCAATGAAGTCCGTCGTGTAAAACGTGCAGAAAGTGGTATGATAACTGACCCAGTAACAATGACCTTAGATGCTAAAGTTATAGATGCTAAAAAGCTAATGGCAGAGCATAGTATTGGAGGCATTCCTATTATAGATGATAACGGATTACTAAAAGGAATTGTGACAAATAGAGATTTGCGATTTGAAAAAAATAATAACAGAGCTATTGTTGAGGTCATGACGAGCAAAAATTTAGTTACAGCTCCAATAGGAACATCGTTACAAGATGCTGAAGGAATTTTGAATCAACATAAAATAGAGAAATTACTAATTGTCGATGACAACTATAAGTTAGCAGGATTAATTACGTTTAGAGACATTACCAAATTAACTCAGAAACCTATTTCTAATAAAGATCAATACGGAAGACTTCGTGTTGCTGCTGCTTTAGGCGTAACAGCTGATGCAGTAGAGCGAACCGAAGCATTAGTAAGGTCTGGTGTCGATGCAGTAATTATTGATACAGCGCATGGACATACAAAAGGTGTGGTGACAGTGCTAAAAGAAGTTAAAGCTAAATTCCCAGAATTAGATGTTATTGTTGGAAATATCGCCACAGGAGCTGCCGCAAAATATTTGGTTGAAGCAGGAGCAGATGCTGTAAAAGTTGGTATTGGTCCAGGTTCCATTTGTACAACACGAGTGGTCGCTGGAGTAGGATTTCCACAATTCTCAGCGGTTTTAGAAGTAGCTGCTGCCATTAAAGGCTCTGGAGTTCCAGTGATAGCAGATGGAGGGATTAGATATACTGGTGATATTCCTAAAGCAATAGCAGCAGGAGCAGATACAGTAATGCTAGGCTCTTTGCTAGCAGGAACTAAAGAATCTCCTGGAGAAACGATTATTTACGAAGGCCGAAAATTTAAATCTTATCGTGGAATGGGTTCAGTAGAAGCTATGAAACAAGGAAGTAAAGACCGCTATTTTCAAGATGTGGAAGACGATATTAAAAAACTAGTTCCAGAAGGCATTGTAGGACGTGTACCTTACAAAGGCGAATTGTTTGAAAGCATTCATCAGTTTATTGGTGGTTTACGTGCTGGAATGGGCTATTGTGGCGCTAAAGATATAACCACGCTTCAAGACCATGGTCAATTTGTGAAAATTACAGCATCAGGTATCAATGAAAGCCATCCGCACGATGTTACAATTACCAAAGAATCACCTAATTACTCAAGGTAGAATTTAGCTTTTACCAACATCTGAATTTGAACAAAGGTTTCTTGAATTGTCACCTTACGAAGCATCTTGCCTATCTGTGATAAGTCAGATGTTCTTTTTTCTTGGCGATTAATTAAGTGTTTTTTACATTTTATTGATTTGTTCATGACATCTCATCGTAAGAATGCTACAATTCGGTATTTATTAGTTTCATATGCTCTCTTTCTGATTCATCTTTGCAGCATCAATCAAATTAATCAATATTAAACACATGAAAAAACTATTACCTCTCTTTGTCTATTTTGTAACACTACAACTATCAGCACAAGTTATTAGTGGAACCGTTACAGATTCTAAAAATAATCCTATTGCAGAAGCTAACGTATATTTAGAAGGAACTTATGATGGTGCTACTACAAATGAACAAGGTGTCTTTTCATTTAAAACCACAGAAACAGGAAGTCAAACTTTAGTCGTTTCGTATTTGTCTTATGAGACTTTTATGATGCTAGGCGATATTTCATTTATGAAAGATTTAAATATAGTTCTTAAAGATGATATTAACACCTTAGATACTGTAGTGCTTTCTGCTGGAACATTTTCGGCTGGCGATAATTCTAAGGTAAATGCATTAAAGCCTTTAGATGTTGTTACTACAGCGAGCGCTTTAGGTGATTTTGTTGGCGCATTGCAAACACTTCCAGGAACCACAACAGTAGCAGAAGATGGACGCCTTTTTGTGCGTGGAGGAGATGCAGAAGAAACACAAATATTTATAGATGGCATTCGTGTATTCACGCCCTATTCACCAACAACGAATAATGTGCCAACTCGTGGACGTTATTCGCCTTTTCTATTTGATGGTATTACGTTTTCTACTGGAGGGTATTCCGCAGAATTCGGACAAGCTCTGTCTAGTGTTTTGTTATTGAATACAACTGGTATTCCTGACCAAGAAAAAACAGATATTGGTATTATGACGGTTGGTGGAGTGCTTGGTAACACTCAAAAATGGAAGACAAATTCCTTAAGCGTTAATGCATCGTATATCAACTTAGCACCATATAATTCTATTTTTAAGGATAGAAACGATTGGGATAAACCTTTCGAAGGTATTTCGGGAGAAGCTGTTTTTCGACAAGAACTAGGTAGTGGTATGTTGAAATTATATTCAGCATTCGATACAAGTAGTTTTGAATTAACTCAAGAAGATATTAATAGTGCTGATGGCGTGCACTTTAAGTTAAACAATAAGAACTTTTACTTTAATGGTTCTTATGAAGGTCATTTGAGCGATAATTGGAAATTACAAACAGGATTGAGTTATACTAAAGCTAAAAATAAAATTAGTTTTGATGATGCAGATATTGATGATGACGAAAATTCTTATCACGCTAAACTAAAACTAAAACATCGATTTAATAATTATTTTAAATTAAATGTTGGTGCCGAATATTTTTCAACACATTTTACTGAAGATTACCAGGATGTATTTACACCATCAGTTGATTATGGTTATACAAATAATATCAGTGCAGCATTTACCGAAGCAGATATTTTCTTTTCAAAAAAACTAGCCCTAAAAGCTGGGTTGCGTCTAGAGTATAGCGAATTATTTAAAGAATTAACGCTGTCTCCTCGATTATCGATGGCTTATAAAACGTCGGAAAAAAGCCAGATATCTTTAGCTTATGGCGATTTTTATCAGAACCCAAATTCTAATATTTTGAAATTTGAGCAGGACTTAGAAGCACAACATACGACACATTATATTCTCAACTATCAATATAATGGCAAAGGACAGTTGTTTAGAGCTGAAGCCTACTATAAAGATTATGATCAATTGGTGAAGTACGATAGTGACTTTGCTAGTTTCGACTCAAATTATAATAGTCAAGGCTACGGATTTGCTAAAGGCATCGATTTGTTTTGGCGCGATAGTCGAAACATCAAGAATGTAGATTATTGGGTGAGTTATTCGTTTTTAGATAGCGAACGGAATTATAATAACTTTCCGAATAGTGCACAACCAAATTTTGCGAATGCACATAATTTATCAGTAGTCGGAAAATATTGGATTAATGATTGGAAAAGTCAAGTAGGTATGAGTTATTCGTTCGCTTCAGGTCGAACTTATACCGATCCGAACAAATCAGGTTTCTTAAATCAAAAAACAAAAGCCTATAACAGCTTAAGCTTAAATTGGGCCTATTTATTGACGCCACAAAAAATTCTTTATTTTTCGGTGAATAATGTACTCGGATTTAAAAACATAAATGGCTACCAATTTGCTAATACACCAGATGTTAATGGCAATTTTGCAAGCCGAAGTTTACGTCCTGCAGCAGACCAATTCTTTTTTGTTGGATTCTTTTGGACCATCAGTGAGAAAGGAACAGACAATCAATTAGATAATCTATAAATTACAACTTATCCATATAAAATGACAATTCAGTCGAAAGAGATTTATAATAACGCTAAATCAGTCGATATTTGTCTTATAATTAATTAAAAATCAAAACACATGCAAAAAGTAATTATCATTGTAGCCCTATTTATAACAAGTATCGCTACGTCCCAAACAAAGTATGAATTAGGAATGCAAAAAGCCTTAGACCTTTGGGGAACTAACGCTATAGAAGCTTCACAGTTATTTGAACGTATATCAAAAGCAGAACCAGACAACTGGCTACCACCTTATTATGCAGCAGCTACTTTAGTGTTTGATGGGTTTTCTAAATTGAATGATAGAGAAGCACTAGAAGCTCAATTAAATAAAGCACAAGACTTATTAAATGAAGCTTCAGCAATCTCAAAAGACAATCCAGAAATTATGGTCTTACAAGCTTTATTATATACTGTTTATGTCGCTAGTGATGGTGCAACTTATGGTATGACCTTATCAGGAAAAGTAATGGCTTTATATACACAAGCCGAACAAATAGATCCTACAAACCCTAGAGTGGTGTACAATAGAGCAGAATGGGAAATAGGAGGCGCGCGTTATTTTGGACAAGATACAGCACCATTTTGTAAAAATATAGAACGCTCCATAGAACTTTTTGCTAACTTTAAACCAGAATCTGAATTTCACCCAAACTGGGGAAGAGAACGTGCTGAGGAAGCTTTAAAAGCCTGTAAATAATTCTTTTTTAAAAAAACAAACACACAATGAAATCAATTAAAAACATATTTATCACTTTCTTTATTGGATGTATCGTTTTCGTCATCGGAAATTTATTGTCAGACGGATTCTCATTTGGTACAGTACGTGGATTTTTAATTGAATTTAGCTTTTATCAATTGTATGCTTTCGTTTTAGGGTATTCTAATATGTTTTACTTTTCATATTTAGAACAACGTAAATGGAACGAATCAGATACAATTAAGCGTATTGTTATTGGCGTTTTAGGCTCTGTCGTTATTACAATTATTGGACTGGTTTTATTGCGAACGTTTACGGCTTTATATTATTTCGGACAAACCTTCGATTATTTTATAGCGCATGAAACTCTTAAACCGTATCAATTTGGACTGTGGATTACTTTAACTATTGTCATTACCTTTCATTTTATTTATTTCTATAATAAATATCAACAAAAGAAAATTAAAGAACAAAAAGTCATTGCTGGTACTGCAAGCGCTAAGTTTGATGCTTTAAAAAATCAGTTAGACCCACATTTTTTGTTCAATAGTTTAAATGTTCTAACAAGTCTAATTGAAGAAAACCCAGATAATGCTCAAAAGTTTACAACCTCATTGTCTAAAGTTTACCGTTATGTCTTAGAACAAAAAAATAAAGATCTGGTTACTGTAGATGAGGAACTCGCTTTTGCTAAAACGTATATGTCGCTTTTAAAAACAAGGTTTGAAGACAGCATCATTTTTGAAATTCCAGACCAAGCTTCAAACCCAGAAAGTAAAGTCGTACCATTATCATTACAGCTCCTTTTAGAAAATGCTGTAAAACACAATATGGTCACTTCAGCAAAACCATTACATATTAAAATATATGAAGAAAATGGCAACTTGGTTGTAGAGAATAATTTACAACCAAAACAAATCGTAAAAAAGAGTAGTGGTGTTGGTTTAAGCAATATCAAACAACGCTATGACTTATTAACCGATAAAAAAGTATTCATCAATCAAGAAGCAAAAAGTTTTGCAGTTGCAATACCAATGCTGACAAAACAAATCACAGTTATGAAAAAATTAGAAACACCATCAGAGCAAAGTTATGAACGAGCTCGAAAACACGTAGAAAATCTAAAAGGGTTTTACTATAGTATTGTCGCGTATTGCGTCGTTATTCCTTTTATTATTTTTATTAATTATAAAACGTCATGGGAATTCCATTGGTTTTGGTTTCCTCTATTTGGTTGGGGCATCGGAATATGCTTTCATGCTTATCAAGTTTTTGTCAATGATGGCGTTTTAGGCATCAGTTGGGAACAACGAAAAATAGAGCAGTATATGAAAGAAGAAGAAAATAAAAAGAAATGGAATTAAATTAAAAGTGATGGAAACAAATCATATCGAACCTTATAAAGAAACAGATCACCAAAGAAGCTTGGCATATAAACGCGCCGAAAAAAGACTTAAAGAAACTAAAACTTTTTATCAGCATCTGCTTGCCTATTGTCTGTTTACACCATTTACAATTTTTATTAACTATCTAACGTATTGGGACTATAAATGGTTTTGGTATTCCCTAATTCCTTGGGGCTTTGGTTTAGCAATACATGCATTTATAGTCTTTGTTCATAAAGGACGTGGCCTATTTGGAAGCCATTGGGAGCAACGCAAAATAGAACAGTATTTGAGAGAAGAAGAGCGTAATAAAAAATGGAATTAAATTTTATGAATCATGGAGAAGTATAATATAGAACCATATAAAGAAAACAATTATAGTGAATCGGCTTATAGACGTGCCGAAAAAAGACTCAAAGAGATTAAAGGGTTTTATTGGCATTTCTTTTGGTATTTGGCAGTTAACCTTTTTATTTCAATCTCTAAAGTTTCTAGCGATTTTAGTCATGGCGCATCTTTTAGAGAGGTTTTTACAGATTTTGGCACTTACGCTGTTTGGCTGTTTTGGGGTATAGGAATTGTTTCGCACTGGTTTGGTGTATTCGGAAAAAACATATTCTTCTCTAAAGATTGGGAAAGTAAAAAGATTAAAGAGTTTATGGATAAAGAAAATAAAATCATGAATAAATATGAATAGGTTTTGGGCGTTACCTTTGTTGCCTTTAGCTTTGCTCAGCCAACAAACGTCGCGCTTTCCACTTAAATCTTTTTTATAGAGCCATTCCTGCAGTGACAGGAATCTATAAAAAAGGATAACGTATCAATCGCTAACGCAAAATAAAAGTAAAATGAATATCATAATTATAGAAGACGAAAAGCCATCAGCAAGACGCTTACAACGCATGTTAGAGCGTTTAGATTTAAAAGTAGAAATCATGCTACATTCTGTTGAAGAGTCTATAATTTGGTTCCAAAACAACGAACATCCAGATCTTATTTTTTTAGATATTCAATTAAGTGATGGTTTATCTTTTGAAATTTTTGAGACTATAGACATTAAATCGGCTGTTATTTTTACCACTGCTTTTGATGAGTATGCTTTGCAAGCCTTCAAATTAAATAGTATAGACTACCTTTTAAAACCTATAGATGAAGATGATTTAGAGCAAGCAGTTTCAAAATACAAAACACGATTGCCTCAACAACAACAGCAAGTAACGCTCGATTTTAATGATATTAAGAAACTCCTTGTAAATCCTATAGAAAGAGAATATAAAAAGCGATTTTCAATAAAAGTTGGCCAGCATTTAAAACTTATAAATATAGATGAGATTGAATGTTTTTATAGCGAAAATAAAGGCACGTACTTATACACTACAGAAGGTAGAAATTATTTAATAGACACCACTTTAGAACAACTAGAACTAGAATTAGAACCACAGCAATTCTTCAGAATTAACAGAAAATTCTTTGTGAATATTCATGCGATTAAAGACATGGTAAGTTACACCAACTCACGTTTACAAATAAAACTAAATTCGTTTAACGAGCAAGATGTTATTGTAGCACGAGAACGTGTAAAAGATTTTAAAATGTGGTTAGAGTAAGCTAGTCTTCAATCCTATTATCATCAAAGGCACTTGGTAATAACTTAGGAATAAACTTTATAACTAAAGGGAGTAATAATGCACCTCCAGGAAGCATAAAAATAGCAAGGCTAGGTATAGATTTAAAAATATCTAGCAATTGTTCTTGTACTTTTTTCTGCTCGTTTTCGCTTAAATCTCTTACTGTAGACTGTGAAATAAGTAGCATTAACTCTTTACTCTGACTTAATTCTTTTTGTAAACGTTTACTGTTTCTAGAAATGAGTTTACTTACCATTTTACTAGAATTATCATAAAAAGTTTTGACAATGTTTTTTGAGCCTAGTAAAGTAATTTGGTCTTTGTAAGTGTCAAAAAACGTAGTTATTGCTGCAATAGCATCGTCAATGGTTTGGTTTTCTAAAAATAAATCAACACCTAACTGATTTAAAAACGCATGCTCTTTTTTATCAATGGTCTCATCTGTCCATGTGGCCATACACGCCATGTCTAAAATATAATAGGTTTCTAATTCACTATTAATAAATGAAATGGCTTGACGGTAAGTAATATTAAATTTTTTCTGATAACGAAGCGATTGTTCAAAAAGCTTAATTAAACTGTCATCATACTTACTTTTTGTTTGCTTAGAATTTAAAACAGATAGGACAATAGTTTCCAGCGAAGATTCTAAGTTTTTAATATAATCCACTGTAATTGCACCATTTTTTAAATAATGCTTATAGGCTAAAACATCTATATATAATAAAGCATTAGTGATAAAGTAATTAAAACTTTTGCTAATCAAGTTGTCGTCAATTAAAACACGCTTATGAATAATATCTTCTAATAATCCCGAAGATTTCTTATCGCCTAATAATTCTCTAAAAAACGATTTTTTATAGTCTTCAATTTTAGTGTAAAACTCTATTGCACTATCAATAAAAGCATCAGAAGCGTTAAGTTTTTTATGAGAAAAATATAAAGCAGAAAGTAAATTTACTTTACAAATTTCTTCATTTGTAAAATCTTTTCCATCGGTTAAATCAGCAACAACAGCCACATTATTTCCGTAAATAAATCCGCTATCTCTTAATGCTAAATAAAACCCTTCAATAGACAAATTATCTAGTACAGCCTTAGCTTCTAGCTCTTTTATTAATTTTTTTATCCAGCCATTTGCTGATGGATTCATGGTTTAAAGATTAGGTCATGTAAAGATAATTTTTTCTGTAAAACAAAACCTATTAAAACTTTTTTAAAACCACCTTTAACTTTTTTGCGTAGGTATGAGTGAGAGTCAAAAATTAATTAACATAAAATCTCATTTATTATGAAAAACTCAAAAAAAAATCACGAACACAAAAATAGCTTTAGTCTCGTGAGTCAAAAATTAAAAATTATTTTAGGACTAAGCGTTTTCACACTAGTAGCTTACTTTATGATAGCAGCCGATCATATTGATGCACCTTCTGTAGCAGGAGGGAATAGTGATATTACTGATTTCTATGCCTTTGAAGCACAAGATACAGATAATGTCGTTTTTATTGCAAATGTACAAGGGTTAATTAGCCCCGAAGCTACAGCTTCAGCTTCATTTAATGAAAACGTACTTGTAGAATTTAATATTGATACTACAGGCGATTATGTAGAAGATTTAGTAATTCAAGCGATTCCTCGAGATGGCAAAATGTATTTCTTCGGGCCAACAGTACCTTCGGTAACAGGATTAATTAGTTCAATTGAAACGATGGCCACACAATCTATGGTTGACATTTCTATCTATGGTTCATCAGTAGTTACAGCAACCAATGCAGGAATGCGCTTTTTTGCTGGCCCAAGAGATGATCCTTTCTTTATGGATTTCGCTAAGTATGGTGAAATTATAGCAGGAACTGCAACAAGTTTTGATAACCCAGGAACTGACACCTTTGCAGGAACAAATGTTATGTCTATTGTAGTTGAGGTACCTAAAGCTATGGTTGGAGGTTCAGGAACAATCAATACTTGGGTAGAATCTAAAAGAAAACAATAAAAATAAATTTAAAATATATATTATGAAGACTATAAAAATAATTTTGAGTGCATTATTAATATCTGCTTTTGTATTTAATTGCTCTAGCGATGATGATAATGGAGGAATGGCACCTACAGAACCAGATTTCTCTGGAACTTATGAACAAGAAGATCAAATGGGAAGGCCAGCAATTAATACGGTATTAGTAAGTGCTGATAGTAAAGACCTATTTAATGTAACACCACCTTCACAACAGAGTGCTGCATTTCAATCCATGTTTCAGACAAATTTAGAAGGGTTAAGTCCTGCATTTTCTAATCCAGGAGATATGAATGCTTTAATGCAAACATCTTCAGATTTTACGGAATTATTAGCTACAGATGTACTTAACCTTACTTTAGATGGAACGACAACATTTTATGATGGAACTAATGTTTTAACTGGACGTACTTTAGAAGATGATGTAATAACCGTTGAACTATTATTAATTTTTGGTGGAGAAGACTTTACCGAAAATCCTGGATTGTCAAACGATAATGTTGACGCAAACGATAAGCCTTTTTCTGCCTCATTCCCTTACTTGGCATCGCCTTGGTAAGAGAGTTATTAGCATTAGAGTGTGTATGACATACTCTAATGTTTTTATGACATCTACCAAAACCTACAAAAAATAATAACTAAAACAACAAAAAATGAAATCTAGATATTATATCCTACTATTTACTTTATCGCTAGTGTTTTTTAGCTGTAGTAAGACACCAAGTGTTATTACAAAGACAAGCGATTACAATACTTATCTTGAATTAGTCGAGAATGAGACGCTGCAATCTATAAAAGGAGATTATGTTTTTTGGGAAGAAAAGCTAGAAAAAGAACCAAGTCAGTATCCTTATTTAGTTAAACTTGCAGCGTCACAATCTCAGTTATTTAGCACTACTGGAAATATTTCCTTTTTGATTAGTGCTGAGAAAAACTTAATTCGGGCAAACGATAAAATTGATTATTCTAATTGTGGTTATTTAAGAGCTTTAGCACGAAATTATATTTCACAGCATAGATTTAAAGAATCTTTATCACTATTACAAAAAGCAGAAGCGATTGGAGATAACCTAAAAGACACACAAAAAATGTTATTCGATGTGCATTTAGAGTTAGGCCATATAGAAGAAGCTGAAATCTACTTATCATTGATTAAAGATTTAACCGATTTTGATTTCTTAATTCGTTTAGCCAAATGGAGTGATCATCAAGGCGAATTAGACGCGACATTAAAATATATGGAAAAAGCAATGAAAATTGCTGAGTCATCAAAACGTAAAAACCTAATGGAGTGGTCTTATACTAATATAGCTGACTATTATGGACATGATGGTCAGATAAAAAAATCTTATGAATATTACTTAAAAGCTCTGAAATTAAACCCAGGTAACGCTTATGCAAAAAAAGGTTTAGCATGGATAATCTATTCTTATGAAAGAAATCCTAAAGAAGCGCTTCGAATTTTAGATTCTATTTCTAAACAACATCAAGCTCCAGATTATTATTTGTTTAAAGCGGAAATAGCTGAATATATGAAAGATTATAAGGCTAAAAACATGTATATTAAACGTTATGTAGAACTTGTAAAGAACAAAAATTATGGTATGATGTATATGGCTTATAATGCTAAGTTATTTGCCGAAGATTTAAATAAAACAGATGAAGCTTTAAATTTCGCACAACTAGAAATTAAAAACAGACCAACAGCTGAATCTTATGGTTTGTTAGCTTGGACATATTATAACAAAGGAGAGGTAGAAAAAGCATTGCAAGTTGCAGAAAAACATGTTATCAATCATACTTACGAGCCAGAAGCGTTATTTCATTTGGCTAAAATTTATAAAGCAAATGGAAAAACAGACGAGGCTTTATTACTAAAAAAAGAATTGTTAAAAAGTGGTTTTGAACTTGGGCCAATACTTGAAAATGAGGTAATAAATATTTAGTTTAGCGTTTCAAAAAAATAAAAATCTAATGGTCAGAAATGTAATTGTATTAATTTTATTATTTAGCTCTTTTTCTATAATGTTTGGACAAACAATTAAAGGAAAGATTACGAGTAAGTATAACCAACCTTTAGAAGATGTATATGTGTTTAATATAAATTCAAACACACATGCACATACCTTATCAAATGGAACATTTATTTTGCTAAATAATACAATTGGTGATACCATAAGCATTGCTCTTCTAGGTTTTAAGAAGCAAAATTTTATTGTAGAAGAAAAACATATAAACCACGACTTAGAACTGGTCTTAGAAAGTAAAACTCTAATGTTAGATGAGCTTGTACTTACAGAACAATTAGACGCAGTACATACCATAACTAAAATAGACTTAACAACAACACCAGTGAATTCTTCTCAAGAAATATTGAGAAAAATCCCTGGACTAATTATTGGTCAACATGCAGGAGGAGGTAAGGCAGAGCAACTTTTTTTAAGAGGCTTTGATATCGATCATGGAACAGATATTTCTATTCAGGTAGATGGTATGCCTGTTAATATGGTTTCTCATGCTCATGGTCAAGGTTATAGTGATTTACACTTTGTAATTCCTGAAACAATTAATAAAATAGATTTTGGAAAAGGACCATATTATGGGAATGTAGGTGATTTTAACACAGCAGGTTATGTTAATTTTTCAAGTAAAGATTATTTAAAAGAAAGCCTGATTAAAGTTTCAGCTGGACAATTTAATTCCTTAAAAACTTTAGCCATGTTTAATTTGTTAAAAGACATTAAAAATCAAAATGCATATATAGCTGCAGAGTATATTGCTTCAGACGGCCCTTTTGAGTCTCCTCAAAATTTTAATCGATTAAACCTTTTTGGAAAATACGTCATGTATTCCCCAGAAAACAATAAACTTTCTTTAACAGCTTCGCATTTTACAAGTCGTTGGGATGCATCAGGACAGATACCACAAAGAGAAGTCGATAACGGAAACATTTCACGTTTTGGAGCAATCGATGATACAGAAGGAGGACAGACAGAACGCACAAATCTAAATGTTGTTTTTAATAAGTTTATTTCAGATAATACAAAGTTTAAAACCAATGCTTTTTATTCGCATTACGCCTTTGAATTATATTCTAATTTCACCTTCTTTTTGGAAGACCCAATACATGGAGATCAAATTAAACAAAAGGAAAACAGACATATTTTTGGTTTAAATACAGAGATTACAAAAGATTTATTATTAGGAGCTGTGCCTGTACAATTAAACTATGGTGTTGGTTTACGATACGATATATCTAAGGATGTGGAATTGTCTAAAACATTAAATAAAACAACCATCATCGAAAACGTACAGTTAGGAGATATCAATCAAACTAATGTAGATGCCTTTGTTGCTGCAGATTTTGAATTAGGAAAATTTACGATCAGTCCATCTTTACGCTTAGATTATTTTAAGTTTCTATACAATAACCAATTACAACCAGATTTAAATACGCAATCAGAAACTAAAACTATTGTTAGCCCTAAACTTAATTTCTTTTACAACGCTAAAGACAATTTACAATTATTTTTAAAATCTGGTATTGGTTTTCATTCAAACGATACTAGAGTAGTGGTCGCACAAAACGGAAAAGAAATTTTACCACGTGCTTATGGTCTAGATTTAGGAACTATTTGGAAACCTTTTCCTGAGTTGATAGTGAACTCTGCGTTATGGTATTTGTTTTCTGAACAGGAATTTGTTTATGTTGGTGATGCTGGAATTGTTGAACCTAGTGGGAAAAGCGAACGCTACGGATTAGATTTAGGATTGCGTTACCAATTAAATGATTGGTTGTATTTTGATACAGATGCGACACTTACTCATGCTAGAAGTGTTGATGATCCAGATGGTCAAAATTATATTCCTTTAGCTCCAGACTTTACAATGGCTGGAGGGTTGTCTGTGAATGATTTAAAAGGGTTCTCGGGAGGTATTAGATATCGTTTTTTAGATGATAGACCAGCAAATGAGGATAATTCTATAGTTGCTGAAGGTTATTTTGTAACTGACTTTAATGTAAATTATACCTTTCAAAATATAACCCTTGGTGTGGTTGTAGAAAATATTTTTGATGTCGAATGGAATGAAACCCAATTTGCAACAGAATCTAGATTGCAACATGAAATCCAATCTGTAGAAGAAATTCACTTTACACCAGGAACACCATTTTTTATTAAGGGAAGTGTAAGCTATAGCTTCTAACAAAAGTTCGTATTTGTATAATATTCAAAAAAGACAATAAAAACTAGCAAATAACATTATTGCTATTTTAATCAAAAAAATGTAGGACGTTTTTAATTGAGTTTTTTGTTGGTTTGAAAGCACTATGTTTAGAAATAAGCTGGTGCTTTTTTATGATATAATATTTTGTTCTTTTATCGAAAAACCGCTGACTTTACTTTCTTTGATGCTTTTCGCCATTCTTTCAGAAATAAAAAAGTAACTATGAATGTATGGAAAGAAAAATAAATCATAAGTTTCCCTTTGAAAAGCTTCAGTAAGTACTAATTGTTTTACTCTTATATGCTTAAATGATAAAGCACTTAGTTTTTTAAAATAGTCTTCCTCTGAAGTGATATCAATTTCTGATTGTTCAATAAAAGCAAAATTTGTAATTATAAATTTAGATTTTTTAAAATCTACACCAATCAAATCACTTTTAACTGGATGTAGCCAAAAATAGTTAAGAATCTCTGATTTATGCTTCATTAAAGCATTATAGATTTTGTGATTTGGGAGATGAAAAGAATTAAAAATTTTTCGCACTTGCTCATTAAATAAAAACCCTCGAGCACTCAAGTTACTAGGAGAAATAACATCTGTTAATTTACCTTTATCATCTATTTCAAAAGTTAAATCAGGAATCACTTTAGGAAAGGTATCATTTTCTAAGTTGGTCATTGAATCTTCTTGATCAAACCATTTAAAAGTATAACCTCTTGGTACACCACGAGTTTGTGGATATGTTCCAATTTCTTTTGTTGTCGAACAATTCTTAATCTGTAAATAGGGCATAGTCAACATTACTTAAAAACTAAAGGTAATAAAAAGGAATTTGAACTCAATTCTAACCCATCATAAATTTAAGGAGTCGTAGCGACTGCTCCTAGAGTATAAAGTTGTTCAAGTGTAGGAGATTCGCTTCCTCCGTCAGGCTCTAGAGTTATACCAAAAGCTTCAGAAGCATTAGTGTTTGCTATAGTAAATAGTTTATTTTCGTCTGTAGTAAAGTTTTCAATAACACCAAGACTAGTAGGTGTAAGTGGATTAAGTGTTAAAGACCAGACTTGATATACTTTACCTTTTGGAGGATCTGGTAATCCTTGAACATCTAAAACAATGTTATTGCCCTTTACGTCCCAATAAACTTTGGCATAAGCTTCAGGAGATATTGCTTGTCCATCTAATGGAACTGTTATGATGTCTTTATCCCGCAAAACAGAGATAAGTGCTTTAGCTTCAGTCAGGCTGTTTCTGCTATTCTCTATTTGGGTTTCAAGGAGTTCTTTATCTGTATCAGCTATACGGAGTTGCTCTTTAAGCTGAATGTTTTGATTTGCAAACCATAAGAGTCCTGCAGCAAATACTATTGAAGCTGCCCAACTCACATAAGTAAACCAATGTTTTTTTGTTTGGTTTAACGGTCTTACATTGTTGTTAGTTGAGATTTGACTGAGTATATTATTAAACAAAGATTGACTGTCAATTGGAGCTGTAGCAGCTGTAAGCTTTACAATTGTTGCTTCAATTTTTAGGGCTTCTTCAAGTAATTCAGGATGCTTAACTGTAAGGTTATAGACTTCCTGACTTTCTTTTTCAGAAAGCGCTCCAGCAACATAAAGTTCCAAAGTTCCAGATTCTATATACGCTTTTATATTCATATTAAGCATCAAGCATTTGACGTAGCTCGTTTATGCAATTTCTATTTCTTGTTTTTATTGTTCCTATTGGCATTTCTAAGGTTTCAGAAGCTTCTTTTTGTGTGTATCCTTTAAAATAGAGTAACTCAATAACCTCAATACATTTTTTTGTGAGCATAGACACAAACTTTTTTATACCAATAGCATCGGTTTGCTTATCTAAACTTTCATTGTCTTGTATGATATCTACGAAAAAATCGGAGTTGAGGTTTTTCTTCGAGTTCTTGTAATTTTTAGATCGTGTTTTATCAATGGCAGCATTACGTGCAATGTTTAAAATCCAAGTAAAGAATCGTCCTTTTTCAGCAGAATAGCTATCAGATTTATGCCAAGCTTTAATAAAGACATCTTGCATAACTTCTTGTGATATGTCATGATCTCTAACAATATTATATATAATACCATGCATACTTTTACTATACATATTATATAGAGTTTCGAAGGCCTTTTCGTCCTTGTTTTGAAATTTAATTACGAGTTGGTCTAATGACATGTAGTGGTTTAAGGGTTTAAAGAGTAATTAAACAGAGAAACAAAAAAGCTACTTTAACGTAGCTTTTTAATGGTTTTTAGTGATACTCTATTCTATAATACCACCACAGCTTACTCGTCCGCCAGCAGCTCCAGTTGGTTGTGTTGTAAAGTCGTCTGTTCCAGCATGGACAATAATAGCTTTGCCTAAGATATCTTTGTTAGTGTCACCACAACCAATACACCATTCATCAGTAGAGAAATTAACTACAGCATAGCCTTTTTCATCAGCGGTTAAGTTTCCAATATCACCTTTGTGATATCCAGCAGCATCTCCCCATTTGCCATGTGGTTGAGCTGTAGGATTCCAATGTCCACCTGTTGAGGTTCCATCTTCTGCCGAACAATCTGCTTTTTCATGAATATGTATAGCATGTACTCCAGGCTCTAAACCTTCAATCATAGCAACCATTTTTATTTCGCCATCTTCTTCAGTGAAGACAACATTTCCTTTTACGCTACTACCACTTTTAGGTTCTAATTTCATTTTCACTTTCTTAGCAGTCATTGCCGTTGTCGTACCTTCTTCTTTTTTAACTTCTTTTTTACAGCCTACAACAAAAATTAGGCATAATGTTAATATAAAAATAGAGCTTCTTTTCATGATTAAATATGAGTTTATAAATTAAAACAGAAAGTTAATGATTATTTATGGAACTGCATAAGGACAACATGATATATATCATGTTTTTTTATGATGAAGCTCTTTAATTTTGAACCACAACTATTGTCAATGACAAATTAAAACCAGAAATGATGAAAAAAATTATTGTACCTATAGACTTCTCTGAACATTCAGAATATGCATTGGAAACTGCTGCAGTATTTGCACGGAAACATAATGCCGAAATATTAGCACTGCATATGCTAGAACTTTCTAATGCATTAATATCTAGTGCAGAAAATACCCAACAAGCAGAAACAGTGTTCTATTTAAAACTTGCAGAACAAAAATTTCAAGATTTTTTAGAGAAAGAATATCTAAATGACTTAAAAGTTACACCAATTGTGAAACATTTTAAAGTGTTTAGTGAAGTTAATGAAGTAGCAAAAGAGCATGAAGCCGACTTGATTATAATGGGTTCTCATGGCGTCAGTGGTTTAAAAGAAGTTCTTGTAGGATCTAATACTGAAAAAGTAGTTAGACATTCAAATATTCCTGTTTTAGTTGTAAAACATAATCCTATTTTAATGGATTTCGAAAATGTTGTTTTTGCTTGTGATTTTTCAGAAGACGCGATTAAACCTTATTTAAATGCTGGTAAAATGTTTGAAGTTTTAGGCGCTAAAATGCATTTAGTTTATGTGAACTTACCAGATAACCGCTTTAGAAGTTCTACAGAAATTGAAAAACGAGTGGCTGACTTTTTAAAAGCTGCAGATGGTAATATAGATAATATGAAAAATGTTACTTATGTTAATGACTATACCATTGAGCAAGGTGTCTTAAATGTATCGAATATTCTAGGAGCAGATTTAATTGCTGTTGCAACACACGGAAGAAAAGGTTTGGCACATTTTTTTGAAGGCAGCATTTCTGAAGATATAGCTAACCATTCCACATTACCTGTCATGACATTTAAAATATAACACATCCATTTTATAGTTAGTATTTATTAAATGTGTTTAAAAGTCAGGCTTTTGCTTGACTTTTTTTAGCGACTAATTTTAATTAAGACAATTTTATCCTAAATATGATAAATATCATATTTTTTGACATGAGTAGGGCCTATTTTTGAGGTATAAATAAATTCAATATAAATGAAAACAACACTAAAATTAATGATGGTATTATTTGTAACACTACTAATAAGTTGTGGAGGCAAAGAAGAGAAGAAAAAAGAAGGTTTTTCTTATCAAAAAAAGACAACTACTGAAAAACCAACTACTCCAAAATCAGAAGAAGTCCCTGCATCAAAGAAAATAGATTTAGCGAATAAAGGTGTAGGACCAATTAAGTCTGTCACACTTTCAGCTGATATTGATGAAGACATGGCAGCACATGGAGCCGAAGTCTATAAAAAAATGTGTACTGCATGCCATAGAGCCGATAAAAAGTTTATTGGACCTGCACCAACAGGAATTATGGAAAGACGATCTCCAGAGTGGATTATGAATATGATTTTAGATCCTGAAGGTATGGTCAAAAACGACCCATTAGCTAAAGAGTTATTAATAGAATTTAATGGTTCTCCAATGGCAAATCAAAACCTTTCAGAAGAAGATGCTAGAGCTGTATTAGAATATTTCAGAACCCTTAAATAATTAACCATGAAACTCATCAATAAACTAATTTTTGTTTTTGCATGTGTCGCTTTTGTAAGTGCTTGTAAAGATAAAAGTACAGAGGCTTCAACCATGTCTTCAAAAGTACAAACAGAAGCTACTACACAAAAAACAGGTCAGGCTTTCATTGAAGATGATAAGAGTAGCACTGTTTTAAGTATCGCCATTGGCTCTAAAGATCACACAACTTTAGTTGCAGCAGTACAAGCAGCGTCATTAGAAAATGCATTAGTAAACGCTGGACCATTAATGGTTTTTGCACCAACGAATGAAGCATTTGCTGCTTTACCAGAAGGCACTGTTGAAAATTTATTAAAACCAGAAAATAAAGACGCTTTGGCTAATATTTTAAAGTATCATGTAACGCCAGGAAATTATTCGAAAGATTTTTTAAAGAAATTTAAAAAATTAGGACAAGCTAATAATGGCTATGTCAAAGTAGAGGTGGTAGATAATGAACCATTAATTGGAGGCGCAAAAATATTAGCAAGCATTAATGCTGGAAATGGTATTGTACATGTTATCGATAAAGTATTACTACCCTCAGAAGAATAATTTAAACACTAATAAATCTTATAAATAATGAAAAATATTATAAAATCAACCCTTACAATTTTAAGTGTACTAGTTGCATTTACAAGTTGTAATAATGGGAGTAAATCAAGCTCAAAATCTGGAGCGTTATCAAGTAATGTTGCAGAAAAAGTATATGTAGCTCCAGGTGAGCATGACGAGTTTTATGCCTTCATTTCTGGAGGATATAGTGGTAACTTAACCGTTTATGGTTTGCCATCTGGAAGAATGTTTAAGGAAATCCCTGTGTTCTCTCAGTTTCCAACTTCTGGTTATGGATATTCAGAAGAGACAAAACCCATGTTAAATACTTCACATGGTTTCATTCCTTGGGGAGATTCTCATCACCCAGATATTTCACAAACGAAAGGAGAGATTGATGGGCGTTTTATTTTTATCAATGAAAACAATACCCCAAGAATTGCTAAAATAGATCTTAAGACTTTCGAAACTACAGAAATTATTGAGGTTCCAAATAGTGCAGGTAACCACAGTTCTTCTTTTGTCACCGAAAATACAGAGTATGTTGTTGCTGGAACACGTTTTTCAGTTCCAATTCCACAACGTGATATGCCAATTAAAGATTATAAAGGAAACTTTCAAGGCGCTTTATCTTTTATTAGTGTTGCACCAGAGACAGGAAATATGGATATCAAATTCCAAGTCCTTATGCCAGGATTTAATTACGATTTATCTCATCCTGGACGAGGGAAATCTCACGGCTGGTTTTTCTTTACAACATACAATACAGAAGAAGCTAGCACACTTTTAGAGGTTAATGCCTCTCAAAATGATAAAGATTTTATCGCAGCTGTAAACTGGAAAAAGATTGAAGAATATGTAAATAATGGAGGAGGTAAAATGATGCCAGCAGATTATGCCCATAATGTATATGATGAACATACACACACCGCTACTTCTACAATGAAAAAAGAAGTTCGAGTAGTCAATCCAATAGATGTTCCTGGAGCTGTATTTTTCTTGCCAACTCCTAAGTCACCTCATGGTTGTGATGTCGATCCTTCAGGAGAGTACATTGTTGGTAATGGTAAGCTTTCGGCAAATTTAACTGTGCATTCGTTTACTAAAATGCTAGAGGCTATTGAAAATAAAAAGTTTGATGGCGAAGCTTATGGCATTCCAATTTTAAAATTCGAAGATGTTTTAGCAGGTTCTGTTGAGCAACCTGGATTAGGACCTTTGCATACTGAGTTTGATGATCAAGGAAATGCTTATACTACGTTCTTTATCTCTTCTGAAGTGGTAAAATGGAAACTAGGAACTTGGGAAGTTATTGACAGAAAACCTACATATTACTCTGTTGGTCACTTAACAATTCCTGGAGGAAATTCTAGAAAACCACAAGGCAAATATATGTTTGCTATGAATAAAATCACTAAAGATAGATACTTGCCAACAGGTCCAGAATTAGAGCATAGCGCACAATTGTATGACATCTCTGGAGATAAAATGGAATTGCTTTTAGATTTTCCTACTCATGGAGAACCGCATTATGCAGCTGCAATGGAAGCGAGTTTAATCAAAGAACGCTCTCAAAAAATTTACAACTTAGAAGAAAACAAACATCCTTATGCTGCTTTTTCTGATGAGGAAGTTAAAGTCGTAAGAGAAGGAAATGAAGTGCATATTTATATGACGACTATACGAAGTCACTTCTCACCAGATAATATTGAAGGTATTAAACTAGGAGACAAAGTTTATTTTCATGTTACAAATTTAGAACAAGATTTTGATGTGCCTCATGGATTTGCAGTACTTGGTCAAAATACTTCAGAGTTATTAATTATGCCAGGACAAACAAAAACATCTGTTTGGGAACCAACTAAAGTAGGTGTGTGGCCATTCTATTGTACAGATTTCTGCTCAGCGTTGCATCAAGAAATGCAAGGATATATAAGAGTCTCTCCTGCTAATAGCAGCACACCATTAAAATGGTCTCTTGGAGAAGATATTGAATAAATAATTTTAAGAATTAGAGAGATTTTGTTTTAGTGTTTATTTCTCTAATTAAGGCGAGAGTTGTTTGTTTCGCTCTCGCCTTTCTTTTTAAAACATTAAAACGTCAAGAAATTATAAGTGCTTTAACTATCTAATTTAATAAGACTTAAAAGATGAAAAAGTCAAACCTCATTATGCTCATTGCAGCGATTTTACCTTTAGGATTATTTTTATTTCCTCTTTGGAAAATTACGTTGGAAGCTCCACAATATCCTACACCTTTAGGGATGTATATTCATATTAATGATTTTTCTGATGATCATCCACATGACATCAAAAACATTAACCTAATGAACCATTATGTAGGGATGAAATATATTCCAGAAGCAATACCAGAGTTTAAAATATTTCCTGCAGGTATTATTATAACTACTGTTTTGGGCCTAATCATTGCCTTTGTAGGAAATCATAAATGGTTTTTAGCGTGGTTTGTACTCATGGTGGTTTTAAGTAGTGCTGGATTATATGATTTTTATATTTGGGAACACGATTATGGCCATAATTTAGATCCGAAAGCGATTATGAAGTTTACCAATCCTGATGGAACTCAAATGGGTTTTCAGCCTCCTTTATTTGGTACAAAAGATATTTTGAATTTTAGAGCACATTCTTATCCTCGATTAGGCGCATTATTTTTAGCTCTAGGTATTATTGGAGGATTTGTCGCTTATTTCATAGGAAAGAAAAACCTTAATAAACATTGATGATGTAGTTAATAAAAATCACTAAAATTATGCAAACACTAAAATACTATTCAATGATTACATTATTACTTTTATTTTTTAGTTGTAATGTATCACCAAAACCTATAAACTACGGAACAGACGGTTGTCACTTTTGTAAAATGACCATCGTAGATAAAGTCCATGCTGCAGAGATTGTCACCAAAAAAGGAAAAATTTATAAGTTTGATGCAACAGAATGTATGATTCATTTTATAGAAGACTTTGACACCTCTCAAATAGAATTCTACTTGTCAAATAACTATACAGAGCCAGAAAAACTTATTGATGCAACAAAAGCTACATTTTTAATTAGTAAGAATATTCCAAGTCCAATGGGAGCGTTTTTATCGGCCTTTAAAAATAAAGAAGATGCAGAAAAGTTTCAAGAAGAAAAAGGTGGAGAACTATACACATGGTCTGCCTTACTAGCAAAATTTAAAGACTAGTTTTATGAAACATAGTTTTATTTTTATAGTAGTTGTCTTACTGACTAATCTTGCTATTGCTCAAGCCATAGAGGTTTGTATAACATGTCCTATTTCAACATTAAAAGAAGCCATTACTCAAGCTAATGATTTTGACACCATTATTGTTAAAAAAGGGACTTATAAAGAGCATTCAGTATTAGTGGATAAACCGCTAACTATTTTAGGTGAAAATTATCCAGTAATTGATGGCGAATTAAAAGGTGAAATAATTACAATTAAATCTGATAATGTTACAGTAGATGGTTTATTTATTATAAACGTTGGTACGAGCTACACTGAAGATTATGCTGCAATTCGAGTTAAAAACAGTAAAAATTTCTTGATTCAGAATTTAGTGTTAGAAAAGCTTTTTTTCGGAATTTATATAGAGAAATCTAGAGATGGAAAAGTGTTTCATAATAAAATAATTGGAGATGCTATTGAAGAATATAACTCAGGAAATGGGATACAATTGTGGTATAGTAAGCATGTCGAAATAGAACACAATTTTATTCAACATGTTCGCGATGGAATCTATCTAGAATTTTCTGATGATTGTCTGATAAAGAATAATGTAAGCGAATTAAATGTACGTTATGGTTTGCATTTTATGTTTTCTAATGACGATACTTACCAAGATAATACGTTTGAAAATAATGGAGCAGGAGTAGCAGTTATGTTTTCAAAACGCATAAAGATGTACAATAATATTTTTAAAGAAAATTGGGGAACAGCATCTTATGGTATGTTGCTTAAAGAAATTAATGATGCAGAAATTATTGGTAATACCTTTGAAGATAACACCATTGGTATTAATATAGAAGGCTCAAACCGAATTATATATAAACACAATAATTTTAAAAATAATGGTTGGGCAATTAAAGTAAAAGGGGCTTGTTATGCCAATAGCTTTTTAGAAAATAATTTTTTATACAACTCTTTCGATATCGCGTATAATAGTAATGTAAACGACAATATTTTTAATAAAAATTATTGGAGCAATTACACAGGATATGATTTAGATAAAAATGGTATTGGAGATGTGCCTTACAGACCAGTTAAATTGTTCTCATATATTGTAAACCGCACACCAGAAACCATCATTCTATTACGTAGTATGTTTATTGATATTATCGATTTTTCTGAAAAAGTCTCACCAGTTTTTACACCAGATAATTTATTAGATAATAATCCGCGAATTAAAAAAATAACATGGTAACCATTCAAAATTTACATAAAAAATTTGGCAAGAATCAAGTGCTAAGTGGCGTTGATTTATCAATAAATGAAGGCGGCGTTTTTGCAATACTAGGACCAAATGGATCTGGTAAAACCACTTTAATTAAATCTATTTTGGGAATGGTTATTCCTGACAAAGGAAATATTACTGTCATTGATAAAAACATTAAAAAAAATCACGAGTACAGATATAAAATTGATTATCTACCACAAATAGCAAACTTCCCGAGTAACTTAAAAGTAAAAGAATTAATCAAAATGATTAAAGATTTACGTAAGCCAACAACCAAAGACCAACACTTAATTGAGTTATTTAAATTAAAACCATTTTTAGATAAAAAGCTAGGAAACCTTTCTGGAGGAACCAAACAAAAAGTAAATATCGTTTTAACCTTTATGTTTAATAGTCCTTTAATAATATTAGATGAGCCAACTACAGGATTAGATCCCATTTCTTTAATTCGATTAAAAGATTTAATTCATCAAGAAAAAGCCAATGGAAAAACCATCCTAATCACATCTCATATTATGAGTTTTGTTGAAGAAATCTCTGATGAAATTGTATTTATCTTAGAAGGAGAAATCTACTTTAAAGGAACGATTTCTAAATTAAAAACCAAGACACAACAGCCAGATTTTGAACATGCTATTGCGTCTATATTAACAGATAATCATGCTTAAAATATTAAAGTATAGTTTTTATGATTTAATGCGTAGCCGTTGGAGTTACGTTTATTTCGCATTCTATTTATTACTTGGTATAGTGTTACTGTTTTTAAATAACGATTTATCAAAGGCAGTCATTACTTTAATGAATGTTATTATTGTATTAGTTCCTTTAATAGGAACCATTTTTGGCGTGATGTATTATTATAATTCCAAAGAATTTACAGAACTATTATTGGCACAACCTTTAAAACGATCTTCTATATTTTTAGGACAATATTTAGGAGTCGCCATATCATTATCAATGAGCTTAGTATTGGGTTTAGGAATTCCTTTTGTTTTTTATGGTTTGTTTGAAAGTAGTGCCATTTGGGATTTTTCTTTATTACTTATTACAGGAACCTTTTTAACTTTAATTTTTACAGCTTTAGCCTTTAATATTGCTTTATCTAACGAGAACAAGATTAAAGGATTTGGTTATGCTATATTGCTTTGGTTGTTTTTTGCAGTGATTTATGATGGATTGTTTTTAATGACTTTAATTCTCTTTGAAGACTATCCTTTAGATAAGTTGTCACTAATTGGGACTATGATTAATCCAATTGATTTGTCACGAACGCTAATACTTTTAAAGTTAGATATTTCTGCGTTATTAGGTTATACAGGCGCAGTATTTAAGCAGTTTTTTGGAACCAGTTTCGGATTTATAATCTCTTTTATAATGCTGACGGTTTGGGTGATTCTTCCTGTTTTGAGAATCGTATTCAAATCAAAGAAAAAAGACTTTTAAACTGTAGTTATTTACTGATAATAATCATGTTCTATTCGTATGATTTTTATTAATTTCGCTTTATGATATCAGCAATAGCTCATAAAATAACAGCTTTTATTCTTGTCTTTATATTATTCGCTCATAATATAAATACGCTTGTTATTATTGGTGATTTTATTGTGAACCAAGACTTTATCGCTAAAACTTTATGTATTCAAAAGGAAAATCAGAAAGGATGTAATGGTAAATGTCAATTAAGAAAAGAATTAACAGAAAACACTTCCGATTCAAATCCAGAAAGTCCATTACAAGAAAGTAAACGTGTGGCTTTAGATGTGTTCTGTTTATCAGATATCAATACGATTGAAACAGGGCAGATTCAAGTGTTGCCACCTAAAGAAAAATCGCTTATCAATACTCCAAGAATTCTCAAAATGTATCTAGACATAGATACACCTCCACCAAATTTTAGAGCATCATTTTTATAATATAAAATCGTAATGATTTTTACTTTTTTCTGGCTTATTTATATAAGCGAGCAGGAGGGTTTTAGATTTATTTCAAAATAAAATAAATAACAAATTCAAAAAAATGAAACTAAAATATATATTACCAATCCTTTTTCTGGCGTTAATATCAACAGCATGCTCAGAAGATAATGATGATGGAGGCCAAGAAGTAAATGAGGTAGAAGGCCTTTTAAAAATTCAAGAAATTTCAAACGATACACATACCATCGAGTTATTCAATGAAGCTGGAATGTTTAAAACAGGTTATAATGCAATAAGTATAAGAATTAAAGACCTTGCTACAGATAGCTTTGTTGAAAATGCGTCAATCTCATGGATGCCTATGATGCAAATGCCTACTATGGAACATTCTTGCCCAAATTCTAATATTGTAAAAGCTTTAGGAAAATCTACTGTATATGAAGGCTATATTGTGTACCAAATGACTAATACTGATGGTTCTGGATGGTCTTTAACTTTAAATTACACCATTGATGACATAGACTATTTTGCAACAGAGAGCATAACTGTTATACGAAATGAAGATCAAAATGTAACAAGCTTTATGGCTAGCGATGATCATAATTATGTATTGGCGTTAGTCGAACCTAAAAACCCTATTATTGGAATTAACGATTTAAAAGTTGGTCTCTTTAAAATGGAAAATATGATGTCTTTTCCAGAAGTTGAAGACCATACCATTATGTTAGACCCTCGTATGCCTGGAATGGGTAACCATACATCACCTAATAATACGGATTTAAGTTATAATATAGCAGATAATATGTATCATGGCGATTTATCATTAACCATGACAGGTTATTGGGTGCTTAACCTAAAATTAATGAATGCAGCAGATGAGCTACTAAAAGGGGAAGACGTTACAGAAGATAACATACAAAGCTCCCTTTATTTAGAATTAGAATTCTAAACACTGAAACATTTAATACAACAGATGCTTGTCATATTTACAAGTGTCTGTTATAAACTTTTAAAAAATGAAAAAGCTCATCATTTGTTGCTTTAGCTTATTTTTTTGTGGATTAGTGTTTGGTCAAGATGAAGAAGATATCGTTAAAAAAGATACTATAATTTTAGATGAAATTACAGTCGTAGGTCGACGAAAATTAACTAATTATCGTCAAGAAAAAACCTTATCTAGTCTAGACGATTTTTTAGAAAAAGCTAATAAAATCACCATGATAAAACGTGGTAATTATGCTTGGGAACCATCACTGAATAACATGAATAGTGAACGACTTAACGTGACTATTGATGGTATGCAAATCTTTGGAGCTTGTACAGATAAAATGGATCCTATTACATCTTATGTCGATGTCTCTAATTTAGAAAAAGTACAAGTTGGTTCTGGTCAAGAAGGTACTGAAAATGGTCATTGTGTTGGCGGAGGAATTAATTTGCAACTTCCAGCATCTAAATTCTTTGAATCAGGATTAAAAACTAGTGTAGATCTTGGTTACGAAACCAATAGCAATTATAAGACTGCTGGTTTAGATCTGGAATATTCTGGAAAAAACTTCTATATAAATGCAGATGGTATTTTTAGAAAGGCTGATAATTATGATGCTGGTAGAAATAACGAGATTTTATACTCACAATTTGAAAAGTATAATGTTTCTCTTCAAACAGGCTATAAATTATCTGAGAAGCATTCGCTTGATGCCAATGTTATTTATGATAAAGCCACAGATGTTGGTTATCCAGCATTACCAATGGATGTTTCTTTAGCCGAAGCAATAATCACTTCTGTGACTCATAATTTTAGTAGTGATTCTACTATTATTAATACCTTAGAATCTAAACTATATTTTAATACCATTACTCATATAATGGATGATTCTAAACGTCCTATTGTGGCCATTAGAATGGATATGCCTGGATGGAGTGATACTTATGGTTTTTATAGTAAGGCTACTATCCTTAAAGAAAAACATAACTTATCATTAAACCTTAACGGATTTTATAATCGCTCACTAGCTGAAATGACCATGTATCCAAATGATTCTAGCCAGCCAGCAATGTTTATGTATACTTGGCCAGATATTAGAACATTGTATAGTGGAATTTACGCTAAAGATGTTTATAATATTAACGATAATGCAACTTTTTCGGCTTCTATACGATTGGGTTTCCATCAAAATAGAATTGCTGAAGAGGTCGGTTTAGAGAGTCTTCAAATATTTTATCCAGAGCTGTCTGATTCTAAAAATCGATTTTTAAAGAGTTTTTCTGGAGACTATTCTTTCAAGAAAAAAGACTATGATTTTTCTTTTGGTTTGGGTTATGGAGAAAGAGCACCTTCTGTTAGTGAAGGTTATGGGTTTTTCTTATTCAACAGTTTTGACAATTTTGATTACATAGGAAATCCAACATTAAAGAACGAAAAAGCGGTTGAAGCCAACGTAAAAGCTAATTATCACATGAATAAATTCCACTTAGGAATAGAGTCTTCTTATTTTCATATTAAGGATTATATTATTGGAAATATAGACCAAAACTTAAGTTCGATGACCATTAATGCTGATGGTGTAAAGGTATATGAAGCCTTATCTTATGCAACTATTTTTGATGTGTATTTAAATGCTTCATATGCGTTTTCTGAGCGTGTTTCTTTTAACGGAACCATTGGCTATAATTACGGAAAAGGAAGTAATGACGAAAACCTACCGTTAATTAAACCCTTTTCTTACTTCGCAGAACTAAACTATCATAAGAAACGCTTTAATGCTGCAATGCAACTTGAAGGTCATGGAAATCAAAGTCGATATAATAGTTTTTATGGAGAAGATGAAACACCTTCGTACGCTATTTTAAACTTGAATTTAGGAAATGAGTTTTATATAAAACAAAACCAACTCATTATAAAATATGGTGTAGAGAATATATTAGATACAAAGTATTCTAGTTATGCAGATTGGAATAATATTCCTAGACAAGGGCGCAATTTTTATATCAATATCTCTGCTATAATATGGTAAGGAAAGATTTAATTTAACCGAACTGACATTTGTCATTGTTTATCATTGCTTTTGATCGTAAATTAGTAATGTACTTGAGGAGGTACAATGAATGCAGGAGATTTAATTCGTAAATTATCTAATAGTTGATGGCTCTATAATTACGAGTGTATTGCGATTTAAACAAAAAATAATTACTGAAATTAAAGTCTCCAAAAAGAAACAGGAAGTTGAAAAGCTTCCTGTTTTTATTTAAATTTAAGCGTGTAGTATAAGTATAGGTTTATTTATTTTAGAGACTTTAATTCTTGTATTTGATTTAGAAAATAAATGCTCTAAAAAGCCTTCTTTTTGAATGAATAATACCATAAAGTCAATAGCATGAGTTTGTAAATAACTAGAGACAGCAAAATCTATTGGCACATCATTTACAACATGATACTTGCAATCAATTATAGATAAATTTGATTTGTCATTTAATAGATTTTCCTGGTTTTCAGAGTTAGGATTTACTCTTAAGACATGAAGATGTAGCTGATAGGTTTCTATAAATTCTAGCAAGTCTGTATAAACATTTCCTTTAATAGTATCATCAGGATCTAATGGCAATAAGATCTCTTGTATAGGTTTAAACGTGTATCCTTCAGGAACAATAATGGTTTTGCAGTTTACTTTTCGTATCACATTTACTGTATTACTACCAAGAAGGACTTCTTTTGCACCTGTAGCACCATTTGTTCCCATAACAATGTAATCAATAGCTTTATTTTTGGAAGCTTGCTTTACCGCATCAATAAATGTATCAAAATCTATAATGCTATCGAAAGTATGCTTACTATTATTAAACTCTTCTTTTAAATCATCAATAAGCTTGTTCAATTTTTCTTTAGGCTCTTTTGTAATAGATTCATAAATACTTTCTTTTGGTGAACGCATTAAATCATCTGAAGTAAACGAACCTATTTTGTGCACATACATAATGTGAAAAGTGCATGTTTCCGAAGCAAAAAAATGCATGGCGTATTGGATTGCATTTAGCGCGTTTTTAGAAAAATCGGTGAGTAATAGTATGTTTTTCATAAGATCTAATTTAATACTTAAAGATATTACTTAAACCTGTTAATACGTATGATTTAAATCAGTTTTTAATAATAAAAGTAAAAGCCCTAGAACGCTTTTAGGGAAACATTCTAGGGTTTTATAAGCTATATGGCTAACAACAACATGTTATGAATGAAACCGTTGTTCTAGTTTTATAGCTTCAGGGAATAAAATATTATTTTCTAAATGTATGTGTAAGTGTAAATCTTTTTCAAATTCTTCTAGCATAGCATAAGTGACTTTATACGTGTTGCAAGCATCAGCTGGAGGATTATAGTTGTTAGTTAATTCTGCTATTTTTCTAAAGCGTTCGCCTTCGTTATCATGTTCTTGCATCATCATAGCAATTGGGTTTTCAACGGTTCCGAATTGTGGCGATTGCAAAGCTCCATTTTCAAGTTTTGCTTTTACCATTCTTTTTATAAAAGGGAAGAGCATAAGCTCCTCTTTTTTCATGTGAGCAGTTAATTCTCCTGCAGAAGCAGTAAACAGGTCATTAATTTTTAATAGCTCAGGATGTCTTCCTCCATGTACACGACAGAGTTTGTTTAAAAACTGATTCAATACAGGAATCTTTTCTTCTACATATCTATGGTGCTTTTTCTCAATATATTCAGCTAATAAATCTAATGGCCAAGATTTATAATCAATTGATTGACTGGTTGAAGAATTGATTACAGTTTCTAGTTCTTCCATTATAATATTACTATCAATTCCTTTTTTTTCGCAAGCGTCTTCAATAGTTCTGTTGCCATTACAACAAAAATCTATTTGATGTTTTGAAAAAATTGCAGCAGTTCTATAATCGTCAGCCACATATTGTCCGATTTGTTTTTTTGTGATTTTATCTAATGTATTCATAGTTTTGTTTATTTCGGATAAATTTATCCTATTTATAATTAAATTTTTTTAAACCTTTAAAAATGAGGCTCCAGATTTAATGTTTAATGCTAATTCTTCAAGATTTGTACTTTCTAACATCTCCTTGAGTTCTGTTCTTATTATTTTAAATTGATCATGAACTGGACAAGGATGATTTTCATTACAAGTTTGCAAACCTAAACCACAACCATTAAAAACAGTATTTCCATCTATAGCAATTACAATTTGAGACAATTTAATAGTTGCTATATCCTTTTTATCAATTTCAAAACCACCATAAGCGCCTTTAACTGAATTAATAATACCATGCCTCACTAAATCTTGTAAAATTTTTGCAGTAAAAGCTTGAGGAGAATCTATTTCTTTAGAAATTTCTTTAGGAGATACTCGTCTTCCTTCATACGAGTTTTTCGCAATAAAAATAGAAGCTCTAATTCCGTACTCACAAGCTTTTGAAAACATACTTTGGATTTATTACAACAAAGATAAAGAATTTTTATTAAGGATAAAATTATCTTAATTAAGATTTTAATGTTTGAATGCTTGAAAAATTCAAGCATTCAAACAAATCTTTAATTTAAAATTGTTCAATTAAGTAGTTAATTAAATCTGTTGTGGTCACAATGCCAACAAGGGTATTGTTTTCGATTACTGGTAAAGCATGAAATTCTTTTTTTGCTAAAATTTCTGCCACTTCTTTAATTGTGGTATGAGAGTTTACACTGATAAGATTTTTTGCCATGACTTGCTCTATAGTAAACATATTGTAAACGACTGTGTCAACATTTTCTTCTTCTTCATCAATAGCATCAGCAAAGCTAATTCTTAATAAGTCGGTGTAACTTAGCATGCCTATAATTTCATGACCACTCACTACAGGAATATGACGAATCTTATTTTTCTTAAATAACCGTTCTGCTGTTTCTAAGTCATCAGTATGATTTAAGGTAATAACATCTTTGGTCATAATTGATGAAACTGGTGTTCTTTTTTTCATAATCTTTAAGTTTTAATGATACATTAAAGATAGTTCAAAGACCCAAAAATAAATATGATAAATATCAGTTGAATTATACTAAATGATATTAATGACAATCAATGTTACTTGAAGCCACCTCTATAATTGGAGCAGGAGAGAGGTATGGAATACCTAACCCTAAACCACGAAGGATAAAAAGTAATCCGATAATCACCACAAACACAGGAATTGCTTTTGTAATACGTTGCTTAATTGTAGTATTTAAAAACTTGCCTAAATAAATTGCTGAGGTCATTAAAGGAATAGTGCCTAAACCAAACAAAGCCATATACGCACTCCCTTTTAAAGCGCTTCCTGTAGCTAAAGATGCAAAAACAGCCATGTAGACTAAACCACAGGGTAAAAAACCATTTAAAAAACCTATTGTTAAAAAAGTGTCTGCAGTTTTCTTTTTTAAAGCTTGACCTAACGCAGACTTTATTTTTGAAATGAACTTATAAATTGGTTTTGAGAAATTATAAGAATTAAATGTTTTCGTAGGAAGCAATATGGCAACAATCATTAAAATACCTATAATTATAGATAACTGCTGCTGTATTCCGAAGATATACAAGCTTTTTCCAACGAAACCAAAAACCAAACCTATAATCGCATAAGCAGACAAGCGTCCTAAATGGTAAGTGAAAATTTGAAAGACTTTTTTAGTAGAGTGGCTTCTATCTACAGGTAACATAAAGGCAATAGGACCACACATACCAATACAGTGAAAACTTCCTAATAAACCTAATATAAGTGCAGACCAAAGCATTTGCTTAAGAGTTTAGTTTAATAAACGATTTCTTTTTTGTAGAGATAAGATTTATCGTTAAATTCCCAATCGACTTTAATGTTCCATCGACCACCTAATAAACGTTTGTCAGGTATGAGCAAATTATGGTTTGACAAAGAAATTGGTATTTCAAAGTCAAATTGTTTGTTAGATGGTCTGTATAGGAACACTTTTCCTGTAATATTTTTATATTCTATATGTTTTGGAAACACAATTAGTAACCCTTCACTCGTTTTTTGCCAGCTAATGTTTTCAGGTAACGATTTCGCATTTTCTTCTTTATCAATCGCATTTTGGTACTCTAATTCTTGCGCGTAATAATCTTCGGTAACCAAATCATGATCATATTTATTGTTTGTATTCATTTTTATTATAAAAAACATAATAAAGCTGATAAAGCCTATAAAGGCAAGTACAATTCCTGTTCCCCAATTTAGTTTCATTTTTTCTATTTTTTTTATGGCATTACCCTTTTTCGCTTAACAGCTCAAAAGCGTCAGGCTTTCGCAACTCGCTCTTTTCAAGGAGCTCAGACATAGTGCTCAATCCTTAATGCAATTTTGTTTTAATTATAACTTCTTGGACCTAAAAAATTAACTGTGGTTGTTTCAATAAGCTTATCATCACTATACACTTCAATCATCAGTTTGTTTTTATCGCCTTTTAATTCACTTTTATCAATTTCAATAAATAATGTGCCTTCTGCTAAGCCTTGTTCTGGTACAGTAAAATTATTGGTCGTCGAAACCAGTTTAATTTCACCTTCATATTTTCGAAGTTTAAAGCTTACATTTTCAATAGTTTTAGTGGTTTTATTCACTAGTTTATAAGTAAACACGTTACTAATAATGTTGCCTTCTTTATGCTCGTATAATTGTCCAGGCAATCTTAAAACACGTGCTTCAACATCATTTCTAAGTAGCATCATACCACTTAAAACACCTAAAAGAATGACTAATACAGCAATATAGCCTTTCATTCTTGCGGTTAATTTAAAGGTCTCCTTCTTTTCAATTTCATCTTCACTGGCATAACGAATCAAGCCTTTTGGTAAGTTGATACTTTCCATAATATGGTCGCATTCGTCAATACAAGCTGTACAATTTACACATTCTAACTGTGTTCCATTTCTAATATCTATTCCAGTTGGACACACATGCACACATTGTAAACAATCAATACAATCGCCATGACCAAGAGCTTTTCTATCTTCATTTTTTCTAAACTTCTTTCGTCCTTTATCGCCTTCACCTCTAACATGGTCATAAGCCACAATAATAGATTTGTTATCTAAAAGTACACCTTGTAAGCGACCATAAGGACATGCGATAATGCACACTTGTTCTCTAAACCATGCAAATACAAAATAGAAAACAGCCGTAAATATAACAAGAGGAAAGAGCGTGCCTAAATGCTCTGAAGGACCATCGGTAATATATTTCAAGAGTTTGTCGCTTCCTATTAAATAGGCAAGAAATACATTCGCAATAATAAAAGAAATGACTAAAAAGATAAACCATTTTAAAAGGCGCTTTCTAATTTTCTCTGCGTCCCATTTTTGTCGGTCTAATTTTCGTTGTTTATTTCGGTCGCCATCAATCCAGTATTCAATTCTGCGAAATACCATTTCTAAAAAAATGGTTTGCGGACAAATCCATCCGCAAAAAATACGCCCAAAACTAACTGTAAATAAAGCAATAAATACAACACCAATAATCATTGAGATTACAAATAAATGGAAGTCTTGCGGCCAAAACGGAAACCCAAAAATATTAAAGCGACGTTCTAGAACATTAAACATTAAAAACTGATTCCCATTTATTTTTATAAAAGGAGTAACCACCAAAAAAGCCAATAGGATATAGCTTACGATTTTGCGTTTTTCGTAGTATGTTCCGCTTGGTTTTTTAGGATAAACCCAAGCACGTTTGCCATCTTCGGTAAGTGTTCCGATAGAATCTCTAAAAGTTTCGTTTCCTGGTGTTTCCAATGTTTTGTTTTTATTGTATGTTGTAAATCAATACAGTTTTATTATGTTTCTGTAGTTGTTTCAGTTACATCTTATTCGTCTTCCCATATATCACCTTCAGCAGGTTTAGGCTCTGCAGGAGTAGTACCTTGAAACTGTAAAACATAACTTGACACTTGTGCCATTTCTGCGGGCTTTAAAAGTGTTTTCCATGCGATCATTCCTTTGCCATCACGACCACCTTCAGAAACTGTTTTAAACACATTTTTAATACCTCCACCTAAAATCCAGTGTTTGTCGGTTAGATTTGGTCCAATTCCACCACCACCATCAGCTTTATGACAAGCGACGCAATTTTCAGCAAATATTTTTTGTCCATTTTTTAAATCTGAAGCTTCAGTTAATAATTCAACCGTATTAAAATCGACTAAATCTTTAGCAGTTTTCTTATAATTTTCGATATCAATTTTTGCTTGTGCGTATTCAGTTTCTAATTCATCATATTGATTAGTTCCATTAAAAACATGAAATCGTGCAAGATAAATTACAGCAAAAACAATAGACGCATAAAAACTCCATATCCACCAAGGTGGTAAATTATTATCAAGCTCTTTAATACCATCATAATTGTGGTCTAAAATAATTTCATGTTCTTCCTGTATAGGTTTAGAACCTAAAAGCTTAGTATAGGTCTTTTTTATCCAAGTAATAAATTTTGATGATTTTGCTTTTTGGCTATTGTAACGTGCTTTAGCTTCTTCGCTAAGACTTTGATATAAAATATTATCCATAGAACCCACAATAGCTTCTGTAGCAATTAGAATAAGAAGCACTAATAATAAGAACAACATAATGATAGGTTGTTCCATAAATGCAGGTTTATTACCAGAATCTATAAAATACTCTACAAGTCCGAAGATGATAAAAAATACGATAGGTACTCTTACCCAAGATGGTATAAAATTTTTCATAGCTCTGTTTGGTTTTGGTTATCTAGTGGTATGTTGCTTACGGTTTTTATATAATCTTTTTTGGCAGTAAAAACCCACCAAAATAAGACCACGAAAAAGATAAAAAAGATAAGTAAGGATATGATTGGATATATTTCTATTCCAGAAATACTATCCATATGATTTTTTACAAATTTTAGCATGATGTTAGTTATTAGTGGTTTCTAAATCTTTTACTTTTATGTCTGTTCCTAAGCGTTGTAAATAAGCTATTACAGCAACAATTTCACGATTACGCATTTCAATAAACTCTGCGCCACCAGCTTTTTTATCAGCTTCATAAGTTTCTACAAAATCAGGATCTGTATATAAGTTTTTCTCAATTTGAGTTCCTTGTTCCAACATGGCTTGTTGTGCGTTGGCAATGTCTTCATCTGTGTAAGGCACTCCAAGTGAAACCATAGCTTTCATTTTAGTTTCAGTATTCGATTTGTCTAATTCGTTTTTAATTAACCATTGATACGCTGGCATAATTGAGCCCGAAGAGGTGCTTTGCGGATCGTACATGTGGTTTAAGTGCCAATTATCGGAATACTTGCCACCAACGCGATGTAAATCTGGACCAGTACGTTTACTTCCCCAAAGGAAAGGATGGTCATAAACATATTCGCCAGCTTTAGAATATTCGCCATAGCGTTCAACTTCACTTCTAAACGGACGAATCATTTGCGAGTGACAACTTACACAGCCTTCACGAATATAAATATCACGACCTTCCAGCTCAAGAGGTGTATAAGGTTTGACACTACTAATTGTTGGTATATTTGATTTTACCATAATGGTTGGTACAATCTGAACAATACCACCAATTAAAATTGCAATAGTCGCGTAGATAGTTAATTTTATTGGCTTACGCTCTAACCATGTATGCCAACCTTCACCAGAAGTTCTTCGTTTAGAAACATTCTGTAATGCAGGAGCTTCAGCTAATTCATCCGTAACTTTTTGTCCATTTTTAATAGTTACAATTACATTATAGACCAGAATTAACATACCAGTAATATAAAGTGTTCCACCAATGGCACGCATCCAATACATTGGCATAATTTCGGTAACTGTTTCTAAGAAGTTTCCGTAAACTAAAGTGCCATCAGGATTAAATTGTTTCCACATACTTGCTTGTGTGAAACCTGCAACATACATTGGTAAAGCATATAAGATAATACCTAATGTACCTACCCAAAAGTGAAAATTAGCAAGTCCTGTAGAGTATAATTTAGTTTTAAATAATTTCGGAATTAAATAGTAAATCATTCCAAAAGTAAGGAAGCCGTTCCACGCTAGCGCACCAACATGAACGTGAGCGATAATCCAATCGGTAAAATGACCAATGGCATTTACATTTTTCAGCGAAAGAAGAGGACCTTCAAAAGTTGCCATTCCATAACCAGTAATCGCAACCACCATAAATTTTAAAACAGGATCTGTACGTACTTTATCCCAAGCACCACGAAGCGTTAGTAAACCATTTATCATTCCACCCCAAGACGGCATTAATAGCATTACAGAAAACGCAACACCTAAATTTTGAGCCCATTCTGGAAGCGCAGTATATAATAAATGATGTGGTCCAGCCCAAATATAAATAAAGATTAACGACCAGAAATGAATAATAGAAAGGCGATAAGAGTAGACAGGTCTATTAGCTGCTTTAGGGACAAAATAATACATCAATCCTAAAAAAGGTGTCGTTAAGAAAAACGCCACAGCATTATGACCATACCACCATTGTACTAAAGCATCTTGTACACCAGCATACACCGAATAACTCTTCATGGCACTAACTGGAAGTTCTAAACTGTTGAAAATATGAAGTACAGCAACCGTTACAAACGTGGCAATATAGAACCAAATGGCCACGTATAAATGACGTTGTCTACGTTTGAGTATTGTCCATATCATATTGACACCAAAAGCAACCCAGATAAGTGCTATAGCAATATCAAAAGGCCATTCTAATTCTGCATATTCTTTTGATGTTGTGTAGCCTAAAGGTAAAGTTATTGCTGCTCCAACAATAATTAATTGCCAACCCCAAAAGTTAATATTGCTTAATAAATCACTAGCCATTCTAGCTTTAAGTAAGCGTTGTAGTGAATAATAAACACCAGCAAAAATGGCATTCCCTACAAAGGCAAAAATAACAGCATTGGTATGCAATGGTCTTAAACGTCCAAAACTTAACCATGAGATGCCATCGGTTAAATTTGGAAACATAAACATAAATGCTAGTAGTAAGCCTATAGACATACCTACAACTCCCCAAAGTATAGTTGCGTAGAGGAATTTTTTAACGATTTTATTATCGTAATAGAATTGTTGTACTTCCATAATAATTAATTAGTCTTTTTGGTTTTTAATGATGGTTTTGGTTGCTCTTTAACGAGTTCGTCTTCAAAAAGCATTCTAACGGAAGGCGTATAGCTATCGTCGTATTGTCCGTTTTTTACAGCTATGATAAAAGCGATAAAAAAAATGACAGCAACAATAATGCTGATAATCAATAACATATATATAACACTCATACCTATTAGAAGTTATGTTTCAAAATTACACTAGAGTTGGTTCTTAAAACATGATAAAAATCATGTTTGGAATTTTATTTAGTTAACACGCTTAATTGTAAGTGCTTTACTTTAATTTTTTGCCTAAAAAGTTAGTTGCAACGGTTGTAAATACAACCACGCTAATAGAACTTAAAGGCATTAGAATTGCTGCAATTACTGGTGCTAATTGTCCTGTAACTGCAAAATAGAGTCCAATACTGTTATATATAAACGATAGTATAAAACTCCATTTTATTATTTTTATAGCTTTTTTTGAAGCCTTTATATATTTTCCAATTTGATTAAATTTTGAAGCCTCTAAAATAGCATCACATGCAGGAGAAAATACATTCACATTTTCTGAAATCGAAATACCAACATCACTTTGTGCTAAAGCTCCAGCATCATTAAGTCCGTCTCCAATCATTAACACTTTAGCACCTTCTGTTTGGTGGTATTTGATGTAATCTAATTTATCGTTTGGTGTCTGATTAAAAATCAGCTTTGTTTTTGTAGGTAAAAGCTTTTTTAAGTTTTCTAATTCGCCTTCATTATCTCCAGATAAAATCACCAAATCATATTGTTTTTTTAGGCTATTAAAAAGTTTAGACAACCCTTTTCTATAACTATTGTAAAAAGTAAATTTCCCCTTATAAATATTATTAGCACTAATATGTACTGCTGTGTTTAAAACAGAGGAGTCTTGTATCTGCCCAACAAATTGAGATGATCCAATTTTTATAGTCTCATCATTATGAGAAGCTTCAATACCTTGTCCCAAATGTTCTTCAAAATGATTTAAAGTAATAATATTATGGTCTTCAAGGAGATCATATAAACTTCTACTTAATGGATGATTAGAGCCTCGAAGTGTGTTTTTTAGTAATGTTTCTTCGGAAGCTGATAAGTCTTCACCTTCATAAGTAGCAGTACTTTTTTTGTTAGAAGTAATCGTTCCAGTTTTATCAAAAATTATTGTATTTATTGCTGCTAACTGTTCAATTACTGAAGCGTTTTTCACATAAAACTTAAGCTTTCCGAAGATGCGAAGTAAATTTCCAAAAGTAAAAGGTGCAGATAAAGCAATCGCACAAGGGCAAGCAATTATAAGAACAGCAGTAAATACATTTAAGGCCTTTGAAGCATCATAAAAGAGCCAAAATAGAGTAGAGATGAAGGCTATACATAACACGACAATAGTAAAACGTTTACTAATATTATTCGTTAAGGTTGTAAAGCTATCTTCTTTATTTTTATTGAACACATCGTTACTCCATAATTGAGTGAGGTAGCTTTGTTCTACCGATTTTAAAACTTCCATTTCAATGATGCCAGAGGTTTGTTTTCCGCCAGCGAAGAGTTTATCTCCAGACTGTTTTGAAACCGTTTCAGATTCACCAGTGACAAAACTATAATCAATTTTTGCTTTTCCATTTATGAGGATGCCATCAACAGGAATAAGTTCTTCATTTCGTATTAATAAACGATCTCCTTTTGTAATATCATAAACTTGAATTGGCTTTTCTTCACCATTAGCATCAATTTTTGTGACAGCTATTGGAAAATAGGATTTATAGTCACGTTCAAATGACAAAAAAGAATAGGTTTTTTGTTGAAAAAATTTCCCTAATAAAAGGAAGAAAACTAATCCTGTTAAGCTATCAAAGAACCCTGAACCAAAATCAAAACTAATATCGACTGTGCTTCTTAAAAAAAGTACAGAAATACCTAACGCAATTGGCACATCGATATTTAAAAGATTTGAGCGTAAACCTTTATAAGCTGATATAAAATAATCTTGAGCAGCGTAGAACACTACAGGAATAGAAAACGCAAACATGAGCCAACGAAATAGGTGTTTGTATTGCTCTAACCAGAATTCACCAACTTCAAAATACTCTGGAAAAGATAAAAACATGACATTTCCAAAAGCAAATCCAGCAACACCTAATTTATAAATTAAACTGCGGTTTATCTGTTGTTTGCCAGTTTTATAATCATCTAAAGAGATATAAGGCTCATAACCAATGGCGCTTAATAAAAGCACAAGTTCTTTTAAAGAATAGGTCGTTGTATTATAGGTCACACGTACATTTTTCTTCCCAAAATTAACTTGAGATGATGAAATATCTGGATGCAGTTTGTTGAGGTTTTCTAAAATCCAAATGCAAGAACTGCAATGAATATGAGGTATAAAAAGCGTGACGATTTGTATGTTTTCATCATTAAACTCAATAAGTTTTTCAATGATGTTTGCATTTGATAAAAAATCATATTTCCCAGCAATCTCTTTAGGGATAGCACCAGGAGATGATTGTAAATCGTAGTAGCATGTTAAATCATTTTCAGAAAAAATCTCATAGACTGTTTTGCAACCATTACAACAGAATAATTTGTCTTGAAATGTGATAGCTGTTTGCTTACAAGAATCACCACAGTGGAAACAAGAAGACTTGTCCATAATATTTGCTCATTTATACCTGTAACAAAAGTCACAAAACAACTGCTTTTAAAATATGATATTTGTCATGTTTTATTTATTTTTACACAACACCACGACAATATGAGTAAGTGCGAGCAATGT
This sequence comes from Lacinutrix iliipiscaria, assembly GCF_042686125.1. NCBI lineage: Bacteria > Pseudomonadati > Bacteroidota > Flavobacteriia > Flavobacteriales > Flavobacteriaceae > Lacinutrix > Lacinutrix iliipiscaria. The sequence continues at coordinate 67,469 of NZ_JBHUOV010000005.1, forward strand.
ATTATTAAGCAATTTAATTCTTTAAAAGCATTAACGAGAGAAGAGCTTCTAAGGATATCAGGCTGTAAAGTGTCAAGATCTATAAAAAAAGGAGAGCTCATTTTTGAAGAGGGTGAAACTTTAAATGGTGTTTTTTGCATTAAAGATGGTGTCTGTAAACTCTCTAAATTAAGTGCTAACGGTAAAGATCAAATCGTAAAATTAGTAGTTAAAGGCGATTTGCTTGGTCAGCGTTCTTTGATAGGAAATGAATCAGCTAATTTAAGTGCTATAGCCTTAAATGATATGGAGGTTTGCTTTATACCCAAAAGTGAAATTATTAGCGATTTACAAAAAAACTCTAATTTCTCGATGGATATTTTGCAAAAAATGGCACATGATTTAAAAGATGCAGATAATGGTATTGTAAATATGGCGCAAAAGTCTGTAAAACAGCGATTAGCTGATAGCTTAATATATATTCATGATCATTTTGGAACTACTAAAGATGATTATTTGAGTGTCGTATTATCCAGAGAAGATTATGCTAATATTGTTGGAACTGCAACAGAATCTGCGATAAGAATTTTATCTCAATTTAAGAAAGACGGTTTAATCTCTACTTCAGGGAAACAAATTAGAATTAAAAATATTGAAGGATTAAAGCGTATTGAATAAAACCAAACGTAGCGTTTTACTAATTATTTCTGCTTTTAATATTGGCATTACAGAGTTTTATGATTTCAGAAATTCGTTTTTCTCTGGTAGCCTCTCTTTTGGCTTGTTTAAGCCAATACAAATAACTTTTTCTATACGAAGGTGAAAAATTAAGATAGTTGTTATAAGCGACTTTATTTTTATTGAACTCTTTTTGTAAGTCTTTAGGAATCAATCCTTTTTCAACATCATCTAAAGCAGTCCATGAACCATTAGATTTTCCAATTTTAATGATTTCTAGTCCGCTTTTATGTATGAGTTTTGACGTGATAAGTTCTTCGATATATTTTTTGTTTAAAGCGCTCCAAACACTTTTTGGTTTTCTTTTGCAGAAGTATTGCCTGCGTTTTCCTTGACCTAAACTTTTAACTGTAGAGTCAATCCACCCAAAACATAATGCGACTTTTACGGCTTCTTCCCAACGCATAGTTGGAACATTTAATTCAAGTTTGTAAAAAATAAGATAAACACCATCTGAGTCTTCATGATTTTGAAGTAACCAATCATACCAATCTGTATCACGATGAAAATAGAGCTCAGGTTTTTCCAAGGCTTTTAGAGTTGTTTATTTTTTATATAAAAATCCGGATCTATTTTTATGGTATCACTATTAATTGGAATAGCTTGCCACTTAGATTTTGGATAGAGCCATTGTTCTTTACTATCTAATGTTATTAGAATAGGCATATCAAATCCTTCAACAATTGTTGTCCAGCGATAATTTAACTGTCCATTTTTTATTTCATATTCTAAAGTTGGAATTCGTGTATCTCTTAAGTACTGATTAAAAAACTCGGTTAAATCAATACCTGTTTGCTGACTCAAATAGTCTTCTATTTGTTGAGTAGTCACTGTTTGGTGGTAGAATGTTGAGTTTAAACCACGTAAAATTTGACGCCATTTTTCATCATCTTCTATAAGCTGACGTAATGTATGCAACATATTAGCACCTTTATAGTACATATCACTTGAACCTTCTTTATTCACATTATAATGACCAATAAGTGGTCTATCGTTTTGAATCATTTTTCGAGTTCCAATAACATACTCAGCTGAAGCTTCTTTGCCATAATAATAATCAAGAAATAAATTTTCTGAATAGGCAGTAAAGCCTTCATGGATCCACATATCTGCAATATCTTTATTCGTGATGTTATTGGCAAACCATTCATGTCCAGCTTCATGTATAATGATAAAATCGAATTTCATTCCCCAGCCAGTACGTGATAAATCATGACCTAGATACCCTTTTTTATACTCATTTCCGTAGGTGACTGAACTTTGATGCTCCATACCTAAATAAGGAACTTCAACCAATTTAAAGCCATCTTCATAAAAAGGATAAGGTCCAAACCAATGTTCGAAGGCTTTCATCATCTTTGGCGCATCTTTAAAATGCTCTTTAGCTTTATCTAAATGATCGCGTAAAACATAATAATCTAAATCTAAGTCCCCTTTTTCGCCAGGATATATTTCAGAGAAATGAACATAATCGCCAATATTTACATTCACACCATAATTATTAATCGGATTGTTGACAAACCAATGAGAGGTTACAGTCTGGTCATTATTTTCAACTAAAGCTCTAAGTTTTCCATTAGAAACATTAGTAAGACCTTTTGGAATGGTGGCACTAATGAGCATACTATCTACTTCATCATACATGTGGTCTTTATTTGGCCACCAAACACTCGCGCCAAGTCCTTGACATGAGGTTGCTATAAAGTGATTTCCATTACTGTCTTTTTTCCATGAAAAGCCTCCATCCCATGGAGCACGAATAGCTTCTTTTGGCGTACCTTCATAAAATGCTTCTACGGAATAAATACGACCAACGACTTGTGCTTCGTCTAAAGAAATAAAATGCGCATTGCCATCATGTCTAATATGTAATTCTTTACCATTTTGAGTCACCTTTGTGAGTTCTAAAGGCGATTGTAAATCAATTTGAAGAGTCTTTTGGTTTTTTAAAACGCGATAGTTTATTGTGTTTTTTCCAGAAATTCTTTTCGTTTCTGGGTTAACTTTAACATCTAAATGATAATACGTTAAGTCCCACCACGCACGTTCAGGAGTTATAGTACCTCGTATGGTGTCTTGGCGTGTAAAGTTGGTTTTCTCCTGTAATAAAGCCTGAGCACTTATAGTAATAATTGAAGAGCAAATAAATAAAATAGATAAAAACGTTTTCATGAAAATAATTTGATACTAAATTAATGAAAATAAAAAAGCCGTTTCAATTTGAAACGACTTTTTAACTTCTAACTAAACTTAATTTTACTAAAAACAGTATTTGTTTTCTGCTTTTACTTTTTCTGCGATTTCGTTTCTTAAATCTACTATATCTGGATAGTTGGCATATTTAGTAAAACGTTTTAATCCCATTAGCATCATACGTTGTTCGTCGCCTTCAGCGAATGAAATGATGCTTTCTTTTCCTCTTTTCTCAATAATATCAACAGCATGATATAAATATAATTTAGCCATTGCTATTTGAGCAGATTGAGCGTCTTCGCCAAAGCGCTTTGCATTTTTTTCAGTTCTTAATATTGTAGACTCAGCCATATAAATTTCAATTAATATGTCTGAAGCTGCCATTAATAATTGTTGGTGTTCTTCTAGGTCTGGACCAAATTTTTGAACAGCACCACCAGCAACCATTAAGAATGTTTTCTTTAATTTCTTAATCATCTCTTTTTCTTCTGAAAATAATTCAGAGTAATCTGGTGTATCAAAAGAAGGAATACCCATTAATTCGTTTTGTACTTCTTGAGCTGGGCCCAATAAATCGATATGCCCTTTCATGGCTTTTTTAACTAGCATACCAACAGAAAGCATTCTGTTAATTTCGTTCGTACCTTCATAAATACGAGCAATTCTAGAGTCTCTCCAGGCAGCTTCCATAGGTGTTTCTTCAGAGAATCCCATGCCACCAAAAATTTGAATCCCTTCATCTGTACAATTTTGAACATCTTCAGAAACTGCTACTTTTAAAATAGAACATTCAATAGCATATTCTTCAACACCTTTTAATTCGGCTTCTTGGTGAGAATTACCAGCAGCTTCACGTAAAGCAATACGATCTTCTATATTTTTTGATGCTCTATAAGTTGCAGATTCTCCTGCATAAGTATTTGTTGCCATTTCAGCAATTTTCAACTTTATAGCTCCAAAATCCGAAATCGGTGTTTTAAACTGTTTACGTTCATTAGCATATTGAACACCTAAACTTGTAACTCTTCTTTGCGAATCTAGACAAGCAGCAGCTAATTTTATACGTCCTACATTTAAGGCGTTCATAGCAATTTTAAAACCTTCACCACGACCAGCTAGCATGTTTTCAACAGGGACAACCGTATCGTTAAAAAAGACTTGGCGTGTAGATGAAGCGCGAATACCTAGTTTATGCTCTTCTTCACCTAAAGTGATTCCGTTAGGGTTTTCACTATCATATTCTATAATAAAACCAGTAATATTTTTATCATTTTCTATACGAGCAAAAACAATCATCAAACTACAGAAACCTGCATTTGAGATCCACATTTTCTGTCCGTTAATTTTATAAGATTTACCATCAGCTGAAAGTTCAGCAGTTGTTTTACCAGAATTTGCATCACTACCAGCACTAGGTTCTGTTAAGCAATATGATCCAAACCATTCTCCAGAGGCTAACTTAGGAACATATTTTTGTTTTTGTTCTTCTGTTCCATAGAGTGTAATTGGCATCGTTCCTATTCCAGTATGCGCACCAAAAGCAGTACTAAGAGAACCAGTTCCACTAGAGATATAATCACAAGTTAAAACTGTAGACACAAAGCCCATTCCTAATCCACCATACGCTTCAGGAACAGCAACGCCTAAAAACCCTAGTTGTCCAGCTTTGACCATACACTCTTCTGTAAGCGCATAATCTTTAGCTTCAAAGCGTGCTTTATGTGGAATCACCTCACGATCTGTAAATTCCATTACAGCTTCTTTCATCATTTTTTGTTCTTCCGAAAAATCTTCAGGAGTAAACACATCTTCACATTTCGTTTCTTTAACTAAGAATTGACCTCCACGTAAGATGTCTTTTTCTGTTGCTTCCATTTTTATATAATTGTATTAAGTTTTTTTAGTTTAAAAATTCAAATATTCCACAGGCACCTTGACCAGTACCAACACACATGGTTACTGCGCCGTATTTACCTTTCATATCACGTTTTCGCATTTCATCAAATAGCTGTACGGATAATTTAGCGCCAGTACAACCTAAAGGATGTCCTAATGCAATAGCTCCACCATTCACATTAATAATGTCTGGGTTTAAATCTAATTCGCGGATAACTGCTAAAGATTGAGAAGCAAAAGCTTCGTTTAATTCGATTAAGCCTAAATCCGATTGTTGTAAGCCCGCTTGTTTTAATGCTTTTGGAATGGCTTTAACAGGTCCAATTCCCATGATACGTGGTTCTACACCAGCAGCTGCATAATTTACCATTCTAGCAATAGGTTGCAGTCCTAATTCTTTAACCATATCTTCACTCATAACCATTACAAACGCTGCACCATCACTCATTTGTGAAGAGTTTCCTGCAGTAACGCTTCCGCCAGCAGCAAATACTGGGCGTAATTTCGCAAGAGCTTCTTTATTAGTTCCCGCACGAGGACCTTCATCTTTAGTTACTGTATATGATTTTGTAGTTTTTTTTCCGTTAGCATCAATATAAGTTTGTTCAACTTCTATAGGAACAATTTGCTCTTGAAAACGATTTTCAGCCTGAGCTTTTAACGCTTTCATATGTGAGTTATAGGCAAATTCATCTTGGTCTTCACGAGATACTTTAAACTGTTTTGCAACAGCTTCAGCAGTATTTCCCATTCCCCAATAATAATCTTCATGACCAGCTTTTACAATGGCGTCGTAATTTAATTCAGGTTTAAAACCAGTCATTGGTACAGAACTCATGCTTTCAGCACCACCAGCAATTATACAATCTGCCATTCCTGCTTGAATTTTTGCGGTTGCCATACCAATTGTTTCTACTCCAGAAGAGCAAAAACGATTTACTGTTACACCAGGAACATCAATAACTTCTAATCCCATTAAAGAAATTAAGCGTGCCATATTTAAACCTTGAGAGCCTTCTGGCATAGCGTTACCTACGATAACATCATCAATACGTTTAGGGTCTAAATCTGGCAATTCCTTCATCATGTATTTGATGGTTTCTGCCGCTAATTCATCAGTTCTTTTAAAACGGAAGACACCTTTAGGTGCTTTACCTACTGCTGTTCTATATGCTTTTACTATATATGCTGTTTTCATTTTTCTAGTTTCTTAAAGGTTTACCTTTGGTTAACATGTGTTGAATACGCTCTAAAGTTTTACGTTCTGTACATAAACTTAAGAAGGCTTCACGTTCTAAATCTAATAGGTATTGTTCTGATACTTTAGTTGGTTCAGATAAATCTCCACCAGCCATAACGTAAGCTAATTTGTTAGCAATTTTCATATCGTGTTCTGAAATGTAATTACTGTCTTTCATAGCATCTGTACCTACTAAAAACATACCTAGAGCTTGTTTGCCAAGGACTAAAACATCGTCTCTTTTAACGGGTTGAGTATAACCAATATCTGCCATGAGTTTAGCCTGTTGTTTAGCAACTGCTATTTGACGGTCTTTATTAACGACGACTATATCTTTTCCTTTTTGAAGTAAGCCTAAATCGAAAGCTTCGTATGCAGAGGTTGATACTTTAGCCATGCCAATGGTTAAGAAATGTTCTTGTAATAGATTTAATTGAACATCGCCTTTATGGAACAGGTCAGATGCTCTTAAAGCCATTTCTTTAGAACCACCACCACCAGGAATAACACCAACACCAAATTCTACAAGTCCCATGTATGTTTCTGCTGCAGCAACAACTTTATCTGCATGTAATGATAATTCGCATCCACCACCTAAAGCCATGCCATGAGGTGCTGAAATAGTAGGGATTGCAGAATAACGCATACGCATCATAGTGTCTTGGAAATATTTAATCGCCATATTAAGTTCGTCGTACTCTTGTTCTGCAGCCATCATGAAGATCATGCCAATGTTTGCTCCAACAGAGAAATTTGCGGCTTGATTACCGACAACTAAGCCTGCAAAATCTTTTTCGGCCAAGTCTATCGCTTTATTTAATCCAGCGAGTACATCTCCACCAATAGTATTCATTTTAGATTGAAACTCGCAGTTTAAAATGCCGTCCCCTAAATCTTCAATAACAACACCAGAGTTTTTAAAGACTTCGTTTGTTTTTCTTATATTATCTAAGATGATAAATGCATCTTGACCAGGAATTTTAGTTTGTGATTTACTAGGAATGTCATAGACATAAGTAGCACCATCTTTTACCGTATAAAATGAAGTACTACCAGTCGACAGCATCTCGTTAACCCAAGCAGCAGGCTCTAGTCCTTCGGCTTTCATTAATTCAATTCCTTTTTCAACACCAATAGCATCCCAAATTTGGAAAGGACCATGTTCCCAACCAAATCCAGCTTTCATGGCATCATCAATTTTATAAAGTTCATCAGAAATTTCAGGAATACGATTAGAGACGTAAGCAAATAAGGCAGTGAAACTCTTTCTGTAGAATTCGCCAGCTTTATCTTTTCCAGACACTAATACTTTAAATCTATCGACTACCTTATCAATGGTTTTGGTAAGCTCAAGCGTCGCAAATTTTGCTTTTTGAGCAGAGCGGTATTCTAAGGTGTTTAAGTCTAAGGATAAAATTTCTTTTTTTCCGTCAGCAGACACGTTCTTTTTGTAAAACCCTTGTCCAGTTTTACTTCCTAACCATTTGTTTTCCATCATAGTATTGATGAAATCTGGCAATTCAAAAAGCGCTATACGTTCATCATTCGGGCAGTTTTCTCTAATTCCATTAGCTACGTGAACTAAGGTGTCTAATCCTACAACATCTACAGTTCTAAAGGTTGCAGATTTTGGACGACCAATAACTGGACCTGATAATTTATCAACTTCCTCAATAGTTAAGTCTAAATCTTTAACCGCATGAAATAAACTTTGAATGCTAAAAATACCCACTCGATTTCCGATGAAAGCAGGAGTGTCTTTAGCGACAACTGATGTTTTTCCAAGGAATTGTTCGCCATAACCATTTAGAAACTCTAATACAGAAGCATCTGTTTTTGGTCCAGGAATGATTTCAAATAATTTTAAATAGCGTGCAGGATTGAAGAAATGCGTACCGCAGAAATGTTTCTGGAAATCTTCAGAACGCCCTTCATTCATAAACTTAATAGGAATCCCAGATGTATTAGATGTAATAAGAGTTCCAGGGGTTCTATATTTTTCTAATTTCTCAAAAACTTGTTGTTTGATATCTAGACGTTCAACAACCACTTCCATAATCCAATCTACATCAGCAACTTTAGCAATATCGTCTTCTAAATTACCAGTAGTAATACGGCTTGCAAATTTTTGGTTATAAATAGGAGAGGGTTTAGATTTTAAAGAAGCTGTTAAGGCATCATTTACTAATCTGTTTCTAACGACCTTGTCTTCTAAGGTTAAGCCTTTGGCTTTTTCTTTATCATTTAACTCTCTTGGGATAATGTCTAATAATAAGACATCAACACCAATATTAGCAAAATGGCAAGCAATACCGCTTCCCATGATTCCGGAACCAATAATGGCTATTTTTTTAATTCTACGTTTACTCATTTTATTTTAAGGTATGTTCTTTTTGATTGTATATTTTTTTATTTGAAATCATATTATTAATAACTTCAGCAACTTTATAAAAATTAGCAAGTTCTTCAGGCTCTACATTTTTTTTAATGGCTTCATTAAATGTTAACACTTTTTCTCTAGAGTAAGCTCGTTTTTCTTTTCCAAAATCAGTTAAAAAGATAAGAACGCCACGTCCATCTTCAGGGTTTGGTCTTCGTTCAATTAAATCACGAGCCTCCATCATTTTTAATGTTCTAGATAGGCTTGTTGCTTCCATTCCCATTTTTGGACCTAGAGATGTTGAAGGTGTGCCATTTTCAGGATCAATACTTAGCAGTGCAAATCCTGTAGCCATAGTGCTTTCAAATTTTGAAGCTTCTTCATTGTACATTTTAGTAACTGCTAACCATGTGGTTCTTAGAACATAATCTATAGTTGCGTCTTTCATCTAATAGTGTTTAGATGTCAAATATAATAAAATATATTATGCATGCATAATATATTTAAATAATTTTAATGAAGTTTTTGGGAGGAGAAATAAAGCAAATATGATTTAAGGCCGATAAATTTTATCTACTAAATCTGAATATTTTTCTTTAATGACACTTCGTTTCATTTTCATCGTAGGTGTGAGGTGACCACTATCTATAGACCAAACATCTGGTGTTAATTCGAAGCGTTTAATTTGTTCCCATTTACCAAAATGCGAATTATATTTATCTATTTCTTTTTGAATGCGATTAATCACAATATCAGAATGTGCAATTTCAGCATCAGAATTACCAACATTGTGTTTTTTAAGATCAATCCAGTCTCGTATAAAATCAAAATTAGGCTGAATTAAAGCTGCTGGCATTTTTTCACCTTCACCTATAACCATGATTTGTTCTATAAAAAGGGATTGTTTCATGTCGTTTTCTAAAAGAGGTGGAATGACATATTTTCCGCCTGAAGTCTTAAACATTTCCTTTTTACGTCCAGTAATTTTTAAGAAACCATCAGCATCAATTTCTCCTTTATCACCAGTGTGGAAATACTGACCTGTCATAACTTCGGCAGTTTTTTCTGGATCCTTATAATAGCCCAACATAACATTTGGTCCTTTAATTAAGAGTTCTCCATCGTCTGCTATTTTAACTTCTACATGATCTATAGGTTTTCCAACGGTTCCTACTTTATACATGCGGTCTTTATATAAACCTACAGAAACCACAGGAGATGTTTCGGTAAGTCCGTAACCTTCCATAACTCTCATTTGAGCAGCGCCAAAAATGCGAGCTAACCTTGGTTGAAGGGCAGCACTTCCAGATACCATAGTTCTTAATTCTCCACCAAGTGCTTCACGCCATTTGTTAAAAATAAGTTTGTTTGCGATTTTGAGTTGAAATTCATACCACGCGCCATTGGCTCCATAAGGTTCCCAGTGTTCACCTAATCTCACAGCCCAAAAGAATAATCCTTTTTTTAGGCCAGTTAATTCTTCTCCTTTAAGCATTATTTTATCGAATACTTTTTCGAGTAATCGAGGCACAACACTCATTAAATTAGGTTTGATTTCTTTAGCATTTTCACCAATTTTATCAATGCCTTCAGCAAAATAAATTGAAGTGCCTGCATACTGATAAACATAAATTAAGACACGTTCAAAAATATGACAGATTGGTAAAAAACTTAATATGCGATTTTCGCCTTTTACTAGAGGTACTCTTGGCGCGCTGTCTAATGCATTACTTGTTATATTCCAATGGGATAGCATAACGCCTTTAGGCCTTCCTGTGGTGCCTGAGGTATAAATTATTGTTGCTAAATCTTCAGGTTTTACAGCGTCTTTTCGCGATTCAACTTCAGGTTGATTACTTTTGTCTTTTCCAAGTTCAAATAATTCAGAATAGTGCTTACAACCTTCAATGTGATTAAAAGAATAAACCTCTTTAAGCTGTGTCTTCGCCTGTACTTTTCTTACTTTTTCTAAAACTTCTTCATCTGAAACAAAACAGTAAAGTGATTCACTATGGTTTAAGACATATTCATAATCTTCAGCACAAATAGTTGGATAAATGGGAATGTTTTGCGCACCTGTTTGAAGTATGCCAATATCCATAATATTCCACTCGGTTCTATTGGTACTAGAAATTACAGCAATTTTATCATTCTTTTGGATGCCCAATCGCAATAATGCTCTACTTATTGTATTGGCTTTGTCTATATATTCTTGTGTTGACATGGCTTCCCATTTGCCATTATATTTGGTAACCAAAGCTTTGGCGTTTGGTTTGTGTTTCAATTGGTAATAGGGAAAATCAAATAATCTTGTAATTTCTGTCATTAGGTTCTTTCTCAAAAGTAGAATTGCAAAATATGAAATTAAAAGGAAATTTCAAATGAGTTAGATATAATGAGTTCAAATAATTTGAACTTTATTTTTTTAGTGCTTTACCGAATTCCTGCTTAATCAAACCAGATTCTAATCGCTTGTTTTTCTGCATCAGTTTATAAAATAGTTTTGAGTATCATAAAAAATTAAAATTATGAAAACGCTGAAAACTCCTGTTTTAATTTTCATCTTATTTATGCCTTTTGTAATCTTCTCTCAAGTTGGCATTGGAACAACAACACCAGACGCATCATCTGTTTTAGATGTTACCGCAACCGATAAAGGCGTTTTAATACCACGAGTCAACTTAGCAAATATAACAACCACTATGCTTGATGGAACAAATGCAGCTGCAACGGGGTTATTAATATATAATACCAATGTAAGTGTAATAGGTGGTAATGGCGTAGGTTATTACTATTTTAATGGAACCATCTGGGAGCAGTTAAAGACAAGGTCATCAATAAGTGACCATGATTTTTATAGAGAAGGAACTACAAATGCGCCTAACAGCATCAACGATGATATTTACACCCAAGGTAATGTGGCTATTGGAAAAACAATAGCGAATTATGCTCTGGATATAATTGATGATTCCGATATTACAGTTATAAATGCGAGGTTAGCAAGTAGTAATAATCTTGTAACTTCAGTTTTAAATATAGAAAACTTTAATACTGGAAATATAGGAAAAACAGGTATCACGACAGGATTTAATGGAAGTGCAAATGGATCAAAAACAGGCCTTCATAATAATATAACAAATACAGGAAGTGGTAATCAAACAGGTGTAAGTAATCATTTAACATCTTCAGCAGATGAAAGCCAAGCTGGGGTAAGTAATTATATTGAAAATTCTGGTAATGGAAGACAATATGGTGTCCTAAATAGTATCAGTGGCACTGGTGTTGGATCAAAATACGGAAGCTATAACACTATAGATGCATCGGCAGGTGGTACACATTATGGTGTCTATTCGCGAGTTTTAAAACCGCAAAATTATGCTGGATTTTTTTTAGGACTAGTTTCTTTTGGAACTTCAGTAACTGATAGATATATTTTTCCTCTTTCTCCTGGAACGGATGGTCAAATTATGCAAACTAATGGTATTGGTCAATTGAGTTGGGAGAATCCATCTAGTGTTTTTAATGTTTCGAACGGAATTAGTGAAGTTGGAGGAGGCATCGTACTTGGCGGAAGCTTAACACAAGCTACGACAATTACCCAAGGCACAAATAATTTAATCTTTGATTTAAATTTAAGTGGTGATTTTTTAGTACAAGACAATGGAATTAATCATTTTGAAGTACGAAGCTCTGGAATAACATATTTTGGAGACGATTCCTATTGGAATGACGGCAATACCGCAGGTACAACAATCGCAAGTTTAATTGATGATGGAGATGATGGTCGTTTAAGAATCTATGAGAATGGTACAACATCTGTTGATCTAGATGCTAATACAGGGTTTGTTTTTAATGAACAAGGCCTAGATAGAGATTTTAGAATAGAAAGTGATGATGAAACTAGTATGCTTAGAGTAGATGCAAATAACAATCGTATTGGTATTATGGAAGCTACACCAAGTTTTGATATTCACTTAAAACAATCTACAAGAACAGAAAATGGTGCAGGTGGAATAGGGCTTGAAAGTAGTGATACATCAAACAATTGGAAAATATACCACTCAGGTACAAATTTATCATTTGCCGAAAATGGTGTTCGACGTGCTTATATTGCTAATACAAGTGGTCTTTATATGGATACCTCAGATAGACGATTAAAGAAAAATATTACCAACGTTGAATCTGTACTTGATAAAGTAAACAGCTTAAAAGCCTATCGTTACTTATATAAAGATCAAGAGGTTTCTGGGAAAAAAATACTTGGGTTTATAGCACAAGACATTCAACCTTTGTTTCCTGAGTTAGTCGGACAAACTGAAGATGGTTATTTTGCACTAAATTATGCTGGCTTTGGAGTTATTGCAATAAAAGCCATTCAAGAGCAACAAGATGTTATTGAATCTCAACAGAAAACCATTGAAGATTTACAAGAGGAAAATACCAAAACACGTATGCTTTTAAGTAAATTGCTTCAACGTGTTGAACTGTTGGAAGCTGAAAATTAAAAATTGACTTTCAGTTATTTTCAATAAAATACAAAACACACAAAAACCTTTAATTTATTTCCATATTTTTAATGTTATGAAACACCTTAACTATTGTTTTGTTCTATTTTTAGTGGCTTTTTGTAATCGTCTTGATGCTCAAAATATTGATAGCCTTAAACTAAAAACACATTCGACTATTAATAGTGAACGCTTAAGTGCATTAGGTGTTTTAGGCGATTACTATTATTATAAAGAGCCAAAAAAGTCAGATAGTTTATATCGATTAGCATTATCGCTTGCAAGAGCAATTAATAATGAGCGCGAAGAGTGCAAGTTTTTAAGCTATATTGGATTGCGATTTAATGAAACTGCACAAGCCGATTCCATTTTATATTATCAAAATAAAAGCTTAGAAATCGCTCAAAAAATTGGTGATTCCTCATATATTGCTTCTGCTTACGGAAATATTGGAAATGCCTACCTCATTAAAGAAAAGCATGATTATGCTATTGAAAATTATAATAAAGCCCTTGCCATATTTGAGCAGCAAAAAAATCTCAGATTGCAAGGTGTCACTTACGGAACTTTCGCTAATATTTATATTGATTTAGAAGATTATAATCAAGCTATTTACTATAATCAAAAAGCCAGAACTATTTTTAAAGATTTAGGTTTTATTCCTGGTTATGCTTCGTCAACTGTGAATATTGGTATTTGCTATCAGCGTTTAAATAATTATGAAGAAGCCCTTCAGTATTTAGAGGAAGGAAAAAAAATATGTGAAGAAAATAACTTAAACCGATTATTGCGTGTGGCGACGTTGCAATTGGGAAATATTAATTTCAATTATTATAAAAACTACGAACAGGCTAAAATTCAATATAAAAAAACGGAAACTTTAGCCATCATGTTTAATGACAATGAAGGTGTCGCAGAATCTAATTTCTATTTGGGTAAAATTGCAACGGTAAATAATAATCCAACTAAAGCGATTAAGCACTATAGAAAAGCCGTTGAGAATTTTAAAACCTTAGGAAAAAACGAAGCCTATTCTAATGCTTTGTCTGAACTTATTTCAGTTTTAAAAACATCAGGAAATAATAAGGAAGCCATTACATACTACGATGAATTAATCACATTAAATGATTCAATCTTTAGTGAAAGTTCTAGAGCGAAAACGCTTGAGCTAATGACAAAGTTTGATGTTTCTCAAAAGAATAAAGAAATTGAAATTCAAAACCTAAAGTTAAAAAAGCAAGATTTAGAAATTACCAAACAGCGTAATATTCGAATCTTCTTTTCTGTATTTTCTGGGCTTTTAATAATCTTATTATATTTTGTTTGGCGTGCCAATACATATAAAAAACTAAATATGCATAATGAAATAAAAAGTAGACGACTTGAATTAGAACAGCGTTTGTTACGTTCTCAAATGAATCCACATTTTATTTTCAATGCTTTAAATTCTATTCAAAGTTATATTTCAGAAAACAATACTCTAGATTCTGAGGTTTATTTGTCTCGCTTTTCACATTTAATGCGCCAAATTCTTGAACATTCTCAGCAAGAATTTATACCTTTAAAAGATGATCTTAGTGCTTTAGAATCGTATTTAAGTCTAGAGCAACTCCGATTTGAGAACAGTTTTGACTATGTCATAAATACTAAAAATATCGATCAAGAGTGTGTTATAATTCCGCCAATGATTTTTCAACCTTTTGTTGAAAATGCTATTCTTCATGGAATCGAGCCAAAACCTACTAAAGGCTTAATTCATATTTCGATTGATGTTTTTAAAACAATAACAAACAATGAAAAATATGGTGTTTTAAAATGTATTATTGAAGATAATGGTATTGGTAGAGTAGAAGCTGGAAAGAAAGAGAATTCTCCAAATAGACAACACCTGTCTTTAGCGATGAAACTTATTAGAGAGCGTTTCTCTAATTATACTGAAATCACAAAGGTTGATTATCATATTAATATTGAAGACCTTTATGATGACCAAAAAGCCTTAGGTACTAAAATTTATATTGAAATCCCTTATAGTACTAATTATAATGATTAGAAGTGTTATAATCGATAATGAAAAAAAGAGCAGAAAAACGCTCTCAAACTTTTTGCTTAAATACTGCAAAGAGGTCGAAATACTTGGCGAAGCTGATGGTGTCGCTAGCGGAATTAATCTTATTAAAAAAGTCAATCCTGATTTGGTTTTCTTAGATATTGAAATGACTGATGGCACAGGTTTTAAGTTACTTGAATCTATTGATGATATTCAGTTTAGTGTGATTTTTGTAACCGCTTATAGCGAATATGCTGTTAATGCTTTTAAAATAAGTGCAGTTGATTATCTGCTAAAACCCATAAATCCTAAAGAACTAATGGAAGCTATAGAGAAATATCAAAAAGAAATTGGGCTGAAAGGGATTCATAATAAATTAGAAGTATTATTAGGAAACCAAAGTACAGTAAAGAAGATTGCTTTTCCTACCTCTGAAGGTATAGAGCTTGTTAAGATTGACCAAATCATGCACTGCGAAGCAGATGATAATTATACATCAATATACCTTAATACAGATAAACGTATTATGGTTTCTAAAACCATTAAAGAGTATGATACGATGCTAAGTGATTTTGATTTTTTTAGAATTCACCAATCACATTTAGTCAACCTCAATTATATTGCTAAGTTTAATAAAAATGATGGCGGCTATGTTGTCTTAGAAAATGGAAAAAAATTACCTGTGTCTAGGCGAAATAAGCAAGAGTTTTTAGAAAAACTATTGCGTTAATTTAAGTTCTCAACCCACTTTCTTGCATTCACAAAAGCTTCTAACCAAGGCGAAACTTCATCTTCTCTGCTTTTTGGATAATTGGCCCAATTCCATTGAAACGTAGAACGTTCAATATGTGGCATGGTGACTAAATGGCGTCCTGTTTTGTCACATAACATAGCTGTGTTAAAATCAGAGCCATTCGGATTATGAGGATAACCTTCATAAGCATATTTTGCAACGATATGATATTTATCTTCAGTATAAGGTAAATCAAATTTCCCTTCACCATGACTAATCCAAACACCTAATGTCGTTCCAGCTAAAGAGGAAAGCATCACCGAATTATTCTCTTGAATTTTAACAGAAGTAAAAGCACTTTCATGTTTGCGAGAATCGTTATACGTCATCTTTCCATGCGTTTCATGCTCTGGATTGATGAGGTCTAATTCCATCCATAACTGACACCCATTACAAATACCAACCGAGAGAGTGTCTTCACGTTTAAAGAAATTTTTCAAGGCTGTATTCGCTTTTTCATTATACATAAAAGCCCCTGCCCAACCTTTTGCTGAGCCTAAAACATCGGAGTTAGAGAAACCTCCAACTGCACCAATAAATTGAATGTCTTCTAAGGTTTCACGGCCTGAAATTAAATCGGTCATGTGTACATCTTTGACATCAAAACCTGCGAGATACATAGCATTAGCCATTTCGCGTTCAGAATTTGATCCTTTTTCACGAATAATTGCAGCTTTAGGTCTCGAGTGTCCAGTTTTAATTATGGGAAGTTTTCCTGTAAAGTGTTTTGGGAATGTATATTGTAAGGCTTGGTTTTTATAATTATCAAATCGGTCTTTTGCTAAACCATTTGCTGTTTGCTTTTGGTCGAGTAGGAAAGAAGTCTTGTACCAAACATCTCTTAATCGAGAGACCGTTAAAGTAAACACTTCTTGATGGTTAATAATACTTAAGGTGTCACTTTCTGTTACCTTTCCAATGTTGAAAAACTCAATATTAGCTTCAGCTAGTACTTTTTCTATTGAAGCATCTTTAGCTTGAAATACAATCCCAGCATTTTCAGAAAATAATAATTTTACAGAATCTTTTTCTGTTAAACTTGTTACATCTAACGCTGCACCAAGATGAGTATCTGCGAAACATAGTTCTAATAAGGTAGTGATTAATCCACCAGAAGCCACATCATGTCCAGCAACAATTTTTTCATCCTTAATTAATTGCTGAATGGTATTGAATGTTTTTTTGAATTGAGCAGCGTCTTTAATTGTAGGTGTTTCTTTTCCTATTTTATTTAAAATCTGTGCAAAAGAACTTCCGCCTAATTTAAAATGATCTTGTGAAAGATTAATATAATAGATGTCACCTGATTCTTTTTGAAATACAGGCTCGATTACTTGACTTATTGCGTTACAATTTGCGGCTGCGGAAATAATAACCGTTCCTGGAGAAATAACATCTTCATCTGGATATTTTTGTTTCATTGATAAAGAATCTTTCCCAGTAGGTACATTAATACCTAAATCTATGGCAAACTCAGAAACTGCTTCAACAGCTTCGTATAAGCGTGCATCTTCACCTTCATTTTTACAAGGCCACATCCAATTGGCAGATAATGAAATAGAATTTAATCCATCTTTTAAAGGCGCCCAAATGATATTGGTTAAGGCTTCAGCGATAGCATTTCTACTTCCATGTTTTGGGTTGATTAATCCAGAAATAGGAGCGTGTCCAACAGAAGTCGCTATGCCTTCTTTTCCTTTATAATCTAATGCCATAACGCCAACATTATTTAATGGTAATTGTAAAGGACCTACGCATTGTTGTTTAGCGACTTTTCCACCAACACAGCGATCCACCTTATTAGTTAGCCAATCTTTACAGGCAACAGCTTCAAGTTGTAAAACTTGATCTAAATAATCTAAAATAAGATCAGAATTGTAAGTGACTGCCTCATAATTTCTTTTGATAGTTTTGTCAGTCATCACTGTTTTCGGAGAGCTTCCAAACATATCTTCAAGCGCTAAATCCATAGGTTTGTCACCTTTAGTCTTAGACTCAAAAGTAAAACGATGGTTTCCAGTTACATCTCCAACAGTGTACATTGGCGAGCGTTCACGTTCTGCAATTTGGTGTAATGTATTTATATGTTTTTCTGCAATAACTAATCCCATTCTTTCTTGAGACTCATTACCAATAATTTCTTTAGCAGATAATGTTGGGTCACCTACAGGCAGTTTATCTAAATTGATATGCCCTCCAGTATCTTCAACTAATTCAGACAAACAGTTAAGGTGTCCACCAGCGCCATGGTCATGAATAGAAACTATGAAATTTTCATCGCTTTCTACCATACCACGGACTGCATTTGCCGCACGTTTTTGCATTTCAGGATTACTTCTCTGTACAGCATTAAGCTCAATACCTGAAGCAAACTCTCCTGTATCTGCGCTAGAAACAGCAGCGCCTCCCATTCCTATTCTGTAATTTTCACCACCAAGAATGACAATTTTATCACCTTTTTTAGGTGTGTCTTTTAAGGCTTGTTCTGCTTTACCATAACCAATTCCTCCGGCTTGCATGATAACTTTATCGAAGCCAAGTTTTCTGGCATCTTCCTCGTGTTCAAAGGTTAAAACTGAACCACAAATAAGAGGTTGTCCAAACTTGTTTCCAAAATCTGAAGCTCCATTACTTGCTTTTATTAAAATATCGATAGGCGTTTGGTATAGCCAAGGACGTTCAGTCATTTTTTGTTCCCAAGATCTGGTGTGCTCTAGTCTAGAATAGGACGTCATATAAACCGCAGTTCCTGCTAGTGGTAAAGATCCTTTTCCACCAGCTAGTCTGTCACGAATTTCACCTCCAGAACCTGTTGCAGCACCATTAAAAGGCTCAACTGTAGTTGGAAAATTATGTGTTTCCGCTTTTAGTGAAATCACAGAATCAAAATCTTCAGTCGTGTAATAATCAGGAATATCTGCACGTTGAGGTGCAAACTGTTCGACTTTTGGTCCTTTTATAAATGCGACATTGTCTTTGTAAGCTGAAACAATATCGTTAGGGTGTTGTTTAGAGGTTTCTTTAATTAATTTGAAAAGTGATGTAGGTTTTTCATCGCCATCAATAATGAAAGTGCCATTGAAAATTTTATGGCGACAGTGCTCTGAATTGACTTGTGAAAAGCCGAAAACTTCAGAATCGGTTAGCGGTCTTCCAATTTTTTTTGAAACGGTTTCTAAATAAGTAACTTCTTCATCATTTAAAGCTAATCCTTCTTGTTGATTGTATGCAGCAATGTCTTTAATTTCGAGTATCGCTTCAGGTTGAATATTTACAGTAAAAGATTCTTGATGTAATCCTTTATATTTTTCAGAAATCATAGGATCAAAACTTGAGAAATCTTCAGAAACTGTTTGAAATTCTTCTATTCGAATAATGTCTTCAATTCCCATATTTTGAGTAATCTCAACAGCATTTGTACTCCAAGGTGTAATCATAGCAGCACGTGGACCAACAAAAAAAGCATCGAGTGATGCTTGTTCTAGTTTAGGTTGGTTGCCAAATAACCATACTAATTTAGAAATGGTTGTTGTTGATAATTCTTTTGTGGCTTGAACAGCAAATACTTTACTGTTTTGGTTTCCGAAGAAATGAATCATTATATATGTTAGTTTGTGTGTTGTTTTTTACAAGCACAAATTTAGTTTTTTTTAGTTATATTTTTTCAGAAAAAAGAGACTTAATTATAGAGTTATTCACGCTGTTATTAACCATAAAAAAAGCGACTCGGAAGTCGCTTAATTATTATTGCTTGATTAGCTTTTTGGTTATTACGCCATCGTTAGATTTTAGCCTAACAAGATAAACCCCTTTAGATAGGGAACTAACATTTAATTTATTATTGTTTGCACTAACATTAGATTTTAGGATTCTTTTGCCAAGAATGTCATATATATCTACTTGCAAATCTTTTTGAGTATGAATATTTAATAGTTGCCCTTTTACAGGGTTTGGAAACATTTTGATTTCATTAACTGTGAATTCATCAGTAGAGAGTAAAACACCCCAAGTATCTGTAGCATCATCACCTCCCCAAATCACTGTAGCCAGTGCTGGGTTATCAATAAATGGGTTTCTACTTAAATACACAGTTTCTAAATAATCATTACGTTGCATTTCAAATGAAGATACATCGTCTTCAATATTCCATTGCAGTAATAATTGAAGCATATCTGTCGTTCCTTCTTTTGGTCCTGTTCCTACTAACTCAGGTAAGCATTGGTCTCCATATCTGGTATACATATACATAATTATTCTAGCGACATCACCTTTCCATTCGTCTCCAGGATACCAAAGCCCTCCTACATTTCCAGCAACTCCAGTTCCTGCAGTAAATAGTAAATTTCCTTTGTTGTTGTTCATTTGCTGATCTGATGGTCTCACATTATGAGGATCTGCTACAATTCCTGTACTACCATTACTAGCAGTTCCCATGTCTGGACTTGCAAGACCACGCGCAAAGGTGTGCTCTCTATTATATAAACAAGATGTTCCTCCAAAACTATCCTCATCTCTTGTTAAATCTGTGGTGCAGTTTTCATCATCATCGTCATGTCCGTAAATTAACCATAAAGTGGAGCTTGTGTCAGATCCATCGGCATCATTAAAATCTTCGTCGTCTGTTGTCTTAATCGTATCTCTATTATCACCATAAGTGAAAGATGTGTTATAGGTGGAGATTTTATTTTGCAATTCGATATAAAGCGCTTCACCAGTAAGCGTTAAATCTACATCATCATAATAAGGTTGTTGTGCAAAAAGTGTAAGTCCAAACAGACAAAAAACTAAAGTGTAAAATTGTTTCATTCTAAAATATATTATTTTCTTTCTATCAATGCCATGTAGAATCCATCAAAACCAGACTCATGCGACAATATTTTCTTTTCCTTTACAAAGGTAAACTCTTTTCCTGAATCTGATGTTAAAAATTTCTCAACTTGTTGTTGATTTTCAGACGGTAAGATAGAACATGTAGCATATACTAGCTTTCCACCGGGTTTTACCATTCTAGAATAGGATTTTAAGATTTCACTTTGAGTTTGTTTTATGTTTTCAATAAACTCAGGCTGTAATTTCCATTTAGCGTCAGGATTTCTACGTAACACGCCTAAACCAGAACAAGGTGCATCAATTAATACACGATCTGCTTTATCATATAATTTTTTTATGGGCTTAGTAGAATCAATTACTCGCATTTCAATATTGTGAGCACCAGCGCGTTTTGCTCTGCGTTTTAATTCTTTAAGCTTATTTTCATAGATATCCATTGCAATTAATTGCCCTTTGTTTTCCATTAAAGCAGCAAGGTGTAATGTTTTGCCGCCAGCTCCTGCGCAAGTATCTACAACTTTCATGCCTGATTTTACATCAAGAAATTGAGCGACCATTTGCGATGAAGCATCTTGGACTTCGAAAGCGCCTTTTTTGAAAGCTTCTGTGGTAAAGACGTTAGTACGCTCAGAAAGCTTTAGAGCATCAGGATAGTTTTTTAGAGTTTCAGTATGTATATCTAAATCGAATAACTCTGATTGTAGTTTTTCTTTTGTAGTTTTTAGTGTGTTAACGCGTAAAATAACATCAGCTTGTTGGTTTAAAGCAGAAATTTCTTTAGTCCATTGCTTATCACCTAGTTCTTTAGCCGCTAATTCATCCATCCAATCCGGAACAGATTCTTTTATTTTTCTAATTTTTGAAAGTTCATCAAAACGTCCTTTAATTTTACGTTGAGGTGTTGCTTCAAAATATTTCCAATCTGGTAATTTAACTCCTTTTAAGGTTGCCCAAACCGCAAATAAACGCCAAATATCATCACGCGAAAAGGGTTCTTTTGTGTTGGCTATTTCAGCATATAAACGTTTCCATCGTACTATATCATAGGTTGTTTCAGCAACAAAGCCACGATCACGACTTCCCCAACGCTTATCACGTTTAAGTAATTGTTGTACTACTTTATCGGCATACATGCCTTCGTTAAAGATTTGTAATAAACCATCAACTGTTGCAAAACATAAATTTCTATGTAATCTCATTTCAATTTTATAAGCGTGCAAAGGTATGATTTTAGAAGTAATTATAATTATTTCTTTATCATAATTAAACCTTTAGTTTTTATTTTGGTCTAAATTAAATTGATTTAATTTAGCTTAACGAGATAGAATTTTTTGACAGAAAACGAATTTATAGAACAACTAAAGAGTAAAAATGCTAAAGCTTATACTAAATTGTTGGATGATTTTCAGCAAAAAGTATTTAGTACATGTATGTCCTTTATTCCTAATAAGGAAGATGCCGAAGATGTAGCTCAAGATGTTTTTGTTGAAATCTTTAATTCTATAAATAAGTTTAAGGGGCAATCAAAACTATCAACTTGGATATATAGAATTACAACTAATAAATGTTTAGAGTTTATTAGAAGAAAGACCACTAAGAAAAGATTTGCCTTCTTACAATCTTTATCTGGTAATGCTATGCCAATTGATAAATCTGCATATTTTACAGAATTTAATCATCCTGGGATTGTATTAGAGAATAAAGAAAAAAGTGAAACATTATTTCATGCCATAAATCAATTACCAGAAGTACAGAAAATAGTTTTTACTTTGCATAAAGTAGATGGTAAGAGTTATCAAGAGATTAGTGATATAACTGAGAAGAGCTTATCGTCAGTAGAGTCGTTAATGTTTCGAGCAAAGAAAAATTTGCAAAAAGGACTTGAAAGTTATTATAAAAATGAAAATTAGCACAAGTTTTTTAAATTAAATGCATCTAAATAAAAACAATGAACACAGATAATAACATACAGAATAAAATAGAAAACACAATTAGTACTATTGATGCTATTGAAACAGTTAATGTGTCTCCTTTCTTTAAAGAGAAAACAATGCAACGTTTGTTTTTAGAAAAGGAAGAGGAAAAAGTTGCTTGGTCATGGTTCACACCTAAATTGCAATTTGCGACTTTGGCTTGCATCGTTGTTTTAAATGTGGTTGCCATAATAAATAAACAAGAAACAACTTATGATGAGAACGTAAGTCAGTTTGCAGAGTCTTACGGGTTGTCAATAAATACAGAAACCTCTTTATTAAATTAGCCATGAAGAAGAATACAGCTTTATATATTTTACTTGTTTTCTTAGTGATTGTAAATGGTTTTTTCTTATTTAATCATTTAGGGAAGTCTGGACATATAGATACAAAACATGTTAAAGACACTAAAGGTTCGCCAGTAGAATTTATTGTTAATGAACTTGGGTTTAATGAAGAAAAGATGGCTAAATTTAAAGATTTAGATGCTGCATTTCATGAAAAAACACGACAAAATTTAGATGAGGCTAGACAGTTAAAAGACGCACTTATGAGTCACATAACCAAAGCTTCAATACATCCTTCTGATATAGATTCTATTACAAACCGCATAGGAGAAATAGAAAAAAACAGAGATGTATTGATTTTTCAACATTTGCGAAATGTTTATGAATTATGCAGCGATTCACAAAAGGAAAAATTCAGTAAAATAGTTAAGGACGCAATGCGTAAAGGTGGTTCAAGACCAGAAGGTCCACCAAGAAGAAATGGTCCGCCACCTCCACGACATTAAAAAAAATAAAAAAGACCTGAAGAAATTCAGGTCTTTTTTTTGTGATTTATTTAACAAAAATGACCACAAGCAAAGCCCTTAAAAATCATCTAAAGACATATAATAAATAAAACTTATAGTTATGAAGAATACTAAATTAAACTTTACCATTTTCATTTTATTTCTCAGTTTAGGCGTTTTTGCACAAGGCCCTCCAGGAGGACAAGGCGGTCGCGGACAAGGTCGCGGACAACAAAAAGGAGGAAAACCTAATGCTTCCGAAATATTATCAAAGTTAGATACGAATCATGATGATGTTATTGATAAAGAAGAAGCCTCAAAAGAGCGTAGAGGTAAAATCTCTGATGATTTTGATGAGATTGATACTAATTCTGATGCGTTTATTGATTTAGAAGAGTTAGAAGCTTCACTAAATAATAGAAAAAAGCCTAAAAAAGTGTCGCCAGAAAAATTAATAAAAGATATCGACGATAATAATGATGGGACTTTAAACGAGCTTGAAGTTGCAGCAAAAGAAGCTAAGGAGTTATCAAAACACTTTAATCAGATTGATGCAAATAATGACAATGAACTTGATCTGGATGAATTAAAAAGTTTCTTTTCAAACAATAAAACAGAAAAGCCTAAGCGATGAGTATAATTTTATTTTAACAACTGCGCAAGTTTTTTAAGAGTATAGCATCTAAACATTTAAAGCTAACAAATAATTACTATAAGAATGAAAAATGTATTAAAACTCACTTTATTAATTTGTCTGTCAACAGTTTTATTTTTAACCTGTTCTGGCGATGATAATGGCAATTCGGAATGTACAGAATCAACTTGGTATCAAGATGCCGATGGAGATGGTTTAGGAAATCCAGCAGTTTCTCAAGAAGCTTGTGAGCAACCAGAAGGCTATGTGGCAAATAATACTGATACAGACGACAGTTCAGGAGGAGATGGTCTTCATGCGGCTTTTGCAGAATTTGATGAAGATAATACAGACATTATGTTAAGTGGTACAAACGTCATTATAGAAACTAATGGTTTGCCAAACCATACTTCACCTTATTGGTCTAACACTACTGAAAGATGTGCTACACCACCTATGGGCGGAACAATATGTACAAATAGCGATACTACTGTAAATCATCCTTTATTTGTTGAACCAACAGTAACGACACATGAAATGATGGCTCCAGGGAATATAGACGATTTTAATGGTGCATTCTCTTTGACTGTTTCTGCTAATCCACAATTAGCAGCAAGTTCTACAGCTACAGGATTAGGTCCAATTGGAATTTCTATTTCTGGTTCTGTGATTTATAATGACGAAGAAGGTCCAGGTGTTCCTTTAGACAGCGCTGTTGGATCTTTAGATTATACAGCAGCACATACTGGTCCGCAAAGTTATCATTACCATTTAGAGCCAAAGGCATGGTCTGATGATGATACTGAATTAATTGGAATAATATCTGATGGGTTCTTTATCTACGGAAGAAAATGTGCTTCTACAGGAACGTATCCAACAGATTTAGATGCATCTGGTGGACATACAAGTACAACACAGCACGCAGATGAAGCTGAATACCATTATCACATTCAGAATGAATTGTATTTAGGTCAATTTTATATTTTATTTCCAGGTGATTATCAAGGCACGCCAAATAACATACAGTAAGCTTTTAATAGTCTTTAGCTTGATTTTGCTATGCTCGTGTCATACTAAAGAGCATAGTAAACTGGCTTTAGTAAATATTGAGAAAGTCATCGATTCAAAAACAATGACGGTTCTTAAATCGGATTTAGTTTTAAAATCTAAGATTGGGCTTGTGTTTTTTAAAGACAAGCCTTTTACGGGAACCTCTGTACAATATTACGACCATCAAACTTTGGCTGAAAGCATTCAGTATAGTAATGGTAAACGACAAGGCGCATTTAAAAAATGGTTTTCTAATGGCGATTTAAGTTATGAATCTTTTTATGTAGATGGAAAGCAACACGGCACAACTAAAACCTGGTGGAAAAACGGCAATTTACGTTCAGAATCAAATTACTTATATGGTGTTGCACATGGTAATCAAAAACAATGGTATATCTCTGGTGAGAAATTTAAAGAACTTACTATTGTTAATGGTAAAGAAGAGGGCATACAAAGAGCATGGCGTAAGAATGGAAAAATATACAATAATTACGAAGCTAAAAATGGAAGAATTTTTGGATTAAAACGAGCAAATTTATGTTATGAATTGGAAGATGAACAAGTACAGACCGCTAAGCTTTAGCCTAATCTTAATTGTTGCTTTTGTCTTGTCATCATGTAAAGACAAAACAAATGAAAAAGAGAGTAGAGTTGCAACGTTGCCGTTTTATGCTGAAGCTAATTTTACACCACATTGGCTAGATGAAACTAGTGATGAGGCCAAAACCTTTCATAAAATCCCTGCGTTTTCTTTGTTCAACCAAGAAGGGCAAACGATAACCGAAGATACATTTAAGGATAAAATTTATGTAGCCGATTTCTTCTTTACAAGCTGCCCAGGTATATGTCCGAAAATGACCAAAAACATGGCAGTAATTCAAGATGCCTTTAAAGATAATGACGATGTTTTATTATTGTCACATTCGGTAACACCTGATAAAGATTCCGTTTCAGTGCTTAAACATTATGCCGAAACCAAAGGGGTTATAAGTGGAAAATGGCACTTGGTGACTGGTCATAGAAAAGACATCTACGACTTAGGGCGACATGCATATTTTGTAGAAGAAGACTTAGGCGAAGTTAAAACAGAGGATGATTTTTTACATACTGAAAACTTTGTCCTTATTGATAAGAACAGGCATATACGTGGTATTTACAATGGTTTAAATACAACCGCAGTACAGCAACTTATAGCAGATATAAAAACTTTAAAACAAGAACCAATAAATTAATTTTAATGATGAAAAAAACTATTATGTATTTTCTTCTCCTTTTAGGAGCAACACAAACTTTTTCTCAAGAGTTATATGATATCAATACCATTCAAACTATAGAGATTGTTTTTGCAGAAAGTAATTGGGATGCTCTTTTAGATGCAGAAAAAGCAGGTGATAATAATTATACAGAAGCTGTTTCTGTAACTATAAACGGAACAACGTTTAATAGTGTTGGCGTTAAGTATAAAGGGAATAGTTCGTATAATCCTAGTCAAGTTAAAAATCCATTTCATATAGAGTTAGATACTTATGAAGACCATAACTATCAAGGATATACTGATATTAAGTTGAGTAATGTCATTTTTGATCCTTCATTTGTTAGAGAAGCTGTTTCATATACTATTTTGCGTAACTATATGCATGCACCTCAAGCAAACTATGCTAATGTTTATGTAAACGGAACATTAATAGGCTTATATACCAATGTAGAATCTATCTCTAAAAAGTTTGTAAACAACCATTTTGGTTCTAATGACAATGCCTTTTTTAGTTGTAGTCCTCCTGATGGAGCTGGTCCTGGTTCTAGCGATTACCCTAACCTTACTTATTTAGGGACAAGTAGTTCAAGCTATGAAGATGCTTATGAAATAAAATCTGATGATGATACAGACCCTACCATTGCTGTCGAACATTGGGATGATTTAATAGAATTGACAGATATTTTAAATAATGATATTACTAATATTGAAACAGTATTAGATGTAGATAGAGCAATTTGGATGCTTGCTTTTGATAATGTCATGGTGAATCTAGATAGTTATATAGGTCAGTTCAAACAAAATTATTATTTATATAAAGATGATTCTGATCGATTTAATTCAATTGTTTGGGATTTAAATATGTCTTTTGGAACATTTAGTCAAACTGGAGAAGGAGGTGGTCCTGGTCCAGGTGGTGGTGGACTAAATACAACTACACAAAAAGCAGAAATGGACCATTTGTTACATGATACAAGTAATGATTTTCCATTAGTATCTGAATTATTAGCGATTCCTCGTTATAAAAAAATGTATTTAGCGCATTTTAAAACCATCCTTACCGAGCAAATTACCAATTCAAATTATTTAACATTAGCTAACGACTATCAGAATATTATCGATACTGCAGTACAAAATGACGCCAATAAGTTTTACACATATACTCAGTTTCTAGGTAGTATAGATACAGATTATAGTTTGGGAATGAATACAGCTTCAGGGTTGTCTAATTTGATGAATGCTCGTGGAACTTATTTATCTGGATTATCAGATTTTACAAATACGCAGCCAACAATAACAGATGTTTTGCCGTCTAATACATCACCTCTTATTGGAGATGTTATAACGTTTACGACTAACGTTATAGATACGAATACAGATGCTGTGTTTTTAGGCTATAGAACAGATCAGAATTCACCATTTACAAAAATATTAATGTATGATGATGGTGCTCATAATGATGGTGCAGCAGGTGATCACGTCTATGGTGTAGATTTATTAATTACTGATGTATATACCCAATATTATGTTTATGCTGAGAATGATGCTATAGGTGCATTTTCTCCTGTGAGAGCAGAGCATGAGTTCTATTCAATTGATGCTACTTATTTAACCATTACTCCTGGAGATTTAGTAATCAATGAAATTATGGCTTCCAATGAAACGACTGTTGCTGATCAAGATGGAGAATATGATGATTGGTTAGAACTTTATAATAATAGCTCAGAAGTGTTAAGTTTAGATAATTTATACTTATCAGATGACCCAACAGATTTGTTAGCTTGGCAGTTTCCAAACGGATTAACTATAGAGCCAAATAGTTATTTAATTGTTTGGTGTGATAAAGATGAAGATCAAGAAGGCTTACATGCAGATCTTAAGTTTTCAGCAGGTGGAGAAAGTGCGATTTTATCTTATGCAGATGGTACTGTTATTGAAGACATTACCTTTGGTGAGCAGACTGATGATATGGGTTATGCAAGAGTGCCTAATGGAACAGGTAGTTTTGTAATTCAAACACCAACTTTTAATGCCAATAATGAATCACTTTCAATAGATGAGTTTACTTTTGAAGACAATTTAAATGTATACCCTAATCCAACGAGTGATAAGTTAACCATCAAAAGCTCAAATAGTATAATCGAAAATATTACTGTTTATAATGTTCAAGGTCAGCTATTATTGAATCATAATTATCAAGGGGCAAATCAAATTGAATTAGACTTTACGCCTTTTACTAAAGGGGTGTATTTAGTTAATGTAAATCAGACCAAGACCTTAAAGATTGTAAGAAACTAGATTACTATTTTATAGTATTCCTTCAGAAAGAAGAGTTTTTTGATTGATAGCAGGAGAGGCTTTATGATTATGTCATAAAGCTTTTCTATTTTTATAGAAAATCTAAAATCATGAAAAAGTTTGTCGCGATAGTATTTATTAGTTTTTTTCTCTTTTCATGCAGTAAAAAGAAAGTATCATTTGTTACTAGAGTTATTAATTCTGTTGAAATAGAGAACATAATAGAAGATTCTTTATTGAATGTAAGAGCTTTAGAAATCGGGATAGGTGAAAATCCAGGATTTGCTACATCTAACGGAGAAATAGGTGTGCTATACCTAGAAGGGTCAAAATATATAATCGAAAAGGAGCAACTCAAATACGATACTATAACGCCAAATTTTAGATCAATGTCATATAAAGGTTGTGGAATCTTTTCTTTGAGTATTGTTTCTCCAACACTTCTATATAAATCTGATGTTAAAGGAAAAAGTAGAGTTGTATATAAAGAAGATCATGAGAAAGCCTTTTATGATGCAATAGAGTTTTGGAATGAAAAAGAAGGCATTGCTATTGGAGACCCAACAGATGATTGTATGAGTGTTATTATCACACGTGATGCAGGAGAATCATGGCATAAACTTTCTTGTGATATTTTACCGAAAGCTATGGAGGGTGAAGCTGCCTTTGCTGCAAGTGATACTAATATTGCTATTGTAGGCGATAAGACTTGGGTCGCTACAGGAGGAAAGTCAAGCAGGATTTTATATTCGCCAGATAAAGGCCATACTTGGGAGGTTTTTGAAACACCTATTGTTCAAGGTCTTGAAACTACGGGAATGTATTCAGTCGATTTTTATGACGAGCTCAACGGTTTTGCTATTGGTGGAGATTATACAAAACCAGCAGACAGTAGTGCTAATAAAATAAGAACTCAAGATGGTGGGAAAACATGGCAATTGGTAGCTCAAAATCAAAGTCCGGGTTATAGGAGTTGTGTGCAATATATACCAAATCGTAACGGGAAGGAGCTAGTTGCAATTGGATTTAAAGGTATAGATTATTCAAACGATTCAGGTCTTACCTGGAAACATTTGAGTGATGAAGGTTTCTACACTTTAAGATTTTTAAATGATAGTATCGCTTATGCCGCTGGTAATAAACGAATAAGTAAACTGACTTTTAAAGAATAAAAAAAGCAGCCGATAGGCTGCTTTTTTTATGGTCTATTACGAGATTTTGTGCCTTTTCGTTTTCGGTATTCTTCAAACATTTTTTGCTTAAATTCGTTTTCAACTTTTTTTAGGAGAATTATTTTTTTTGCAGGCAGAACTTTTCTTAAGTTTAAAATATAAGTGTCATACATCGAGATGCGCTCTTTATTTATAGCAATCATTTCATCTAATAATTTTTGAGATTCACTTTCAGTTAATGTATCAAAGTTGATGTCTTCTCTTTTATCGTGTGAAGATTGACGTAAGCGATGTTGTTCTTCTTCAAAAGTGTTATAAATAGGCCAGAACTTCTCTGCTTCAGAAGTTGATAAATCAAGTTGTTCTGTAATATAAGCTACTTTTAAAGCTTGAATTTTTTCTCTATTCTCTAGCCTGTCATTTTGTGAAAACGAGAGGAAGGATACAAATAGGGCAAATAGGGTTATAACTTTTTTTTTCATTTTTATATTATTCAATGTATAAATCATTAAGATCTAAATTGTCATTAACGTAATTTTCGATATCATCTTCTGAAAAGCTAATAGCATTAAATCCATCTTCAGAAAAATCAGAATCGTTAAATAAAGAAGCTAGCTCTTCAGAGTCTATATCTTCGTTTAAGATGTAATTTTCTACAGTTTCAAATTCTAATGAATCATAAGTAACTGTTTTATTGAAATCAACGATACTAAATAATAGTACAATTGCTGCAGCAATACTTGATGCATAAATAATTGATTTCTTTTGTATTAAAGAGATTACTTTGGTCGATTTCTTTGTTGAAATACGATTTAAGATGTGCTCTTCAACAGTGTCAAAATAACCTTCAGGAGTACTAAAACCAGAATGACTCACTTTTTCTTTTAAGCGAGCATGATTTAAAATAGTATTTTCAAAGTTCTCAAAATAATCTTTCGGAACTTTAAATCCTGAATCTTGTATGTTTTTTAAATCTTTACGTTTCATTACATTAATTTAGACTCTAATTTTGGCTAATAGTTTAATCGCTAGTTAAATAGTCTTCAATTTTTTTAACTGCAATATGGTATGAAGCTTTTAAAGCACCTTCGCTAGTCTCTAAAATTTCCGACATGTCTTTGTATTTAATATCTTGAAAATATTTCATATTAAATACAAGTTGTTGCTTTTCTGGCAAAGTTGCAATAGCTTGTTGCAGTTTTAACTGAATGTCTTCACCTTCAAAATAAACATCTGCGGCCAAATTATTTATGGCTAACTCTTGGGTTTCTTCGTTACTAATTTGCAACCGTTTTGCATTTTTGTTGATATGTGTAATCGCTTCATTAGTTGCAATCCTATACAGCCAAGAATAAATCTTACTATCACCTTTAAAGTTGTCAATGTTCTTGAACACTTTTATAAAAGTGTTTTGCAAAACATCATCTGCATCATCATGAGATTTCACAATATGTCTAATATGCCAATACAAACGTTCTTTATATAAACTTACAAGCTCTTTAAAAGCGTGCTCTTTACTTTCATTCGATTGTAATTGTTGTAATAGAATGGCTTCGTTTAACACTAATTAGTTTTTGTTTTTAGACTGATTAAAATACAAAAAGTTTAAAAAGGATGGGTTTTTATTTTTTATTGAAAAAAAATGTTATTTTTTTTGATTTCACAACATTCTGATAATCAATACGATATTCTAAAAAACATCGATAAAATGTATTTTATTAACGATGAAATGCATATTTTTTTTGGTTAGTTTATTTATTTGTTTTATGTTTACACCAGTAAAAAACCTACTATTATGGTGTTAGTCGTCCCCAAGTCTAACAGAAACTAAAAGGCTCGAATTATATTCGAGCCTTTTTTGTTTTATAGATGTATAAAATCAATGAGTTATTCAAAACTCTGCATATCGACTAGTTTTTTATAGACGCCATTTTTAGCAAGTAATTCATTATGAGTGCCTTGCTCTGCAATTTCACCTTTATTCATTACAACAATTAAATCTGCATTTTGAATCGTTGATAATCGATGCGCAATGACAATAGATGTTCTGTTTTTCATCATATTTTCTAGAGCAACTTGTACTAAGCGTTCACTTTCAGTATCTAATGCTGAGGTGGCTTCATCAAGAATCATAATAGGAGGGTTCTTTAAAACAGCTCTAGCAATACTTAAGCGTTGTTTTTGTCCGCCAGATAATTTGTTACCAGAATCACCAATATTAGTCTCGATACCAAGAGGTAACTCTTTAACAAATTCCCAAGCATTAGCAATTTTTAAAGCTTCAATAACGTCTTCATCAGAAGCATTCAGTTTTCCTAATAGAATGTTATTTTTTACAGTATCATTAAATAAGATAGAATCTTGAGTGACTAAACCCATTAAGGCTCTTAGTGAGTGTTTTGTTAGGTTTCTAATATCTTCACCATCAATAGAAATAGAGCCTTCATTAACATCATAGAAGCGTGTTACTAAATTTGCAATGGTAGATTTTCCACTTCCTGATTGTCCAACAAGTGCCACACTTTTTCCTTTAGGAACATGAATAGAAAAGTTTTTTAGTACTAAATCATCTTCATATTTAAAGGAAATATTGTGAAGTGCAACGGCGTCTGTAAAATCGGTTTTTGTAATGGCATTTGGCTGGTCTTCTAAAGGCGACACAGTGTTTATAATTTCAAGCACACGCTCTGCTGCGGCATTTCCTTTTTTAACACTATAACTGGCTTTACTAATGGCTTTTGCTGGCGTTAAAATGTTATAGGCAAGTCCCATATACACAATGAATAAGCCAGGATCTAAAGCTTTGTCGTTTAACACCATTCGTCCTCCATACCATAATAAAACAGCGATAACAGTTATGCCTAAAAACTCACTAGTAGGTGAAGCTAAATTTTGTCGGTTTAATAATTTATTCGAAAAATTATAAAAGCGCGTTGTAGAAGCTCTAAATTTTTCACCGAAAGCGGTCTGAGAATTAAAACCTTTAATCACTTTTAAACCTCCAAGTGTTTCTTCAACAATAGATAAAAATTGACCTTGTTCTTGTTGTACAGAATCTGATTTTCGTTTTAAAGATTTTCCAATTAATGAGATGATAAAACCACTTACAGGAATAAAAATGAATACAAAAATGGTTAATTTTACACTAATTAGTAGCATCATAATGACCGTAAATAGTATCATTAATGGCTCGCGAACAATAAGTTCTAGAATGGATAAAAACGAATGTTGAATTTCTTGTACATCACTTGATATTCTTGCGATTGTGTCTCCTTTTTTCTTTTCAGAATAATACGAAATAGGAAGATCAATTATTTTATAATAAAGTTCATTTCGCATATCTTTTAGTACACCATTTCTAAGAAAAGTGATAAAATACATGGCTAAATAGCTAAATACATTTTTCAATAAAAACATACTTATAACAAGAATTACCATAAAAATTAGGACATCATCATGACCTTCGCTTGCCTTTTGAGTTACAAAATAATTAAGATAATCTTCAGCATAATTTTTAACTCCAGTAATACCTTCCCAAACAGGTTTGGTTTCTAAGCGTTTTGTTTTGTCGAATAAAACATTCAACATTGGAAACAAGGAAACCATAGCTAAAGTGCCAAACAATGCATAAAAAATATTGCTAATTATATTTAATATAGCATAGCCTTTATAAGGTTTAGCAAAGCGAAGGATTTGTTTAAAGTAGTTCATTAATTCTGTTGCAAGTCTTTAATGATTGCGTTAATTTTTTGATCTAAAGAGGCTTCAGTTTGTGAAAATAAATCTTTAGAGGATAATGTACTGTTAACGCTTATATAAAACTTAATTTTTGGTTCTGTTCCACTAGGCCTTAATGCTATTTTACTACCATCTTCTGTGTAATAAATGAGCACATTAGATTTAGGGACATCTATGGAATAAGTCTCATGATTTTGAAGGTTTTTTGCCTCTGAAGATTGATAGTCTTCAATTAAAACAACTTTAGAGCCATTGACTTCTTTTAGCGGGTTTTCTCTTGCATTAATCATCATTTGTTTAATTTCTTGAGCGCCTTCAATGCCTTTTTTTGTGATAGAGATAAGATGCTCTTTAAACAAATCATGTTCTACATATAATTGAATAAGATCTTGATAGAATGAGCTTCCGTTTTCTTTAGCTTGTGCTGCAATTTCGCAAGCCAATAAGGCTGATGTTACAGCGTCTTTATCTCTAACAAAATCACCAACCATAAAGCCGAAGCTTTCTTCACCACCTCCAATAAAATCTTGATTAGGGAAGTCTTTAATCATTTTAGCAATCCATTTAAAACCTGTTAACCCTATTTTACAATCTACGTGATAAGCATCAGCAATTTGTTTTAACATTGGCGTAGAAACTATAGTCGTTCCAATAAATTCTTTGCCATTAATTTTATTGTTGTTTTTCCATTGTTTCAATAAAAATTCGGTCATCACGACCATGGTTTGATTTCCGTTTAAAAGAATCATTTTACCATCTAAATCTCTAACAGCTATACCAACACGATCACTATCAGGATCTGTACCAATAACAAGGTCAGCATCTACTTTTTCAGCTAAATCTAAAGCCATTTTTAGTGCTTCAGGTTCTTCTGGGTTAGGAGACTGAACTGTTGGAAAATCGCCATTAGGTTCGCGTTGTTCTTCAACAATATGGACATTATTGTAACCTGCTTGTTTTAAAGTTTCAGGTAGAATAGTTATGGATGTTCCGTGTAAGGAGGTGAAAACAATATTTAAATTATTTTTTGCTTCTGCAGATGTATTAAAACTTCCGTTTTTAACTGAAGCATTTATGAAAACTTCGTCAATGTCTTTACCAATAGGATGAATTAATTTTTCATTAGCTTCAAACTTAATTTCTGCATAATCAAGGTGACTTATTTCATTAATAATTTCTGCATCTTGTGGAGGAACTAATTGTCCGCCATCTTGCCAATACACCTTGTATCCATTGTATTCTGGAGGATTATGAGAAGCTGTTAGTACAATACCGCAATGACAATTTAAATGTTTTAAGGCAAAGGAAAGTTCAGGAGTAGGGCGTAAGTCTTCAAATAAATAGACTTCAATATTATTTGCAGAAAACACATTGGCAACCACTTTGGCTAATGTTTTACTGTTGTGTCTGCAGTCATATGCAATTGCTACTTTTAATGTTTCACCAGGAAACACTTGATGCATATAATTACTTAAGCCTTGAGTATTTTTTCCTAGGGTGTATTTATTGATTCGATTGGTGCCAATTCCCATGACACCTCGCATGCCACCAGTTCCAAACTCTAAGTCTTTGTAGAAGGCTTCTTTAAGTTCTTCAGGATTCGTAGCAATTAAGTCTTTTATATAAGTTTGAGTATCGTTATCAAAAACTGGTGTTAACCACGTATTTACTCTTTTTAATAATTCAGGTTCAATATATATCATCTTGTAAATTTAATAGAATGCAAAAATAAGGAAATAGTAAAAGGCTAAGCTTTAAAAAGGCGTTAAATTAAAAATTAAGCTCATCTTTAACCAAATATCGTCTTTTATCTGTTTTTGTTCTTAAAATGATTTCACCTAAAAAGCCAGCAACAAAAAATTGAGTTCCAATAATCATGGTTACTAATGCAATATAAAATTGTGGTCGCTGTGTAATAAGACGTCCAGTTTGATGAATAAAAAGTTTGTCTATTCCAAGATATAAAGCAAAACCAAAACCAATTGCAAACATAAAAAAGCCTAAAGCGCCAAAGAGGTGCATAGGTCGTTTTCCAAAACGCGATAAAAACCAAATGGTAATTAAATCTAAAAAGCCATGAATAAAGCGATCCATACCAAATTTGGTTTCACCATATTTTCTAGCTTGATGAAGGACTACCTTTTCTGTGATTTTTGAAAAGCCTTCAGCTTTAGCAAGTACAGGTATATAACGATGCATTTCGCCATTAACATCGATATTTTTCACTACATTTTTGTGATAGGCTTTTAAACCACAATTAAAATCATGTAGTTTAACTCCAGAGGTTTTTCGTGCGGCCCAATTAAATAGTTTTGAAGGTAGGTTTTTAGATAAAAAGGAGTCGTATCGTTTCTTTTTCCAACCAGAAACTAAATCGAATTTATCATTTACAATCATGCTGTAAAGCTCTGGAATTTCGTCAGGATTATCTTGTAAATCAGCATCCATAGTAATGATTACATTTCCATTCGCCTTTTCAAATCCAGCGTGTAAAGCTTGAGATTTTCCAAAGTTTTTTAAAAACCGAATGCCTTTAACATTCTCATCTTTTTGAGATAGCTGTTGTATGGTATTCCAAGAATCATCTGTACTACCATCATCTATAAAAATAATTTCATAAGAAAAATGATTGGATTGCATAACTCTTGCAATCCAATCATGTAGTTCTGTTAATGACTCTTGTTCGTTAAGTAGTGGTATGACTACTGATATATTCATATATTAAGCTTCTCTTTTCATAATTAATCCACCAATAAGTGAAATAATAAAACCTAGTATAACACTCCAAATTAATGCCATTGCTGAAATAATAGCAGGCGAAGAGAATTTTTCACTCATTGCAAGAGCAGCATCAAGTTGATCTTGAGTCATATTAGGATTGCTTTCTATCATTGCTTCTTGTTGTTTTTCAAGAATTTGAGACATCATATCAGGCTCGATAAAATTCATTAAAATCATGGTGTAAATTACACTTATAACACCAGCGACTAGAGCAATACCTACACCAGTTTTTAAAGCTTGTCCAGTAGATAATATATTTCCATTGGCTTTTTTAAATTCCCTTATTCCATAAATTATGAACACAATCATAATTACAATACCAATCAGTCCATTAACTAAGTTTTGTTCCATATGCATTCCCATTACATAAAGAACCACATTGTATAGGATACTTATTAGCCCTAAAAGTAAGCCGAATTTTAATGCATATTTACCAGTGGTTGCTGCTTGATTTTCCATAATATATTTTGGTTTTTTAGTTTATAGTTAGTTAGTAAACAAATATAACAAAACGTTACAATTTATTCTTGTGAAAGCAGGAAACTTATAAAGTCAAGACTTCGATTTATAATGTTTGAAAATAACATCAAATAAATTTATGAAAAAGTATTGTTCATTTGTAAAAAATACTTAAATTTGCACCTCGAAAATAGTAAGTTATTAAAGATGAAAAAAGGTATACATCCAGAAAATTATAGATTAGTAGCATTTAAAGACATGTCTAACGAAGATGTTTTTTTAACTAAATCTACAGCAAACACTAGTGAAACTATAGAAGTTGATGGTGTTGAATATCCATTAGTGAAAATGGAAATTTCTAGAACGTCTCATCCATATTATACTGGTAAATCTAAATTAGTAGATACAGCTGGACGTATAGATAAGTTCAAAAACAAATATTCTAAATTCAAGAAATAATTTAGTTATTATATAATATTAAAGCCTTTCAAAAATTGAAAGGCTTTTTTGTTTTTAATATTTAAACTACTTTTGATTATACTTAACTCATATTAAGATGAATTATATTCTTTTTGATGGTCCTTCACGTCAACAACTTTTACCTTTTACTTATACACGTCCAGTAGCAGACCTACGCATTGGTATTTTGACTATTCGTGAAAAGTGGGAAAAGCATTTAGGGTACACAACGACAACGATTACTGAAGAGTATTTATCTGAAAAATATCCTATGGTTGAAATGGAAGAGAATATTATGATTAATGCGTCATTTCTTCCAAATTCTGAATTGATAGAAATGGTGAAAGGCTTAGAAGAAAATCAGGCCATTTTTAAAGATGAAGATGTTATTGCTTTTTTTACAAAAGAAGCACAAGAAGATATAGATTTAGAGAGTTACGAAGCAATTGAGTATAATGAAAATGTAATAAGAATTGAACATACTTGGGATATTTTTGCTAAAAATGGTGATGCAATTCAAGAGGATTTCGAGTTATTGACTAATGGACAAAAATCGCAGCCAATACCAAATTCAAATAATATTATTTGTGCCGAAAATATTTTTATAGAAGAAGGCGCTAAAATAGAATTCGCTACCCTAAATGCAAGTTCTGGTCCAATATATTTAGGTAAAGACTCAGAAGTCATGGAAGGGAGCATAATTCGCGGACCATTTGCTTTATGCGACCATGCTACAGTGAAATTAGGCGCTAAAATTTATGGACCTACAACTATTGGTCCTCACAGTAAAGTTGGAGGAGAAGTTAATAATTCAGTCTTGTTTGGGTATTCAAATAAAGGGCATGATGGGTTTTTAGGAAACTCAGTTTTAGGAGAATGGTGTAATTTAGGAGCTGATACCAACAATTCTAATCTAAAGAATAATTATGCAGAGGTAAGATTGTGGAATTATGAAACTGAAGGCTTTGCTA
This sequence comes from Lacinutrix iliipiscaria, assembly GCF_042686125.1. NCBI lineage: Bacteria > Pseudomonadati > Bacteroidota > Flavobacteriia > Flavobacteriales > Flavobacteriaceae > Lacinutrix > Lacinutrix iliipiscaria. The sequence goes on from NZ_JBHUOV010000005.1 coordinate 105,653, forward strand.
GAACAGGTTTGCAATTTTGTGGACTTATGATGGGAGATCATAGTAAATGTGGCATTAATACCATGTTTAATACAGGAACAGTAGTTGGTGTTTGTGCGAATATATTTGGAAGTGGTTTTCCTAGAAATTTTGTGCCTAGTTTTTCTTGGGGAGGAAGTAATGGTTTTACAACTTACTTAACAAAAAAAGCGTTTGAAGTGGCTCAAGTGGTTATGTCTAGACGTGATATTGAATTTACAGATCAAGATAAGGCTATCCTACAGCAAGTATTTGAAGATACTAATAAGTGGAGGAGTAGCTATTAATAGATTGACTCATTTAATTTTCTTACGCGTTTCAAGTCTAATAAATTAGTTGGATTGATTCCTAAACCTTCAATGTTTTTTCTTGTAAATCGAACCACTTCATCATAAAAAAGAGGAACAATAGGAGCTTCCTGCATAACTAAAGAATCCATTTTTGAGTATAAAGCTTCTCTTTCTTGAGGTATTGTTTTATTAAAGGCTTGATCGTACCAAATGTCAAACTGTTCATTTTTAAAATGCGTATAATTAGGACCATTAGGTGCAAAGTTTTTACTGTAATATAAAGAGAGGTAATTCTCTGCATCAGGATAGTCGGCAACCCAACTTGCTCTAAACATATCAGTTTTTCCATTAGCTTTAGCTTCTTTTAAAGCAGAAGCAGGTACAACATCAACTTTAATATTTAATCCTGTTTTTTTTAATTCACGTTGAATATATTCACAGAAACTTAAATAATTACTAGTGGTTGTTAGAGTTATTTCTGGGTTCTGATTTCCAGTTTCAGTAATATATTGTTCTACAAGTTGCCTTGATTTTTTAGGTTGAAAGCTATAACCTACAGTTTCATTATAACCTGGTAAACCTTTCGGAATAAATCCTCCAAATGCAGGAATACCAATACCATTTCTTAAATAAGTCATCATTTTCTTTCTATCAAAGCCATAATTTATAGCTTGTCTCAATAATTTTGATTGCACTTCTAGAGTTTCAGTTTCTAAATAAAAACCTAAGTATTCCGTATTTAAATATGGTCCACGAATCATATTTACATCATCAATATATAAATCCCTAAGGGCGCCATTAGCCGTTAAAATCTCATCTTTATAAGAAGCATCTAAACCAGAAACAAAATCAATATTACCTTGTGCAAATTGAAGAAATTCACTTTGTTTGTCAGGTAAAAAAGTGATAGCAACAGCTTCAAGATAAGGTAGAGAGTGACCTTGACTATCCTTTTCAAAATAGCGTTTGTTTTTTCTGAAAACTAATTTAATGTTCTCTTCCCATCGCTTAAATTTAAATGGTCCAGTTCCTATAGGATGAGATCTAAAATCACTACCGTAGTGCTCCACAATCTCATGAGGTACAACAGAGCAATATTTCATGGTTAGAAGCCCTAAAAATGCAGGGAAAGCTTGTTTTAATTGGATTTCAAAAACGGAATCGTTTACAGCATAAAAACGATTTACTTTATTTAAAACCCAACTTCCAGGAGAAGCCACGCTTTTATCTTTTAAGCGATTTAAAGTATATTCAAAATCACTAGCGATAACATTTCTTGTTGAGTCTTTACCAAACAATTTGTGTTTATGAAACTTCACATCTTTATGAAGTAGAAATGAATAAGTCAAAGCATCATCTGAAATTGTCCAGCTTTTGGCAATGCACGGATTTACATTTAAATCTTCATCCATTTGTACTAAACCATTAAATAGCTGATTTATAGCCCAAATATCTGCATTATCTTTGGCAAAAGCAGGATCGAGTGAACCTATATTTTTGTGCTCATTATACCTAAAAACACCGTTTTTACTTTCGTTTTTAGAAGAGCAACTAATAAGGGCTAATAAAAAAATAATGGAATATTTCATTTAAATGCAAGGAATGTTCTATATTTATTGATTATTTATCAATGTTAATCGAAATTATAATAATATGAAAAAAAATTACATTCTTTTTTTAATTGTTACATTGTTTGCTTGGACTATGAGCGCTCAAGTAACTTTAACGCAATCCAATGATGATACAAACGTAACAGCAGGAGGTGTCGCATGTTGGGCTTCAGGTATAGGTGAATATAGAGATAACTCATTCTTTAGAGCTTATAATTTATCCGATTTTGGTGTTACAGAAGACTTTGGGATTACATCTGTTGAGTATGGTCAAGGTTCTGCTGATGAAGGTAAAATTATAACGTGTAATATTTATACAGCTACATCAGATGACTTGACTACAGCAACTCTTACTCTAATTGGTACTGCTGATCATGTGTCTACTGCTGCTGATGATTTATCATTAATAAGTGTCGCGTTAACGGCTAATATTCCAGCAAATTCAACTATTGTATTTGAGGTTTTTGCCGCTGGAGCAGGGACTACTCTTGGACAAACATTTTTTCCAGGGATAAACGCTGCGGGCGAAAATGATGATAGCTATATTATGGCTGCTGATTGTGCTTTAACTGCGCCAACGCCACTATCGGCTGTTAGTCCTAGTGATCAGTATGTTATGAATGTTATTGGTGATATATTAAGTGTAGAAGACTATTCATTATCTAATAGTATTTCTATTTATCCAAATCCAACTAGTGATATTGTTAATATAGATGTTTCTAATGCGATTTCAGTTAGAAGTTTAGAATTGTACAATATTATAGGAAAACAAGTCCTTAAAAATAATGGTGCGAGTACTTTAGATTTATCTCAACTTAATTCTGGAGTTTATATGCTTAAAGTAGTTACTGATTCTGGTAGCTTAACTAAAAAAATTATTAGAAACTAAGGTTTAGTTTTTACGATATAAAAAAAGCGCTTTATCACACGATAAAGCGCTCTTTTTGTTTAATTTTGTAGCGTTTTATAATCAAGCATATGTTTAAAAAGAAAGTTGCCTTTTATACTTTAGGTTGTAAACTGAACTTCTCAGAAACCTCTACAATTGCCAGAAATTTTAATGACGAAGGTTTTCAGCGTGTTGACTTTAGTGAACACGCAGATATATATGTTATTAATACATGTTCTGTTACAGAGAATGCAGATAAACGCTTTAAAACAATTGTAAAACAAGCACAAAAAAAGAACCCAAACGCATTTGTTGCAGCTATTGGCTGTTATGCACAATTAAAACCTCAAGAATTAGCTGATGTCCATGGTGTAGATTTAGTTCTTGGTGCCACCGAAAAGTTTAAGATTACAGATTATTTAAATGATTTGTCAAAAAATGATTTTGGTGAAGTGCATTCTTGTGAAATTGAAGATGCCGATTTTTATGTTGGGAGTTACTCGATTGGTGATCGCACTCGTGCTTTTTTAAAAGTACAAGATGGTTGTGATTATAAATGTACTTACTGTACGATCCCATTAGCTAGAGGAATTTCTAGAAGTGATGAATTAGCTAATGTTTTAGAAAATGCTAGACAAATTTCTGAGCAGAATATTAAAGAAATTGTCTTAACAGGTGTGAATATTGGTGATTATGGTAAAGGTGAATTTGGTAATAAAAAACACGAACACACGTTTTATGAACTTGTTCAAGCCTTAGATAATGTTGATGGTATTGAGCGCTTACGCATTTCTTCGATTGAACCTAATCTGTTAAAAAATGAAACTATAGATTTTGTTTCAAAAAGCAGAACATTTGTACCTCATTTTCATATTCCATTACAAAGTGGAAGTAACTCCATTTTAAAATTAATGCGAAGAAGATACATGAAAGAATTGTATGTCGATCGTGTGAATAGAATAAAGGAAGTAATGCCTCATGCTTGTATTGGTGTAGATGTTATTGTTGGTTTTCCTGGTGAAACGGAGGCGTATTTTTTAGAAACTTATAATTTTTTAAACGCCTTAGATATTTCCTATTTACATGTTTTTACTTATTCTGAAAGAGACAATACTGTTGCTGCAAATATGCATGGTGAAGTTCCAAAAAATGTAAGATCAAAACGCAGTAAAATGTTAAGAGGTCTGTCTGTAAAAAAGCGAAGAGCGTTTTATGAAAGCCAGATTGAAAGTTTAAGAACAGTCTTGTTTGAAAGCGAAAATAAAGAAGGCTATATTCACGGGTTTACTGAAAACTATGTTAAGGTAAAAACACCTTGGAACCCTGAGTTAGTAAATACTTTGCATGACGTAAAGCTTACCAAAATTGATGATGATGGCTTAGTTAGAATAGAATTCATAAAAGAGTTTGTGTAGTAATTTTCTTATTCTATATTTGCGGCTAATTAAAAACAAATTAAAATGAAAAAAATTGGATTAAGCTTATTAGTCATCTTTGCTTTAGTGTTTACATCTTGTTCTAGTGATGATGATGGAAGTGGAGGAGGATCTCAAAATGAAGAATTAAAAATGACAGTTAATGGTGCTGAAAAAACTTTTAACACTGTAATTGTTAATGACCAAAACAACTCCACAGGAGACGGTTATATTCAAGTTACAGCAACAATAGGCACTCAAACTAATGAGATTATTAGTTTTTATGCTAATCAAGGAGCTTCAGGATCTACAGCAATTGATACATTTACTTATATGGTTGATGGTGTTGAGTATTCTGCGGGTTCAACTGGCGGATCAGGTATTCCTAACAACTATATAAATAGTTTAGTTTCTACTAATGATGGTTCTACGTTTACTGCAACATTTTCAGGAGTGTTTTTAGGACCTTACGATGTAAGTACAGACACTTATGAAACACTTGAGTTTAGTAATGGTAGGATACATGTAACTTACTAATTTAGTTTAGTCTATAAATAAGTAAAAAAAAGCCGAAGCTTATGCTTCGGCTTTTTTTTAGACCAATATTAAGTCTTTATATCCTAACACCTACAGGAAGCATACTCTTGTATTGTCTATTTTTTCTAATAAATTTAGCAATTTCAGGGCTAGTAGGAACGACACTTAAATTACGTTCTTCTATATTTTGAAAGACTAATTTGATAAAATCATTTTGAAAATCTTCAGAAAAAACGGCTTCAGGAATAATTAATTTTGTTAGAAATATTTTTCGTTCTTGAAGGGAATATTCAATTTTTGCTAATTCGTCCTCTACTTTAAGTTCAAACTGACGTAGAAAGTCATTGTCAATTAATTCTGCTGCATCAATCATATTAATTAATTTTAATTCAATGGAATATTAAGGAGTATTACTATTTTACATAGTTTTGTGTTACAAATTTACGAAAAAATATCGTTAACTTAAAGGTATTCGATGCATAAAAGCTTATGAGTCAAGATATAATACATGTTTACTTTATGCCTGGAATGGCAGCCAATCCTTCTATTTTTGAAAACATTAAATTGCCAGAAGACCAATTTAAAATACATTGGTTAGAATGGATGATTCCCATTAAAGATGAAACTTTAAGTGCTTATGCTAAACGAATGATACTTAATATTAAACATCAAGATGTCGTTTTGTTAGGAGTGTCTTTTGGAGGTGTTTTGGTTCAGGAAATGAGCAAACATATGCAATTACGAAAGTTAATTATTGTTTCTACCATAAAGACAAAATATGAAATGCCTAAACGTATGAAACTAGTAAGACTTACAAAAGCATATAAAGTTTTACCAACGAGTTTAGCAAGTAATATAGATGTATTGGCAAAATATGCCTTTGGTAAGTCGGTCACTAAACGTGTAGCCTTATATAAACGTTATTTGTCTATGAGTGACAAACGTTATCTAGATTGGGCAATAAAAGAGATGGTCTGCTGGAATCAAGACAAGCCAATTGCTGGAGTTATCCATATTCATGGAAATAATGACATGGTGTTTCCGTATAAAAACATAAAAAACTGTATTACTGTTACAGAAGGAACACATATTATGATTATAAATAAGTATAGATGGTTTAATAAAAATTTACCACAATTAATTTTACAGTAAAGTCTAATATTAAGTTTAATAATTATTTTTTAACTTTATAAAAAAATAAACCCCATGAAATCGATAAAAACTATAATGTCACTTTTTGGCTTGTTTGCTTTATGCGCCATGTTTGTATTTGCACTTCAAGACGCTCCAACAGATGAAAATTTTGAAAAGAAAATTATAAACGACTATAATGTATATGCGCTACAAGTGCCTGATTATTTAAATTTTTCTGGAGAGCAACTTCCTTTAAATAATCCAGACATCTTAGAACGAATGGATAGAGAGTTGCATGTAAATACTTATTGGCAATCTAATGGCTTCTTGATGTTTAAGCGCGCAAGAAAGTATTTTCCAATTATTGAACCTATTTTGGCTAAACATGGTGTTCCTGATGATTTTAAATATCTTGCTGTTATAGAAAGCGGATTGACAAACGCTAAATCTCCAGCTGGAGCAAGTGGCGTTTGGCAGATAATGAAAGGTACAGGACGTGAATATGGTTTAGAGGTAAATAATAATGTAGATGAGCGTTATAATATTGAACTGGCTACTGAAGTGGCTTGTGAATATTTGAAAAAATCTAAAGAAAAATTAGGATCGTGGACGCTTGCTGCTGCAGGTTATAATGCAGGAATGGCTGGTATATCTAGACGATTAGAAGAACAGAATGTATCGAGTTATTATGATTTGCTACTAGGTGAAGAAACTGGACGCTATGTGTTTAGAATCGTTGCGCTTAAAGAAATTTTAAGCCATCCTGATAAGTATGGATTTAATTTTAGAGATAAAGACTTGTATAGCTATATTCCAACCTATAAAGTAGAAGTGGATACCATAGTTTCTGATTTCACAAAATTTGCTGAAGGTTTTAATATTAATTATAAAATATTAAAGTTGCATAACCCTTGGTTACGTGAGCCACATTTAAATAATAAGTCTAGAAAAAAATATTTGATAGACATTCCACATGAAGGATATTACCAAACTAATCCTTAAAAAAAAAGCCTTGAAATTTTTCAAGGCTTTTTTATACATCACATATAGTTTTTAGCTATCTACTTCGTCTTTTTTGCGAACGCATAGAACCTCCCTGTCCATAGTGTTGATTAGGAGCTTGAGCACGTTTCATATTATCTTTCATCATTTTTATTTGCTCGGTAAGCATGCCTCTTTTGTCAAGTTTCTGAGCTTCATTTAAAAGCATTTGCGCTTCTTGCTTACGTCTTTTTGTAAAAGCAATTCCTGATAAGTTTAACTTAGCCATAGCTAAATCATGATCCATAGATAATCCTAAGGATATCGCTTTTTTGAAGCGTTTTTCAGCTTCATTCATATTGGTTTGAGAAACCATAATCCCTTTAAGGTAATTGTAATACCCTTGTTGTTTCTTAACTAATGCGCCTTCAGGATTTTTAATTTTATCTAGCCATTTATTAGCGCCTTCAAAATCTTGCTTACGTAATTTTAAAAAGGCAAGCAGGATAAATTCATTTTTAAAGTATAAGAAAACAAAAATTAAAGATAATAGTATAAACATAATACCATTGCCTATAAACCCTTCAGTAAATTGCCATATTGCAACACCTATAATGCCTGCAACTATGATTAATTTTATATTTTTATTAAACATTTGTTGTTAAATTTTTGGAGTACAAAGAAACTAAATTTTTATGTAAAACAAGACCATAAGAAATTCAAAAAAAATATTTTTAAATTAGGTTTGTCAAATAAAAAAGGCTTTGTATATTTGCGCGCAGTTTGAGGGAACCCAAATTGAAGAAAAATTATATAAAGAAGATTTTAAAAATATAAGACAATGCCAAAAAGAACGTTTCAACCGTCAAAAAGAAAAAGAAGAAACAAACACGGTTTTAGAGAAAGAATGGCTTCTGCCAACGGAAGAAAAGTACTTGCTCGTAGAAGAGCTAAAGGAAGAAAGAAATTGTCTGTATCAACTGAAACAAGACATAAAAAATAATGATTAACAATTGTTAATATTTTAAAGGCGTTACTTAGGTGTAACGCCTTTTTTTATATCTAGTAAATACTATTTTTGCAACTCAATATAATTCAACACAATGCCAAAAAATCAACAACTTAAATCTATATTAATTATTGGCTCTGGTCCGATTGTTATCGGACAAGCCTGTGAATTTGATTATTCAGGAACGCAAGCATTACGCTCGCTTAGAGAAGATGGTATAGAAACCATTTTAATTAATTCCAACCCAGCAACAATTATGACAGATCCATCAATGGCTGATCATGTTTACTTGCTACCCTTAACAACAAAATCTTTAGTTCAAATCTTAAAAGATCATCCGCAAATTGATGCTGTTTTACCAACTATGGGAGGACAAACGGCTTTAAATTTATGTATTGAAGCTGATGAAAAAGGAATTTGGAAGGATTTTGATGTTGAAATTATTGGTGTTGATATTGATGCTATAAATATCACTGAAGATAGAGAACAATTTAGAGAGCTGATGTTGAAAATTGGTGTTCCTATGGCGCCGCAAGCGACTGCTAACTCCTATTTAAAAGGGAAAGAAATTGCTCAAGAATTTGGATTTCCTTTAATAATTAGAGCATCGTTTACTTTAGGTGGAGCAGGTGCATCTTTTGTATATAAAGAAGAAGATTTTGATGAATTACTCACACGTGGATTAGAGATTTCTCCTATTCATGAAGTTATGATTGATAAGGCTTTAATAGGATGGAAAGAGTATGAGTTAGAATTATTAAGAGATGCAAATGATAATGTCGTTATTATCTGCTCGATTGAAAATATGGATCCAATTGGTATTCATACAGGAGACTCTATTACTGTAGCTCCAGCAATGACTTTAAGTGATAAAACTTACCAAAAAATGCGTGATATGGCCATTCATATGATGCGTAGTATTGGTGACTTTGCTGGTGGATGTAATGTGCAGTTTGCTGTTTCACCTGACGAGAATGAAGATATTATTGCCATTGAAATTAACCCTCGTGTGTCACGTTCCTCTGCTTTAGCAAGTAAAGCAACAGGCTATCCTATTGCAAAAGTAGCAGCCAAATTAGCACTTGGGTATCATTTAGATGAATTGAATAACCAAATTACGAAATCTACTTCAGCTTTATTTGAACCAACATTAGATTATGTCATTGTAAAAATACCACGTTGGAACTTTGATAAATTTGAAGGCAGCGATAGAACACTTGGCCTACAAATGAAGTCTGTAGGAGAGGTAATGGGAATTGGACGTTCCTTTCAAGAAGCTTTACATAAAGCTACACAATCTTTAGAAATTAAGCGTAATGGATTAGGCGCTGATGGTAAAGGTTATAAAGATTATGACCAAATTATAAGTAAACTTACCCATGCAAGTTGGGATCGTGTTTTTGTGATATACGACGCCATTCAAATGGGAATTCCTTTAAGTCGAATTCATGAAATCACTAAAATAGATATGTGGTTCTTAAAGCAATATGAGGAATTATACTTACTAGAAAAGCAAATCTCTACGTTTAAAATCGATACCATCGAGAAGGATTTACTTCTAGAAGCTAAACAAAAAGGTTATGGTGATAGGCAAATAGCGCATATGCTAGGCTGTTTAGAAAGTCAAGTCTATAGCAAACGCGAAGAATTAAATATAAATCGTGTTTACAAATTGGTTGATACTTGTGCTGCAGAGTTTAAAGCATTTACACCATATTATTACTCAACTTTTGAAAGTGAAGTTGAAACCTCTAACGGAGAGCGTTTTGCAGATAACGAAAGTGTAGTGTCTGATAAAAAGAAAATTATTGTTTTAGGTTCTGGTCCAAATCGAATCGGACAAGGTATTGAGTTTGATTATTGCTGTGTTCATGGTGTTTTAGCTGCTGCTGAAAGTGGTTATGAAACCATTATGATTAATTGTAATCCAGAAACGGTTTCTACCGATTTTGATACTGCAGATAAACTGTATTTTGAACCTGTATTTTGGGAACATATTTACGACATTATTAAGCACGAAAAACCTGAAGGAGTCATTGTGCAACTTGGTGGTCAGACCGCTTTAAAGTTAGCTGAAAAATTAGACAGATACGGAATTAAGATTATTGGAACAACTTACCAATCTTTAGACTTAGCTGAAGATCGAGGGCTGTTTTCTAATTTGCTTAAAGAAAATAATATTCCATATCCTCAATTTGATATTGCAACGACTGCAGATGAAGCTGCTGCTATTGCAGATGTTTTAGACTTTCCGATACTGGTAAGGCCTTCGTATGTTTTAGGAGGACAAGGCATGAAAATTGTCATCAATAAACAAGAATTAGAAGAGCATGTAGTTGATTTGTTAAGGCAAATGCCTGGAAATCAACTGTTGTTAGATCATTATTTAGATGGTGCTATTGAAGCTGAAGCTGATGCGATATGCGATGGTGAAAATGTTTACATTATTGGAATAATGGAGCATATCGAACCTTGTGGTATTCATTCTGGGGATAGTAATGCGACATTACCTCCTTTTAATTTAGGCGAATTCGTCATGCAACAAATTAAAGATCATACTAAAAAAATCGCTTTAGCTTTAAATACTGTAGGTCTAATAAATATTCAATTTGCTATTAAAAATGATACGGTTTACATTATTGAAGCTAATCCAAGAGCTTCACGTACAGTGCCATTTATCTCTAAGGCTTATGGCGAACCTTATGTAAATTATGCGACCAAAATTATGTTAGGTGATAAGAAAGTAACAGATTTTAACTTTAAACCTGAATTAAAAGGCTATGCTATTAAGCAACCTGTATTCTCTTTTAATAAATTTCATAATGTGAATAAACAACTTGGGCCAGAAATGAAGAGTACTGGTGAAAGTATTTTATTTATTGATAGTTTAAAGGATGATGAGTTTTATAATTTATATTCTCGTCGTAAAATGTACTTGAGTAAATAGACCTTATTATTTGTTTTTATTAAAAAATCACTAAATTAGCCAGTAATAAACCTATTTATAAATAAACATTTATGTTATGAAAAAAAATTACTCATTTTATTTGAGCCTTTTAGGTATACCAGTTTTCGCCATATTATTCTTGTCTTTTGGTGCTGGTCAAAATGCTTTTTATGTTTCTGGATCACCAAGTGATATTGCTGAAAACAGTCCTGGCGATTGTACTTTTTGTCATACAGGTAACCCAGTAATTACAGATAGTCCAACAATTACTTTAACTGTTCCTAGTGATTATGATTTAAATACAACTTATAATATTACTGTAGCTTCTGGTTCTGGGGCTAGTAGACAAGGTTTTCAGATGTCTGCAGAAGATGGATCTGGAAATAAAGTTGGAGATTTTAGAGATGATGGCACTAACAGTCAGGTTTTTGATCTAGGTAGAGGTGAAGCGATTACTCATACAGGTTCTGGAGCGTTTAATCAGCCATGGTCTTTTGAATGGACTTCGCCTGCATCAGATGTTGGTCCTGTTACTTTTTATGTAGCTTTAAATGAGTCTAATATAGACTTCAACTCAACAGGTGATCAAATTCATTTAAAACAATCATCAGCGACTTTATCTGTTGATACTGCTATTTTTGAAAACTTAAAAGTATATCCTAATCCATCACAAGATATGGTAACAATAGATTTGCCTTCTCAATTAGAAGGCAATACTAATATTACCGTTTATGATTTTTTAGGGAAACAAATTTTGTCTAAAGAGTTAAACACTATAAGTAATACAGTAGATGTGTCTGCATGGCAATCTGGTGTATATTTAATGCAGTTAACAAATGAAAAGGCTGCTATTACTAAACGTTTTGTAAAACAATAATTGTCATAACATATAAACGAAAAAAAGCCTTCAATTCTGAAGGTTTTTTTGTTTTATTCCGAAAAGTAGTAAGAAATTCAATATTGCTTACTATTTTAAGGGTTTACTTTTAATGCCTTAAATAAAGATATAAAAGGCCTATACCTATAGCGATTCCAAAACTAATCAGTGTGCCTATAAGAATGTATTCTGTAAGTTTTCTATGTTTAGATTCTTTTAAATCGCCAAACCTAAATACAGATTTCGCTGTAATTAAAAAGCCCACAGCTTCCCAATGATCTGCAACAATAAAAACAAATACAAGAATACGTTCTAAAATCCCAATATATCGTCCAGCGTCTTTTAAAGATTCTGTGCCTTCAGTAAGTTTAGAAATGTTCCATTTCGTAAAAATGGTTTTCATAATTATTGAAACAGGTTGAGTCAAAAAAGCTAAGCAGGTTATTAGTAATAGATTTTGTTCTGAGAATAATTCAGCAAAATTAATTTTCACCTTACTATAAATAAGATAAACAGTAATAATAACTATAATATGTAAGACTTGGTCTATAAAGAAAAGAAGGCGTTTTGTTTCTTCTTTTTGAATGCTAAGTTTGATAGCATCTATTATAAAATGCGAAATACCAATAATAAGTACTATTGGCCAAAGTGTAATATCCCTAAGGATTAAGCACAATAACGCAATATGAATTAATACATGAAAGTATAGTTTAGGCGATTTTAGCTTTTTTACTTCTTTTTCATCAACCCACTGTTGTGGTTGTAAAAAGAAATCACCAATAAAATGAGCAAGTAATAATTTGATAAGTAAAATCATAAGATGCAACGAATTTTTTTTCTATACATTTGATCTAAGGCGAGTATTTCATCTAAATTAGCGCGTTTAAGACGTTTGCTAATAGCATTTTGATTGGTGCCTACTCGTTTGGCTAAATCCTCTTGTAATGCGTTAGGATGCTCTAGGGTTAATTTAACAATTTCTGCTGAATTTATTGTCCAATTATCCATCGTTATTAAAGCAAGTTTAAAATAAAGATTTAGCTCATCATTTAAAACCTGTGATTTAGTTTTAATGCGTAAGTTTTGTTTTTCTTTCTTTAATAGTTCAAAGGTTTCTCCAGAATAGACAAAAGCTTCGCCATTAGATTCAGTGACGTCTTTGCCTTGGTACGTTTTTTCGCCTATACCTATAGCAAGCCTAACATCTAGGCCTTTTATCATTTTTATAGCAGCTTTAATATAAGTTGAAGCCTTAAAACTAGAACTTATGTCTTTAATTTCTATTTGAAAGCTATCTCCTCTGTACACTTCCCAGAGGGTATTGTCTGGCTCTAGAGTCGATAAAGCAGACTTCAATGTGTTTAACCATACCTCAGGATTGGTTTGTCCGCGCGATTTAATGATGTCTCCTGTAATAACACTTGTCATAACTAAATATTCCTTTTTTATGGAATAATCAAATATATTCCTTTTTTATGGAATAATCAAATATATTCCTTTTTTATGGAATAAATTAAAGATGTGTCTGTTATAGGTGTGAAAAGCTTTAGATGAAAGTCAGTTAAGAATAGATGCTGTTCTAGTCATCTTCTTGAGCACGCTTTATAATTTTTTCAGGAAGTGATTTTTTTGCTTTAGCACCTAATTTTTTAAGTTTTTCAACACTAGTGATGAGGTTACCTTTGCCTTCAACTAATTTATTCATTGCAGAGGAGTAGTCGGATTTTGCTGCATCAATCTTTTTACCAACTCCAGTCAGGTCGTTAACTAAGCCTTCAAATTTATCATATAAAGCTCCAGCTTGGCGCGCGATTTCTATAGCGTTTTGTTGTTGCTTTTCATTATTCCACATAGAATCAATAGTGCGTAATGTGGCTAAAAGAGTAGAAGGTGTTACGATAACAATGTTCTTTTCAAAGGCTTTATTGTAAAGTGAATTGTCCTCATTTACTGCAATAGCAAAAGCAGGTTCAATAGGAATAAACATTAGCACGAAATCGGGTGATTCTATGTCGTATAAATCTTGATAGTTTTTTTCTGATAATTGATCGACATGCTTTTTAATCGAATTTACGTGTGCTTTTAAGTAGATGGCTTGGTCATCTTCATCTGCGTTAACCATACGCTCATAATCGGTTAATGAGACCTTGCTGTCTATAATCATACGCTTATTATCTGGAAGATGTAATACCACGTCAGGGAGTACGCGAGTACCATCATCAAGTTTGAAGCTTTGCTGAACATAATATTCTCTATCTTTCTCTAAACCAGATTTTTCCAAAACACGTTCAAGAACTAATTCGCCCCAATTTCCTTGCATTTTACTATCGCCTTTCAATGCTCTGGTAAGGTTGGTTGCTTCCTTAGTCATTTGCTGATTTAAATCTTTTAAACCTAATAACTGTTCTTTTAAAGCAGAGTGCATGCTAATGCTTTCCTTTTGAGTATCGTCCACTTTTTTCTCGAAGATTTGGATTTTCTCTTGTAAAGGATTTAATATGTTTTTTATGTTTTCTTTATTCTGAAGTGTGAATTTCTCGCTTTTTTCATCCAGAATTTTCGAGGCCATAATTTCAAAATCCTTTCGTAATTGCTCTTGTTGTTTGACTAACTCTTCGTCACGTTTTAGGTTCTGAGTTTGTAAATTTTCGTATTCAGTATGTTTTCTAGCTAATTCTTGATTTAGAATTTCTTTTTCATTTCTTATGACTTCACGTTCATCTTCAACCTTGCTTAAACTTTGCTTTAAATCATTTATCGTTAAACTCATTTGGTTTTGACGTTCTTCTAAAGTGCTTTGTTCACTTTTACTTTTTAGTTTATTAAAAAGCATACCTAAATAAGCACCAATAGCAGCAGAAATTAAAATAGAAATAATAAGAATAAGATTGTCGTTCATGAATTAGGTGTTGATTTTTATCAAAGATACTTATTTTTTCACTCTAAAACTTTCAGTATTCTTATCAAAATCAATTAAATCCTTTGGAAATAAATCATTGAAAGTCCCTTTAATTATCAAGTTAGAAGGCGTGTCTGTAATGACTTCAGATTTGGTCATTACAATCATGCGATCACACAATTGGATGGCCAAATCGATTTCATGAGAAGAAAACAAAATCGTTTTCCCTGTATTTTTGACTAACCTTTGAAGCAATTTTAGAATGTAAGCTTTATGATACATGTCTAGATGTGTTGTAGGTTCATCAAGTATAATTAAATCGGTATCTTGAGCTAAAGCACGAGCAATCATTACTTTTTGAAGCTGACCATCGCTAAGTTCGAAGCATTTTTTTTCTTTTAAATCTTCAATGTTGGTGTGCGAAATCGCTTTGTTTATAATTGTTTTATCATCTTCTGATAAATTTCCAACCCAGTTGGTATATGGTTGTCTGCCTAAAGCAATCAATTCAAAAACAGTAAGATTTTTAGAAGCAATGGCTTCTGTTAAAACTAAACTTAAATTTTTTGCTAATTCTATATTGGAGTAATCTTCTAATAATTGCTCTTGTAAATGAATGGTTCCTGATAATTTATTTTGAACATGAGTCAGTGTTCTTAATAGCGTAGATTTCCCAATACCATTAGCTCCAACAAGACCTATTAATTCTCCTTTTTTTAGTGTAATATCAATGTTTGAAGCAATAACTGTTTCTGTTTTTTTGGTTTTGTACCCAATAGACAGTTGGTTTGTTTCTAGAATGATATGTTGGTTTTTGTCGCTCATTAAAATATCATTTTACGTTTTCTCACTAATAACCAAATCACTACTGGAGCACCAATTATTGAAGTGATTGCATTTATTGGTAGCATGTAATCACTCGTTGGTATTTGTGCAATACTATCGCAAATAAGCATGACAATAGCGCCTAGTAAAAAGACAGCAGGTAATAATATTTTATGATTCGATGTGTTAAATAGTTGCCTTGTGATGTGTGGAATGGCTAAGCCTACAAAAGCAATTGGACCAGCAAAAGCGGTAATCGTGCCAGCTAACAAACTTGTTGCTATGATAATAATTAATCGACTTTGTTTAATATTTAAGCCCAAACTTTTAGCGTAATTTTCACCTAACAATAAGGTGTTTAATCCCTTGATTGAGATGATACTAAAAACAATTCCAAAGCTATAAATTATGAAAAAGATGAAAAGTTCATACCATGATAAATTCCCTAGACTTCCAAATCCCCAAAAGATATATTGCTGTAATTGCTCAGCAGAACTAAAATAGGAGAGGACACTCACCACAGCAGCTGTTATGCTTCCAAACATAAGTCCAATAATAAGTATAGCCATCGTATCTCGAACTCGAGTTGAAACTATTAACACAGCCAATAAGACTAAAAAACTACCTAAACTGGAGGCGATGACGATGCTCCATTTAGATATAAGAGCGGTTGCAAATAAACCACCAAAAAGTCCAGAGCCCAGAATGACTAGGGCTACACCTAAACTTGCTCCAGAACTAATACCAAGTACAAAGGGTCCTGCTAATGGGTTTCTGAATAGAGTTTGCATTAATAACCCCGAAATTCCTAAACCAGAGCCAACTAAAATTGCAGTAAAAGCTTTAGGTAATCTGTAATTTTGAATGATATAGTTGTCAGCTCCACCAAGCAGACTATCAATTATAGAACTTAAAGGAATAGATACAGAACCCAAGCTAATGTTAGCAAAAAAACAGACTATTAAAACTAGTGTTAATGCTAAGAAAGGGAGTTTATATGTGTTTGTTGTTGACAATTATTCAAGCGGTTTAAAAAAATAAGGTTGATACTCTTTTAATAATTCTGGGTGACAGATTTTAATGATGTCTTTTAACACTAAATCTGGTCTGGCAGTACCTAATTCATAATACATAACACCACCAGTTTTTCCAGTTGTATTTACAAATGAATAAATAGTTTTATTCTTAAAAGCGTCAAACTCGACATAATGCTGACTTGCTTTTTCAAGAGCTTCAAGCGATGAGTAATAAGAAGGACTTAGCCACAAATCAGCATCTTTTGCTTTATCAAAAACAGTTTCAAAGCTTAATGCAATACTGCCTTTGTCTGTAGTGTCCTTCCATAAATAATTCACATTTGCATCTTTAAGAATTTGTGCTTCAGGACTTGTGCCATTTGGTAAATACCAAACGTCTTTATGCATTGCGCCACATAAAACAGTAGGTTGCTTTTCTACTGTTAAAGCGACTGACTTAGCCTTTAAATAATCCGCTTCAATTTGGTTAAAAATAGAATCGGCTTCATGTTCTTTGTTATAAAGTACTCCAAAAAATTTAATCCATTCTGCTTTGGCTAAAGGCGAAGTTTCAACCCAATCTCCATTGTAAATCACAGGAATGCCAGATTTTTTAATGGTTTCAAACGTTTTGTTGTTTCCATCTATACCAAAGCCAACAACAAGATCTGGTTTGACGTCTAATAAAACTTCAGTATTAATGCCTTCATTTTTTCCTAGCTCTCTGACTTGACCTGAATCAATTCGAGTTCTCGTTTTTTCTGAAGACACATAATCTGTTCCAGGAAATCCAACTAAGGTTTTTTCTGCATCTAATAATTCTAATGCAGGAATGTGTGTCGTAGAGGTTACCACTATTTTTTCAATAGGAAGGGTTATAATACCATCATAATCTTCTTTGTTAAAAGTGCTTGCCATCGCTTGCGCTTTAGTGAGTAAGAGGTATTGATAGGTTTTTTCAGCTTGAGGCCAAGGATTATTTATTTCCAAGATTTTATGGGTTTCAAAATTTAAAACCTTAAAACCTGTAGCATAGGTGTTTGTATTTTGAATAACTGTAAGAGGTTGCTGTTTTATGCTTTGATTTTCTTTACAGCCAATAAGGGTTAAAAGGAAAAAAAAGAGTAAATAAAAGGTAGTGTTTTGTAACATTTGTAACTGATAAAATATGCTTTAATCAATAAATTTGATAAAATATTTAGTTATGCGTGATGGTTCAAATTTAACAATATATATAGTAGGAGGAATCATAATACTTCATTTTTTAATTGGCTTTATTTATCTTATTTATAAAATGACCAAGAAAAAGTAAATTTCCTTAGCCTGCATTTAAAAAAGAATCTACTTTTGCAATGAAATTTGGTTCTATTCAATTTTATTGAATGGATTAAAAGGGAATCTGGTGCGATACGATTATCAAATCCAGAACTGTTCCCGCAACTGTAAGTTTATACTCAACTAAATTGAGTACCTCATTATGAGATGCTATAACTTCTAAACCACTGACATTTTGTTGGGAAGGTTAAATAGCATGAAACAAGTCAGGAGACCTGCCATTTTCAAAACAAATAAGTCAAACTTTCGGGATAAAAGTTGATGTATGGAAACCTATACATACTCTCGAGTAAATTAAATTTAAAATGAACAAAAAGAATGTTCTTGGTATGTTATGCATACTATCTACAGTATTCGGATTTTCTCAAACCGAACCCAATGTTATCAAACCTGTATCACTTGAAGAAGTCGTTATCACAGATTCAAAATTTAAAATCAAACGTGAAAATGCTGGTAAGGTCATCACTAAAATCACACAGAAAGACCTTGAAAAGCTACAAGGAAAAAGCATTGCAGAAATTATAAGCATGACTGCTGGTGTAGAAATTAATGGCGTAAAAAGTAATGCAGGACAAAATTTAAGCTACAATATTCGTGGAGGAAGAAACCGTCAAGTGTTAATTCTTATTGATGGTATTCCAGTCACAGACCCTTCGCAAATTGCTAACGATTATGATTTACGTTTGCTAAACGCAGATCAAGTTGAAAGTATCGAAATCTTAAAAGGGGCTTCTAGTACTTTATATGGTTCTGGTGCTGCTTCAGCGGTTATTAATATCACTTTAAAAAAAGCTTCAAAAGACAAATTAGCAGCTAATTTTAGAAGTGTTTTAGGAACTAATATGTCTTCTACTGATGATAATTATGCTGTGGAAGACTTTAAAAATTCAGTTGCTGTGAATGGAACACTTAACAAATTCATCTATTTAGCGAGCTTCGGAAATCAGTTTACTGATGGATTGTCTGCTGTGGCTAACGGAACAGAGTCTGATGCTTTTAATGCCATTAACGGAAATTTAAAATTAGGCTATTCCTTTTCTGATGCGTTTAATATGAACGTTTACGGAAGTTTTGATACATATAAAACCGATTTTGATGATGGTTTTTCGGGAACAGATGCAGATCATGTTTCTATCTCAGATCAATATCGACTTGGTATTGCACCAGAGTTTAAGTACAAAAACGGAAGCATTACTTTAAATGCAGCTTATAATGCTATTGAGCGCGACATTCAATCGAGTTTTCCAGCACAATTTAATGCCAAAAGCTATATCGCAGATGTCTTTAATCGTTATAATTTTAAGGAGACACTTTTTACTGTTATTGGTGTTCATGCACAGCAAAATGAAATGGAAAGTTTTGCTATTCCTTTTGGAAGTTCTGCTTTTGAACAAAGCATAAATCCTGAAGATGCTACGTTTACAATTATAGACCCTTATGTTAATGTGGTATATGCTTCCGATTTTGGACTAAGTGTGAATGCAGGAGCACGATTAAATAACCACTCAGAGTATGGCTCACATGTGGTTTATAGTGCTAATCCTTCGTTTAAAAAAGAGGTAGGTTTTGGTTATGTAAAAGGATTAGCTAGTTATAGCACAGCTTATATCACACCTTCGTTGTATCAATTGTTTGAGCCTACCTATGGGAATGATGAATTGCAACCTGAAGAAAATACAACAATTGAATTTGGAGCGGAAATTCACTTTAGTAATAAAGCGACTTTAAGTTTGGTGTATTTTAATAGACGTGAAACTAATTTTATTGATTTTGTCGATTTGGGAAGTTTTACTTATCAGTATAAAAATGTAGATGAGTCTTTTACTGCTAGCGGATTTGAGTTTGTGGCAGATTATAATGTTTCTGAAAAACTGAAATTTCAAGCAAACGCAACATACACAAACGTAGAAGAGGATTTAAATTTACGCCTTCCAGAATTTAAAATAAATGCATCTATAGATTATGCTATTTCTGAAGCTAGTGTTGTGAGTTTACGTTATCAGTTTAATGATGACAGACGTGATTCTGTTTATAATAGTACAACATTTATGAACGATGATGTGACTTTAGAAAGCTATAATCTTTTTGACTTTTATGTGAGTCATAAAATAGCTAAGGATAAGATTACACTTTTTGCAAATGTGACTAATATCTTAAATGAAGACTATCAAGAGTTGTATGGTTATTCTACTCGAGGACGAAATGTTAATATTGGATTTAATATTAAGTTATAATTTAAAAAGCCACTCATTTAGAGTGGCTTTTTTTTAATCGATATACATGTCATTTTGTAGAGGATGATCATCTACTGTACTCTTAATGCGTTTAAAATCATATTGCTCAGGTGCTGAAACTCTACCATTATCAATAATGTGTTGGATTGCAGTAGCAAGTAGAGGTTCGTCTTCATGTCCTAAAGCGCCATAATTCATTGGGTTTTCATTTATTGTTATAGTTGGAGTTATTCCAGAAGAAGGTACGCTTTGATCTAGAGAATTCACAGTTTTAGCCACTAATGGTTGTAAGGCATAATTGTGGTTAGGATTCGCGCCACTTCTACCATAATCTGGTGAGTCATAAATGGTAATTGAAGCTTGAGACTTACCAGTGGTTACTTGTCCAATTTGAATGACATCAATATAAGGACTTAAACTATTAATAATCATTTCACTCGCCGAAGCTGAAGAGTCTGTAGTTAAGATATAAACCTTATTAAGATTCAAGCTATTAATAGAATTCCCAGAAAATGAATCAGTGAAATTGTAAATGGTATTATTGCTTTGTAAATCACTGTTATACTCTAATTTAGAAAACACCTCACCATTAAATTGACCAGTAATCATACTACCCAGTAATGTCGCGCTGAGTATTGAGCCTCCAGGATTGTAGCGCAAATCTAAAATTAAATGCTGAACATTATTCGCTTGAAAATCATCAAAAGCAAAATTAAGTTGATTGTTATAACTAGATGTAAAACCATTATACATTAAATACCCAACGTTTTCACCATTAACTTCTATGATTTCAGTTTTATGAATAGGATTTTCAGAATAATTAATTCTACTTAAAGTTACACTTTCAGATGTCGAATCAATTGAGTCATCTGTAATACTTGGTGTACCATTGTTATTATAATTCGCCAAATTTAAAGTGTACGAACTTTGATTTAATAACGCGCTATAATTACTTTCGGTTAAAGAAGTGCCATTGATTGCATTAAAAATTTGTCCGCGTTGTAAACCTTGGTTTTCAGCAGGACTATTATTTAAAACTAACCTAATAACTCCAAAAAGTTGAGTGGTGCTTCCTGGTTCAAAATAAAAATCAAATTCTGCGCCAGTACTTTGAGAATTTCCACTTAAAAATTGTTCTAAAGCTATATAATCACTTGTTATCCAACTAAACCGATCGACATGTTCTCTGTCGTGAATAAGGCTTTCAAATAATTCTTCAGGAGTAGAAAACCCATTTAAATATTCAGAATATTCTGAGTCATTAGTAAACCTATCGTTAGCAAGATTTGGAATATTTTCTTTATACAAATAGTAAGAGTTCATTCCTTTCCATACAAAATCTTTAACATCTTTAGAAGAAATTGGGTTGTCGTCTAAGTCTTCAAAACATCCTGTAAATACAGTCGCAACAAGAATTAGAAGTGCAATTTTTTTAATTTTCATCATAGCAATAAGGTATTCTTTTTCACCTTAAAAATACTTATTTTATCTTGGACTGAAAATTTTTTGTAACAAAAAGTAGAGTGGCTCGTCGTAATATCAAACAGCCTTAATAAAGTTGTTTTATAACCAATCAAGAATCAATGACACAAACAGAGTTTTTAAATACAGTAATGCCTTTTAAAGATAAGGTGTTTCGTTTGGCTAAACGCTTGTTGGTGTCTAGAGAAGAAGCAGAAGATGCCACGCAAGAAGTATTGTTGAAATTGTGGTCAAATAAGGCGAAAATGCAGGAGTATAAAAACGTTGAAGCCTTCTCTATGACAATGACTAAGAATTTTTGTTTAGATAAATTAAAATCGAAACAAGCACAAAATTTGAAGTTGGTTCATAGTAATTATCAAGACCACAAAGTATCATTACAAAAGCAATTAGAGTTGAATGATAGTGTGGATTGGGTTTCAAAAATTATTGAAGAATTACCAGAACAGCAAAAAATGGTAATTCAATTGAGAGATGTTGAGCAATATGAGTTTGATGAGATTGGCAAGATGCTTGATATGAATAGTACAGCAGTGCGAGTTGCACTGTCAAGAGCAAGAAAAGCAATAAGAGAAAAATTAACTAAAACACATAATTATGGTGTTAACTAATATAGAACAACTACTAGAAAAGTATGACAATGGTGAAACTACGCTTCAAGAAGAGCAGCAGTTAAAAGACTATTTTTCGCAAGAAACTGTAGCGCCACACCTAGAAATGTATAAGCCTTTGTTTACTTATTTTTTGGTTAATCAGCAAGAACAGTTTACTAAAGACGTTCCATTAAAATCTAAAACAAACAGTTGGTACAAGTGGATTTCTGTCGCAGCAGTAGCCGTTCTTATGTTAAGCGTCTATTTTAATCAATCTAATTTAGGAAATGATTATGGCACTTACGATGATCCGGAAATGGCTTACAATGAAGTTGTAAAGTCTTTAGAAATGATTTCTACTCATTTTAACAAAGGTGCTTCTAGTATTAACTATTTAGCCGAAGTAGATAACACAACCAGTTTAATTTTTAAAAAATAGAAAACATGAAAACACAAATAAACAATAAAACAAATACAATGAAAAAGAATGTAATTTTAGTCTTAATGGCTTTATTAATGATGCCTTTAACATCTATGGCTCAAGATATTTTTGCAAAATATAGCGATAATGCAGATGTGACTTATGTGAACATTAAACCAAAAATGTTTCAAATGCTAGCAAAAATGGAAGTCGATACAGATGATCCTGAAACTCAGGAATATATGAACATGGTTAATAGTATTACGAGTTTAAAAACTATTATTACTGAAAAAGGAGCTATTTCTTCTGATATTACTGCTTGGGTAAACTCTAAATCAAGAGCTTTAGAAGAATTAATGGAAGTTAAAGACGATGGTACAGTAATTAAATTCTATATTAAAGAAGGAAAAGATGAAGACCACGTTGAAGAACTTTTAATTTTTGTTAATGGTCTAAGTAATCAAATGAAGGATTCAGACGTTAAAATTAATGGAAAAGACCGTAAGTTTGAAACCATCATTGTCTCTTTAACAGGAGATATCGATTTAAATCAAATTTCTAAATTGACCAAAAAAATGAATATTCCTGGTGGAGAACATTTAGAGGATAAGAAGCACTAAAAATATGATACAATCAATCAAAAAATCATTGTTCAGCTTACTAGCACTAATCATGTTAGTAAGCTGTAGCAATACGCAATCATTACAAACATATTTTGTAGATAATCAAGAAACACCAAACTTTACTACTCTAGATATTCCTACAAGTATTGTTAAATTTGAAAACACAGAGTTATCTGCATCAGAATTAGAAGCTTATGAGTCTATAGACAAATTAAACTTTTTAGGGTTTAAGCTCGATTCTAATAACCTTGATAGCTATAAAGCTGAAATGAATAAAGTAAGCTCTATTTTAAGCGATAAAAAATATATTGACTTAGGAGAGTTTAATATGCAAGGTTCTAAAATGATAGTCAAATATTTAGGCGACAATGATATTGCTGATGAGTTTATCATATTTGGAAACTCTAAAGATGTTGGTTTTGGTGTTTTACGTGTTTTAGGTGACGATATGAGTCCAGCAAAACTCTATATGCTTGCGCAGTCTATGAATAAAGCAAGTGTCGATCAGTCACAACTACAAAGCTTAACAGACTTTTTTAAATAAGTAGAGTTAATGTTAATATATAAAAGGTTTGCCTTATTTGGTAAACCTTTTTTTATGACTCTAAGTTGTCTGTTTTCGAAATAATGTCTTGAGGAGCTTCGGTTTTTGGGTGTCTTTTTGTAATCAATAAATTGATAATAATTAAGCCAAAAAGAGACATGATAGGAATTGCAATATAAAGACGCTCTAGAATGTTAAGTATTCCAAAGACTACAAACCCTACTACAACAAGTGTACAAAGAAATATGGATTGTCTGTCTGTTAGCATTATTTATATTCCTGTATAATTACTAGGTGTTATGGCTTTTAATTCCTCTTTTATAACATCAGAAACCTCTAAGGTATCAATAAAATTTGAAATGGCGTTTTGATTGATTTTCTCGTTAGTTCGTGTTAATCCTTTTAAGGCTTCATAAGGATTAGGATAGGCTTCTCGACGTAATATTGTTTGAATCGCTTCAGCAACAACAGCCCAATTATTTTCTAAATCTTCAGCAAATTTTGCGTCATTTAATAATAGCTTATTCAATCCTTTTAAAGTCGATTTAAATCCAATTAAGGTATGTCCAAAAGGCACACCAACATTACGTAAAACTGTACTGTCTGTTAAATCACGTTGTAATCTCGATATTGGTAATTTTGCTGATAGGTGTTCAAATATCGCATTAGCAATACCTAGATTACCTTCAGAGTTTTCAAAATCTATAGGATTTACCTTATGTGGCATTGCAGAGCTTCCTACTTCACCAGCTTTAATTTTTTGCTTAAAATAATCCATAGAAACATAAGTCCAAATATCTCTATCTAAATCAATAATAATTGTATTGATGCGTTTTAAACCATCAAACAGCGCAGCCATATGGTCATAATGTTCTATTTGAGTTGTAGGGAAAGAGTGCTGTAAGCCAAGTTTTTCTTGAACAAATTGACTCCCAAATGCTCTCCAGTCTATATTAGGATAAGCAACTTTATGCGCATTAAAGTTTCCTGTTGCACCACCAAATTTAGCAGCACTAGGAATATCATTTAATAAATTAAATTGCTCTTCTAAACGCACTACAAAAACTTCAATTTCTTTTCCTAATCGAGTAGGAGAAGCTGGCTGACCATGTGTTCTTGCTAACATGGGAATGTTAGCCCAATCTTGAGCTAATGCTTTCAAACGTTTTAAAATCACAAAAAATTCTGAAACATAAACATCGTTCATAGCTTCCTTAATACTTAATGGAATAGCAGTATTATTTATGTCTTGTGAAGTTAATCCAAAATGAATAAATTCCTTGTAAGCACTTAAGCCTAAAGCATCAAATTTTTCTTTAATGAAATATTCAACAGCTTTAACATCATGATTGGTCACTTTTTCAATCTCTTTAATTGCTAAAGCATCTTCTGTTGAGAAGTGCTTGTAAATCGCTCTTAAGTCATCAAATACAGAAGTGTTAATAGCTTCTAATTGTGGTAAAGGTATTTCGCAAAGCGCAATGAAATATTCAATTTCAACTAAGACACGATATTTTATAAGTGCTTCTTCTGAAAAGTATTTGCCTAATTCATCAACTTTGTTTCTGTAACGACCATCAATAGGAGAAATAGCGCTAAGTGTATTTAAAGACATAGTTTGTGTGGTTTTAAGAAGTGGCAAAGATAAGGTTTTGAATTCCGAATTGCGAATTACTAATTATGATTTTTTTCCTTTTATTTTTTTTATGATATGTCTTGCTCTAGCCTTGAATCCAGAACTTTGCATTTGAAAGTCACGCTCTAAAATTAAGACCAATTCTGGGTGAATCCAATCATAATCTTTGCCAAGTAAAAATAGGCTGTTCATAGAGTAGGCTTTAGGTGCAATTTTTTCGTCATTAATCATATAATCAAAGCAAACTTCAATAATTTTTTCACGATGTTTCGGAAGTAATCCAGATTGAATTCTGTTTTCTGTTTTTGAATAATAGGCTTTGACTAGATATTCACAGACTTTAGCGACAGGACGAACCGCAGAATCTAAATGGACCTTATGCATGTTTTCAGTAAAAAAATCTAAATGAGGAATAATTTCTTCAAGGTTTTCACCACACATAAATTCAAAAACCCAAGCAGCGCGTGGCGAGATTTTATCATCTACCATAAAAAGAATCTCAAGAAGTTTCGGAATTAAATCAGGATGATCAATAATTAAATTGGCATAATATAAACGCTTTTCACGCGAGTGATTCACATAATTTAATTCTTGATAGAGTTGTGCTGTAGTCAAAAGGTTTTCTTATTTTTAAAGAATAAAATTAAATAAAATGAAGATTATAAAAAAAATACTTTGGCTTTTACTTCTAGTTTTTGTCATAGCTCAGTTTTTTGGTCCTGAAAAGAATGAAGGTGATATCGCAACTATTGATGCCTTTTTAGCAGAGACTAATCCTCCAGAAGATGTAAAGCTTATTTTAAAAGAAAGCTGTTACGATTGTCATAGCGATGTGACACGCTATCCTTGGTATAGTTATATTACTCCTGTTAATTATTGGATGGCAGATCATGTAAAACATGGCTCAAAACATTTTAATGTCTCTAATTGGGAAAACAATTCTGTAAAGCGAAAGGATCATAAGTTTGAAGAGCTTATAGAACTGGTTTCTGATAAAGAAATGCCATTGCCTTCATATACTTGGATGCATTCTGAAGCTAATCTAACAGAGGCACAAAGAGAGGCTGTTTTAAGTTGGGCAGAAGAAGTGCGATTTAAGTATAGTTTAGCTCCAAGACCTGAATAGTTTATTTTAATTAGCTCAATGCAAAAAAAACTGTTAATTATTGGTTATGTCTGGCCAGAACCAAATAGTTCTGCGGCTGGAAGTCGAATGATGCAGCTTATTTTTTGTTTTCAAGCGTATAATTATCAAATAACGTTTGCAAGTCCTTGTGCAAAAAGTGATAAGGCATTCGATTTAAATAGTATTGGTGTCACTCCAATGTCTATAGAAATAAATGATTCTCATTTTGATGATTTTATAAATAATTTCAATCCAGAGGTCGTTGTATTTGACCGTTTTATGATGGAAGAACAATTCGGATGGCGTGTTGCCGAAAACTGTCCGAATGCTCTACGAATACTCGACACAGAAGACTTGCATAGTTTGCGAAAAGGAAGGCAGCAGGCTTTTAAAGCGAAGACTGAATTTGATGACAGTGACCTGTTTAATGATACTGCAAAGCGAGAGATTGCAAGTATATATAGGTGTGATTTAAGTTTGATTATTTCTGAAGCCGAAATGGATCTATTAAAGCATCGCTTTAAAGTAGATGAAAGCTTATTGCTTTATTTGCCTTTTTTACTCGATGAAATCGATTCAGAAAACATTCAGAATTTACCAAAGTTTGATAATCGACAGCATTTTATAACGATAGGTAATTTTTTACATGAACCAAATTATAATTCAATTTTATATTTAAAAGAAACCATTTGGCCATTAATACGACAACAACTTCCGAAAGTAGATATGCATATTTATGGCGCGTATTCAAGTCAAAAGATAAACCAGTTACACAACCAAAAAGAAGGGTTTTTAATTCAAGGTTTTGCTGAAGATGCACAACATGTCATGCAAAATGCTAGAGTGTGTTTAGCGCCTTTGCGTTTTGGAGCTGGATTAAAAGGAAAACTGATTGATGCCATGCAAAACGGAACGCCAAGTGTTATGACTAGTATTGCAAGTGAAGGCTTATTCGGAGATTTAGAGCCTCATGGTTATACAGAAGATGATCCAGAAGAATACGCTAACAAAGCTGTGCAGTTGTACACCAATAAAACCCTTTGGGAAGCTAAGCAGCAAAACGGATTTATAGCGCTTCGTAGATTTGATAAAAAGGAATTTCAGAATCAGTTGCACCATAAATTAAATGATTTAAGGCATCAATTAATTACGCATCGATTTAATAATTTTACAGGTCAAATGCTCATGCATCACACATTACAAAGCACAAAGTATTTGTCACGCTGGATAGAGGAAAAACATAAAAATCAATAAAATGAATTGGATTCTTTTAGCTCAAGTCATTTATATACCTCTGCTTATTTTGGTTTGTTTGCGTGTAATCTATGATACTCAAGATATTACCAAAACATTAGCCTACTTGTTGTTAGTTATTTTCTTACCAATATTAGGAGTAATTATTTATTTCTCTTTTGGTGTGAATTTTAGAAAACGTAAAATATATAAGAAAAAACTGATTGATAATGAGCAATTAGAAAAACAAATGGAAAGCGCTCTAATAAAATATTCTAATAATGTTTTACTAGATAGTGACTCTAGTGTTAAGAGTAATAAAAAGTTAGTAAATCTCGTATTAAATGAAAATATAAGTCCACTTACCAATAAAAATGATGTTAAACTGCTTATTAATGGCGAAGAAAAATTCCCTGAAGTCTTTAAAGCTATTGAAAGCGCAACTGATCATATACACATTGAATATTATATTTTTGAAGACGATACCATAGGTACACGTTTTGTCGAACTATTAATAAAAAAGGCCAACGAAGGTGTAAAAGTTCGTTTTATTTATGATGATTTTGGAAGTCGTTCAATTAGAAAAAAACTTATACCAAAGCTTAAAGCTGCTGGTGTCGAAACCTCTCCTTTTTATGAAATTAAATTTTTTCTTTTAGCTAGTAGAATTAATTACAGAAACCACAGGAAAATTATAATAATAGATGCTAAAATTGCATTTGTTGGAGGTGTTAATGTTAGTGATAAGTATATTAATAAGAAGGAATTTAAATCTAAATTATACTGGCGAGATACACATTTAAAAATTGAAGGTCCAGCCATCTGGTATTTACAATTTCTATTTTTATGTGATTGGAATTTCTGTGCTGAAGCTAATGTGTTGCCAAGTGATCAATTGTTTTTACCAAAAGAAAAATTTAACACTAAACAAGACAAAATATTGCAAATTACTGCTAGTGGTCCAGACTCAGATGTTCCAACCATTCTTTTTGCGTTGTTGCAAGCGATTAATCTTGCGAAAAAAGAAGTCTTAATTACGACACCTTATTTTATACCTGGAGAAAGTATTTTAAATGCTTTAATCATTTCGGCAAAGAGTGGAGTGTCCATAAAATTACTAGTGCCAGGCATTTCAGATTCTAAATTAGTTAATTATGCAGCTCGTTCGTATTACAGTGATTTAATGAGCGCAGGAGTTGAAATTTATAAATATCAAAAAGGTTTTGTTCACGCAAAAACATTAGTCATTGATAATGAGATTGCCATAGTTGGAACTGCAAATATGGATATTCGTAGTTTTGAGCTTAATTTTGAGGTTAACGCTATTGTGTATGATAAAGTCGTGGCAGATGAATTAAAAACGGCTTTTTTTGAAGATCTTAATCATTCTGAAAAAATAGATTTAGAAACTTGGAAGAATAGACCTCAGCATAAACAATTCTTTGAAAAAATTGCTCGACTATTTTCTCCAATGCTTTAATTAATTAGAAGTAAAGAACAAGAATTAATTCTTATCTTTAAAAACGTTTAATATCAATTCAACCCAACCAAAATGAAATTATTTAAGAATTCTCTTGTAAGTGTACTATTCATGCTACTTTTAGCAAGTACGAGTTTAAAGGCTCAAGTCTCTTCACAACAAATCGATTCAATCGTTAATTATGCAATGACCAAATTTAATGTTGCAGGAGTTGCAGTTGCTGTTGTTAAAGATGGTAAGATTATTCACAATAAAGGTTATGGTGTTAAATCTATTGAAACTAATGAACCTGTGAATGAGCATACGCAATTCGCTATTGCTTCAAACAGTAAAGCTTTTGTAACTGCTGGATTGGCTATTTTAGTCGAAGAAGGTAAAATAAATTGGTTGGATAAAGTGAAAGATCATATTCCAGAATTTAC
This sequence comes from Lacinutrix iliipiscaria, assembly GCF_042686125.1. Taxonomy (NCBI): domain Bacteria; kingdom Pseudomonadati; phylum Bacteroidota; class Flavobacteriia; order Flavobacteriales; family Flavobacteriaceae; genus Lacinutrix; species Lacinutrix iliipiscaria. The sequence continues at coordinate 135,229 of NZ_JBHUOV010000005.1, forward strand.
GATGTATAATGATTATGTAGAAGATAATTTCAATATTTTAGATTTGGTCACACATCGTAGTGGACTACCTTTAGGAATGGGTGATTTAATGTTCTTTCCTGATGGTACAGATTTCACAATGGATGATTTATTGTCCAGCTTTCAGCATTTTAAATCGTCTTCTGCTTTTCGGACTAAATGGGACTATGATAATTTACTCTATATAGTTGCAGGTGAATTGATTGCAAGAAAAAGTGGAATGACTTGGGAAGCATTTACTAAAACACGTATTCTTGAACCTTTAGGAATGGACAATACATTTTCTTCCTTGGCAGATATTAAAGACAGGTCTAATTTAGCATCATCTCATTCAACAGAAACAGGAGAGATAAGAGTTATTCCAACGTTTAAAGAAATGATGAATGGTGCAGCTGGTGGTATTTTTTCTAACGTTGATGATTTATGCCAATGGCTATTACTCCATTTAAATGCAGGGAAATATGGAGAAAATAAGGAAAAAGAATTGTTTACAGCAGTCAACCATAATGAAATGTGGAAAATTCATACAGTTATGGGTGTTAACAAGAACCCTCGTTATAATTCTCATTTCTCAGGCTATGGCTTAGGTTGGTTCCTGTCTGATGTTTTAGGAAACATGAAAGTTGAACATACTGGTGGATTACCAGGGATGCTGTCGCAAACCATTTTAATTCCTGATATGGATTTAGGACTTGTTATTCTAACGAACACAAGTGACGATGGAGGAGGTTTGTTTTCTTCTGTATCTCAAACAATTTTAGATATATATTTCGGGTTAGATGATTTTAAATGGATTGACAAGTACTCAGATTACTTAAAATCTAGAGTAAGTGGAGGAGATGCAATAACAGGCAAAGTATGGGAAACGGTTGAAAATTTAAAGGATACACCAATTGATACCCAAAAGTATATAGGCTTATATAAAGATAGTTGGTTTGGCACTTGCGAAGTTTTTATGAAAGAAGATCAGTTGTGGCTTAAATTTCACCGTTCACCAAAACTCAACGGTCCATTAAAGTTATATGAAGATGAAACCTTTGCAATTAAATGGGAATACCAAGATATGAATGCTGATGCGTTTGTCACGTTTACCCTAGATAAAAATGGCAAAGCTGAAAGCATAAAGATGAAGGGCATATCACCTAACATTGATTTTAGTTTCGATTTTCATGATTTAGATTTAAAACGTCAAGATTAATGATTAGTGTACTAAGAAAAATTAGAAAAAAGTTCGTGGTAGAAAATCGAGTAAGTAAATATTTATTGTACGCTATTGGCGAGATTATTTTAGTCGTTATTGGTATTCTTTTAGCGCTTCAGATTAATACTTGGAAAAAAGAAAAGACTAATCATGACCTTAAAGTAACACTTCTAAAAAACGTGAAGTCAGATTTAATCATTCAGAAAGAATTGATTGAAGAACAAATTGTTTTTGAAGAAAGTATTATGTCTAAAATTAATACTTTAAATCAATTAGCTCAAGCAAAATCAATCAATGCAGCATTTGTTCAGGTGTTATTTGAAATCAGTACACGTAAAACCTTTAAAGCAAACAGAACTACATTTAATAACATGATCTCTACAGGAGATATTACTTTATTAGCTAAATCTGATCTGCAACAAGAAATCATTAGATACTATCAGCGCCTAGATTACTCAGAATCTGTGACCAACAATAATAACTTGTTCAATACAGATAGCCATTATGGTGCTTTTGTTGCTAGTAACGCATTGGGTTTAGAAATAGAAGAAAACAGCTCGATTGTGTTAGATAAAGAGCTTAGTAAAACTGATCGCTATTTAATATTCGCTCAATTAAAAGGACGTCATGGTAATTCCGAAAGTATTAATGCGATTTCTAAAAATTTATTAGAAAGAACTGAAGAATTAATTCAGAGTATAGACAAAGAACTCAAATAATAAAGCTATTTGGTTTTATAAATTAGGCTTATAAAATCCTTCATGCCTTCAGTAGCAGTTTTTTCAATTACAGTTAGGTTTTTGTGACCTCCAATAGAAGGTTTAGGATCTATAAAATAGGTTGATGTGTTTTCTGGTACATAATGCATCAGACTTGCTGCTGGATAGACTTGCATACTTGTGCCAATAATAAGTAATATGTCTGCCGTTTCACAAATCGTTACAGCCTTTTCAATCATAGGGACAGCTTCACCAAACCAAACAATATGCGGTCGCATTTGGTAGCCTTTTTTACATAAATCACCTAAAACTAAATCAGTCGTCCATTTCTGAATATCTTTTTCGTTATAACTACTTCTGGCTTTCAGTAATTCGCCATGCAAATGCACAACGTTTGTACTTCCCGAACGTTCATGTAAATCATCTACATTTTGAGTAACTACAGTCACTTCAAAATCTTGCTCTAAAGCCGCTAAATCAAAATGTGCTTTATTGGGCTGTACTTCAAAAAGTTGTCGTCGTCTTTGGTTGTAAAAATCTAAAACTAATTCTGGATTTTTAGCAAAGCCTTGTGGAGAAGCCACCTCCATCACGTCATGGCCTTCCCATAAACCATCAGCATCTCTAAAGGTTTTAATACCACTTTCGGCACTCATTCCAGCTCCTGTTAATACAACTATATGTTTCCGCATGCCATAAATTTAGTAATTTTGATTTATGGTAGACCTTCAGCTTTTAAAATATTTAGAAAACTATTTAACAGAGAGTCGTAAAGATAGGTTTCATAAAGTCATATCACAAAGAACAAAACATTTTACTGTTGCGACAGAAGATGTGTATCAACTGCATAATACAAGTGCAGTTATGCGTAGCTGTGATGTGTTTGGTATTCAAGAAGTGCATATTGTTGAAGAAGTGAATACTAAAAGCATAGACCGAGAAATTGCTATGGGCGCACAAAAGTGGGTCGATTTAAATCGATATCATACTGTTAAAGATTGTCTTACCAAACTCAAACAGAAGGGTTATCAAATTGTTGCTACGACGCCTCACACCAATGATGGTTTGCTTCATGAATTTGATGTCTCTAAAAAGTCTTGTTTTTTCTTTGGAAGAGAAACCGAAGGTTTGTCGCAAGAGGTTTTAGACGCAGCAGATTGTTATTTAAAAATTCCCATGGTTGGGTTTACCGAAAGTTTAAATATTTCGGTGTCTGCAGCAATTATTTTACAACACGTCACCACTAAACTAAAGCTTTCAAATGTCAATTGGCAACTTAGTGAAGAAGAGCAACATGAAAAACGATTAGATTGGATTAAGAAAACTATTAAAAGTTATGACGACATCGTGACTAGGTTTTATAGTGATAAATAATTGAGTCGCTCTCCTTTTAAATTTATTGGGAATGAAATTGGGTTTAATCCTAAAAGAACGAAGAGTTTTTTGTAAATTGAAAAGGTGTTAACTGAAAAATTAAAATTATGAATCTCAATCCTTATTTGGCCTTTAATGGTAATTGTGAAGAAGCTATACGTTTTTATGAAGATGTTTTGGGCGGCGAAATTACAATGATGATGCGCTATGGTGAAGCACCTCCAGAATATTTTCCTGTGTCTGATGATATGAAAAACCTTGTCATGCATTGCACTTTAGAGTTTAATGGGTGTACGTTTTTTGCTAGTGACAATATGGAAAGCAATGCTGGAAATAATTTTAGTATGAGCATTGATGCCGACGAAGAAGAACAAGCAGTTAAGATTTTTGAAAGTCTTTTAGAGGGCGGACAAGCTATCATGCCTTTTGATAACGTATTTTGGGGAGGAAAATTTGGAATGTTGGTTGATAAGTTTGGTGTTCAGTGGATGGTGAGTGTAGGACATTAATCGGCTTAAAATTTACCCGAACGACTTCTACTTAATACTTTATATTCTTCATAGCATTCGCTTATCGCGTCAAGAACCTGTAAATCGTTTGCAGTATTTATAAAGTCTTTAGAATAGTTGCATTGACTTACAATTTCATCAAGATCAACACGATCTACTTGTAGTAAAACCATTAACATTTCTCGGTCAAAACGTGTGGCTAATAGATTTCGAATTTCATCATCTTGCTTCATTTTTTTCAGCTTTCGCATTTCATTAGGTTGTTTCCCAAACATGCGATGTAAAAAATCGGCAGGATTAAAAATAGCACCTAAGATTTTAGTTACAGGATTTGAGGAACGTTTTCCAGCTTCATAACCAGTACTTGGTAAGCCAGAAATAGCATACCTGTAATTATTGTTTTGAACGACATTCTTAATGTCTACTTCTAAATGTCCTGTAAGCTTAAATTGACTCACAACCACTTCTTCTAATGCAAAGGCTAACTCAGTAAGCACAATATTTGAACTGCCGTATTTAAGCCAATCGTTCGTCACTTTTACTTTTACAGATTTAAAGCCTAAATACGAGAAGTGTAAAGTGTCATTCGCTTTTGCTGTAAGCTTAAATTCACCTTTGGCATTAGTCGTCGTTCCTAAAACTTGTGTAATGTTTACAATGTTAACGCTTTCTAGCGGACTGTCATCGGCGGCATTGATAACAACACCTATAACTTTCGTGGCGTCCTCTTGAGCATAACTAAATGTTAAAGTGAATAAGAGTATGAAAAGTATTGTAATGTACTTCATTCAGTTTGTACGTAATTAATTTTTGATAATTTTTTTAGTTAAAGCGCCTTGTTCTGTTTCAATTCTTAAAAAATACATACCAGAACTAAAATTTTTAAAATCTATTTTATCAATACCATAATTATGTTGCTTTACAAGTTTTCCTTCAAAATTATAAATAGAGATATGCTCAATGTTTTGATTATTTGAATTATCTAAAAATAGAGTATTCACTACGGGATTTGGATATACTGAAACACTATTCTTTAACAGATAGTCATCTACAGATAAACCACCACATTCTGTTTGGCCTTCATTTTCAATAAAAACAGTATGACTATCAATACTTGTCCAATTATCTGTGCTATACGTACAATCATCAACATAAATTAAATCAAGGTTTGGACTATTGCTAAAAATAACTTCAGAATTATTTAAATTAGTATTATTGCCGTTTCTCAAATCTACATTTTGTATGTTGCTATTATTTGACGCATAAATAGCATAAAGGCTAGGGTTCTGAGAAAAATCTAATGATGTTAAATTAATATTAGACCCACAGAATATTTCCATTAAACTAGATAATGGACTCGTGTCTATTTCACTTACAGTAATTCCTGAAATATATAAATAACGTAAATTAGTGTTAAAACTAAAATCTAAATTAGTAATGGGGTTATTAGTGCATCCAAACTCAAATAAAGAAGTGTGCTGTGATAAATCTAGTTCTGTGAGTAAATTATTTTGACAGACAAAAAAGTTTAAATTAGCATTTGGATGAAAAGTTAAACTTGTGATTGAATTTCCATCACAATTAAAACTAGTTAAACTTTCAAAATCTTCAAGACCAGTCATATCTGATATTCCTTGATTATCAACCCATAAATCTTGTTCTCCAGAAATATTAACTGTAGGAACGAAATCATCCATTACACCATTGCCGTAACTAGATGGATCACCTAAAGGGACTTCAGTTAGCCAGTCACTATGAGTTTCTAGGAAATATTCAAAGTTATCGTCAGGCACATAAGTGTTTTGCGCATGAACAGATATTGTTATAACAAAAATAAATAGTAAAGAAAACTTTTGAGATTTCATAATTTCTATATTAAATATTATAAAAAAATTAGTTATAAAAGTACTAAACATATTTTCAAATATGCAGCCATCTTATTTTTTTGACTAAAAATTAACAATAAAGTTTAACGTCTAGAGCGTCTAGGTCTTGAGTGAGTGGTTTTAAATTCAGATTTATCTCGGTCTGAGCGTCTTGATTTCCCTTCAGTAGCACGTCTTTCGCTTCTATTTCCTGAATCGCTTCGTCTTTCACTACGTCTTCCAGAATCATTGCTAGAGTCGCTTCTTCTTCCTGATGATCGTCTTTCGCCTCTTGGTCTATCAGAACCACGTCTTCTATCACCTCCACCATCACGACGTCTACCACGACCTCTGTCTCTTCCGCGACCTTTATCTTCGCTAACTTCAACATTAACAAAACGTCCGTCATGTTTAAAATCTGTAAAAAAGGCTAGAACTTTTTCTTGGTGTCCTTTTTCCGTATTGAAAAACGAAAAACTTTCTTTAACATCAACTTTAAAGACATCATCTCGGCCTAATTCTAAGACTTCTTTTAAGAAATCTTTTAGCTTCATCCAATCGTAACCATCTTTGCGCCCAACATTAATGAAATAGCGAGATTCATTACCACTACTCATTCTTCCGCCATCACGTTCACTACTATGAGATGCTTCAACGTTTAGGTTTTTAGATTTTTGATAGTAATTAAAAAAGCGGTTAAATTCAACAGAAAAGAATTTTTTAAGCAAATCATCTTTTTCAGTATCCTTAAATAATTCATTAATGCTATCTAAGTACTTATCAATCTCATGATTAACCTCAGTGTTATGAATTTTATTGGCTAAAGACATTAGCTGTACTTCACAAATTTCCATTCCATCTGGAATGTCTTTCTTCTCAAATTGTTTTTTGATTATACGCTCAATGCTCTTAATTTTTCGTACTTCACTTTTAGAAACAATCACCATTGAAACACCAGTTTTTCCTGCACGACCAGTACGTCCAGATCTGTGCGTATAGGTTTCAATCTCATCAGGTAATTGGTAGTTAATGACGTGTGTAATATCATCAACATCAATACCACGAGCAGCTACATCTGTAGCTACTAACATTTGTATTTGCTTGTTTCTAAACGATTTCATAACCAAATCACGTTGATTCTGACTTAAATCACCATGAAGTGCTCCAGCACTATAACCATCTTCTATTAAATTCTCAGCAACTTTTTGGGTATCTCGCTTGGTACGACAAAAAATAACAGAAAAGATATCTGGATTAGCATCAGCCAAACGTTTTAATGCGGCGTAACGATCTCTTGAGTTCACTAAATAGTACTCATGAGAGACTTGGTTCGTGCTTTCGTTTTTATTTCCAACAGTAATTTCCTGTGGATTATGCATGAATTTTTTAGCAATGGTTGATACTTCTTTAGGCATTGTTGCACTAAATAACCATGTGTTTTTGTCTTGTGGTGTATGCGATAATATTTCAGTAATGTCTTCATAAAATCCCATGTTTAGCATTTCATCAGCTTCATCTAGAACCGAATATTCAATTTTAGAGATGTCCACCAAACGTCTGCCAATCATATCTTTCATACGACCTGGAGTCGCTACAATAATTTGAGCGCCTTTTTTTACAGCTCTTGCTTGATCAGTTATGCTTGCGCCACCATAAATGGCAACAACATTTAAACCTTTACAGTATTTTCCGTACTGTTTTAATTCATTCGTAATTTGCAAACAAAGCTCACGAGTAGGAGACAGGATTAAACCTTGCGTGGTTCTGCTATCTACATTAATTTTCTGCAGCATTGGAAAACCAAAAGCAGCAGTTTTTCCTGTTCCTGTTTGTGCTAAAGCCACTAAATCTGTGTCTTCTTCTAATAAAATAGGAATAGCTTTGTCTTGAACTTCACTTGGTTTTTCAAAACCTAAATCGGTAATAGCGTGTAATAGATCTTCATTAAGACCTAAATCTTGGAATGTGTTCATTTTTAAAATGATAAGTAATCGATTATATTTGTAGTGTTACAAAAGAAGCGAATCGACATACTTAAACCCAATACTTCTGGTAACACATCCTCTCTCTGAGGAATTTACGACTCATATTTTTATGAGTTTCAAGCTGCAAAGATACACTATTATTTGGATATCTAATTTTTTGGGCGTTTTAACACGCTTTCACTACTCAATTTTTTTGTTTAGTGACTTTTGGGTTCAGTTAGAAACATTTCATAAAACAAAAAAGATTTCAAACAAACCGTTCAATCGTTAACGCAAATTAATTGTGATACGCAGTATTATGTGCTAAGGCGTTACCGCAAGTGCTACAATTACCTGCAGATCCAGCACCTCCAGAGCACCCACTACTACAAGTGTAATGCCAAACACCAGCAGCATTCTGACTAGGTTCAGCTTTTGGAGTTGTAGCTGTATTTGTTGGTGTTGTGCTAATTGGTGTCGTATTTGTAGTGTTGCTAGCATTGTTATGAAATGCTTGGTTATGTGCTAAGACGCTACCACATGTACTACAATTACCAGCAGCTGCAGAACCTCCTGCACAACCATTATTACAAGTGTAATGCCAGATGCTTCCTGAACTTTGTGTTGCAGAACCTTGCTGACTAGGCGAATCGAAAGCTTTTAAAGGAACTAGAGTTTCTTGTTGAGGAGTTTCTGTAGTCTCTTTGTCTTTACATGAAACAAAAGAAATAACCATACAGAAAAGAAGAATAGTTAGGGCTTTAATATTTTTCATCATAACGAAATTTTAGTTTTTATCAATTGTTGTAATATAACATTATTTTTTATTCTTGAGTTTTGTAAAATTCAATTTTAACAATCATTTAAAAAAGCAATTAACTGTCTTACTGCTTTTCCACGATGCCCAATTTTGTTTTTTTCTTCTAAAGAAATTTCTGCAAAGGTTTTGGTGTAGCCTGTGGCTTGAAAAATAGGATCGTAACCAAAGCCTTTTTCGCCATGCTTGTCTCGTGTAATTTTACCTTTACAGATGCCTGTAAAGCATTTTGTATTTCCATTTAAATGAAGCGCAATAACCGTTTTAAAGTGTGCTTGTCTATCAGACTTAGTACTTAGGTTGTCTAGAAGTTTGTCCATATTATCATTGGCATCACGTTGTTCACCAGCATAACGTGCAGAAAAAACTCCAGGTTCTCCGTTTAGTGCTTCGACTTCCAATCCTGTATCATCCGCAAAACCATCATAGCCATAATGGGTTTTAATATATTCTACTTTTTGAATGGCGTTACCTTCAATTGTGTTTTGTGTTTCAGGAACATCTTCAAAACAGCCAATGTCTTTTAAACTAAGTAGTTTAATGTGTTTTGGAATTAAAGACTGAACTTCTTTAAGTTTGTTTAGGTTGTTGGTTGCGAATACAAGTTGCATGGTTGTGAATTTCATTAAATCAAAAGTAATATTATTTCTATATAGAATCTTAATAAGTTTTTATATCTTGTAAAGAACAATAAATAAGAGGTATGCAGACGTTTAATTCGCCTTTAGAGGCATTCCTATATTGGGAAGAGCATACCCCAGATCGTGTTTTTTTAAACCAACCTATTAACGGAAAAGTAATTACTTATACTTTTTTTCAAGCTGGAGAGGAATCTCGTAAAATTGCTTCAAGCTTAAAAGCACTTAGCCTTCCAGAGCAAAGCCATATCGCATTGCTTTCGAAAAATTGTGCGCATTGGATAATAGCAGACTTAGCCATTATGATGTGTGGTTATGTGTCTATTCCTATTTATCCAACGCTTAACGCAGAGGCGATTAACCAAATTTTAATACATAGTGAATCTAAAGCGATAATCATAGGGAAGCTAGATGATTATAAGTCTCAAAAAAAAGGTATTCAAAATATTCCAAAAATAAGTATTGGGCTTTATGGTGTTGAAGATGGAGAGTTATGGGAAGATATTCTTCTTAAAGAAAAAAGGTTGGAACAGGTGCATATAAAAAAGCCTAATGATTTACACACTATAATTTATACCTCTGGAACTACAGGAATGCCTAAAGGCGTTATGCATTCGGTTAGTAATTTCATGAAATCTGCGAATACAGGAATAGATATATTTAAAATTCCAAATCATTGTAAGTGCTTTTCCTATTTGCCTCTTGCTCATGTTGCAGAACGCATAGTTACTGGCACATGTGGAGTAGTGGTTGGAGCAGAATTTTATTTCCCAGAATCTTTAGAAACATTTGCATCAGATTTAGAGAATTGTCAGCCTTATTTGTTTTTTGCTGTCCCACGAATTTGGTCAAAATTTCAAGAAAAAATATTGAGTAGTGTACCACAGAAGAAGTTAACATTTTTGTTAAAAATTCCAATAGTTAATAGTATTATTAAGAATAAGCTAAAGAAAAAGTTAGGATTAAAACAAGCACAAGTTATACTTTCGGGTGCAGCACCATTGTCAGAAAGTATAATTCATTGGTATAAGACATTAGGAATTACCATTCTTCAAGCTTATGGTATGACTGAGGACTGTATTATTTCGCATAGTAATTTGCATGAGGCGAATAAGATAGGAACGGTTGGAAAAGCTATAAAAGGGGTTAGAATCAAGTTTTCTAGTATTGGAGAAATCTGTATTAAGAATGATTGCTTAATGTCTGGTTATTATAAATTACCAGAAGTTACAGCGTCAGTTTTTGATCATGAAGGCTATTTTAAAACAGGTGATATAGGTGAGTATGATCATGATGGATTTTTAACCATAACAGGTCGTGTAAAAGATCAGTTTAAAACAGATAAAGGCAAATATATTTCGCCAGCACCTATAGAACTGGCGCTATCTAAAAATACAGATATAGAACAGATTTGTATTGTTGGAACTGGTATTCCACAACCTATTGCATTAATTACTTTGTCTGAATTAGGACGAAAAAAGAATAAAGCAGATTTAAGTGCTGGATTAATTGAAACAGTACATCAGCTCAATCCAAGTTTAGAAAAACATGAAAAGATTGAAAAAATCATAATCATGAAAGAAGATTGGAATGTCGATAATGGTTTAACCACGCCAACTTTAAAAGTAAAGCGCAATGCGATTGAAAAAATTCATCAAGAATTTTACAAAAGCTGGTTCGAAGACTCTGATAAAGTTATTTTTGAATAATTATCTGTGGTGATAGGGCTCATTCTTTAAAATAGTAAAACCGCGATAGAGTTGCTCAATAACAAATAAACGTACCATTTGATGTGAAAACGTCATTTTAGACAAAGATAATTTTCCCTGCGCCTTTTTATACACCTCTTGAGAGAATCCGTAAGGCCCTCCAATAACAAAAACCAATTGTTTGAGACCAGAATTCATATGTTTTTGCAAATAGTTTGAGAAATCAACTGAGTTGAGTTGTTTGCCATTTTCGTCTAATAAAATCAAGGCATCTGTTGGGTTAAGCTTTCCTATAATAAGTTCGCCTTCCTTTTGTTTTTGTTGGTCTTCACTTAAATTTTTTACCTTTTTTAAGTCAGGTATAATTTCAAATTCAAACTTAATGTAATGACTAAGTCGCTTTTGATAATCGTTTATCAAGCTTTGTAATTGCTTGTTATCAGTTTTGCCAATGGCTAAGAGTTTGATGGTCATAATATCAAAGATATGTTTTTTTGGAATTTGTGATTTAGAATTTAGTTTTTTTTGATTTTCAATTCCTATTTTTACATAAATTTTTATTCCAATGATTTCAAAAGAGCAGTTTAATAAAGAAATAGAATTAATTATAACAAATGCCATTAGAGAAGATGTTGGGGATGGTGACCATAGTTCTCTAGCGTGTATTCCTGATACAGCACAAGGTAAAGCCAAACTCTTAGTTAAAGACAATGGTGTAATTGCTGGCGTTGAATTTGCTAAACAGGTTTTTAATTATGTGGATCGCAATATGAAAGTGGAAACGCTTATTGAAGATGGAAGTTCTGTTAAATATGGTGATATAGTATTTTATGTTGAAGGAGCGTCACAATCGATTTTAAAAGCGGAGCGTTTAGTCCTTAACGCGATGCAGCGTATGAGTGCTATTGCCACTAAAACACGACAGTTTGTGGATTTACTTGAGGGTACAGGGACTAAAATTTTAGATACTAGAAAAACAACACCTGGAATTCGCGCTCTAGAAAAATGGGCTGTTAAAATAGGAGGAGGAGAGAACCATCGTTTTGCTTTATATGATATGATTATGCTTAAAGATAATCATATTGATTTTGCAGGTGGACTGACAAAGGCTATTGATAAAACAAAGCAATACTTAAAGGAAACCAACAGAGATTTAAAAATTATTGTTGAAGCTAGAGATTTAAATGAGATTAAAGAAATCTTAAAAAGCGATGGTGTATACAGGATTTTAATCGATAATTTTAATTATGACGATACTAGAAAAGCCGTTGAGCTTATTGGAAATAAATGCTTAACCGAAAGCTCTGGAGGAATTAATGAGAAAACAGTTCGTAAATATGCAGAATGTGGTGTAGATTATATCTCTTCAGGCGCTTTAACACATTCAGTTTATAACATGGATTTAAGCTTGAAAGCTGTTTAATATGACCAAAAGCATTGAAGATAAACTTGATAAAATCCCAGTAATTAATTTGTTTGTTAAACTCTTAAAGCAAATTAAATTACCTGGCTTCGAGGGTTTGTCAATTTATGATTTGTTAGAATTATATACTATTGGTATTGTTAAAGGGACTTTAACCACAAGAGCAAGTGCTATCGCTTTTAGCTTTTTTATGGCAATTTTTCCTTTTTTACTGTTTGTGCTAATCATTATTCCTTATATACCAATAGATGATTTTAAAATAGAATTCCTGTCTTTTTTAGATTCTTTTCTGCCGCCAAATACTTCAGATTTTTTTTACAGCAACATATATGAAAATATAAATACTCAACGAGGAGGTTTACTGTCTTCGGTGTTTTTATTGTCCATTTTTTTAATGGCAAATGGTGTTAATGCCGTTTTTTCTGGCTTTGAAACTTCATATCATGAACAATTAACTCGAAATATTTTTAAGCAATATTTATATGCGCTTGGTGTGGCAATCATTTTAGCCGTTTTGGTGATTTTAACGGTTGCTGTTTTTGGTTATTTTGAAATTTATATCATTCAACCACTTTTAGACCGTTTAAATGAACAGGGATTAACAGAGAAAGATTCAAATGTAGCTTGGATGGTTTTTGCTAAATATTTGTTTTTTGTGATTATGACTTATTTGGCAACTGCAACGCTGTACTATTTTGGAACCATGGAAGGACGTAAATCTAAATTCTTTTCTATTGGTGCTTTATTAACCACGTTGTTAATCATGCTTACCTCGTATTTATTCGGGATTTACATTACAAATTTCTCACAGTATAACGAGTTGTATGGCTCAATTGGTGCGCTTTTAATTTTAATGTTCTATCTCTGGCTAAACTCTAATATATTACTCTTGGGTTACGAGCTGAATGCGTCTTTAAATCGATTGCGAAAAATTAATAAACATGCGTAAATACTTACTATTATTTGCTGTTTTGTTCTTGTCAATATCTGCTTCATCACAAGATGTCTTTGGGAAATGGAAGACTATAGACGATGAGACAGGTGAAGCAAAATCTGTTGTAGAGATTTATAAAAAAGACGGAAAAGTTTTTGGGAAGATTTTAAAACTTCTTCGACCACAAGATCAAGAGGCGCTTTGTGATAAATGTACTGGAGTTAATTATAATAAATCTGTTGTAGGCTTAGAGATTATAAAAGAATTAAAAAAATCTAATCGCTATTATAAAGACGGAAGTATTTTAGACCCAGAAAATGGTAAAGATTATAATTGTAAAATATGGATTGATGAAGAAAATCCGAATATTTTAAATGTTAGAGGGTATATTGCCTTTTTCTATAGAACACAATACTGGAAACGCATTACTGATTAAAACTAAGATTAATAACAATTTGCATTACATAGATGTCATTCTTCCTATTCCTTTGCAAAAGCTATTTACATATAGCATAACAGAGGCTGAAGCTATTTTTTTAAAAGTAGGCATGCGCGTGGCTGTGCCTTTTGGAAAGTCTAAAATTTATACAGCTTTAGTGCAACGGGTTCATAATGAAAAGCCATTGGTCTATGGGGCAAAAGACATTCACCAGATTTTAGATGAATTACCTATAGTTAATGAGTCGCAGCTGCGTTTTTGGCAGTGGATTTCTAATTATTATATGTGTACTTTAGGTGAAGTCATGAGAGCTGCTTTACCTAGTGCTTTTCTGTTAGAAAGTGAAACAATCATTAGTAAAAATAATGATAAAATTATAGCAGATACAGATTTAAAAGATGATGAGTTTTTAGTTTATGAAGCTTTACATCATCAATCGTCCCTGAAAATTCATGATTTGATGAATATTTTAGACCGAAAAAATGTACTTCCAGTTATTAAACGCTTACTTGAAAAAGAAGCCATTCATTTAGACGAAGAAATCTATGAGAAGTATAAGCCAAAATGGGTGCGCTATGTCAAGTTAAATGCTAACTTTTCATCTGAAGCCAAACTTCAAAAGCTGATAGAAGATTTAAGTCGTGCACCAAAACAGAAGCAAGTTATTCTGACTTTATTTTCTTTATCAGCGAAAACCAAAAAGCCTATAAAAGTGTCTGAGTTATCTCATGAAAGTCAGAGCTCTTCAACAATAATTAAAGCTTTAATTGATAAAGGTATTCTCGAAGAATACCATATACAAACTGATAGAATAACCTATTCTGGTGAAGAAAATGAAGCGTTAAAACGATTAAATCTACATCAAACTAATGCATTAAATGATATTAGTCAATCATTTGAAAAACAAAATATTACACTTTTACATGGCGTAACATCTTCTGGTAAAACAGAAATATATGTCAAGCTTATTGAAGATGTACTTGCTCAAGGCAAACAAGTGTTGTACTTGCTTCCAGAAATAGCATTAACCACGCAATTGGTTACTCGATTGCAAAATTATTTTGGAGAACAAGTTGCTGTGTTTCATTCTAAATATTCTATTCATGAACGTGTAGAAGTGTATCATAATTTGTTAAATAATTCTGAGAAGGCACGAATTGTTTTAGGAGCTCGATCTTCTATCTTTTTGCCATTTCAGAATTTGGGTTTTATTATTGTCGATGAAGAACATGAGCAATCTTATAAACAGTTTGATCCTGCACCTCGTTATCATGCCAGAGATTCGGCTATTGTGCTTGGGAGTATTCATAAAGCTAAAACACTTTTGGGTTCAGCAACACCTAGCCTGGAAAGCTACTTTAATGCGAAGCAAAATAAATATGGTTTTGTGGAGTTAAATACACGCTATAATGATGTCTTGATGCCAGAAATTGAATTGGTAGATATTAAGGATAAGCATAAGCGAAAACGCATGACTGGTCATTTTAGTGATCGTTTGATTGAAGAAATGAAGGAAACTTTAGAGGCTAATCAGCAAATTATTCTTTTTCAAAATAGACGAGGTTTTTCGCCAATTGTAGAGTGTAACACTTGCGGACATGCGCCTCAATGTCCTAATTGTGATGTGAGTTTAACTTATCACCAATATCGAAATGAATTGCGTTGTCATTATTGTGGGTATCATTCTGCGATGTTGCAAAATTGTATGGCTTGTGGAAGCTCAGAATTAGATAGTAAAGGCTTTGGGACAGAACAGATAGAAGTAGAGGTGAAGGCGTTATTTCCTGAGTATAAGGTTGCTAGAATGGATTTAGACACAACGCGTGGAAAATATGGATATGAAAAAATAATCACTTCTTTTGAACAGCAGGAAGTTGATATTTTAGTCGGTACACAAATGCTTACTAAAGGTTTGGACTTTAGACATGTAAGGCTTGTAGGTATTATGAATGCTGATAATATGCTAAACTTTCCAGACTTTAGAGCGCATGAACGTAGCTTTCAATTGATGCTGCAAGTGTCTGGAAGAGCAGGACGAACAGATGCTCGTGGGAAAGTGCTTATTCAAACCTATAATCCCTACCATAAAATATTGCAACAGGTATCTACACATGATTATGTGAGTATGTTTAGCGAACAAATGGACGATCGTTATAATTATAAATATCCGCCAATTTATAGGTTAATTAAAATCACTTTAAAGCATAAGGATTATAATCGTGTAAACTTAGCTTCGGATTGGTTTGCGAAGTCCTTAAGACTTGTTTTTGCTGATTATGTACTAGGACCAGAGTTTCCTCCTGTGTCAAGAATTCGCAATCAGTTTCATAAAAATATACTGGTAAAAATTCCACAGAAACAGTCTTTATCAAAAACAAAAGCGGCAATACTTAAAATTCAAAATAGCTTTGATAATGTTAAAGATTTTAGAAGTGTTCGTGTGGTATTAAACGTCGATAATTATTAGCAATAAAAAAAAGTCCAACTAAAAAGCTGGACTTTATCTTCATTTTTAGATTTGGGGATCTAATTATTGTTTAAAGCTTCTACAAGCTGCGTTTTCTTATTCCTACTTAAAGGAATTTCGTAAGCGCCAACTTCAACATTCTTGCTGTTAAATCTGTCGATTTTATCGAGATTTACGATATAAGATTTATGGATTCTTAAAAACTTGCCTTCAGGCAATTCGCTTTCAAAAGCTTTCATTGTAGATAATACAACTAGGCTCGTTTCTTCGGTTACTAATTTTACATAGTCACCAAGCGCTTCAATCCATTTAATGTCTTTAATATAGACTTTTCGTTTTTTCAGGTTACTTTTTACAAAGATATGTTCGCCTTCAGCTTCATTAAAGTCTAATTTTAATTTATGATGCTCAAGTGCTTTTTCTACAGCAGTATTAAAACGTTCTCTAGTGATAGGTTTTTGTAAATAATCTGTAGCATCATAATTAAATGCTTTAAAAGCGTATTCTGTTTTACCAGTTACGAAAATGATTTGGGGTTTGTTGTTTAATACGTCTAGTAATTCAAATCCGTTTAGCACTGGCATTTCAATGTCTAAAAAGATTAAATCTACTTTATGAGTATTAAGGCCATTCTTAGTTTCAAGAGCGCTACTGTACTCTGCAATTAAGTTAAGAGAAGAATGATTTTCTATTAACTTTACAATTGAGAGACGTTGTATTGCTGAATCATCAACTACGACACAGTTTAAAGTCATAACATTTATATTTATTCGGTTAAGATATCGACAATAGTACAAAAAATTCGGTTAAAAACCAAAAAACATCGACTAAATGAATTTTTTAACATAATATTAACATTTCAAACAGCCTATACTTTCTTGCTTATTTATATTGAGATTTGTTGTGTTATATAAATAAAATAGTTATTTTTGCACCCAATTTTTAACAAATAAAATAGATTTTTATGAATCATTATGAAACTGTTTTCATCTTAAATCCCGTTTTATCTGAAACTCAGATAAAGGAAACAGTAAAGAAATACGAAGATTTTCTCGTTTCTAAAGGAGCAAAGATGATAGCCAAAGAAGATTGGGGCTTAAAAAAATTAGCTTATCCAATTCAAAACAAAAAAAGTGGATTTTATCATTTATTTGAGTACACTGTAGATGGTGAAGTTATTACACCTTTAGAAGTAGAGTTTAGACGTGATGAGCGTTTTATGCGTTACTTAACTGTTAGTTTAGACAAGCATGCAATTGCTTGGGCTGAAAGAAGACGAAAAAGAGATAACCAAAAAGCGTAATTATGTCAACAATTGAACAACAATCAAAAGGAAAAAAAGACGGAGAAATTAGATATTTAACTCCGCTTAATATAGAAACTAATAAGACGAAGAAGTACTGTCGTTTCAAAAAATCTGGAATTAAGTATATCGATTATAAAGATCCTGATTTCTTATTGAAATTTGTAAATGAGCAAGGTAAAATTTTACCTAGACGTTTAACAGGAACTTCATTAAAATACCAAAGAAAAGTGTCTGTTGCTGTAAAAAGAGCACGTCACTTAGCATTAATGCCATATGTGGCTGATTTGTTAAAATAAAACTATTATAACTATGGAACTTATATTAAAACAAGACGTTGAAAATTTAGGATTTAAAGACGATATTGTAACAGTTAAGAACGGTTATGGTAGAAACTTTTTAATTCCTCAAGGAAATGCGATTTTAGCGACTTCTTCTGCAAAGAAAGTATTAGCTGAAAACTTAAAGCAAAGAGCTTTTAAAGAAAAGAAAATTATTGACGATGCTAATAAAGTGGCAGAAACACTTAAAGCATTAGAAATTAAAATAGCTGCTAAAGTTGGAGCTGGAGACAAATTATTTGGATCTGTTAACAATATTAATGTAGCTGAAGCTTTAGAAAAAGAAGGTCAAGAAATTGATAAAAAATACATCACAGTTACTGGTGGATCTGTAAAACGTTTAGGTAAATACAATGCTACTGTACGTTTACACAGAGAAGTAACAGTTGAGTTACCTTTTGAAATTATTGCACAAAACTAAATCTTAGTGATTTAAAATATATAAGCCTCAATGTCACGTTGAGGCTTTTTTTTATTAAATATTATAGAAGATGAAATACTCTAGACTCACCAAAGAGCAATTTGAAGAATTGCATCAAGAGTTCATAAATTTTCTAGCAACACAATCTATTACTGCTAGTGAATGGCAAGATATAAAAACCAACAAGCCTGAAGTTGCTGAACAAGAATTAGACGTTTTTAGTGATTTGGTTTGGGAAGGTGTGTTGAATAAAACACAATACATAGAACACATTTCTCCGCAACAAATGCATTTATTTCATCTTAATGAAGTCAATATGCATGTTATTGCTGTTCAAATTAAAAATGCGATTGACTTAACAACTAAAGCAGGTTTTGGCTGGTTGCGTGAGCATTTAATGGATGATGATGTTGAATTTTTACAAGCCAAAAAAGACTATTCAGAAGATAGAAACAAAGATAAGTTTACACTTATTCAGCAAGGTGGTGTGATTACTAAAGGGGAACTGTTCCGTTTTTTTGATAAATTAATCAACTAATTTACTCGTAACGTAAAGATTCTATAGGATCTAGTTTTGATGCTTTTAGTGCTGGCATTAATCCAGAAACGACGGCAACGATAAAAGCAATAGTAAAGGCGCTAAACATGGCAAACCAAGGTGTGGTAAAGTTAAAGTTGGCTAGTGTGGCAACAAGTAATCCAATTAAAACACCAAAAATAATGCCTATAATACCACCTAATTGTCCTATTATAATAGCTTCCATAAAAAACTGAAACGCAATTGTTTTTCTTTTGGCGCCTAGTGCTTTTCTTACACCTATTTCACGTGTTCTTTCTGTAACTGAAACAAAAAGAATATTCATAAGTGCTATAGATGATCCTAATATGGTAATGATACTTATAATCCAAGCTGCATATTCTAAATAAACCGTTATTGAACCAATTCGATTAATTAAATCATCGCTACGCTCAATTCCAAAATTATTTTCCTCTATAGGATTTAATCCACGAATGTTTCTAAAGGTAATGATCGCTTCATCTTGCGCGCCTTCTAACATGTCTTTATTATCCACCATGATACTAATTGCATAATCAATATTGGCTAAAGTAAAAATAGAACGTGCGTTTTGTATAGGAATAATAACTCGTAAGTCTTGATTGTTTCCAAAAGTGGCGCCTTTAGATTCAAGTGTGCCAATAACATTAAACTTTACACCTCTAACACTAATGGTTTTACCAATTGGGTTAACCCCTTCAAATAGCGCTTTCTTTAAATCACTACCAATAACACAAAGGTTACTATTGTTTTTAATATCAAAAAAATTGAGTTCTCGACCTGCATCTAATTTTAGTCCTGAATTTTGAATAAAATGTTCGTTTGCACCAATTATAGTCACTTCAGGGTCTGTCTTTTTATTTTCAAATTTCACTTCTGCACTGCGTGTACCTGTAAACGATAATGATGTTTTTGTTCCAGGAAAAACATAGTTGTCTTCAAAAGCTTTGACATTTCTGTAACTAATTACAGGATTGACTTTTCGTTCTTCACCACGACCACGTCTTTGCGTCGTAAACTCGTAGCGCTGTATATTAAAGGTATTTGAACCCATTGAGGAAAAATCACTAGAAATCGTATTCTCTAAAGCTGAAACAGCACTTAAAATACCAACCAGAGCAGTAATGCCAATTGCAATAATTAAAACAGTTAAAATAGTTCGCAGTAATTGACTTTTAATAGAATCTAAGGCAATTCTTATATTTTCTCTAACGAGTGAAAACATATATTTTTAGTATTTCTAGTTTGTTGTTTTAGATAAGACTATTAAAACAGCATAAAGTTACTATAATTCTCAAATAATTATGACTGACTCTAAAATTTATGATATTTTTGTGACTGTAGAATTAATATTAATACTGATTTTCGTTTTAACGGAAAAATAAATATGGCACAAAAACCAAGTATTCCTAAAGGTACACGAGATTTTAATCCTGAACAAGTCGCAAAACGTAATTATATTTTTAATGTAATAAAGGCGAATTTTGAACGCTTTGGATTTCAACCGATTGAAACCCCAAGTTTTGAAAACTCGGACACGTTAATGGGAAAATATGGTGATGAAGGTGACCGACTGATTTTTAAAATTTTGAATTCAGGGGATTATTTATCAAAGGTAAATGATGCACTTTATGCAACGAAAAACTCTACTAAAATAACATCAAAAATCTCTGAAAAAGCGCTACGTTACGATCTTACTGTGCCTTTTGCGCGTTATGTGGTGCAACACCAAAATGAAATTGAGTTTCCGTTTAAACGCTATCAAATACAACCAGTTTGGCGTGCAGACCGACCTCAAAAAGGACGTTTTAGAGAATTTTATCAATGTGATGCCGATGTGGTTGGTTCAAAGTCGTTGTTTCAAGAAGTGGAATTCATTCAGCTTTATGATGCTGTGTTTTCAGATTTGAAATTAGAAGGTGTTACCATCAAAATTAATAATAGAAAAATACTATCTGGTATTGCTGAAGTTATTGGTGCCAGTGATAGGCTCATCGATTTTACTGTCGCACTTGATAAATTAGATAAAATAGGCGAGGAGAAGGTGAAAGAAGAAATGTTAAGTAAAGGAATTCCGCAAAGCGGAATAGATCAAATGCAACCTTTATTTACATTGTCTGGAACTTTTGAAACTCAAATTGAAAGCTTAAAAACTATTCTTAATTCTTCTGAAGAAGGGCTGAAAGGGATTGAAGAATTAGAGTTTATCAATCATGCAATTTCAGAATTAAAATTGAATACAGCTAAACTTCAACTTGATGTCACTTTAGCACGTGGTTTAAATTATTATACAGGTGCGATTTTTGAAGTCTCTGCACCAGAAACTGTGCAAATGGGTTCGATTGGAGGCGGAGGACGCTATGATGATCTTACGGGAATTTTCGGACTTAAAGATGTGAGTGGGGTTGGGATTAGTTTTGGATTAGATCGCATATACTTGGTGTTAGAGGAATTGAATTTGTTTCCGGAAACAATTAATCAATCTGTAGATGTGCTCTTTATCAATTTTGGCGATACTGAAGCTTTATTCTGCTTAAAGGCAATCAAAGCATTAAGACAGCAAGGTGTTAATGCCGAAGTCTATCCAGATGCAGCTAAAATGAAAAAACAAATGAATCATGCTAATAAGCGTAGTATTCCATTTGTGGTTTTAGTAGGCGAGGAGGAAATGAATAGTAACCTCTACACTTTAAAAGATATGATCTCTGGAGAGCAGACTAAATTATCTTTACAAGATTTAATTTCAAGATTAAAATAAAAAAAGCCCAAAACATGATGTTTTGGACTTCTAAAGTTTAGTCAACTTTAAGGTAAGGCTTTTGTATTTGTTTTATTTAACGAGAACCTTTTTCGAGACTTCGCCAATTTCAGTTTCTAATTTTATAATGTAAGCACCAACGCTTAAATTTTTAGTTTTTAATTCAATAGACGTACTTGTTTCAATAGTATCAAACGTCATAACGACTTGTCCAATCATGTTTATGATTTTTGCTGAATCTATTTCAACACTATTCGGATTATT
>NZ_JBHUOV010000006.1:0-633 GCF_042686125.1 Lacinutrix iliipiscaria
AAAGGTTAATTCACCTTGAGTAGAAATGTACTTTTCGGCTTTTAACTTTTCGGCGTTTTGAGCATTAACATTAATGATGACTGAGCATATTAATGCTAATAGTAAGTAGGTATTTTTCATTAGATTGGGATTCAAATGAATAATTAGTTAATTAGGGTTAAGGTGTGCAATATAACTATTTTTTACATATACAACCTATAAAACGTATAAAAAATACGATGAAATGCATTTTTAAGAAGTTTTTTCTTACTTTTTTATCAAAAGCAGAAGATTATATTTTTTATTTTAATTATGGCTACTGAAGTTTGTTAATGTTCTTATACATTACTTGTCTTATTTGCGTAAAATGCATCTAGATTTTAAATAAAAAAGCCCAAAACATCATGTTTTGGGCTTTACAAAGTTTAGTTAACCTTATGATAGATTTGGGGCATCTATTATTTATTTAACTAACACTTTTTTCGAGACTTCGCCAATTTCAGTTTCTAATTTTATAATGTAAGCGCCAACGCTTAAATTTTTAGTTTTTAATTCAATAGACGTACTTGTTTCAACAGTATCAAATGTCATAACGACTTGTCCAATCATGTTTATGATTTTTGCTGAATCTATTTCAACACTATTCGGATTATT
>NZ_JBHUOV010000007.1:0-302725 GCF_042686125.1 Lacinutrix iliipiscaria
AAAGGTTAATTCACCTTGAGTAGAAATGTACTTTTCGGCTTTTAACTTTTCGGCGTTTTGAGCATTAATATTAACGATACAAGCTAAAATTAATGATAGGATTAAAGTAATTTTTTTCATCAGATTTGGGTTAAGAATGAAAGGTTTTAATTTATTTTATGGCGCTAATATAAAATAATATTTTAAAAAACATCTATAAAATGCAAAAAAATACGATGAAATGCATAGTATTATCTATTTTACTTGAGTTAACAACATAAAAAAAAGCTCAATAAGTTTACTTTATTGAGCTTTTTACGCTTAATTGTGGAGTCGGAGAGAATCGAACTCTCGTCCAAACAAGTAACCAAAGAGCTTTCTACACGTTTATTCTATTCTTAGGTTTTAGATAGTAAGCTGGTAAAAGACAACCCACTTACTACTTAGCTTCTTAATCTTGACAATGCATCAAAGCGCTACACTATCTTGGTTAACTTTTACGATGCCTCAAATAGAACGCCATTAACCAAGGCTTTCAGGAGACATTTAGCCTTCCTACCTAGTAGGACGAGGCATAATCTTACTAAAATTCAGATTACGCAGCTAAAGCGTAGTTATTCTCGCCGTTTAAAATTTGGTCTAGCCTTTTACGTGTTTCAATGCCATTACACGACGTGCTTACCATTTCATTAATCTCGCTGTCAAAACCAGTCGACCCCATGTTTTAAAATGATAATTTGGGCGTTCCCTTTCAGGTCAGGCTTTCGGCAGTCGCTTTTTTTGAGAAAACAAAAAAGAGCTTCAACAAAGCCTCAATCCTTAACGCAGTCTGCAAAGTTATCAAAAAGTTTGTATAACCTCACATTTACGCTTATTTTCGTGCAAAAATTATTCCAATCTAATCCGTATGAAATTCGCCATTATAAAAGAACGTAAGAATCCACCAGATCGACGCGTGGTATTCTCTCCAGAAAAATTAGCAGAAGCTAGAGAAAAATTTCCTCAAGCTGAGTTTGTTGTAGAGTCTAGCGATATTCGTGTATTTCCAGATAGTGCATATAAAGCACTCGGATTTACAGTGACTAATGATGTGTCAGACTGTGATGTTATGATTGGTGTTAAAGAAGTGCCTATCGATTACCTCATTCCAAATAAAAAATACTTTTATTTTTCGCATACCATAAAAAAGCAACCTTATAATAGAAAGTTACTTTTAGCTATGCTCGATAAGAATATTGAAATGTTCGACCACGAAACGATAGTTAAAAAAAGTGGCGCACGACTTATTGGTTTCGGACGCTATGCTGGTTTGGTTGGTGCCTATAATGGCTTTAGAGCTTTAGGTTTGCGTGACGGTTTATTTAATTTGCCAAAAGTAGAAACGCTTACCGATTTAAATGAAGTTAAAGCAGAATTAGATAAAATTACCTTACCAAATATTAAAATACTACTCACAGGAACAGGAAAAGTAGCTCAAGGCGCTAAAGAAATTCTGGACCATTTAAAGATAAAGGAGGTTGGAGATGCACTTTATTTAACCTCAAAGTTTTCAGAGCCAGTTTACGTTATGGCAGATGTCATGGAATATAATAAACGTAAAGATGGTAAAGTAGGTGACAAGTGGGCGTTTTATAAAGATCCTACTGGTTATGAAAGTAATTTTATGCCTTATGCTAAAGAAAGCGACTTTTTTATAGCTGGACATTTTTATGGAAATAACGCACCTTATTTATTCACACGAGAAGATGCTAAGTCAACAGATTTTAATATTAATTTGATAGCAGATATATCCTGTGATGTTGATGGTCCTGTGGCTTCTACTTTAAGAGCTTCGACCATTGCAGACCCTTTTTATGGTTATGACGCCCAAACCGAAAGCGAAGTTGCTTATGATGCACCAAACGCGATTACTGTGATGGCTGTAGATAATTTGCCTTGTGAGCTTCCAAAAGATGCTAGTGAAGGTTTTGGCGACATGTTTTTAGAGCATGTTATTCCTGCGTTTTTTAATAACGACGAACGAGGCATCCTAAAACGTGCTAAGATTACTGAAAATAATAAACTGACTGAACGATTTTCTTATTTACAAGACTATGTAAATGGAAAATAAAAACTTCTCAAGCACTTCTCAAGGTATTATGACTAAAACGGCATTAGTAACAGGCGCAGCATCAGGATTAGGTTTCGAAATGGCACTTCTTTTAGCTAAAGATGGCTATAAATTAATCTTAGTTGACATTAATGCAGAAAATTTAGCTAAGGTTAAATCGGAGTTAGAAGGAGATTTTAAAGTAGAAGTTATAACACTGGCTAAAGATTTAAGCCTGCCTAATATTGCTCAAAACATTATAGATGATTTGGGAAATCCGCAAATAGATGTATTAATCAACAATGCTGGTTTTGGATTATTTGGCAATTTTGCTGAGACCAATTGGGAGCGTGAATCTGCCATGTTACATGTGCATATTATGACGACGACTCATTTAACTAAATTAGTCCTTAAAGGTATGATTCAAAGAGGTTCTGGACAAATTTTAAACATGTCGTCTTTAGCTGCTTTTCAGCCAGGACCATTAATGTCTATATATTATGCCTCAAAAGGTTATATGTTATCTTTTTCTGAGGCGATTGCGTGTGAACTTAAAGGAACAGGTGTTACAGTAACCGCTTTATGTCCTGGGCCAACCAAAACCGCGTTTCAAGAAACCGTTTCAGAAGATACTAAAGAGAACAAGATTACCTTTAATATGGCTTCAGCAAAAGAAGTCGCTGCGTATGGTTATAAAGCTATGCTAAAAGGAAAACCTGTTGCTATTCCTGGAGGGTTTAATAAATTTTTAGCCACATTGCCAAGGGTTATGCCAAGAAATTTAGCCGCTTCTATTGTGAAGAAAATTCAAGAAAAAAATAGAGAGGACTAATTTATTCTATTCTTTTAAAAGCTTTAAATAGCCAAAAGCTAAGCATTAAGAAGCTGCCAAAGCAAAATGTAAAAAGCCAGATTTCAATATGAGCTCTTGGTTGGAGTATCATTATGCTAATATCTTCTAATAAAGCTAAAGGCTGTTGTAAAATATCCCAGGAATTATAACGTAAAAAGCGACCCAAGTAAACTCCAAATCCAGTGAGCATAAAAACGATATTTATAAAGTAACGTGTTTTGTTTTTTGATAATCGAGAGGCGATTAAAATTTGCATATCAAAAACAGATAAAAAGAATACAATTAGACCATTGTATGCAAAAGAGGTTAACAATAATACATCTAACCAAAGCATGCTGTTATTGATGTTGCTTAAGTGTAACAAATCGGTTATAATGTATGGTGCATTTGGTAAAAAGAGTAACCAAACGCAACACCAAAAACTTAGTGCATAAGAATTTAAATGTCTTTTGCTTTTTAAAGTCATTGTTATGGCATAAGGAATGACTGCTAAGAACAAGTTCCAGATTAAGAAAATATAAGTAAAACTATGGGTGATTTTCATTCGGATCATTAACAGAAAAACACTCAAAAACATGGAAGCAGTGAGTAGTGAAATGATTCTATATTGGCTAACAATTACGGATTTTAAATTCATCATGTTGTTTTATTTTATATTCATAAATAAGTATTGAGAAGACTCCGAGTTTATAAGCTATTAAATCGCCTATTTGAAAGGTGCTTCCTAACACGAGTTTTGCTAAGGTGCTATTTTGAAGATTTAAGTAATTTAATAGATTAACCAGCTGTAAGAATTCTATAATAAAAGCAATGGTTAAAACTACACTTGCTAAATATATAGGCTTTGTTTTTATAAACGATTTAAAACTGTAGTAGAGCAAAATAACAACAAGATAATCTCCAAATGTATGGCGAATAAAACCTGTTTTTAAAAAGGTTGCAATAGCGATTTCTGTGAGGCCTAAGATTGCAGCAACTAAGAGACTATTTTTATTGAACTTAAATTTCATTTTTGACGTATTATTTGCGTTAGCGATTGAACGGTTTGTTTGAGCTCTTTTTGGAATTTCAAAAAAGCGAGTAGTGAAAGCGCGACCCTCCGAAGCTTTAAGCGTAGGAGGGAAACGCCCAAATAGAACAACCAAGACTTATCCGTTTGACCAATCTATTTTTCGAGACACGTACATGACACTAGTTAAAATTAAGAATAAACCAATGCTGCCAACAAGTAAGGCATAGTTTTCTAATTGAATGATGACATAGATAAAAGTATATAAAGCGGTTAATGAAAGACCAATAAATAAAGGAAACTTAAGTGTTTTGAGAATAGATTTTGAATAGAGTGTAATGAGCACAATAACAGAAGTGCCAGCAATTAAGTAAGCTTTTAAGAAATTGCTGTGTTCTGAAATAGAAACGAGCAAGGTGTAAAACATAGTAAGTGCTAAGCCAATCATGAGGTATTGAAAAGGATGTATATTAATTTTACTCATGGTTTGAATGAGGAAAAAAATTAAGAAGGTTAATCCGATGACTAAGAATCCGTATTTAGCAGAGCGTTCACTTTTTTGATACTCATCGACAGGAATCATAAAATTCACACCAAAAGCAAAGTCTTTTAAGTCTGGCAAATAATTGAAGTACTGTTGCGAGAAAGGTCTGTTAATATCTAAAACCTTCCATTTGGCATGAAAGCCATTATCGTTAATTTTGTCGTCATTATAAGGTAGAAATTGGCCAAAAAAGTTTGCGGTTTTCCAGTTAGAAGAGATTTCGGCTTTAGTTTCTTTGCCAATAGGAATAAAGCGTATTTGTTTACTTCCGTTGATGTTTAGATTCATATTAAAAGCTACTGTTTTGTCTTTAGGTAGATCTTTTATTTGAAGGTGTTTGCTTTCTAAAGTATGTAATGCTACCTGATTTGTATTATGGTGGTTAGAGCCATTATATTTAGATTCAAAATCGTATTGATTTTGATTTAAGTTTATTGCAACTTGGTTATTTACACCTTTAAGGTTTGAGGTTTGAATGATGATTTTAGATTTATCCCAAAGGATGTGTTCGTCTTTTACCTCTAAATCGCTAAAATCTGGTTTTGTGAAAGTGCCAGAGACATCCATATGACTTTGATAAACAGCAGTAGTATATATGCCATAAGATTTTTTTTCAGGTTTTATGGTGCCCTTAATATCTAATTCTTTCGGAAAGAAATAAGCATAGTTTATATCTTCAATAGTTTCATAAACTACTTTTTTTGTCACTTTATCTGTGACCATTTTTTGTTGAAATATTTTGTAAGGAATTTTTAAAGCAGGACCATAGATTAGCACTTCCTTTCCCCATTTTTCATTAATTTCATTTACTACGTTTTGTTGCCTGGAAGCACGTTCGGTAATAAGACTTTCTATAAATGATAGAGGGACGAGTAGTACTATGGTTAAAAATCCTATCATTAACATTCTGGCTGTTATAGATGTTCTTATCCAATTGCCGAATTTGTTTGTGTTTTGCTTTTGTGTGTGTGCCATGATGTGTGATTTTAAAGTACTTTGAAATACAAAGTAGAATTATAAAAAAATAGTATTATTGCTTATGTATTAATTTTTCTAGTGCTTCAATGTGTTTTTTAAACGCAGCTCGTCCGAGTTTAGTGGTTGCGTAACGTGTGTTTGGTTTTCGACCAATAAATTGTTTCTCTACTGAAATGTATTCAGCATTTTCTAATGCTTTAGTATGGCTTGCTAAATTGCCATCTGTCACCTCAAGTAATTCTTTTAACATATTAAAATCGGCATACTCATTAACCATAAGAATAGACATGATACCTAATCTTATACGATGATCGAATGCTTTATTTATGTTATTAATTATACTCATTATTTAACTTCCTGCTAAAGGGGTTTCAAAAATGCCAACTGCAAGTTCTAACCAAATGAGCAAAAGTATTGCTATAGTAACAATAAACAGTACTATTCGGTTTACTTTTTTGTTTACTTTCCTTATAATAAAATCTAATGTAAAGCCAGTTCCAAATAATAATAGGCCTGCAATTAAAAAATCAAAAATGGTCCAGTGTACTTCATTTGTAAATTGCATAGCCAATAAAGGCACTACCAATAGGAGTAAAGTTGTAAAAGCAATAACAGTTAATCTTTTATTTTGAGTCATCTTATATAATAATTCAATGAGAGGTTAAATTTTATCGTATTTAATATACATCATGGTTCCATAAATGATATGCATGATGCCAAATCCTAGAACCCAAATCCAAAATCCATAACCTGGTAACCACGCACAAATTAAGCCTAAAAATATTTCTATAAAACCTAAATAACGAATATCTCCAATACTGTATTTAGAAGCATTAACTAAAGCTAGTCCATAAAATATGAGCATTAAAGCTCCAGTTTGTCCATATTTTTGTTGTCCAAGAATGATAAGAATATATATGCCACCAACAACAAGAGGAATTAAAAAATTAAGAATTAATCGTCTAGAAGAGCTGTCCCATATTTTTTCATTATTCTTTTTTGCTTTTCTTGTGGTTAAAAAAATAGCACTAGCAATACTTAAAACAGCAACTAATGCTAAAATGAGTAAACAGGTTCTAAAAACCCATCCATCAAGTAATAATTTTCCTTGGCTATAATTTATAACAAGCCAATAGGCACAAGCTGCGCCTACAAGCGCATAAACTCCAGCCAATATTCCTGATAAACCACTAAGTGAAATAAAGCGAGAAGATTTATTCATTAAATCTTTAATTTCACTAATGTCTTTTAGATAATCTTTTGAATCCATATTAAAGTACTTTGAAATACAAAGTAAATAAATTATTTTGAAACATGCATCATAAATTTTTGTTAAGTTTGAAAATGAAATTCAATTCTATATATAGCGATGAAGCCAGTCGATGAGTACTTTATAAATCAGAAGGAACCATATCAATCTATTATGTTATATGTACGAGGATTGATTTTGAATACTTTGCCAGAAGCAGAAGAGAAGTTTAGTTATAAGATTCCGTTTTATAATTGTCATAATAAACCTATGGTTTACTTAAATATTTTAAAAGGGAAAGACTATGTTGATGTGTGTTTTGTTCAAGGGATTCTATTAGAAAAGAAGTTTCCTATTTTGAGAAATGACAATAAACGCAAACAAGTAAGATCAATTCAACTTAAAAACTTAGAAGATTTAGATCATGAAAATTTTATAGCGTTATTGCATGAAGCATCTCATGTTTTGAGTCACAGTAAAAAAGCATGGTTTATTTAATTCTTAGATCCTGAAAATACCACCAAAAGAAATAACTCGCTGTAGATAAAAGAAATGTTGTGAAGCACTTTCATTGCTGTTACTTGTAGTTCTTATGTCTGGCATATTTATAAATCCACCTTTTAAATCTAGCTGCATAAAAAAGTGTTTAAAGAAGGTGAAGTTTAGACCAGCATTAACAGAAACACCATAGCCTGAGACATGAAATTCGTCATACCTTTCTTTTAAAAGTAAAGTGGTATTTGTTTTAGGATATAAAACACCAGCTCCGAGCCCTTCGGTAATATTAATTTGAATTTTATCGGTGTTACTTATTTTAAAAAGGGAAGAAATATCATCAAATCTATTAACTTGTAAGTACACATAATTTAATCCATTCGTGTGTTCAAAGAGTAAAAAATCATCAGAGACTAGAAATTCTTCATTGTTATAATCGCCATTGTAAACACTTCCTTCTTCAGAAGCAGGTAAATCAATATAGCCATCAATAGTGCGATAATCATTGTTGTTCATGACATATTTCATGTGATCTATACCTAAAGAAACAGTATAATGATCTGTTAAAAAGTAACCGATTTTTAAATTCGTTTGCGGAATGGTCATTCGAGCTGGATTTATATAATCAATATGCCAGCCTTTAGGTTTATCATGTGCTCTAGCATCTTTAATGGTGAAGTTGTAATCATCACCTTTAAAATGGATGTCAGATTTTGAAAAGGATTCTCTATTTCCTCCCCAACTGATGAAGAATTTACCTTTTTGAGAAGTCGTATAGTTTATAGAGTCTTTTTTTTGGGCATGAGCATTAATGCTTAAAAAAGGAATGATAAGTATTCCTAGATACTTAGTAAAAGTAAAATTCATAGAATGAAAAAGTAAGTTGGAAATGGATTGGTTATAACGACTGTACCGTTTTTCTGATGGCAACTAAATTAGACAGTAGTGCTTCTAAATTATCTAAATGCAACATATTAGCACCATCACTCTTTGCGTTTGCTGGGTCAAAATGGGTTTCAATAAATAAGCCATCTACATTATTTACAATCCCAGCTCTAGCAATTGTTTCAATCATATCAGGTCGTCCACCTGTAACGCCAACGCTTTGGTTAGGTTGTTGTAATGAATGTGTGACATCTAGAATTGTAGGCGCATATTGGCGCATGGTAGGAATGCCGCGAAAATCGACAATCATATCTTGGTAGCCAAACATTGTTCCTCTGTCTGTAATCCATGCTTTATCGCTTCCAGAATCTTTTACTTTTTGAACGGCATGCTTCATGGCTTCAGGACTCATAAATTGTCCTTTCTTTAAATTTACTACTTTGCCTGTTTTTGCTGCAGCTACAACCAAGTCGGTTTGTCGTACTAAGAAAGCAGGAATTTGTAAAACATCAACATATTGAGCGGCAAGTTTTGCATCACTAACTTCATGAATATCTGTAACTGTTGGGACATCGAAAGTTTCTGAAACCTTTTTCAGTATTTGTAAAGCTTTTTCATCTCCAATGCCTGTAAAACTATCAATTCGACTTCGATTTGCTTTTTTAAAGCTTCCTTTAAAAATGTAAGGGATTTCTAGTTTATTAGTAATAGTTACAACTTTTTCTGCAATACGAAAAGCCATATCTTCACTTTCAATAGCACAAGGTCCTGATAAAAGGAAGAAGTTATTAGAATGTGTGTGTTTTATTTTTGGAATATCTTGAAGCTTCATGGACTTAAAAATTTAAGTCACAAAGGTAATCAAATTAAAAGCTTCTTTTTATACTATTTCTAATAATCCATAATGCCATAAAAAAGTTAGCTGAAACAAATAATCCACCATAAAAAGCAACATATTTTGCGGAATTTGAAAATGATGTAATGTTTAGTAAATCAGACAGATAGGCTAAAATCATATATGATGATAAGCATACAAAAGTAATTCCTAAAGTGAAATTAAGTTTCTGATTAGGCTTAAAGATTTGCCACAAAAATGGAATGCTAAATAATAAAATAGGATAAGCGGTTATGCCATTATTTTGGTTTATATCTGTAAACCAATATACAATTATGGCAAGATAATATAGATAAGGGATAAACTTTGAATACTTACTAATGAGGCTCATGATTTTTCTTTTTTAAGATTGATAAAAATTGATAATTCGGTTTGGGTTGATTAGTAAGTGTATCAATTATTTAAACGAAAAATAGTAAGAAAAATTGTATGTATTTTTAACTATAACATTTAATTAACTAAAAAAGGAGAGTGTTTTTATGCTGTAAATATGAATACATTTCGAAATAAAAGGTTAAGTATTCTTATAATGTTAATTTGTTGAATATCAAGTTGTTTTAAGGGTTTTGTAAATACTTTATAAGATTCCTTTTTTCAAAGGAATTTAATGTATCTTTGCACGCTTAAAATAAGGCATCAATTATGGCTAATATTAAAAACATTGCAATCATTGCACACGTAGATCATGGTAAAACAACTTTGGTTGATAAAATTATGTACCATTGTCAATTGTTTCGTGAAAACGAAAATACAGGAGATTTAATTCTTGATAACAATGATTTAGAGCGTGAACGCGGAATTACAATTACCTCTAAAAACGTTTCAGTAATCTATAAAGACACGAAAATTAATATTATTGATACACCTGGTCACGCCGATTTTGGTGGAGAAGTAGAGCGTGTGCTTAATATGGCAGATGGAGTGTTGTTATTAGTAGATGCTTTTGAAGGTCCAATGCCTCAAACGCGTTTTGTATTACAAAAAGCAATTGATTTAGGTTTAAAACCTTGTGTCGTTATTAATAAAGTTGATAAAGAAAATTGTACGCCTGATGAAGTTCATGAAAAAGTTTTTGACTTAATGTTTGAACTTGGTGCTGAAGAATGGCAATTAGATTTCCCAACAGTATATGGTTCGGCAAAGAACAATTGGATGAGCGACGATTGGCAAAATGAAACTGATAATATAGAACCATTATTAGATATGGTTATTGAACATATTCCAGCGCCAAAAATTGAAGAAGGAACCACTCAAATGTTAATTACATCTTTAGACTTTTCATCTTTTACAGGACGAATTGCAATAGGACGTTTAACTCGTGGCGCTTTAAAAGTTGGACAAAACATCTCTTTAGTTAAAAGAGACAAAAGCATAGTAAAATCTAAAATTAAAGAACTTCATGTTTTTGAAGGTTTAGGACGCAAGAAAGTTGATGAAGTGCAAACAGGAGATATTTGTGCTATCGTAGGTCTTGAAGGTTTCGAAATTGGGGATACTGTTGCCGATTGGGAAACACCTGAAGGTTTAAAAACTATCGCTATTGACGAACCAACAATGAGTATGTTGTTTACGATTAACGATTCGCCTTTCTTTGGTAAAGATGGTAAATTTGTCACCTCTCGTCATATTAAAGACCGTTTAACTAAAGAATTAGAGAAAAACTTAGCATTACGAGTTAATGATACAGATAGTGCAGATAAGTTCTTGGTTTTTGGTCGTGGTGTATTGCACTTATCGGTTTTAATAGAAACCATGCGTCGTGAAGGTTATGAGCTTCAAATCGGTCAACCACAAGTTATTATTAAAGAAATTGATGGTGTAAAATGTGAGCCTGTTGAAGAAATGACTATTGATTTACCAGAACATGTTTCAGGTAAAGCTATAGAAATGGTAACGATGCGTAAAGGAGAAATGTTAAGTATGCAAGCTAAAGGCGAACGTATGGTTTGTGAATTTATAGTGCCTTCAAGAGGGATTATAGGTTTGCGTAATCAATTACTTACTGCAACGGCAGGAGAAGCAATAATGGCTCATAGGTTTAAAGAATATCAGCCTATAAAAGGAGGTATTCCTGAGCGTCAAAATGGCTCTTTAGTGTCTATGGAAAAAGGACAAGCCATTCCTTATTCTATAGATAAACTACAAGATAGAGGTAAGTTTTTTGTAGATCCAGGAGAAGATATTTATGAAGGTCAAGTGATTGGCGAAAATTCTCGTGGTGATGATATGGTTGTAAATGTGACCAAAACCAAAAAATTAAGTAATGTACGTTCTTCTGGAGCAGATGATAAAGCTAAAATTGTACCTGCAATTAAATTTAGTTTAGAGGAAGCTTTAGAGTATATTCAAAAAGATGAATATGTTGAAGTTACTCCTAACCATTTGCGTTTGCGTAAAATTTTATTGACTGAAGTAGAGCGTAAGCGTAATAAGAGTATTTAATACATTTTAAGTTCCTGCGGGATTCTATTGGAGTCAATGAGTCATCTCGCTATAAATATGTATTAACTTATGTTATTTAATGCTTTAAAGCAACTAAGTTTATTATATTTACAAAAATTTTAATATGCATTTTTTATACTTTGATCCAGGTTTAGGAGCGATGATAGTGCAAGCAATTGTTGCTGTAGTCGCTGGTGTTGTGCTATTTTCTAAAGGGTTGATGTTTAAAATAAAGGCGTTTTTTGGTTTTGGAAAAACTAATGAAGACGATTTATTTGATGATATTGAAATTAAAGATCAAGATATAGAAAACAAAAATAGCTAGTGTCAGATAACAGTAAGCATGCTTCTTCTTTTAGAGATCCTTCAGGTTATATTTTTACAGATGAAGGGATTATAAAACGAGCTATTCTTCCTATTTATTTTAAACAATATAATGCTTTAAATTCTTCTGGTTTTTTTGAGAGTCTGTTTAAAAACAAGCTTTTAATTCCACATACTGAATTATCTCAAACTGAAAACAAGATTGTTATTCAACCTGAGCCTATTCCGTTTATTACTTATCCTTACGAATGGAGTTTTAATATGTATAAGGAAGCTGCTTTATTAACGCTAAAGCTTCAAAAATACTGTGTAGAAAAAGGTTTTTCTCTTAAAGATGCTACAGCTTTTAATGTCACCTTCTATGAAGGTAAAGCTATTTTTATAGATACATTATCTTTTGATTTTTATCAAGAAAACTCACCTTGGAGAGCATACAAACAATTCATTACTCATTTTTTAGGACCATTAGTATTAGCACATTACCATGGTGCACAATCGCTTAAAATGATGAGTAATTTTATTGATGGAATTCCTATAAAAATGCTGTCTTCAATGCTGCCCTTTAAATCAAAAATGAATCCGTTTTTGTATTCAAATATTCACCTTTTAGCGAAGTTTGAAGATAAGCATAATGAAGATTATAAAGGCGAATCTAAAGTGTCTTCATTATCAAAAAAGGGACAATTAAATATTATTGAAAGTTTATATAATTATATTAAAAAACTGACTTTGAAAGAGCAAAGTGAATGGGGAAATTATTATAACAAAACCAATTATAGTGATGATGCCTTTGTTCAAAAGTCACATATTATTAATTCATGGCTTGAAACCATTAAGGCTAAAACGTTAATAGATGTTGGTGGAAATGATGGCACTTTTGTTAGAAAAATTAACAGCCAACCTAACCATGCTTTAGTTTGTGATATCGATAATAATGCTGTCGACTTTAATTATAAAACAGTTAAAGAACAAAAGGAATCTTTTATGACACCTTTTGTTTTAGATGTGTTAAACCCTTCACCTGCGATAGGATTTCAAAATAGAGAACGCGATTCTTTTATAAATAGAGTTAAAGACTTTGCTCCAGATGTTACTTTGGCTTTGGCTGTTATTCATCACATGTCATTATCTGGAAACGTTACCTTTGATATGTCTGCAAAATTCTTTGCATCATTCTCTAAGTTTTTAGTTATCGAGTTTCCTAAACGAAATGATTCTTGGGTGCAACGCTTGTTAAATAGTAAAGTCGATTTTAAAGATCATTTTGATTTTTATACTATTAATCATTTTGAAAAAGCTTACACGAATTGTTTTGAAATAGTAGAGAAAAAAGAGATTCAAAATAGCGAGCGTGTGATGTATTTACTTAAAACTAAAAATGTTTGATAAGTTAAGAATGTTTATTTTAAATTTTATAAAAAGTAATAAAGAATACCCTTTAATTGCTTTAATAGCTTCAGGTCTTTATCCAATTTTATATTATTACGCATCTAACTATGGTCATGCGAATTCATTTAAACATTTAGCTTTTTTTGTTTTTCTATTTATTGCGCTGCCTTATATTTCTCTTATCCTTTTGAGACTAGTATTCAATAAGGTTAGTTTTTTAAAGCCATATAGAAATCGTCTTATTGCTATATTAAATGTCTTTTGTTTTTCTGTATTTATACTGATTGCAACTTCGGGTTTAAACACTCTTAAAGTATTAAGTTGTGTTGCTGGTGCTATTTTATTTGGAATCGTATTGCATAAACATATTAAGAAATTAGTGGTTTTTCAGTACTTCATGGCTTTTGTAGCTTTGTTCTGGGTTGCTCCAAATGTATATGAGAGCTTAACTTCCTCCACTAAATGGATGCAACAACCTGATGCGATTGAAAATGTGAAACTCATAAAAACGCCAAATATTTATATTATTCAACCTGATGGATACGCCAATTTTTCAGAATTAAAAAAAGGGCATTATGCGTTTAATAATAGTGAATTTGAAGGCTTTTTAGCAGCAAATCAGTTTACATTATACGATGATTTTAGAAGTAATTATTTTTCTACTTTATCCTCAAATGCTTCAATGTTTGCAATGAAACATCATTATTATAATAATGCGAAATACAGTAATGTTGAACCTTTGTTTACAAGAGGTGTTATTGCTGGAGATAACTTAGTGGTTGATATTTTTAAAAGGAATGGCTATGCAACACATTTAATTTTAGAAAGTGAGTATCTTATTTCTAATAAACCAAAATTAAAGTATAACGATTCTAATATTGCTATTGATGAAGTTTCGTATTTATCTAAAGGCTTTGAGATAAAAAGAGATGTCATTTCTGATTTAGAAAAGGCTATTGAAAATCAGACAAACTCAAGTCATTTTTATTTTATTGAAAAAATATTACCTGGACATATTGCCCAATCTCGATTTAACAATTTAGGTAAAGAAAAGGAAAGAACGGCGTACTTAGATAATTTAGAAAAAGCCAATCAATGGCTAAAAAAAATAATAAAAACAATTACGAATAAAGACAAGAATTGTTTGATTGTTATTGTTGCAGATCATGGTGGATTTGTAGGTATGAACAGTATTTATGAGGCGAAAATTAAACAAGATGATCCAGATTTAGTAAAGTCTGTTTTTGCTTCAGCTTTGGCTATAAAGTGGCCTGAAGATGACATGTATTCTGGAGAAATTAAGACCTCAGTAAATTTGTTTAGAACACTTTTTAGTTATTTATCTAATGATACTTCATATCTTAATCACTTAGAAGAGGATGCAAGCTATTTAGCGATTCGCAAGAAAGCCCCTTTTGGAGTATATAAAGCGATAGATGAAAACGGTAAAGTAGTTTTTGAAAAAAAGTAATATAAAATGCTAAATAATTTAAGACTTAAAGTCATTGCTTTTATTGATAGCAAAAAGAATAGGCCAATTTTAGCAGCCTTTGCTTCTGGCTTATATCCTTTGGTTTATTATTACAACAAAAACTTTACTCTAGTAAATTCTTGGACTCAGTTTTTTTACTTTGTTTTTATCTATTTAATCTTACCAGCAGTTGTCTTTTATATATGTTATAATGGACTAAAAAAGCTGAGGTGTTTTAATAAATACCTCACTTATATTATTCCTGTTTTAAATTTAAGTGTGTTTGCTTTCCTTATTGTGATTAGTACATATGGACACGATATAAAAGTCATAATAATAGCTATTATAGTTGCTTTTATTTTAGCTATTTTACTTAGAAAACAGATCAATAAAATTATTGTTTTTCAGTTTATACTTTCAGCTTTAGTTTTTGTGAAATTGATTCCAGATTTTCATCGACATATTACCTATTCTAGTGTGTGGATGGAACAACCAGATGATATTGAAGAAGCGCTTTTTAAAAAGAAACCCAATATTTATGTGATTCAACCTGATGGTTACGCGAATTTTTCTGAATTAAAAAACGACACCTATAATTTTGATAATTCTGTGTTCGAATCCTTTTTATCAGACAAAAACTTCAAGCTATATGATGACTTTAGAAGCAATTACAATTCGACCTTAAGTTCTAATACTTCGATGTTTGCGATGAAACATCATCAGTATAATAATCCGAAACCAGGAACAAACGAACTCTATAATTCACGAGACATTATCGTTGGAAAAAATCCTGTAATTTCTATCCTAAAAAAGAATGATTACAAGACGTTTTTGATTTTAGAAAAATCGTATTTGTTAGTCAATAGACCAAAAATAGAATATGATTATTGTAATATCGATTATAGCGAAGTGTCTTATCAGTCAAGAGGTTTTGAGGTTGATAAACAGGTGACTTTAGATGTTGAACAAGCGATAAAGAATAATACATCGAGTACTAATTTCTTCTTTATAGAAAAAATAAGTCCAGGTCATGTCGCGAATAGCAAAGCAGGTTCTAAAGGAAAAACTCAAGAACGGATGAATTACCTTGAAGCACTTGAAGCTTCTAATGAATGGCTTACAGATTTAGTAACAAGAATAGAACGTTTAGATAAAAATAGTTTAATTGTTATTGTTGCAGATCATGGTGGTTTTGTAGGTTTAGATTATACGCTTCAATGCAAAGAGAAACAAACAGAACGTGATTTGGTTTATACTATTTTTACTTCAGCCTTAGCGATAAAATGGCCAGGAGAAGCGCCAGCATTTGATGACAAGCTAAAATCGAATGTTAATCTATTTCGAGTGTTGTTTTCATATTTAAGTGAAGACGAGACATATTTAGACCACCTACAAGACGATAAAAGTTATTCAGTCATTGAAACTGGAGCACCTTATGGTGTTTATGAACTCATTAATGAAAAAGGCGAAGTTGTTTTTAATGCCTTTTCTAAATAATTCTTAAAGACTTTACCAATAAAATTAGTATTTTCAACCTATAATAAAAATACGACACACTATTTATTTAGTTCAAAAATATAATTCTGATAATAAAGCGCTTTGGGACAGCTTTGTAGCTTCATCTAAAAATGCAACATTCTTATTTTATAGAGATTTTATGGAGTATCATCAAGATCGATTTGATGATTATTCATTAATGATTTATAGCGATGAAAAACTAGTAGCTCTGCTTCCTGGAAATCGCGATGGAAAAATGATTTATTCTCATCAAGGTTTGAGTTATGGTGGATTGCTCATTAACGATAAATTAAGGTTTGAGAGTTATATTGAAGTTTTTAAAGCTTTATTAATCTATCTTCAAGCTGAAAGTATAGAAGTGCTACATCTTAAAAAATTACCTTTTATTTATCACAAAACGTTAAGTGATGAAATAAGTTATGTCCTTTCTGCGTTGGATGCTAATCAGACAGGTTTTGATAGCTATTTTGTGCTTGAAGATGTGTCAAGCTATCAGCCAAATAGGAATAGAAAAAGAGCGATTAAAATTTCTGAAAAAGAAGGTGTAGTTATTGCTAATGATGAAATAGCATTTTTTTGGAAGCATGTTTTAGAGCAAAACTTAGCAGCAAAATTTGATGTTAAACCAGTACACACTATTGAAGAAATTAAATATTTGATGACAAAATTTCCTGAGCATATAAAATTTTATTCAGCTAAGTCAGGTAATGAAGTGTTGGCTGGCGCTGTTTTGTTTGTTACTGATAATGTGGTGCATTTTCAATACAGTTCAGGGACAGAAAAGCGTACTGAAAATGGTTCGTTAGACGCGCTTTTTCATTTTATAATTCAAAAATATCACCATAAAAAATATATTAGTTTTGGAAGCTCATCAACAGATAAAAGCTTAAAAATTGATAAAGGCTTAGCTTATTGGAAAGAAAGTTTTGGAGCACGTGTTATGCCTCAAGAAAGTTATTCAATACAAACAAAAAATCATTTTAAATTAGACACTATTTTTAAATGATAAAATTTCTAGATTTACATAAAATAAATGCACGATTTGAAGTTCAGTTTCAAGAACAATTTAAAAAGTTTTTAAAATCTGGGCATTATATTTTAGGCGACCAAGTCGCTTTGTTCGAGTCTAATTATGCTAAGTATTGCGGTACAAAACATTGTATAGGAATTAGCAATGGCTTAGATGCTCTAATTTTAATTTTTAAAGCCTATAAAGTGCTTGGCAAACTAAAAGAAAATGACGAAGTTATTGTGCCAGCTAACACATATATAGCAAGTATACTGCCTGTTATTCATAATGGATTAACACCTGTTTTTGTCGAGCCAGATAAAGAAACGTATAATATCTCTACATTAGAAATTGAAAAGCATATCACGCCAAACACTAAAGCGATTTTAGCAGTGCATTTATATGGCCAATTAGCAAATATGAAAGCCATTAATACGATTGCTAAAAAACATAACCTATTGGTTATTGAAGATGCAGCACAAGCACATGGTGCCATTAATGAAAATGGAAAAAAAGCAGGTAATTTAAGTGATGTTGCTGCATTTAGTTTTTATCCTAGTAAAAATCTTGGTGCATTAGGCGATGGAGGTGCAGTAACAACTAACAATGATGTGCTTGCCGAAACTATAAAGAAATTAAGAAATTATGGTGCTTCAAAAAAGTACGTTAATGAACTCATAGGATTTAATAACAGACTAGATGAAATACAAGCCGTTTTTTTAAATATAAAACTTAAAAAACTTGATGAGGATAACACCATAAGACGATACATTGCAAAGCGTTATCTTTCTGAATTGAATAACGAAAAAGTAAAGCTTCCGTTTTATAATAATGCATTAGATCATATTTTTCACCTTTTTGTTGTTTTAGTTGAAGATCGAGAAGGTTTCATTAACTATTTAAAAGAGAATCAAATAGAAACCTTAATACATTATCCTATCGCTCCGCATCAGCAAGACGCCTTGAAAGACTACGCATCATTAAATTTGCCTATTACAGAACACATTCATAAAACAATAGTGAGTTTGCCAATAAGTCCTGTAATGAACGAAAAAGAAGTCACCAAAATCATTAATACTATAAATTTATATTAATTGAAGAAATTAATAGATTATATAAATTCTAATGTTTTAATTAAAGTTGCCTCATTAAATTCGGCTGCTGTAATAACTAGAATTGTTTCAGGTTTTTTAACGTCTAAGGCTATTGCTTATTTTATTGGCGCTGAAGGGATGGCTTTGGTAGGTCAATTACGTGATTTTCTGCGTTTTGCTCAATCCTTTTCAATTTTAGGGCTATACAATGGTGTTGTTAAGTATATCGCAGAGTTTAAAGACAATGTTAAAGAGCTTAGCAATACAATTTCTACTGTTTTTTACTTAGGATTTATTTCAAGTTTTACGATATCACTACTGTGTTATTTTTATGCACAAGAAATAAATGATTATTTATTCCCTCCGTTTAATGACTATGCTTATGTGATTAAAATATTAGCTATAGCAATGCCATTTTACGCATTAAATATGTTTTCTTTTTCTATTCTAAATGGATTTTCTAAATATAGAATTTTACTCATCATAAACATTATAGGTCAATTACTAGGCACATTAGTTACTGTTTTTTTAATATGGATAAATAATATTGAAGGCGCACTTATTGCTGTTGTTATTGCCGAGTCTTTAATCTTCTTAATAACGGTTGTTGGTATTGCGAATCAGCGTAGTTTGGTGTCGTTAATTCAGGTGAAGAATGTCAGGTTTTCATCAATCAAAAAATTGAGCACGTATTCTTTAATGGCCTTATTTTCTGCAATGGTATTGCCTTTAGTTTCTATTGAAATTCGGAGCTATATTATTGATAATGTAAGTCATCAAGCTGCAGGTTTTTGGGAATTAATGACTAGAATATCAAAATATTATTTAATGTTTGTCACCTCTTTACTAACCTTATATATTCTGCCGCGCTTATCAGAAATTGATAATGTTAGAGAGTTTAGAAAAGAAGTTTTTGGATTTTATAAAACCATTATTCCTGTTTTTGGTTTAGGATTGCTTGCTATTTATTTTCTTAGACCTTTTATTATACTGATATTTTCTACAAGTGAATTTAAACCTGTTGAAGACTTGTTCTTATGGCAATTGGCAGGTGATTTTATAAAGGTGTTGTCTATAGTTATAGCCTATCAATTTATAGCAAAAAATATGTTTTGGCATTATATTATAACTGAAGCATTTTCTGTAATACTTATGTATTTAACAAGTATTTATTTTATTGATATTTATGGCGTAAAAGGAGCTACAATTGCACATTTTGTAACTTATGCTGTTCATTATGGCGTAATTTTATTAATTTTCAGTAATTCCCTTTTTGGAGTGATACCTCAAGATTATGAAGATAATAATTAAAATATTTTTCTTTTTTAAAAAGTTACTTTATTCTAACTTTTCAAACAACAATAATACAGAAGGGACTTTCCAGTCTCATCAGCCTGTAGTTGTTAGAGGCAAAGGAAAAATACGCTTCGGAAAACAAGTTTCATTTGGAGTTATTAATTCACCTCATTTTTATAATTCTTATGCCTATATCGAAGCCAGAACACCAGATTCTTATATTGAGTTTGGAGAAAATATTAATATCAATAATTCTTTTTCTGTTATTTCAGAGAAGAAAATAGTCGTTGGGAATAATGTTTTAATTGGCTTTAACTGTACCATAACAGATAGTAATTTTCACGACTTAAACCCAAAAAATAGAGCCGCTACAGATCCTAACCCTGAAGACGTAGTTATTGAAGAAAATGTTTTTATTGGTAATAATGTAACAATTTTAAAAGGGGTAACTATTGGGAAAAATACGGTTGTTGCTGCAAGTTCTGTAGTGACTAAAAGTTTTCCCGAAAATGTTGTTATTGCTGGAATCCCAGCTAAGGTCATTCAGCAATTAGCTTAACTTCTAGAAGACCAAATCGCTACATACTTTTTCGAAATTGTAATATAGTCATGCTCTTTTTCAATAAAAGCTCTGGCATTTTTAGAGATGGTCTCAATATGTTCAGGATTTAAAATCAGCCATTCTAATTTTTTTGCAATATGCTCAGCATCAGGTAAAGCATTAATAGCAACAGTATCTGCTTCTAAATGGTAGTAGTCTAGCCATTCTTGTTCAGCTCCAGTAAACACCACTTTTCCTTTAGCCATGGCTTCTAGAGCATTATATCCTTGATCATAACCATAAACTTGATCCATGATAATATGTGCATTGTCATACACTTTGATGTACTCTTCGTAAGGTAAGCTGTGAGTCGTTTTAATGTTGATTTTTGAAGCATACTTTTGCTGAAGACTCTTTAAAGCCTCTTCAATAATAGTGCTTCCTTTTCGTATAGATGATATAGAATTAATACCATGAAAAATATGAATTTTATCTTCAATTTTTATAGGATTGAATACGATGTTTTTAGTGTTAATCGGATTTGCAATCAGGCCCAAATATGCTTCATGATGTTTTAGAGGAATGTGGTAGTCTATGTCTGAAGCGATGACGCCTTTTATGTTTTCATATATGAAATCATGTAACATTTTATATGACTTACTAATATATTTTAGCGAATAATTATATTTCTTAATTACACTTTTATCATTCAAATAAGGCGTTAAAATGGAGTAACGTTCCTTTTCATTAATGTAGTGATTAATGTTAATGTAATCGTCTCCGCAGGATAATAAAAAAGAAGATTTATTCTGCTTAAAAAGCTGCTTTAGTAAAGGAATTTGTAATTTAGGATGTATAGCTAAAGCATCTTCATTTATAAGCTGAACAACATCAAAATCTTTTAGTTTTGGTAGTGCTTTTTTAAAACGAAAATAAATTTCTAATTGCGCGATGTCAAAACCACTTATGCTTAGAATTATTTTCCTGAAAAGTAGAGGAATACGTTTGTTAAAAAAAGAGCTATCAATATTGATATCTACAGGATATTTTTTAAATAAATCGCCAGTTCCTATAAGTAAAACCTCATGACCTAAATCAGTTAAACCTTCTTTTAAAGAATTATGTAGCCTGCTAAATTCACCTACTAAAAGTACTTTCATCTCATTTTTTAATTGCAGTATCTATTAGATGTCACGTTTTTGATACCTTTGCTTTTCAAATATAGTTGTTTATATGAATATGGCTAAAGAAAAAGACATTCCGTTAGAAATTCTTGTGGCAACAATGAATAGAAATTCATTACAATTCTTATACGCTATGTTTAAGTATAATGATATTA
Organism: Lacinutrix iliipiscaria; assembly: GCF_042686125.1. Lineage (NCBI taxonomy): Bacteria > Pseudomonadati > Bacteroidota > Flavobacteriia > Flavobacteriales > Flavobacteriaceae > Lacinutrix > Lacinutrix iliipiscaria. The sequence goes on from NZ_JBHUOV010000007.1 coordinate 21,400, forward strand.
GGAATTACACTATTTTGGTTGTCAATCAAACGACTGAAGATTGTTTGTTAGAATCAAATAATAGTCAAGTTCGTGTGATTAATACCTTTGAAAAAGGATTAAGTCGAAGTCGGAATTTAGCCATTCAAAAAGCCATTGGTAGGATTTGTCTTATTGCAGATGATGATGTTATCTTTCAAAAAAACTTTCAGCAAAACATCATATCGAGTTATGAAAAGGTGCCTGAAGCAGATTTAATCACTTTTAAAACCCTTACAACTCAAGGAAATCCTTATAGTAATTATCCCAAAACCATTTCTAAGTTAACATCATTTTATAAAAAAGTATTATCAATAGAAATCACTTTTAAAAGAGAATCCCTTATTAAATATGGCATTTCTTTCGATGAAGATTTTGGGTTAGGAAGTGTGTTTCAAGATGGAGAGAATAGACTCTTTTTAAAAAGGGTTATCAACCATAAAGATTTAAAAGCTTATTTTGTGCCAGAATTTATTGTCGAACATGAATCAAACAGTTCAAGTGATCAAGTCTCGTCTGATAGATTTATAAGTGCTAGAAGCGCTTTAAATTATAAATTAAATGGGAATTTAGCTTATTTTTATAGTGCCAAATTAATAGCGTCATTATTAAGAAAAGGATTAATCAGACCAAACCAAATTGCTTCTAAATGGAGTGTGGTTCAAGAAGCCATCAAAACGTATAAATTACGAAATGCATAAAATAGAAATCATAGACATACCAAAAATAGAAGATAGACGAGGTAATTTATCTGTTATCGAAAAAGATTGCATTCCTTTTGAAATAAAGCGTGTATATTATTTATATGATGTGCCAAGCGATGCATATCGAGGAGGACATGCTCACAAAGAGCAGTTGGAGTTTTTAATTGCGTTAAGTGGTAGTTTTAATGTGGTCTTAGATGATGGAGCAAACAAACAAACCATAACACTTAATAAGCCCAATAAAGGCTTGTTAATTCCTACTGGAATATGGCGAGAACTTGAAAATTTTTCTTCTGGTTCGGTTTGCTTGGTCTTAGCTTCAGCTGAGTTTTTAGAATCAGATTATATAAGAGATTATAATGATTTTAAGACCTTTAAGAATTAGAAATAACTCTTTTTTGAAGAGATTTTATTATTCAAATTAATAACAAATAAAAGAACATTTTTAGGTAATGCTAGAAGTGTTTTTTGCTTTAAGCTAAGAAGCTTAGAATCTAATTGAGTTTTAAGAGTCAATAAATTTTTCTTGTCTCCTATAAGTTTATACCTAATAGCAGATGCAAATATGTTTTTCTGTATAAAAATTTGAGCAAAAGTATTTTGAGTAACCTGTGTGGTGTATTTTTTAAAATCAATAGCTTTAAAAAGTTCTCTATTGGTTTTTGATAAGCTATGGCGTACTACTTTATGTGTTGCTAATGGTTTGATAATAAAAGCGATCTTATGTTTTAGTCCTGTTCTTATCCAAAAATCAGTGTCTTCACTAGTCTTCAAATTTTCATCAAAACCTCCTAGATCTAGAAATGCAGTCTTTTTAAAAACGGAACTTGAGCAATGAAGAATAGAATGATCTAAACTTGTTTCAAAATAATCAACAACGCAGTCATTAACTTGCTGAGGTAAGTTTTTATAAGTTGCATTATATTCCTTTTTGTTTTTCTTTATTTTTAAAGCAGACGCAAAAACCTTTTCTTCAGGGTGTTTGTCAATTAATTTTTTTATATGTCTTAAGAAACCAGAATTCCAGTAGTCATCTGCATCAAGAAAAGCAATATAATCAGCATTAGCTTTAGAGGCTCCGTAATTTCTAGCATGAGAAGCACCTTGGTTTTTAATTGTATAAATAGTTATTCGTTTATCATTTATAGCTTTAACTTTTTTAAGGCTATCATCTGTAGAACCATCATTAACTACAATAATTTCAAAATCTTGATGGGTTTGAAATAAGACACTTTGAATCGTACTTCCAATAAAGTGCTCTTTATTAAATAAGGGAATAACTACTGAAAAAAATGGTGTCATATTAAAATTTTAAACTGCAAAAATAGCCTAATCTATATAAATCAAATAAAAACAAACTTGGAGACGAACTCATTAAATGGTGTTCAATTTTATGGGTTTTATTTTTTATAAGCTTACCAAAAACTGAAGCTAATCCTAAAGTTTTTAAAACGCTATGAGTTTTAAGAAGCTTGGTAGCGTTAGAACGAATGGCTTTGCTTTTTTTTAATTGGTACAAGGTGTCTAATGCTTTCTTTGTTTTTTTTAAATAATCTTCATTTGTCTCTAAACCTAAATGATAAACCGTATTGTTAATATGCTTAACCTTTACATTTAAACCCTTTAAATGCGCAGTAAATAAAATGTCTAATCCATAAGCATTTTGTAACAGCAACTGATTCACTTTAATGAATAAGTCTTTTTTTATCACAAAACTTCCTGATATAATAGAAGTATAAGGTGCTTTTTGACGTTCAAAAACGGATTTACTTTCACGTGCTTTGCCATAATGCCATCTTAGTAATTTGTCCTTATTTGGTTTGGTCGTCTCGTAAACAATTCCTCCAAATATAATATCAATATCTGAATTTATTTCGGTTAAAATGTTTTTAATGAATTCAGAATGAGTTGGTAAGGTGTCAGCATCTAGAAATAAAAGCCATTGATACTGAGCAATTTCTGCTAGTTTCTGCCTAGTTGCAGTTCTTCCTTTATTTTTTTTTGCTTCAATAAATTTACAATTGGCAAGTGTATTTATTTTTTGATTCTCTGTATTAAAATGCGAAAAAGAGCCATCATCTAAACAGATAATCTCATAATTAATTCCTGTAACCAAAGCCTGCTGTTCTAATTGCATTGCCAATGGATATACATTGTAATGATATGTTGGGATTAATATAGAAAGCATTAATAACTATTAGATTTTTTCAAAACTAACAATAAATTAACTAATCACTTTGCTATTGGTACAGTAATTGTAATTTTGTTTATATGAAGAAAGTATATTCCATTTTAGTGTTGCTGTGTTCAGTTGTTTTGTCCTTTGCACAACAAGAATATCATGTGTTTCCTGAAAATCACCAACAAACTCCGGGATTACCTACAGGAAATGGGAGTTTGCAATCGCCTTGGGATTTGCAAACGGCTTTAAATCAGCCAAACAAAATTGTAAATGCTGGAGATACTATTTGGATCCATGAAGGGATTTATAATGGTCGATATTCGAGCTCACTTAATTGTACAGATACAAATAAATACATAACTGTAAGTGGCTACCAAAATGATCGAGTCATTTTAAATGGAAATGTTAATTCCTTAGATGGACAGACTTTAAATGTAAAAGGCGGACGCGTGATTTATAAAAACTTTGAAGTGACTTGGTTAGGCGAATTTGTTAGAGATAAAAGAGATAAAAATTTCGTTAAAACAGTCTCTGGAATTAATCATTATTCAGGAGAGAATTGCAAGTTTATTAATATAAAAATTTATAATAATCCTGGTTTAGCTTTTGGGTCATGGAATAGTACAGGAGGAACACTCGTAACAGATTGTATCATATTTAATAATGGTGTAATTAACGAAAAAGGACAAGGAAAAGGAGTCGGTTTTTATGTGCAAAACAAAAGCAATGTAGAGCGAATCATAAAGAATAATATTATTTTTAATAATTATTATAAAGGTATTGAGGTGTGGTCTGCTAGCAAAAACGCAAAGTCTGCTAACATTATGAATATAACTTTAGATAATAATGTGGTTTTTAATAGCGGACTTGCTTCTGGAACTAAAAAAGTAGATAATATCATTATTGGTACAGACGACAGAAATGGAATTAATATTGCCAAAAATATAACTGTTAAGAATAATATATTATATCATAATACCAACTATAAAAACAATCAAATTAATGGTGACGCAGCGTCTTTAACAATTGGATATTATCTTAAAGCACCTGTTGAAAATGTAGTGGTAAATAATAATATAATTTTAGGCAGAAATAATGCTTTAAGACTGTTATATGCAAAATCTTTAACCTTTACCAATAACAAGGTTTATTCAGGATATGCGCTTTTTAATAGTTCAGTTTTTAAGTATGCAAAGTCAGATCTCTGGAAAGTGAAAAATAACAAGTATTACACTAAAAAATCTGGAGCTTTTAGGGTTTCTGATGGAAAAACTTATGCTATCGAAGCCTGGAAATCTATGTTTCAGTTTGAAGAAAATAGCCAGCGACTACATGTTGGTGCTTTCGATATGGAAAATGTTCTTAACATTACTAAAAGTGAATATGTTCCAAATCAATTTAGAGTCGTGCTTTTTAATAAAAACGAACAAGATGTTACAATAGATTTTTCATCATATAATATTAAAGAAGGAAGCACTTACACAATTAGAGATGTAGAAAATTTGAATCACATTTTAAAAACGGGAACTCTTATAGATTTTAAAACTACTGTTCCTATGAAAGCAATACATCCATCAAAAACTAAGACACTAGATAATTTCGGTGTTTTTATTATTGATTTTAACTTAGAAGAGAATACTGTTGAAACAGGAAATCAAAATGAAGATGAAGAAAGCAACTTATTTGAACGTTTCTGGCGTTTTTTAGGGTTTTAAATCCTTCTATAACCTTTATAAATAAATAATTACATTTGTTAGCTAAAGACTTTAGCTTTGTAACGAAATGAAATGGTATAAAAATTTTGTTGTTTTTTGGACACTCCTATACTTGGTTTTTGCTTTTGTTGGTCGTTTTACAACTTCTAATAAAGAAATATTTCCATTTTTTAGATGGTCGTTATACTCAAAAACACCAAATACCTTAAACTTTCCCTATGTTATGGTGACCAAAATTAAAGACTCCATTTTGCAACCACCAATAAATATTTTAGAACTTCATAACGTACATCATATTTCTACAGTTGACATGAATTTAAATGTTAAGGCGTTTTATTATGATATGCTAAAGTGTAAAGACAACAATGAAACCTATCAAGGCGATTTTTTTAAAATTCTCCCAAATGATAGTGAATTTAATCTCTATGAAAAAACAATCGATTTAAGAGAAAAGGACTATAAAAGTACTGAAGCCATTGTTAAAATTTTAAGTGTAAAAAATAATACAACTCATTTTGAAAGATAAAATACAATCACATTTTTTCTGGAAATATGCAAATGGTGAGTTTTCACTATTCAATAAACCTGTTGATGTATTATATGATAAGATAACTAACATCGTTAAATTTTCATATATATTCTTCTTATTCTTAATGTTTACTCAACTTTCTAATAAAAATTATGTGCTTAATGAAAGTATGATAGATCCTTTGTGGCCAATGCTTTTATTTGAAAATGTGTCACCTACAATAATGGCATTGTTCTGCCAAATTAGCCTAATATCTGGATTTATTTTATTAACCTTTTTCTTTAATAATAGATTTCTTAAAGTCTTTGTCTTTGTTGTCTTTTTCCTGTATTTGGCTTTTTTGAATTCCTTCGGAAAAATAAATCATGGATTTCATCTTGTATTAATGCTGCTGTTCTGCTTTGCATTAATCCCGAATCATAAAGCCTCAAATTATAAAGAGAAAACCATTCTTATTTTTGCCTCTGCGCAATTTTTCGCTTTGCTCGCATATGCATTAACTGGTTTTTGGAAGGTGTTTTGGGGCATTATTGAGTTTTTTACTAAAGATGTTAGCTTGTTTTCTTCTTTGTCTTTTAGAAACATTTTAATAGAACAATTCCAACTGACTAATCCACCAGTAATTGGCGCTTGGTTTTTAGAACACTATTATGTTGGATACGTTTTTTATTGTGCTGTAGTATTTGTAGAATTGTTTGCAATCTATGCCTTTTTTAAGTCTAATTTACATAAGGTTTGGGCTGTGTTTTTAATAAGTATGCATCTAGGAATACACCTTGTGTTAAATGTAAATATGTATCCAGCAATTATGGCTATAGGCTTGTTGTTGTTAATGTCTCCTTTTCATCAAAGTACAAATTTAAAAACAACGCTATTAACTTTTCCTATTGTGCGTCAAGTAAAGCAGAGGTTTTTTTAGGCTTTTCGTTGTACCACTTCAAACACTTGATTTTCATCACATTTTAATGTTTTACTTGGGTATTTTAAAAGCAATGCATAATCATGAGTAGCCATTAAAATTGTATTGCCATTTTTGTTAATGTCTTGTAAGACTTCCATAACTTCAATGCTAGTTTGAGGGTCAAGGTTTCCTGTAGGCTCATCAGCCAAAATAAGTTCAGGATTATTTAGTAATGCTCTAGCAATAGCTACGCGCTGTTGTTCTCCTCCAGAAAGTTCATGAGGGAATTTAAAGCCTTTAGTTTTCATATCGACCTTATCTAGAACGTCTTCAATTCTAATCTCCATTTTGGCCTTATCTGTCCAACCTGTTGCTTTTAAAACAAACAATAAATTATCATTTATGGTTCTATCTGTAAGCAGTTTGAAATCTTGAAAAACCACACCTAATTTTCGTCTTAAAAAAGGAATGTCTTTTTCTTTAAGCGTTCTTAAATCATAATCAACAATATGCCCTTCACCTGTTGTCAAGGCTAAATCGCCATAAAGTGTTTTCATAAAACTACTTTTTCCTGAACCAGTTTTTCCAATGAGATACACAAAATCACCTTTGTTGATTTCTACATTAACATCAGAAAGCACCAAGCTGTCGCCTTGAAAAATAGAAACATCTTTTAATTGTAAAACAGGATTTGACATAAAATAAAGTGGTTTTTAAGAGTTGTAAATGTATTACTAAAAAGTTTAAAGTTCAAAAAATAATGACGTCTTATGATTACGCTTCACCAAATGCAAAATATAATATTTAATAACTCCGTTTATAATTATAACAAAATTCTAACGTTATGATTTGCATATTGATTTATCTTTGATTTTAACAAAAATGAGTAGTTAATGACTAGAAAGCACCTTTATATATTTCTGATTGCTTTAGCGCTTGGTTTTCAAACTATTGCTCAGCAATCTGCAACATACACAAGTGATTTAGTAGAATACCAAAAAGCATTATCGCTATATAATAACCAACAATACTTAGCTGCACAATCGCTGTTTAATCAAATTAAAAAAACAGCTGATACAGATATTTTACAGTCAGACTGTGCCTTTTATATTGCTAATTGTGCTGTGCGCTTAAATCAACAAAATGCCGATCAATTAATAGAGCGCTTTGTTGAAGATTATCCTACAAGCACCAAAAAAAATACAGCTTTTGTAGATGTAGCTGATTATTACTTTACTAACGGAAAATATGCCTATGCTAAAAAATGGTATGATAAGGTAGATGAAGATGGATTGGCTAGAAGTGAAAAGGAAAAATTTAATTTTAATAATGGTTATGTCGCTTTTACGACGAATGATTATAAAACCGCAAAAACTTATTTGAGTCGAGTGGAAAACTCACAAAAATATGGTTCACAAGCGAAGTACTATATTGGCTTTATGGCTTACCAAAGCGATGACTATGATAAAGCCAATGAGTACTTTGATCAAGTAAGCGATGAAGAAAAATACAAAGAAAAACTATCCTATTATCAAGCCGATTTACATTTTAAATTAGGGAAGTTTGAAAAAGCGATAGAACTAGCAAAAGAGCAGTTGCCAAATAGTGATAGAAATGAAGTATCAGAACTTAATAAAATTATTGGTGAAAGCTATTTTAATCTTGAACAATATGCTGAAGCTATTCCGTTTTTAACAGAATTTAAAGGTCGTCGTGGGAAGTGGAATAACACCGATTATTACCAATTAGGCTATGCGTTTTATAAACAAAAAGATTATGAAAAAGCAATTAATGAGTTTAACAAAATTGTAGATGGTAATAATGCCGTAGCTCAAAATGCGTATTATCATTTGGGAGAAAGCTATGTTAATCTTGATAAAAAACAAGAGGCTTTAAATGCGTTTAGAAATGCATCTCAAATGGATTTCGATTTAAAAATTCAAGAAGACGCTTGGCTAAACTATGCAAAAATCAGTTATGAAATAGGTAACCCTTATCAATCTGTGCCACAAGTTTTAACAGCGTATTTAGAGACTTATCCAGATTCGGCTTATAAAGAAGACATTGAAACCTTGTTGATTGATTCTTACATTACTTCAAAAAATTACAAAGAAGCCTTAAAATTATTAGAAGGTAAAAAGAGTTTTGAGAACAAAGTGGCTTATCAAAAAGTGACTTTTTATCGTGGTTTAGAATTGTATAACGATAACAAATTTCATGAAGCCAAAAATCATTTTGACAAATCGTTAAGCGAATCGCAAGATGCAAAATACACGTCGCGTGCAACATTTTGGAAAGCCGAAACGGATTATAATTTAACTAATTTTGATGACGCTTTAGTCGGTTTTAAACAGTTTCAACAGCAATCAGCTTCAATAGATACACCAGAATATACAAACATAACGTACAATCTAGCTTACACTTACTTTAAACAAAAAAATTATACGCAGGCTACAGAGTATTTCAATCAATTTATTGCTAAAAGTAAAGCGGATAAAGTACGTTTGAATGATGCATACTTACGTTTGGCAGATGGTTATTTCGTTTCAAGTCAGTATAACGAAGCGATTCAGTCTTACGACAAAGCTCTTCAACTAAATGCCTTAGAATCAGATTATGCGTTTTTTCAAAAAGCAATTAGCTATGGTTACGTTGGAAAAGCTTCCAAAAAAATATCTGAATTAGAAGCCTTTATTTCTAAATATGAACGCTCTAAATTACGTGATGACGCCATGTATGAACTTGGCAATTCTTATGTGAAAGCTGGAAATTTATCAAAAGCAATGCAAGTATATGATCGTCTTAATAACGAATATAAAAGAAGTGTTTTTGTGTCTAAAACATTGTTGCGTCAAGGTTTAGTGCATTATAATTCTAGTGAAAATGAATCCGCTTTATCAAAGTTTAAAAAAGTAGCTAATGATTTTCCTGGAACTCCAGAAGCAAATCAAGCAGTCTCTACAGCACGATTAATTTATATTGATTTGGGTCGTGTAAATGAGTATGCTGCTTGGGTGAAGACTTTAGATTATGTACAAGTTACGGATGCCGATTTAGACCACACGACATACGAAGCTGCAGAGAAAAAATATTTAGATAATAATACGGATGAAGCAATACGTTTGTTTAATGGGTATTTAAATGAATTTCCTAATGGTTTATACGCATTGCAATCACATTTTTATGTGGCACAAATGTATTTTAAAAATGAGTTGAAAGACAATGCGGCACCTCACTTTAAGTATGTTGTTGATGCATCGCAAAGCGAGTTCACTGAAGAAGCACTATTACGTCTATCTCAAATTTATACAGAACGAAAAAAATGGTTAGAGGCTATTCCTGTACTTACGCAATTAGAAGCTGAAGCAAGTTTTCCTCAAAATGTAGTTTTTGCACAATCTAATTTAATGAAAGCAAACTATGAGTTAGAGCAATATGCTGATGCAGTAATTTATGCTGAAAAAGTCTTAAATCAATCAAGTATAGATAATAAGATTAAAAGCGATGCACATGTTATTATTGCACGTTCTGCAATGAAAACAGGAAATGAAGATAGAGCTGAAACAGCTTATGCTCAAGTTGAATTGACTGCAACTGGAGAAACTGCTGCAGAAGCTTTATTTTATAACGCTTATTTTAAACATAAGGCAGGAAAATTTGAAGCTTCTAATGCAATCATTCAGCGTTTAGCTAAAGATTTTTCTGGCTATAAATATTATAGTGCTAAAGGTTTGGTAGTGATGGCTAAAAATTACTATGCTTTAGATGATGCGTTTCAAGCAACTTATATTTTAGAGAGTGTGATAGATAATTTTCCTGAATTTGAAGATGTTGTTGCTCAAGCTCAAACCGAATTAAATCGTATAAAAACCGAAGAAGCCAAAACTAACTCATCAATAGTTCCTGAAGATTAATGTCATCAATTAAAAAGAATGCTATGCGCAAGCAAAAAAATATAATTCTAGTTGTTGTATTCATCCTAGTTTCTACTCTGGGATTTTCACAAGAACGTGATAATGATACTATAAACACAGATGTTATTCAAGTGGTTAAGCCTTATACACCAACAATATCTGATGCCTTTAAAGTGAAAGAAGTACCATCGCTTGATGATGAAACTACCACAACCAAAAAAGAAATTAAATATAATATTTTTTCTTTTCCAGTGGCTTCTACGTTCACACCTGCAAAAGGAAAAGCGGCAGATGTAGATGAAGAAGCTCCTGCAAAATTGTTTGATAATTATGCTACGCTTGCTGCTGGAATGTACACCACAATTTTAGGTGAAGTATATTTAAATCATGCCATTAACAGAACTGAAAGTGTTGGAGGTTATGTGAGTCATCATTCATCTCAAGGCGGCATTAATGGTGTGCTTTTAGATGATGGGTTTTCAGATTCAAAAATCAATGTCAATTATGCAAGAAATGAACGCGATTTAGCATGGAATGTTGCCGCAGGATTTTCGCATCAATTTTATAATTGGTATGGTTTGCCAGAAGTGTTATTCGATCAAGAAGCAGCTGATATGATTGGTGATGTTGGACATTCATTTTATGGTGTGCATCTAGGTGGTGATATCGCTTTTGAAGATACATATATTAATTCTGGAAGCTTGTTGTTTAGACGCTTTGGAGATAATAACGGTTCAGGAGAAAACAGATTTAAAGCCAAGCTTGAAGTTGATATTCCTATAAATGACCAAAACATTATTACAGGTGTAAAACTAGATTATTTAGGTGGAGGTTTTGATCGAAATTATTTTTCAACAGAAGAAATAAAATACGGAAATTTCAATATTGGTTTGTCTCCAACTTATCGCTTAATTCAAGAGGATTTAACGTTAGATTTAGGGGTGTCTTTGTACTATTTAAACGACTCAGAATTTGGAGACAACAAGATCTTTATTTATCCTAATATAACTGCTTCTTACAGATTGGTTGATGAGATTTTAATTGCTTATGGAGGAATTCAAGGGGATTTAATTCAAAACTCTTATTACGATTTTGCCCAAGAAAATCCGTTTGTATCACCAACCTTATTTATCACACCAACTGATCAACAGTACAATGTTTTTGCTGGATTAAAAGGGAAGTTGTCGAATAATATGAGTTATAATTTAAAAGGTAAATACATCGCAGAAAGTGATAAAGCCTTGTTTAGAAATAACGAAGTGACTGGTGGTGATGAAAGTTATATGAATGGAAATGCTTTTGGAATTGTTTACGATAATGTGTCCACTTTTGGTGTTTCAGGAGAAATTAATGTTGATGTCAATAGAAACTTTACTTTAGGATTGAAAGCAGAATACTTTGCGTATGATGTTGATGAACAAGCAGAAGCTTGGAATTTACCAGACTTTAAAGGAAGCCTGTTTTTAGATTATCAAATGACTAAACAGTGGTTTGCAGGTGCAAATCTGTTTTATGTTGGCGAACGCAAAGATCAGTTTTTTATGCCAAGTTTAATACTGCCAACGTCTCCAGTAACAGTAACTTTAGATAGTTATTTTGATGCTAATGCACATGTTGGGTATCATATAAATGATCGGTTTTCGGTGTTTTTTAAAGCGAATAATATCGCTAATCAGGATTACCAACGTTGGCAAAATTATCCTGTACAAGGCATTCAGTTGTTAGCAGGAGCAACATATAAATTTGATTTTTAATATGTCTGTCATCCTGAGCTTGTTTCAGGATCTCATCAAATTGGTCTAAAACTTAAATAAAAGCGTTCATATCGAACGCTTTTAGTATTTTTACAAAAATTCTACTGATGAAAAAGTACCTTCTCTTAATCACTTTATTAATCACTTTATCTTGTAGTAAAGAAAAGCAGCACGTCGATACTATAATCACTAACGCTCATATTTATACAGTAAATGCAAATTTTGAAACTGCTGAAGCCTTCGCCATAAAAGACGGTAAATTTGTAGAGGTAGGAAAAAATAATGACATTCAAAGTAAGTTTGATGCCGATTCAATTATTGATGCAAAAGGACAAACCATTGTTCCTGGTTTAATTGATGCACATTGCCATTTTTACGGATTAGGATTAAATCAACATCGTGTCGATTTAGTGGGTACTGAAAGCTTTGTGGAAGTCGTTAAACGTGTCACAGATTTTCAGAATCAAAGACAAAAGGCCTTCATCATAGGTCGAGGTTGGGATCAAAACGATTGGGAAGAGAAAGAGTATCCAACTAAAGCGTTACTCGATCAATTATATCCTCATACTCCTGTAGCTTTGAGTAGAATAGATGGACATGCGATGTTGTGTAATCAAGCAGCCTTAGATTTAGCTAATATTACCGTAAATACTAAAGTTGAAGGCGGAGAAATTTTAAAAGAAAAAGGAGAACTTACAGGTGTTTTAATTGATAATCCAATGGAATTGGTCGAAGCTATTTATCCAAAGCCAACAAAAGAAGAAAAAATAGCAGCACTTTTAGAAGCGCAAACGATATGTACGAATTTAGGATTAACTACGGTTTCTGATGCAGGCTTAGGTAGACCTGTTATAGAGTTAATTGATAGTTTACAACAAGCAAAAAAACTCAATATAAGAGTTTATGCAATGATTAGTAATAGACCTAAAAATTTAGATTATTTTCTGTCTAAAGGAAAAATTAAAACAGAAAAATTAAATGTACAATCGGTTAAAGTGTATGCCGATGGTGCTTTAGGGTCTCGTGGCGCAACACTAAAAGAGGAGTATTCAGATAAGCATGATCATTATGGAGCAATGGTTATTGGTTTAGAGGCTTATAAGAATTTAGCTCAGCGAATTGAAAAAGCAGGCTATCAAATGAATACGCATGCTATCGGAGATTCAGCGGTGAGTTATGTCTTAAAAACCTATGAGAAAACTTTAGAAGGAAAAAACGATAAACGTTGGCGTGTAGAACATGCTCAAATTATTACTGATAATGATTTTGAATATTTTAAAAACGATAATATCATCCCATCAATTCAGCCAACTCACGCAACGAGCGATATGTATTGGGCAGAAGAGCGCATTGGCAAAGACCGAATTAAAGGAGCTTATGCCTATAAAGCATTACTTGAAAAAAGTAAGAAAGTAGCTTTAGGAACCGATTTTCCAGTAGAGCAGGTGAGTCCTTTTTTAACATTTTATGCTGCAGTATCTAGACAAGATTTAAAAGGATTTCCAGAGGGAGGTTTTAATATGGATAACGCCTTGTCAAGAGAAGAAACTTTAAAAGGAATGACTATTTGGGCTGCATATGCTAATTTTGAAGAACAAGAAAAAGGTAGTATTGAAGCTGGTAAATTAGCAGACTTCATCATATTAGATAAAGATATTATGAAAATTCCAGTTCAGGATGTTCCAACGATTAAGGTGTTAGAAACTTTTATTGATGGCGTGGCACAGTAATTGTAAATAAAAAAATAAAATAAACAGATGAAATCAATATTGACCCTTATTATCACTTTTATTATTTCTACGGCATCTTTTGCGCAAGTCGATGCATATAGTGAAGATGTGAAAAAATGTATCAAGAGTAATGGTACAGTAGACTATTATGAAAATGTAGTCGATCAGCTGTTTACAATGCTAGAGAAACAATATGCTTCACAAAACGTTCCTGTTTCAGTTTGGGATGAATTAAAATTGCTAAAAAAAGAATCTTTAGAGGAACTAAGCCAAATGATGGTTTCTGCTTATCGTGGTCATTTTTCGCATCAAGATGTTAAGAACATGAATGCATTATACTCAACACAAGCTGGACAAAACATGTTTAAAGATGCTAGCGCTTTAACCGAAGCCGATAAAGAAGCTTTAACCGAGTTTTATAGAAGTGAAACAGGACAAAAAATAACAGGTTCGCAAGATTCTATGAATGAGTCTATGAGTAAAATCTCTGAAATATGGAGTAGTGATTTATACCGAACTATTGTAAATAAATTAAGCGAAAAAGGATTTAATCTTTAATACTTAGCTTAGCTAAATAATCAAAATGTTCACCTTCTTCAATTAATTCACAGTCTAAACCAACAGACAAACAAACTGTAAGTAAGGTGTTAAAATCTAAATAAAGCCATTTCATAGGCTCCTCTTTTTCACCTTTGTAACTTAAGAAGTAATCGAGTTCACCATAGTAATTAGTGTTCATGTCAATCCATAAGCCACCATCTTCATCTTCATACATATACTTAATATCACTAGAGTCGATTAAGATTTGACCATTAGGTTGAAGCAAGCTTTTGAGATGCTTTAAATATTTAGAAGTTTGTTGCAATTCTTGAAAAATGCCTGTACCATTCATTAAAACTAAAAGTGTGTCAAAAGTTTCGGTTTCTTCTAAAAGTGCTTTTTGTTCAGTGTGAATCACACCCCTTTGTTTTGAAACTTTAATAGCGCCTTTAGAAATATCTATAGCTTTCACAGTAAAACCTTTATCTTGTAAATACAAGCTGTGATTTCCTGCGCCACAACCAACATCTAAGACTTTCCCTTTTGTCAATTTTAGTGCTGTTTGCTCTAATTTTGGCATGGTTTCAAAGTTTCTGAAAAGATAAGGTAATGGTAAAACATCTTCATCACTTATGTTTGTTGAAGTGATAAGGTCTTCAGTATATTTTCCATTTTGATAATCTAATAACGCTTTTCCGAATAAATCCTTTTCCATAAAATAATTGTCATGCTAAACGTGATTTAACATCTTATTTAAAATACTACTTTTGTGTTATGGAAGAATTTCTAAATGAGCTTCCAAAGCTCGCCAAAGATAAGCATAAGGAAAACAAAACCTTTTTTACTAAGCTAAAAAAGAAGACACCAAAGAATTTAGATTATACGATGCAAGACTTGCATGAAGAAGAATTCGAGCGTACAGATTGTTTAACCTGTGCGAATTGCTGTAAAACTACTGGTCCATTATTTACCGATAAAGATATCGAGCGCATTTCAAAGCATTTTAAGCAAAAACCACAACAATTTATTGAGCAGTTTTTAAGAGTAGACGAAGAACACGATTATGTATTACAAAGTGTGCCTTGTACTTTTTTAGGTGCAGATAATTATTGTTCTATTTATGAAGTGAGACCAAAAGCTTGTCGCGAGTTTCCGCATACAGACCGAAAAAAGTTTCAACAAATATCTAATCTAACACTAAAGAACGTCGCTATTTGTCCAGCCGCTTTTAATATCGTTGAAGAAATGAAGCGAAGAATAAAAATCTAATGCTTCAATTTATTATATTTAGAAAAATTCTGAATCTTGGAAAACCTAATTAACTATTTTGAAACTATTCCGTCTTTGCATCGAAGTCTTATCCTAGTTGGTGGAATTACATTTTTTTGGCTTTTAGAAGGAGTATTGCCTCTGTATAAGTTTACCTATAAAAAATGGAAACATGCCGTTCCTAATTTGTTTTTTACACTCACCACAGTGCTTATCAATTTCGGATTGGCTTTCTTATTATTAAACTCTGCAGACTGGGTAAAAGTAAATGATTTTGGAATCATTAATTGGTTGCCAGAAATGCCTTTGTGGTTATATGTGCTTCTTGGTGTTTTATTATTAGATTTTTTTGGTGCTTATTTAGCACATTATGTAGAGCATAAGGTTAAGCCTCTTTGGATGATTCATTTGGTGCATCATACAGATCATAAAGTCGATACGACTACTGCAAATAGACATCATCCTCTAGAAAGCATCATCCGATTTTCTTTTACTTTGTTTGGTGTTTTTGTTGTGGGAACTCCAATAGCCATTGTGATGCTGTATCAATCATTATCCTTAATATCTACTCAATTTACTCATGCAAATATAAAATTGCCTAAAAAAGTAGATCATGCTTTAAGTTATATATTGGTTTCGCCAGATATGCATAAAGTGCATCATCATTATGTGTTGCCTTATACAGATTCAAATTTTGGCAATATTTTTTCAGTTTGGGATCGACTTTTTGGAACGTTTATGACATTAAATCGAGATGAATTGGTCTATGGCGTAGATGTTTTTCCTGATGAGGCAGAGAATAGCAGCATAACTAATTTGTTACAACAACCCTTTCAGAAATATAGAAAACCAACGATTATTCCAAAAGAATAAATAGGTTCTGGCTTACTTTTCAAATTACAGTAAATGAAGTGTACTAACCCAAAAGGCATAGAGGTTCAAGGACATAGAGGTTGTCGAGGGCTTATGCCTGAAAATACACTTCAAGCTTTTGAAAAAGCTATTGACTTAGGTGTACAGACTTTGGAGTTAGATGTGGTGATCTCTAAAGATAAAAAAGTCATTGTGTCTCATGAACCTTATTTGAGTCGAACAATTTGTTTAGATGCTGAAGGCAATACTATTCCTAAAAAAAAGGACAAAGCCTATAACTTATATCAAATGACTTATGAAGAAATTAAAGCCTTTGATTGTGGAATGAAATTTCATAAAAGATATCCTAACCAGAAAAAAATAAGCGCGTTTAAACCTTCATTAGAAGATGTTTTTTTAAGAACAAAACACTTAAGTAATCATATTAAATTTAATATTGAGATTAAAGCGAAACCAAAGTATGATGATGTGTTTACGCCTCATCCCAAAGAATTTGTTCGTTTAGTACTTGAAACAATTAATACTTATGATGTATTTAGTAGATGTAATTTGCAGTCTTTTGATTTAAGAATTCTTGAACAGGTGAAGCAACAAGCGCCACAAATGAAAGTTGCAATTTTGATAGATGAAGATGAAAGCATTTCAGAAAAAGTAAAAAAGCTTAGTTATAAACCAGAAATTATAAGTCCATACTATAAGTTATTAGACCAAACAACCGTTTTGCAATACCAAAAAGCAGATTGCGAGGTTATACCTTGGACAGTTAATTCGGCTTCTGAAATGAGTGATATGATTAATTTTAAAGTTGATGCCATTATTACCGATTATCCAGATGTTTTATTAGATATTCTTAAAGGAAAACAGGCAGCCTTATCAACTTGATAAAGTTTCAATATCAAAGCTTGAATATTCCTATTATATGGCTTAATTGTTTGATAACTAATTATTTTTCAGTGTTTTTAGTAAAACTAGCAATGACGATTTCAGGAAAATAACAGTTCAACTAAAATATTAGAGAATTCAACGAGTTTTCTTATTATTTCGAGATTTCTTTACCACATTGGTCTTAATTAAAACAATATTTGACAAGAATTTGATTGATAGCACTAACAAATTTCAGTTAAATAATGAAACAAATCTACGTAAATAAAAACTTTACATTAACTATAGTAAACCTACTACTAGTTATGTTGACCTACTCAGTATTTGCTCAAAATACTGTTTATTCTACAATTGCAAAAAATATTCATCCCGATGGAAGAAGTTTGCATCATGATTTAAACGCTGCTGGAGATACACTTCATTTAAAGAGTAATTATAAACTGTTTAAAGTTGAGTTTATGGGCAATAATGAATCTAAAGTATTCATGATTGAAGGCTCAAAAAGCGAAGCGTTTATTCCTCTAGCGTCAGTTCCTGTTGGAGAATATACCATAGCAGGATTTCAAATCGAAAGAAGTGATGATATTTATCAATATCAAAAGACGATTATTTTTAGAATTTCTAGACTATTACCAATCCCAACATTTCAAGACGATGTTATTGCTGATGTAGCACCAGAAATTATTAAAGACGAGCCTATAATTGAAAAAGCGACCTCTGTAGCAGAAATCAATAAGGAAGCACCAATTATTGAAGAGGCTAATGCTGTTGCTGAAGTTAAATTACCAGAACCAGAAAAAAAGAAACGTCTCAAAAAGGCAGTTAAGCCAAAAAATAAAAGTGCAATTGCATCTCATCAACCTGTTTCAAAGTCTTTTGTAGAGTCTAGACGACCTAAAGCTGTAAAAGAGCAACCGACTAGTGATTTAACAACTAAGGCCTCTCGACTTGTCGAAACAAAAGAACCAAGGTTAGATACTACAGAATATAAATCATATAACCTTTCTACGAGAAGAGGAGGTCGATATGTTGTACAATCTCGTGCAGAATATAGACGAAATAACTTAAGACCTAATGGTCAGCCCTATAACTAGTTTTTATTCATAAATTAAGTATGCTTTTCGCATGTTATTATAAGCCTCAAGACCTGTTGTCCATGAGGCTTTTATTTGTGTTATAGTGAAGTTATTTTCAATTTGATTTTGTAAGGTTTCAGTTCCAGCAAGCTTGGTAAAAAAAGGAATAAAGAAATCAGCCTTATCCTCAGTTTTCGAATAGGCATCAATTAAGAAAGATAAGTTTAAATCGATTAATCTTTCTTCTGTTTGACTTAAGTCATAGCCATGACAAACCTTCCCATCGTGCTTAGGGTATTTTGAGCCTTCATTGGGTTGAGGTGTAAAACTAAAACCTGTTTCAGGTAAAAAAGGTGAACCATAAATTTGAAATTGTTTTTCAGTACCACGACCAGCACTAACATTTGTGCCTTCAAAAAAGCATAAACTTGGATATAAATTAATGGCTTTATCATTAGGCAAATTAGGTGAAGGTTTTATGGGTAAATGATATACAGTTTTATGAGTGTAGTTCTTCATTTGAATGATGCTAATATCACATTGCACACCATTTTCTAACCATTTTTCGCCATTAATCATTTGAGCAAACTCACCAATTGTCATGCCATGCACCACAGGAATAGGATGCATACCAATAAAACTTTTATGTTCTGGCTCAAGAATAGGACCATCTATATAATGTCCATTAGGATTTGGTCGATCTAAAATAATTAATGAAATATTTTGTTCAGCACAGGCTTCCATAATATAATGCAAAGAGGAGATGTAGGTATAAAAACGCACGCCAACATCTTGAATATCAAAAATAAGAACATCTAAACCTTCAAGTTGCGCTTTAGAAGGTTTTTTGTTTTTGCCATAAAACGATACTATAGGTAAACCTGTTTGCTTGTCTATACTATCATTTATAAATTCACCAGCATCAGCTTTACCTCTAAAACCATGCTCTGGGGCAAATACTTTTTTTACATCCACTTTTAATGCTAATAACGAATCTACAAGATGCACGTATTTATTTTCAGCTTTAAAAATTACAGAGGTTTGATTCGCAACAATACCAACACGTTTTTCGTTAAGTAGTGGTAAATAAATTTCTGTTCGGTTGGCACCAATAACTAATTCGTTTTCTTTAAAAAGTATCGTTTCATCCTGAATTGGATTTAGAGTCTCATTAGTTTCTGCTAATTTATCTTTTGTTTTAGAAGCACAAGAAATTAATACCAAAACAAATAATAAAACTGTATTTTTGAAAACATTAAATCGTATCATCTAGTTTGAATTTTGAGTTTTTTATAGCTAAACGCATTATTGATAGTAAAGCGTATAAAAGTAGCGTTTCAGCACCAATAATAAAAATTGGAATTGCAGCCATTGCTATTGGTATTATTGTTATGATGATAACCATTGCAACAGGAATTGGCTTGCAACAAAAAATTAGAGATAAAGTATCTGCGTTTAATGGCCATATTATTATTTCTAATTTTGAAAGTAATAATTCTCAAGAAAGCGGAAAACCAATTTCTACTCAACAAGATTTTTATCCCAATTTCAAATCCGTAGATGGTATTAAAAATGTACAAGCTGTGGCTTCAAAGTTTGGGATTATTAGAACCGAAACCGATTTTGAAGCTATTATTGTTAAAGGTGTTGGAGGCGATTACGATTGGAATTATTTTAAAGAATTTCTTGTCGAAGGACGCTTGCCAGATTTCAGTAAAGACAGAAACCAAGATGTATTAATCTCTCAGGAGCTTGCAAATAAAATGCAATTTAAACTTGGTGATAAATTCACTACTTTTTTTAGAAAAGACGATCCTAATAAACCACCAACTCCTAGACGTTTTACTATAGTTGGAATCTATAACTCTGGTCTTAAGGAATTTGATGAAACTTATGTGATAGGAGATATTAAACACATACAACACCTCAATAAATGGGACGCAAATCAAGTTGGGCATTTTGAAGTTTTACTAGATGACTACAATCAATTAGATGCGAAATTTAAAGCGGTCTTTCAAAATACACCCTCGCTTCTGCAGACTGTAACAGTAGAGCAAAAACACAGTTCTATTTTTGAATGGATTAGTATTTTCGATAAAAATATTTACGGATTAATAAGCATAATGATTTTGGTAGCAGGCATAAACATGATTACGGCTTTATTAGTTTTAATACTCGAGCGCACCAAAATGATAGGAATATTTAAAGCACTCGGAAGCAACAATTGGAGCATAAGAAAAGTGTTTTTATACAATGCCAGTTATATCATTTTAATTGGCTTGTTTTGGGGAAATCTCATCGGATTTTTATTACTCTTAACTCAGAAATATTTCAAGCTTTTCCCACTAGATCCATCCGTTTATCACGTTAGTGAAGTCCCAATCGATATTAATTTAGGCTACATTCTCGCGCTCAATATTGGCACCTTTATCCTATGTTTGCTCATGTTATTAATTCCGTCGTACATCATCACCAAAATTTCGCCAGTCAAAGCCATTCGTTTTGAATGATTTTTAGTTCGGGCGTTTCCTTTATTCGCTTTCGTTGCACTCAGCCAATAAACGTCGCGCTTTTCGTTATATCTTTTTTACACAATTCAGTATAAAAAAGGATGCCACTGCAATCGCTAACGCAAATTGAGTTGTTAAAACAATGCAAGTGTTATCGTTTAATAATTGCACTAAAATTTAATCCATAAAATAAAACTGCCTTTTCTCTTTCCGCTTTTAACTTTTGCCTTAAATTTGCAGTTGTAAAAAAAACAAAATGGACTACGCTAAAAATATGCTTGAAACTATTGGGAATACACCATTAGTGAAGCTTAATAAACTAACTGCAGATTTACCTTGTTTAGTACTTGCTAAATACGAAACGTTCAATCCAGGCAACTCTGTAAAAGACAGAATGGCTTTAAAAATGATTGAAGATGCAGAAGCCGATGGACGACTAAAACCAGGAGGAACAATCATAGAAGGGACTTCAGGAAATACAGGAATGGGTTTAGCACTTGCAGCAATTGTAAAAGGGTATAAATGTATTTTTGTAATGGCAGACAAGCAGAGTAAAGAAAAAGTAGATATCATGCGTGCCGTTGGTGCAGAAGTCATTGTATGTCCAACAGCTGTAGAACCAGACGATCCTCGTTCATATTATTCTGTGTCAAAGCGTTTGGGCGAAGAAACACCAAATTCTTGGTATGTGAATCAATATGATAATCCAAGTAATGCTAGAGCACATTATGAAAGTACTGGTCCAGAAATTTGGAAACAAACCGAAGGGAAAATCACGCATTTTGTAGTTGGTGTTGGCACAGGAGGTACTATTTCTGGTGTCGGTAAATATTTAAAAGAACAAAATCCGAATATTAAAATTTGGGGAGTTGATACGTATGGTTCTGTCTTTAAAAAATACCATGAAACTGGTATTTTCGATGAAAAAGAAATCTACCCTTATGTTACAGAAGGAATAGGTGAAGATATTTTACCAAAGAATGTAGATTTCGATATTATCGATGGCTTTACTAAAGTTACCGACAAAGACGCTTGCGTATATACACAACGCTTAGCTAAAGAAGAAGCAATGTTTTTAGGGAATTCTGCAGGTTCTGCAATTAAAGGCGTTTTACAATTAAAAGAACACTTCACAAAAGATGATGTTGTTGTTGTTTTATTTCACGATCATGGTAGTCGTTATGTAGGTAAAATGTTTAACGACGATTGGATGCGAAAAATGGGTTATATCGATTAAGGCTATAATGCTTAAAGGATTTTATAAAACTAAAACCCAAGCTTATTGCTTGGGTTTTTTATTTGTCTAAAATCAGACAGTAAAAAATATAAACTGCTAAAAGCCTGAATGTTAGTGCTAGTTTTTTTAAATTAGAAGCATAGAATTCAAACATGCTATTTAAAAAATATCCTCCTTCAAAAGAATTTGCGCATCTTATTGCGTATTTCTGGACTTTAAAATCGTCTGAAAATGACATCGCTGATGCGACTTACAGATTTGTTCCAGATGCCTATGTCGATTGGGTATTCCATACTGGAAATCCATGGCAATGCGATTTCCCAAATGTGTCGGAAAACAAAAAAACAAGTCAGTTTCACGTTTTTGGGCAAATAAAAAAATATATTAATTTATCCTTACCAGAACATAATCTAGATGTCTTTGGTGTAAAATTTCATCCTTGGGTGGCTAATAAAGTTTGGAAGGTGGATATGCATTATCTTACAGATAGCTGCTTAAGTTTGTGTCAATTAGAGTTGCCAAATATGCTCGAATTACAAGAGCAAATTTATATCTCAAAGCGCATCAATGAAAAGATGAAATGTATAGAACAGTATTTATCGTCTTATGTAGGTGACTCAAATAATAAAAGTTTAGAACAGACCTTCTCAAGCTTGAGTATTGACGCTAGTCAATTAAAGGTTCAAGGTTTGGGAATTGGTATTCGACGTTTAGAACAGCGTTTTAAAAATGAAATCGGCATTTCTCCTAAATTGTTTATACGTACCATTCGTATTAATACCGTAATTGAGCAGATGAAAATAAATAAGCATCAGTCTTTAACACAATTAGCCTTGGAACACAACTATTATGATCAATCACATTTTATAAAAGATTTTAAACAGTTTACAGGACTTAATCCTAGCAAGTTCTTGAAATCTATTAATCCAAATGGTGATATTTTAAATTTACGAGTGAGCTAAAAAGTTTCGTTTTTTTACAATTTCAAAGTTTTATAAGACAGTATTTTTGGAGTTCATCTCAAATTTTTATCACATGAAGTTCATTAAAAAATATCTTGTCTTAATAATTGTAGTGTTTAGTTTTTTTTCACAATTTGGACTAGCCCAAGAATGGCAAACTTTAAATGTAAACACACTTGGCTGGCGTTTTGAAGACATGCAATTTGTAGATCCAGACATTGGTTGGGTAGTAGATGGTGGCGGACAAATATTAAAAACAATTGATGGTGGCGAAAATTGGACACAGCAGTATTATAATTCAGATCGTTATTTTAGAAGTGTAGAATTTTATGATGATCAGATTGGTTATGCAGGTACTTTGGCAAATGGTAATCCTGCAGCAACACTTTTAAGAACAACAGATGGAGGTGCAAATTGGGAAGACATTTCTTCAAATTTTCCAGTAGATGTTGTTGGTATTTGTGGAATGCATGCTGTAAATGAAAACACCATATTTGTTACAGGTGTGTTTTATGGGAATGCTTATATAATAAAGTCTGTAAATCAAGGAAATTCATGGAGTTATATAGATATGGGAAGCTTGTGTAATGGCTTGGTAGATATATTTTTTAAAGATGAAAATATAGGTTTTGCTGTAGGGCAGAGTGCTCAAGGTACTGGTTTAAAATCAATAATTGTGGGCACGACCAATGGAGGCGAGACATGGTCGCAATTAGCAATAGGTGCGCATAACAACCAACGTGCATGGAAACTTCAAATGATTAGTGAAGATATTATATATGCATCTGTAGAAGAATTTGAACCAACACCACAGTATTTTAAATCTATTGATGGAGGACAAACTTGGAATCTTGAAACTGTAATTACAGATAACGATTCAGGAACCATGCAAGGCATAGGCTTTTTAAATGAAGATATTGGTTGGGTTGGTGGTTTTGGTTTATTGTTTTATGAAACATTAGATGGAGGTGCTACTTGGGAATACCAACCAACAATTGGTTCTAGCTTTAACCGATTTCAACGCGTTAATGATACACTAATGTACACCTCAGGAGTAAATGTTTATAAATATGTAGATCCATCTTTATTAAGTGTAGATGAATTTGAGATTGTCAGTCCAAAAGGTCATGAAATCACTATTCTAGGCTCTAATGTTGTTGATGAACATGCACAAATACATTTAAATTTAATCAATAACACTTATTGTGAAATCAGCGTCTATAACATGCAAGGTCAACGTGTTCAAACGCTTGTTGAAGGTCGAAGAGTAGCAGGAGAACATACAATACCTTGGGATGCTTCAGCATTAGCGTCTGGAAATTATTTTCTTGCTCTTTATACCTATCATGGTTATGAATCGATTCGTGTGGTTGTGAAATAGTGATTAATTATCTTAATTAATAATCATCAGGTATCATATATTTTTCTTTTTCTTCTTTTGTGAAAGGATCAAGGGTTCCAAATTTTGAGCTATCATTTATTCGCTTTAGAATTAATTCAGGATCTAAGAGGTATATATACTTTGAAGCAAACAAATATTTTGAGTCATTGCTAAATGCAGTTACAAGCAAGTCTATTCGATCTGGATTTGCGGGAAAATCATACGTGATTAAACGTTCTGTTTTAGAATTAAATAATCCATTGCTTGTTGCAATATATCGATTGTTAGCTGATGTATTTTCCTCTGATGCGTCTTTAGTATTATTAAATTGATCTTTAACATTGTTAAATATAGCATATACGTCTTCTATATCATTATCAACAACACGATGAAATTCTATAGTGTCGTTCTGACCTGTAAACCATATATGACCTTCATTAAAACGAGTTGCTCCGAGTCCAAATGAGGTGTTGTATACAGTAGGGTATTCATCCATTTGAATATAAGACTTATTCGTGTTAGTTAACCATTTGCGTTTAAAAGAGTTACTTTGGCTATATAAGGTTTGACCTAATGAATCAAAGGCAAGTAGGTTAATAGCTTCAGATTTATGACCATTTAAAATCCAGCGATCTTGTATGTCAAAAAAACTATCATACAATTGATATAATTCAATCTCACCATTAGAAGAACCTATAGCTGCCATTTGACCATCAGGAGAAATTTGTAAAGCGGTTATATTAGATTTATTTGTGATTACTTTTGCTTCATAAGTGTCATATAAATCATTATAAAACCCTATAGTCGTTTCTTGAGCTCCATAACCACTTATTATAAATTTGTTTCCATTTTTATTAAATCGAATTTCTGTTGTGTTAGGAAAAAAAGTTGATCCTGTAGCTAAAAGCTTTCCATTTAATTTGTAAATATTGATAATGTTTTGTTCACGATAATTGCCAATCGGGACTCTGTCTAGTTTTTCAATTATGAATTTTCCATTAGAAGACAAACTATATTCATTAGGAGGTCGTTGGTCTCTTTTAATGGTGATTTTTTTACTTTCATTTTCAATTAGTAGGTCACCTTCATTACTATAAGAAATTTTAACATCTTTAAATTCATGAAGTATAGGTTTCATGAAAGTAGTGTCCTTTTTCAATTCAAAATTATCATGTGAAACATAAAAATGACTGGTACCATTAAAAGCCGTTATCAACTGATCTTCATAAGATTCTAAATTCATTGAATCTGATTTAGCAAATGTATAAGCCATTACTGCTAATTTTACTGATAATGTTGGATCTATTGAAAGATTAGCTTTAGAATCTGATAAATAACTTTTAGCAAGAGCACGATTAGCATGATGTAGAGCTTCCTTTTTTTGTCGCTTGGCTTCAATGGTTTGTTCTATTGCCTCTTTCTTCTGTTCGTTCGCATAAAACCCAGCAGCTCCTACAGTTATAAGTAGTGCGGATAATACAGCAATAGCACCATTACGAATACGAAGCGTTTTTTTATGTTGCTTCATATTTTCACCCATCATGTCGCCAACAGATCTTCCATGAATGGTCGCGGCTAAAAGTACAGTTTTAGTTTTGAAATCGGGATACTCTAACCCTAACTCAGCATTATTATGATTCCGGAAATCAACATAGAGAGGTTCATTCTTAAAAACACCAGAGAGGTTATCTGGTATAGCAGTGGTTTTATTCCAATCAAAATCCGAAGTAGATTCATCCCAAGCGAGTTCTCCATCAGTAAGAACGACTAAAAAATTATTGATGTTTTTATTGGCTTTCCAAAATTCGACTTCCTTTTTACACCATCTTGATTGTGCCGCTTTAGGTGAGGCCAAAAAGATAAAATACTCAGAATGATGAAGCCCTTCTTCTATCTTTCCCCATAAATCTGGAGAAGCAGACAAATCATTGGCGTCTCGAAATACATGAAGTGCGCGTAGCTTAAATAATGGTTTTGCAAACTTTTCTAATGCTGTTTCTAAATGCGGAGCTAGGTCTGAATCTTGTGTATGACTATAAGAAATAAAGGCGTTGTATTTCATCTTTTGATGGTTTAAACAATAATGCAATTACATTCTAAAAACTCGTAATGGTTTAGTACAGAGTGGTCTAAGTTATAAGTTTATTATTGTTTTATCAATTTTTATTTTATTTTCGTCTTATGAGAGAAAATTTTCTACATTACATTTGGAAGTATAAAAAAATTGATTTAAGAAGGTTATTCACTACAAATAAAGAACTTGTTCGAATTGTTTCTGTTGGTGAACATAACCACAATTCTGGACCTGATTTTTTTAATGCGCAATTGTATATAGACGAACAGCTTTGGGCTGGAAATGTTGAAATTCATTTAAAGTCTAGCGATTGGTATTTGCATCATCATGAGCAAGACAAAAATTATGATAATGTTATACTGCATGTGGTCTGGCAGCATGATTCTGAGGTCTTTAGAAAAGATAATACCTCTATTCCTACATTAGAATTGCAAAACAATATAAATAAAAAGGCCTTACAGAATTACCAAAAACTATTTAGTAAACAACAAAAGTGGATTAATTGTGAAAATGATATTAAAGGAGTTCATGATTTTATTATAAATAATTGGTTGGAACGCTTATATTTTGAACGTCTAGAAAGAAAATACCTTGAGGTTGAAGACTTACTTAAAGCGTCTAAAAATAATTGGGAAGCTGTACTTTTTAAAATGCTGGCTAAGAATTTCGGACTTAAAGTGAATAGCGATGCCTTTTTAAGTATCGCAAACTCATTCGATTTTAAAATTTTACAAAAAATACAACCTAAGCTGTTAAGTTTAGAAGCTTTGTTTTTTGGACAAGCTGAATTGTTACAGGCCAATGTTGAAGATGCCTATTATAAAAAGCTTCAAAGAGAATATCTGTATTTAAAACAAAAGTTTTCTTTAACAAATTCATCTGTGGTGCCTTTACAGTTTTTTAGATTACGTCCAACTAATTTTCCAACAATACGCCTGTCACAACTTGCAATATTGTATCATCAACAATCCAATTTGTTTTCCAAAATCATAAAAGTAAAAACTGTAGATGAATTATATGTCATATTTAATGTAGCTGCATCTGCTTATTGGGAAACTCATTATACTTTTAACAAAGCCTCTAAATATTCTAAAAAACAAATCACAAAATCGTTTGTAGATTTACTCATTATTAACACCATAATGCCTCTACAGTTTAGTTATATAAAACATCAAGGAAAACCTATTGAAGATTTTTCATGGGCATTAATCCAGCAAATAGCATCAGAAAAAAATAACATTGTAGCAAAATATAATCAGTTGGGTTTGGTTTCTAAAACTGCATTGAATAGCCAAGCACTGCTTCAGCTTAAAACAGAATATTGTAATAAAAACAAATGTTTACAATGTGCTATTGGGAATACATTATTAAATAGCTAAATTGCAAGCATGAATATTTTTTATAAAATACTCTTGTATTTCCAAAAGCATGGATATTATGTATGTCAGCGTATTGCAGATCGATTAGGAATGCGTGCAAAAGTGGTAAGAACTTCTTTTATTTATGTGACTTTTGTAACTTTAGGTTTTGGTTTTGCGCTATACTTGTTTCTCGCATTTTGGATGAGAATAAAAGATAAAATATATACAAAACGCAGCTCAGTTTTTGACTTGTAATTTACAATTAGCCCAATGATTAAGTTTTTTAGAAACAAAATATATACAGCAATAGGCCTTTTGATAGTTTTATTGTTAATAGGCGTTGTAGGCTTTAAAATGATGTCAGACTATTCATGGATTGACGCACTGTATATGACAGTGATAACGATTACTACTGTAGGTTATGGTGAAGTACATCCTTTAGATCCAACGGCTAAATTGTTTACGATATTTCTAATTTTAACTAGTGTCGTTGTTGTTGGTTATGCCTTATCTGTCATTACAGAATATATTTTAAGTAAAAGTAATTTGGAAGAATTAAAACAAAAGAAAATGCAAAAAAAGATTGAAGCTCTAAGTAACCATATCATTATCTGTGGTTATGGAAGAAATGGAAAACAGGCAGCAACAAAACTAATTGCTCACAATAAACCTTTTGTTGTTATAGAAAGAGATAAAGATATTATCGATAAGTTTGAAAGTGATTTGGTTCCATTTGTTCATGGGAATGCGAATGAAGATGACGTGTTGGGTTTGGCTGGAATAGATCGCGCTACAACTTTAATTTCAGCATTGCCAAATGATGCAGATAATTTATTTGTAGTATTATCTGCTAGACAGATTAATAAAGAAATGAAAATTATTAGTAGAGCCTCTCAAGAAACTTCTTATAAAAAATTAAAACTAGCTGGCGCAAATAACGTTATTCTTCCAGATAAAATTGGAGGAGATCATATGGCGTCACTTGTTGTTGTGCCAGATTTAATAGAGTTTATTGATAACTTAGCTATTGTTGGAAAATCAAATATTAATATTGAAGAAATTGCCGTAGATAAGCTCTATAATACAAACCAAAGTATAAAAACCATAAAAGACTTAGACT
This sequence comes from Lacinutrix iliipiscaria, assembly GCF_042686125.1. Taxonomy (NCBI): domain Bacteria; kingdom Pseudomonadati; phylum Bacteroidota; class Flavobacteriia; order Flavobacteriales; family Flavobacteriaceae; genus Lacinutrix; species Lacinutrix iliipiscaria. The sequence goes on from NZ_JBHUOV010000007.1 coordinate 50,132, forward strand.
TAAGAAGAAAATCAGGATGTTCAGTGATTGGTTATAAAGATGGTAAAGGCGATTACATTGTTAATCCCGAAGCAGAACAGAAATTAGAAGCTGGTGCTAAAGTAATTGTTCTTGGAAGACCAGAGCAAATTCAAGAGCTAAATACAGTTTATAACTTGCACTAATTCCTTTATTTTAACAACAGATGCTTTAAAAAATCATTTTTTTTTAGCATCTTGCTAGCTTTAAGCAAAACTTTAACTAACTATAATAATATCATGAAGAAATATCTTCTTTCAATTTTTACTTTAATCTTACCAGTAGTAACCTTTGCTCAAGAGAAAGGTTTAGACGAAAAAATAAACGACGCCTTTATGCCAATAGCAGAATGGTGGGAAGGGTTTATTTTAACTACAGTGCCAATAGGTGAGTATAACATTCCTTTTGTTGTAATACTATTAGTATTAGGAGCTACTTTTTTTACTGTTTATTTCAGTGTTCCAGGCATTACAAAATTCAAGTTGGCAATTAATACAGTTAGAGGTAAGTACGACGAAATTGAAGGTGGTCATTCTTCTGGAGATTCAGAATTAGCCATTGATGGAGATATTAGAGATACTATTAGAGATGAAAGTAAAGAAGGTGAAGTGTCTCACTTCCAAGCCTTAGCAACAGCTGTTTCTGGAACGGTTGGGTTAGGTAATATTGCAGGTGTTGCGGTAGCTATAGCACTTGGTGGACCTGGCGCAACATTTTGGATGATTGTTTGTGGACTTATAGGTATGTCAACAAAATTTGTGGAGTGTACCTTAGGTGTAAAATACAGAGATGTTGGTGAAGATGGAACCGTTTATGGAGGACCAATGTATTATCTGTCAAAAGGATTAAAAGAAAGAGGTTTTGTAGGAATCGGTAAAGTACTCGCTGTTGTTTTTGCGATACTATGTGTTGGTGCATCATTTGGAGGTGGTAATGCTTTTCAATCTAATCAAGCAACAGTACAAATCACCTCTTTATTTGGTTTAGAAGGAGGCTCAATGGGATTTGTAATAGGAATTATCTTAGCTATTTTAGTTGGTATTGTTATTATTGGAGGAATTAAAAGAATCGCTAGTATTACTGAAAAAATCGTGCCTTTTATGGCTGGAATTTATGTGCTTGCAGCTTTAATAATAATTTTTGCAAACATTAGTTATATTGGAGATGCATTCGGATTAATATTCGAAGGTGCCTTTACTCCAATGGCTGGACTAGGTGGTTTAGTTGGTGTCCTTATTGTAGGATTTCAACGTGCTGCTTTTTCTAATGAAGCAGGAGCTGGTTCTGCAGCTATTGCGCATTCAGCAGTTAAAACTAAATATCCAGCATCAGAAGGTGTCGTTGCCTTGTTAGAGCCATTTATTGATACTGTAGTTATTTGTACAATGACTGCACTAGTGATCATCTTTTTTAATATCGATGGGACTAATATGCAAAGTGTATTTCAATATGGTGCTGCAGGAGAATCTTCAAGTAGTGTATTATTAAATGCTGATGGAAGCTCTATTGGAGGTGTAGATTTAACCTCTATGGCTTTTGATTCAGTCATCCCAGGATTCTCTTACATATTAACTATCGCTATTGTGTTATTTGCTTTTTCTACAATGATATCTTGGTCTTATTATGGCTTACAATCATGGAAATATTTATTTGGAAAAGGAAAAATGGCTGATACAGTTTATAAAATTTTATTCTTATTTTTTATTGTCGTTGGTGCTGCTGCTACCTTAGACGCTGTTATTAAGTTTTCTGATGCTATGATATTGGCATTAGTTTTCCCTAATATGATTGGACTATTCTTCTTATTCCCTAAAGTGAGAGAAGAAATGTCTAAATATGTTGCTGCAATAAGAGGCAGTAAAGAATAAAAAATATTTTGTATATTCATCGAATATATTCTATACGATGAGTGCATTAAAATCCCATTTTACGTTTACTATTAAACAGCGAAATGGGATTTTTCTATTATTGACAGTTATCATTAGTCTGCAATGTGCTTATTTTTTTGTTGATTTTTCTTCAGAAGAAATTCCTATCAATCCAAAAGAACTTGCTTTGTTTTATAAAGAAATGGATTCTTTACGTCTGGTTGAAATTGAAAAGCGACAACCAAAAATATATCCTTTTAATCCCAATTTTATTACAGATTATAAAGGCTATACTCTAGGAATGACAAATGAAGAAATAGATCGATTATTAGATTATAGAAAACAAAATCAATGGATTAATTCTACAAAACAATTCCAGCAAGTCACTAAAGTTTCAGATGCTTTATTAAGTAAAATATCACCTTACTTTAAGTTTCCTGATTGGGTGACTAACCCTAAACCCAAAAAAGGTTTAGTCTATACCACCAAATCGTACTCAGATACGCCAAAAACTTTCGAACAAAAAATAGATTTAAATCTAGCAACGGCATCACAATTACAAAATATTTATGGAATTGGTGAGGCATATTCAAAACGCATCATAAAATACAGAAACAAAGTGCAAGGTTTTATTGCAGATGTGCAATTGCAAGAAGTGTACGGTTTATCTTCTGAAGTAATTGAACGAATCCATAAAGAATTTACAGTTAAAACGCCAAAAAAGATAAATAAAATTAATCTAAATACAGCGTCACGAGATGAGTTGGTAAGCATATCATATATTGATTATGAAATAGCACATCATATCATTGAACATAGAACACTAATAGAACAATTCAAATCCTTAGATGAATTAAAAAAAGTAAAAGACTTTCCTATTCATAAAATTGAGATAATTAAATTATATTTGACACTCGAATAAAACTCTAAGCATTATGAACAGTATGTACTTCACAGAAGAGCATCAATTATTTAGACAAAGCCTACAAGATTTCTTAAAAAAGGAAGTGGTTCCTCATATCGATAAATGGGAGAAAACTGGAACTGTCGAACGTTTCATTTGGGAGAAATTTGGTGAAATGGGCTTCTTCGGATTAGCTTATCCAGAAGAATATGGTGGATTAGATTTAGATTTGTTTTATACAGTCATATTTTTAGAAGAACTACAAAAAGTTAATTCTGGTGGTTTTGCAGCAAATATGTGGGCACATGCTTATTTGGCTATGACGCATGTTAATAAAGAAGGTAACCACGAAATCAAACAAAAATATTTAACACCAAGCATTACAGGTGAAAAAATAGGATGCTTGTGCATCACAGAACCCTTTGGAGGTTCAGATGTTGCTGGAATGCGCACAACTGCTGTTAAGCAAGGTGATAATTATGTTATTAATGGTTCTAAAACCTTTATAACTAATGGCGTGTATAGCGACTACTTAGTCGTTGCAGCAAAAACAAATCCAGAACTTGGAAATAAAGGCATTAGTATTTTTATTATGGATAGAGATACACCTGGAATTTCTGCAACCAAACTTGATAAATTAGGTTGGCGTGCTAGTGATACAGCTGAAATCGCTTTCGATAATGTGACCATTCCTGTTGGGAACTTAATGGGAGAAGAAGGTAAAGGCTTTCCTTATATCATGCAACATTTTGCTTTAGAACGTTTAATTATGGGAATTAACGCTCATGCTAGAGCTGACTATGCTTTAGAGTATGCACAACAGTATATGAGTGAGCGTATCGCGTTTGGTCAAACGATTAATAAGTTTCAAGCTTTACGCCATAAGTTTGTAGATCTTTACGCAGATATGGAAATGTGTCGTGAATATAATTATTCAGTAGCTTACAGATTGAATAAAGGCGAGTATGTTGTGAAAGAAGCGACAATTTCAAAATTGCGTTCAACCAAAATGGCAGATGAGGTTGCTTATGGTTGTTTACAGTTCTTAGGAGGCTATGGTTATATGGAAGATTACCCAATGGCACGACTTTTGCGAGATAGCAGACTAGGACCAATAGGTGGTGGCACTAGTGAAATCCTTCGTGAGATTATCGCTAAAATGGTAATCGATAAGAAGGAGTACAAACCAGCTGCTAAGTAAGGATTAACGTTTTAGCGAAAATTGTAAAGCAATTTTCTAAAATGGTAATCGATAAGAAGGAATACAAACCAGCTGCTAAATAAGGATTAGCGTTTTAGCGAAAATTGTAAAGCAATTTTCTAAAATGGTAATCGATAAGAAGGAGTACAAACCAGCTGCTAAGTAAGGATTAACGTTTTAGCGAAAATTGTAAAGCAATTTTCTAAAATGGTAATCGATAAGAAGGAATACAAACCAGCTGCTAAGTAAAAATTAAAATATGGCATTTCAAAAACTAAAACAACTTCTAGTATTCAGTATTTTCTTTTTAGGAGTCATAGGCTATTCGCAAACTGAAATTAAAAATAAAGTTATTGATACTTTAGATGCATTTCCAATCGCTAGTGCTAGTGTATATATTAAAAATACAACTATTGGTACAGTAACTAATATTGATGGAAATTTTGTGCTTCAAGTCCCAAAAGAACATGAAAATGACACGCTTATTGTGTCTTCTATAGGTTACTCTACATATAAAACACCAATAAGTGAAATCGACAATACTCAAGAAATTTATTTAAAAGAAGAAGTAGCGTCATTAGAAGAAGTGGTGCTTATTGCAGAAACAAGACCAAAAACAGGGAACGATATTGTTTTAAAAGCCATCGAAAGGTTAGATCGTAATCTTCCTGATTCTTCATACATTCAAAAAGGATTTCTCAGACATAAAGAGCGTAATAAGCAAGAGTTTAAATGGCTTATTGAAAGTGCTATAACGGTTTACGATTCTGGCTATACTTCAAACAGTTCAGACTATCTAAAAATAAATGTCGATCAAGTTAGAAAGAGTTACGATTTACGTGATGTCGATAGTATTTTTTCTTATGCGGCCTATAAAAATCAAAAATCAAGATATAAACTAAAACCTAAAGATATTAACCGAAGATCGGTAAGTAAAGCTCAACTTGTAAAGGCGATTAGATGGAATGACACTAGAGTAAACGGACTCCAAAATCTATTTCAAGGTAAACTTAATGTATTGCGAAATGTAAAGAATGCGAAAGCACTTTTTGGCGACGATATTTTAGATAAACATCAGTTTGAATTAGATACCATTCTGGTAGATAATGAACGCAAGTTATACAAGATAAAAATTGAAGGAAGTAAAGATTTTGTAGGATTAGACACCAAGGGAATATTTAACGAAGGCTTTGTTGCCAATGGTTGGTTGTACATTTATTACGATAATTATGCCATTAAGAAAATAGAATACGAACTTATAGCAGCTTCAGATGCGCAAAAAGTAAGAAGCAAAAGACTTTTTGATACACAGGTCAATCATAAATTAATTATGACTTATATCGAGTATCAAGACAAAATGTATCCTAATTATATCTATTACGAAACCCCTAAATTGGTAAATGTCGGATTAAAACCAACGGGAAAAATAAGTAAAGAGGAAGAAGAACGCTATAACAAAGAAGAACGGTATTACTATACCATTCAAGAAATTTTATTCTCAGAAATTATACTAGATAAAGCCCAAACTCAAGACGCTCTTATGTCAGAATGGGATCCAGATATTTTTGCTTCAAAACCTTACGATAAAGCTTTTTGGAAAAACTACAATATTTTGTTAGAAAGTGAAGAAGACGAGCAACTTATTGAAGATTTAAGCCGACGAGCCTCTTTGTTTAAAGATTAAGTTTTGGGCAAATGCTACGATGCTTTAGCTCGTAGCACCAGGCTTTCGCAAGTCGCTTTTATTTATTGTAGTTTCAAGAACTTCAACCACAAACATAAAGAGCTCCAACAATTGCTCAATCCTTTTTGCGAAATAAAAAATGTTTATTTTTATTTTAAGAATTTAAATTTCGTTTTATATTTGCATCCTGAAAATTCTAAAAGAGAGGAGGTTAAGACACGATGTTAATAATTCCAGTAAAAGAAGGAGAAAATATAGATAGAGCATTAAAGCGTTACAAGCGTAAGTTTGTTAAAACAACGATTAAAAATCAGTTGCAAGAACGTAAGCAATACACTAAGCCTTCAATAGCTCGAAGAGCACAAATACAGAAAGCGCAATACATTCAGCGTTTAAGAGATTTAGAAAATATCTAATATTTTTTAAAATAAATAATTAAAATGCCTGTTCCTTTTTTTAAACGAGCAGGTTTTTTTTTGCTTCCAATTTAACTTTGTACTTTTAGCTTTTAACTATTTACTCAAAAGCATGCCTTTTAAATCATTTATTGAATATCTCTTATTAGAGAAAAATTATTCTAAGCTTACTGTAAAAGCCTATGAAAATGATTTGAATGATTTCTTAATATTTAATACAGCACAATTTGATCAAAAAGGAATAGAACAAGCAAACTATTCTCAACTTAGAAGTTGGATTGTCTCTATGGTAGAGAGCGACATCTCAAACCGAACGATAAACAGAAAAATTTCAGCCTTAAATTCTTACTATAAATTTTTGCTCAAGACAGGCACTATTCAAAATAATCCATTAGTCAAGCATAAAGCATTAAAAACAAGTAAGAAAATACAAATCCCTTTTTCTGAAACAGAAATAGCTATAGTTCTAGATGAGCTAAATTTTGAAAATGATTTTGAGGGTATTCGCGATAAATTAATAATTGAGCTGTTTTATTCAACAGGGATTAGAAGAATAGAATTAGTAGAACTTAAATTACAAGATCTGGATATTGCTAATAAAACATTAAAAGTACTAGGAAAAAGAAATAAAGAACGGTTTGTACCGTTATTACAATCTGTAATACAAACGATAAGTAACTATCTAAAAGTAAGAAGTGAACTAGAGATTATTCAGAATAATGATTATTTATTTTTAACCAAAAAAGGAGTTAAAATTTACGAAACACTTGTTTACCGAATAATTAATCAGTATTTTAGTTTAGCATCTTCTAAAGTAAAAAAGAGTCCGCATATATTAAGGCACTCATTTGCAACTCATTTGCTTAATCAAGGTGCAGATTTAAATGCTGTAAAAGAATTACTTGGGCATTCTAGTTTAGCTGCAACACAAGTTTATACACATAATAGTATTGCAGAATTAAAAAAGGTGTATTTAAATGCACACCCAAGAAGTAAGAAGTAAAAACAAATATTGTTTAACCACCTAATTAGAAAAAGTATGAAAGTAAACACACAATCAGTCAACTTTAATGCAGATCAAAAATTGATAGACTTTATTCAAAAGAGAATGGATAAATTAGATGTTTATTATGATAAAGTTATAAAATCTGATGTTTATTTAAAGTTAGAAAACACTAGTGATAAAGAAAATAAAATATTTGAAGCACGAGTAAGTGTTCCCGGAGATAGTTTTGTAGTTAAAAAGCAATGTAAAACTTTTGAAGAAGGTACAGATATGGCTGTTGCATCATTAGAAAGACAGTTAAAAAAGCGTAAAGAAAAATTAAGAGCATATTTATAATAAAATTATTCAAAAAATGTTTTGAATAAATAAATAAATATTTACATTTGCAGTCCGTTAGAAATAGCGGGCTTTTTTTATTGCTAAAAAAGTAAGAAAAAAGCCGATGTAGCTCAGCTGGCTAGAGCAGCTGATTTGTAATCAGCAGGTCGTGGGTTCGAGTCCCTCCATCGGCTCAAGTTCTTTAATAGAGTGAAAATATTTATAAATTGGGGAGATACTCAAGCGGCCAACGAGGACAGACTGTAACTCTGTTGTTTTTTAACTTCGCAGGTTCGAATCCTGCTCTCCCCACTTTTTTTAAATCTGCTTTGTAAAACGAGGTGAATTTAAAGAATGAAAATTTATAAATTTTAGGATTTTAAAATATTGCGGGAGTAGCTCAGTTGGTAGAGCGTCAGCCTTCCAAGCTGAATGTCGCCAGTTCGAACCTGGTCTCCCGCTCTTTTTTAAGCCGGTGTAGCTCAGGGGTAGAGCGTTTCCTTGGTAAGGAAGAGGCCACGGGTTCAAATCCCGTCATTGGCTCTTTTTAAAGCAAACATTAATAAATTTGAATACTTAATATAAACTAGATTAAAATAAATTAAACATGGCAAAGGCAACTTTCGATCGTTCAAAACCACATTTAAATATTGGTACAATTGGACACGTAGATCACGGTAAAACAACTTTAACTGCTGCTATTACTAAAGTATTAGCTGATGCAGGTTTATCAGAAGCAAGATCATTTGATCAAATTGATAATGCTCCAGAAGAAAAAGAAAGAGGTATTACAATTAATACTTCACACGTAGAATATGCAACAGCAAATCGTCATTACGCTCACGTTGACTGTCCAGGTCACGCGGATTACGTAAAGAACATGGTGACTGGTGCTGCGCAAATGGATGGAGCTATATTAGTGGTTGCTGCTACAGATGGTCCTATGCCACAAACTCGTGAGCATATCTTATTAGGACGTCAAGTAGGAATTCCTCGTATCGTTGTATTCATGAACAAAGTGGATATGGTTGATGATGAAGAATTACTTGAATTAGTTGACATGGAAATCAGAGATTTATTATCATTCTATGAATATGATGGTGATAATGGACCTGTAATTGCTGGTTCTGCTTTAGGTGCTCTTAATGGAGAGCAAAAATGGGTTGATACAGTGATGGAATTAATGGAAGCTGTTGATGCTTGGATCGAAGAGCCAAAAAGAGAAGTTGATAAAGATTTCTTAATGCCAATTGAAGATGTATTCTCAATTACTGGTCGTGGTACTGTTGCAACTGGTCGTATAGAAACTGGTATTGCTAATACAGGAGATCCTGTTGAAATTATTGGAATGGGAGCTGAAAAGTTAACATCTACAATTACAGGAATTGAAATGTTCCGTCAAATATTAGATAGAGGAGAAGCTGGTGATAATGCAGGTATCTTATTAAGAGGTATTGAAAAATCTCAAATCTCAAGAGGTATGGTAATTTGTAAGCCAGGTTCTGTAACTCCTCATGCTAAGTTTAAAGCTGAGGTTTATATCCTTAAAAAAGAAGAAGGAGGACGTCATACACCATTCCATAATAACTACCGTCCACAGTTTTACGTACGTACAACTGACGTAACAGGAAACATCGCGCTTCCTGATGGAGTTGAAATGGTAATGCCTGGAGATAACTTAACAATTCATGTTGAGTTAATTCAACCTATCGCAATGAATGTTGGTCTTCGTTTCGCAATACGTGAAGGAGGAAGAACAGTTGGTGCTGGGCAGGTAACTGAGATTTTAGACTAAAAAAAGTTTATAAATATAGAGTAAAGGTGTTCCGTTTTGGCGGAATGCCTTGACTTATATTTACGGGTTTAGCTCAGTTGGTAGAGCACTGGTCTCCAAAACCAGGTGTCGGGAGTTCGAGTCTCTCAACCCGTGCAAATAAAAAGCGAGATGAGAAGTTTCTCCTGATTCTAGAACTAGGAAACCTTTTAATCTGTGCAAATAAATACATTATAATGGCAGGAATTGTAAATTATATAAAAGAATCATTTGAAGAACTAAAAAACAATGTGACGTGGCCAGCTTGGCCTGAAGCACAAAGTTTAACTATTCTAGTGGCTGTATTTTCAATTATATTCTCATTAGCAATATGGGGAGTTGATACAGTTTTTAGCAAGGTTATTGGGTACTATTTTAATTTGATTAACGGGTAATTTTTAAATCTATGTCTGAAGGTATTGAAAAGAAATGGTATGTTGTTAGAGCAGTAAGTGGTCAGGAAAACAAAATCAAAGCTTATATCGAGAATGAAATTGCTCGACTAGGTTTACAAGATTATGTCGATCAAGTACTAGTGCCTACAGAAAAAGTGATTCAAATCCGTAACGGGAAAAAAATAAGCAAAGAAAAAGTTTATTTTCCTGGTTATATAATGATTCAAGCTAATTTAAGTGGGGAAATACCACATATTATAAAATCTGTAACAAATGTTATTGGGTTTTTAGGAGAAACTAAAGGAGGAGACCCTGTGCCGTTAAGGCAGTCTGAAGTCAATAGAATGTTAGGTAAGGTCGATGAGTTGGCAGTAGATACAGATGTAAATGTTGCGATTCCGTTCACAAAAGGTGAAACAGTAAAAGTTATTGATGGACCATTTAATGGTTTTGATGGAACTATAGAAAATATAAATGAAGAAAAGCGTAAGCTTGAAGTTATGGTGAAAATATTTGGAAGAAAAACACCATTAGAATTAAGCTATATGCAAGTAGAAAAAGTATAATAATTGTTACATTAAGATAGATGTTGCTTTAGCTTCCAATTAAAGACAACATCGAACTAAATTATTAAAAATGGCAAAAGAGTTAGACAAAGTAGTTAAGTTACAAGTAAGGGGAGGTGCTGCGAATCCGTCGCCACCGGTTGGACCCGCTCTAGGTGCTGCTGGAGTTAATATCATGGAGTTCTGTAAGCAATTTAATGCAAGAACACAAGATAAGCCAGGTAAAGTTTTACCTGTGGTAATTTCTGTTTACAAAGACAAATCATTTGAATTTGTAATCAAAACACCACCAGCTGCAGTGCAATTATTAGAAGCGGCAAAAATCAAGAAGGGTTCGGGAGAACCAAACCGAAAAAAAGTAGCTAAAGTTTCTTGGGATCAGATAAAAACTATTGCAGAAGACAAAATGGTAGATTTAAATGCATTTACAACTGAGTCTGCTATGAGAATGGTTGCTGGTACAGCAAGATCTATGGGAATAACTGTAACAGGAAAATTTCCTAATTAATCTTTAAAAGACATTAAAAATGGCAAGATTAACAAAAAAGAAAAAAGAGGCTTTAGCAAAAATAGAAAACGGTAAAGTTTATTCTATAGCTGAAGCATCAGCTTTAATTAAAGAAATAACTAATGCAAAATTTGATGCATCTGTAGATTTAGCAGTAAGACTTGGAGTAGATCCTCGTAAAGCTAATCAAATGGTAAGAGGTGTAGTGTCTCTTCCGCATGGTACAGGTAAAGATGTTAAAGTTTTAGCACTAGTAACTCCAGACAAAGAAGAAGAAGCTAAAGAAGCTGGAGCAGATTACGTAGGTTTACAAGAATATCTTGATAAAATCAAGAGTGGTTGGACAGACGTAGATGTAATTATTACTATGCCTAGTGTTATGGGTAAATTAGGTCCTTTAGGACGTGTGTTAGGTCCTCGTGGTTTAATGCCTAACCCAAAGACAGGTACAGTAACAATGGATATTGCAAAAGCTGTTAGCGAAGTAAAGGCTGGTAAAATTGACTTTAAAGTTGATAAAACAGGTATTGTACACGCTTCAATTGGAAAAGCATCTTTTAGTGCTGATAAAATTGCAGGTAATGCAAATGAATTATTACAAACAATTATGAAACTTAAACCAACGTCTTCAAAAGGAACTTATGTAAAGAGCATTTTTATGTCAAGCACAATGAGTCCTAGTGTGGCTGTAGATCCAAAAATTGGTTAATTAGTTAAAACTTTATATTATGACAAGAGAAGAAAAATCACAAGTAATTAAAGACTTAACTGCACAATTAGCTGATAATGCAAATATCTATTTAGCAGATATTTCAGGATTAAATGCAGATGCAACTTCAAATTTACGTCGTGCTTGTTATAAAGCAAACGTTCAATTAGCTGTTGTTAAGAACACATTACTTGAGAAGGCTATGGAAGCATCAGATAGAGAATTTGGTGACCTTCCTACAGTTTTAAAAGGAAATACATCTGTGATGTATTCGGAGACTGGAAATGCTCCAGCTAAAGTAATAAAAGCTTTCAGAAAAAAATCAGAAAAACCTCTTTTAAAAGGAGCGTTTATTGAAGAGGCTATTTACATTGGCGATGAGCAATTAGATATGTTAGTTGACATCAAGTCGAAAGAAGAATTAATTGGAGAAATTATTACAATTTTACAATCTCCAGCTAAAAACGTTATTTCAGCGCTTCAATCGAGTGGAGGTAAACTTTCAGGTATCTTAAAAACATTATCTCAAAAAGAGGGATAATTTAAATAGTACGCACTTTTACAATTATATATTAAATTAAAAAATTATTAAAACGATAGACAAATGGCAGATTTAAAAGATTTCGCAGAACAATTAGTTAACCTAACAGTAAAAGAAGTTAATGAGTTAGCTACTATATTAAAAGACGAGTATGGTATTGAGCCTGCTGCTGCAGCTGTTGCTGTTGCTGCTGGTGGTGCTGCTGCTGGTGGAGACGCTGCAGAAGAGCAAACTGAATTCGATGTAATATTAAAAGCAGCTGGTGGTTCTAAATTAGCAGTTGTAAAATTAGTTAAAGAATTAACTGGTTTAGGTTTAAAAGAAGCTAAAGGTTTAGTTGATGAAGCGCCAAGCGCAATCAAAGAAGGAGTTTCTAAAGACGAAGCTGAAGGCTTAAAAACTTCTTTAGAAGAAGCTGGAGCAGAGGTTGAGCTTAAGTAAGCTTAGCAACCAAACAACATAAAGGTTTAGGTCTGGAGTATATGCTCTAAGACCTAGACCATTTTGCGTATATAATCACAACATATACGTGTCACATTTTTTTTAATCAAAATTCCGTCCATTGATGTTAGTAAAACAAGCTGAAAGATTAAATTTCTCATCTATTATCAATAGAACTGAATATCCTGATTTTATGGATATTCAAATAAAATCCTTTCAGGATTTTTTCCAGTTAGAAACAAAATCTGAAGAACGAGGTGATGAAGGTCTATACAATACCTTCATGGAAAACTTCCCAATAACAGACACACGTAATCAATTTGTATTAGAATTTTTAGATTACTTTATTGATCCACCTAGATATACCATTGAAGAATGTATAGAAAGAGGACTTACTTATAGTGTTCCATTAAAAGCAAGGTTAAAGTTATATTGTACAGACCCTGAACATGAAGATTTCGAAACCATTGTTCAAGATGTGTACTTAGGAACGATACCTTACATGACACCTTCTGGTACGTTTTGTATCAATGGTGCAGAACGCGTTGTAGTGTCTCAATTACATCGTTCTCCTGGTGTGTTCTTTGGGCAATCTTTCCATGCCAATGGTACAAAATTATACTCTGCTAGAGTAATTCCTTTTAAAGGCTCTTGGATTGAGTTTGCTACAGATATTAACTCTGTAATGTATGCTTACATTGATAGAAAAAAGAAATTACCTGTAACAACGTTATTTAGAGCTATAGGCTTTGAACGTGATAAAGATATTCTTGAAATTTTTGATTTAGCTGAAGAGGTTAAAGTATCAAAATCTGGCCTAAAGAAAATTTTAGGACGTAAACTTGCTGCTCGTGTATTAAATACATGGCATGAGGATTTTGTGGATGAAGATACAGGTGAAGTTGTATCTATAGAACGTAATGAAATCGTTCTTGATCGTGATACGGTTTTAGATAAAGAAAATATTGAAGAAATCCTTGAAGCTAATGTGAAAACAATTCTTTTACATAAAGAAAGCGCTGAACAAGGTGATTATGCAATTATTCATAATACGCTTCAAAAAGATCCTACTAACTCTGAAAAAGAAGCGGTAGAACATATCTATAGACAACTACGTAATGCTGAGCCGCCAGATGAGGAAACTGCTCGTGGTATTATAGATAAACTTTTCTTTTCTGATCAACGTTACTCTTTAGGAGAAGTTGGTCGTTATAGAATGAATAAAAAATTAGGTTTAGATATTGGAATGGATAAGCAAGTACTTACCAAAGAAGATATCATTACCATTATAAAATATTTAATCGAGCTTATCAATTCTAAAGCTGAAATTGATGATATTGACCACTTATCAAACCGTCGTGTTCGTACAGTAGGAGAACAATTATCTCAACAATTTGGTGTTGGTTTAGCACGTATGGCACGTACAATTCGTGAGCGTATGAATGTACGTGATAACGAAGTATTTACTCCAATTGACTTAATTAATGCGAAGACTTTATCGTCTGTTATTAATTCTTTCTTTGGTACAAATCAGTTGTCTCAATTTATGGATCAAACCAATCCTCTTGCAGAAATTACGCATAAGCGTCGTTTGTCTGCACTAGGACCTGGAGGTTTATCTCGTGAAAGAGCTGGTTTTGAGGTACGTGATGTTCACTATACTCACTACGGAAGACTTTGTCCAATTGAAACTCCTGAAGGACCAAATATTGGTTTAATTTCTTCACTTTCAGTATATGCTAAAGTCAACTCAATGGGATTCATTGAAACACCTTATCGTAAAGTAACTGATGGAGTTGTAGATATTAGTAGCGACCCAATTTATTTAAGTGCTGAAGAAGAGGAAGAGAAAATGATTGCTCAAGCTACGGTAAAAGTAGATGATAAAGGAAAAATTCTTCATGATAAAGTTATTGCTCGTCAAGAAGGAGATTTCCCTGTGGTAGAACCAACAGCTATTCATTATACAGATGTTGCGCCTAACCAAATCTCATCTATTTCTGCTTCATTAATCCCTTTCTTAGAACATGATGATGCCAACCGTGCATTAATGGGATCAAACATGATGCGTCAGGCTGTACCATTATTACGTCCACAAGCTCCTATTGTTGGAACTGGTCTAGAACGTCAAGTGGCTTCTGATTCACGTGTACTTATAAATGCTGAAGGCGATGGTGTTGTACAATATGTTGATGCTAACGAAATTGTTATTAAATATAACAGATCTGATGATGAAGCTAAAGTAAGCTTCGATTCTGATACTAAAACATATCCTTTAACTAAGTTTAGAAAAACAAACCAAGGAACGTCTATTAACCTTAAACCTATTGTAGTTAAAGGTGATAAGATTACTAAAGGGCAAGTTTTATGCGAAGGTTATGCAACTCAAAAAGGTGAACTTGCATTAGGAAGAAATATGAAAGTGGCTTTTATGCCATGGAAAGGATATAACTTTGAGGATGCGATTGTAATCTCTGAAAAAGTAGTTCGTGAAGATATCTTTACATCTATTCATATTGATGAGTATTCTCTTGAAGTTAGAGATACGAAACTTGGTAATGAGGAATTAACGAACGACATTCCAAATGTAAGCGAAGAAGCAACTAAAGATTTAGATGAACATGGAATGATTCGCGTTGGAGCAGAAGTAAAACCTGGCGATATCCTTATTGGAAAAATAACACCAAAGGGAGAAAGTGATCCAACACCTGAAGAAAAATTATTACGTGCTATTTTTGGAGATAAAGCAGGCGATGTTAAAGATGCATCTTTAAAAGCTTCACCTTCATTACATGGTGTCGTTATAGATAAGAAATTATTTTCTAGAGCGATAAAAGATAAACGCAAACGTGCTCAAGATAAAGAGGATATTGCTCAACTTGAAGCTTTATATAACACTAAGTTTGATGATTTACAAGCTGTTTTAGTTGAAAAACTATTCACACTTGTTAACGGAAAAACTGCTCAAGGGATTTTCAATGATTTAGGTGAAGAAGTCCTTCCTAAAGGAAAGAAATTTACGCTTAAAATGTTAAATGCTGTTGACGATTATACACATTTAACGTCTGGTACTTGGACAACTGATGCCAAAACCAATAAGTTAGTTGCAGATTTAATTCACAACTACAAGATTAAAGAAAATGACCTGCAAGGAGCGCTAAGACGTGAGAAATTTACCATTTCTGTTGGAGATGAATTACCTGCAGGAATTATTAAATTAGCTAAAGTTTATATCGCTAAAAAGCGTAAACTTAAAGTGGGTGATAAAATGGCTGGACGTCATGGTAACAAAGGTATTGTTGCTCGTATTGTTCGTCAAGAAGATATGCCTTTCTTAGAAGACGGAACACCTGTTGATATTGTTTTAAATCCACTTGGTGTACCTTCTCGTATGAATATTGGGCAGATTTATGAAACCGTATTAGGTTGGGCTGGTCAAAAATTAAATCGCACCTATGCGACACCAATTTTTGATGGTGCAACACTAGAGCAAATTAACGAGTTTACAGATGAAGCTGGAATCCCAAGATTTGGACACACATATTTATATGATGGTGGAACAGGAGATCGTTTTGATCAACCAGCATCTGTAGGTGTTATCTATATGCTGAAATTAGGACACATGGTCGACGATAAAATGCACGCACGTTCTATAGGACCATACTCATTAATTACGCAACAGCCTCTTGGTGGTAAAGCACAGTTTGGTGGTCAGCGTTTTGGTGAAATGGAAGTTTGGGCTCTTGAAGCTTATGGTGCTTCAGCAACCTTACGTGAAATTTTGACCGTGAAATCTGATGATGTTATTGGTAGAGCAAAAACATACGAAAGTATTGTTAAAGGTGAACCAATGCCTGATCCAGGATTACCTGAATCATTCAATGTATTAATGCATGAATTAAAAGGTTTAGGATTAGATATCAGATTAGAAGAGTAGTTAATTAATTAAATTCATTTCAACCATTTATTATGGCAAGAAAACAAGATAAGAACACAGTACAGAGATTTAATAAAATCTCGATTGGTTTAGCTTCACCAGAATCTATATTAGCAGAATCTCGAGGAGAAGTATTAAAACCTGAAACTATAAATTATCGAACGCATAAACCAGAACGAGATGGTTTATTCTGTGAGCGTATTTTTGGTCCTGTTAAGGATTATGAATGTGCTTGTGGTAAATATAAACGTATTCGCTACAAAGGTATTGTTTGTGATCGTTGTGGTGTTGAAGTAACAGAAAAGAAAGTACGTCGTGATCGTGTAGGACACATTAATTTAGTTGTTCCTGTTGCTCATATTTGGTACTTCCGTTCGTTACCAAACAAAATAGGTTACCTTTTAGGATTACCTTCTAAGAAATTAGATATGATTATTTACTACGAACGTTATGTAGTAATTCAACCAGGTATTGCTAAAAATGCTGAAGGAGAACCATTACAAAAAATGGATTTCTTAACAGAAGAGGAATACCTAAATATCTTAGAAACTTTACCAAAAGAAAATCAATACTTAGAAGATACAGACCCAGACAAGTTTTTAGCTAAAATGGGAGCTGAATGTTTAATTGATTTATTGGCGAGAATAGATTTAGATGCATTATCTTATGAATTACGCCATAAAGCTAATACAGAAACGTCTAAACAACGTAAAACTGAAGCTTTAAAGCGTTTACAAGTTGTTGAAGCTTTACGTGAATCTAATGAAAATAGAGAGAATCGTGCAGAGTGGATGATCATGAAAGTTGTGCCAATTATCCCGCCAGAATTAAGACCATTAGTGCCTTTAGATGGTGGACGTTTCGCCACTTCAGATTTAAATGATTTATACCGTCGTGTTATTATTCGTAACAATCGTCTTAAAAGATTGGTAGAGATTAAAGCTCCTGAAGTGATTTTACGTAATGAGAAACGTATGTTACAAGAATCAGTTGATTCATTATTTGATAACACACGTAAATCATCTGCAGTAAAAACTGATTCAAACAGACCATTAAAATCATTATCAGATTCACTTAAAGGTAAACAAGGACGTTTCCGTCAAAACTTATTGGGTAAACGTGTTGATTATTCTGCACGTTCGGTAATTGTTGTTGGACCTGAATTAAAATTATATGAATGTGGATTGCCTAAAAATATGGCAGCTGAACTTTATAAACCTTTCGTTATTAGAAAACTAATAGAAAGAGGTATTGTAAAAACAGTAAAATCTGCAAAGAAAATTATAGATAAAAGAGAACCAGTAGTTTGGGATATTTTAGAAAATGTTTTAAAAGGACATCCAGTACTTTTAAATCGTGCTCCTACATTACACAGACTAGGTATTCAAGCTTTCCAGCCAAAATTAATTGAAGGAAAAGCGATTCAATTACACCCATTAGTTACCACTGCATTTAATGCCGATTTTGATGGTGACCAAATGGCTGTACATTTACCTTTAGGACCTGAGGCTATTTTAGAATGTCAGCTATTAATGCTAGCTTCTCATAATATCTTAAATCCTGCAAATGGTTCACCTGTAACTGTACCTTCTCAAGATATGGTACTGGGTCTTTATTATATGACTAAACTGCGTCAATCAACTAAAGACTTAAAGGTTAAAGGTGAAGGCTTAACGTTCTATTCAGAAGAAGAAGTAACTATTGCTTATAATGAAAAACGTGTTGACTTAAATGCGGCAATTAAAGTAAGAGCTTTAGACTTTAATGAAAATGGTGAGTTAGTACCTCAAATTATTGAGACTACTGTTGGACGTGTAATTTTTAATAGAAACGTACCAAAATCAGCAGGATTTATTAATGAAGTATTAACTAAAAAGTCATTAAGAAATATTATTGGTGACATTTTAAAAGTAACTTCAGTACCAGAAACTGCAGCATTTTTAGATGAGATAAAAACTTTAGGATATTATTACGCTTTCAAAGGTGGATTATCGTTTAGTTTAGGTGATATTATTATTCCACCAGAAAAGCAAAGTATGATTGACAAAGCGAACGGCTTAGTTGATGGTATTATGGGGAATTATAACATGGGACTTATAACAAATAATGAACGTTATAACCAAGTTATTGATATATGGACTTCAACAAACGCAGAGCTAACCGAGTTGTCTATGAAACGTATTCGTGAAGACCAACAAGGATTTAATTCTGTATATATGATGCTTGATTCTGGAGCTCGTGGATCTAAAGAACAGATTCGTCAGTTAACAGGAATGCGTGGATTAATGGCTAAGCCTAAAAAATCTAACGCAGGAGGTGGAGAAATTATTGAAAACCCGATTCTTTCTAACTTTAAAGAAGGACTTTCAATTTTAGAATACTTTATCTCTACTCACGGTGCACGTAAAGGTCTTGCCGATACGGCACTTAAAACTGCCGATGCAGGTTACTTAACGCGTCGTTTGGTTGATGTATCTCAAGATGTTATCGTAAATACTGTAGATTGTGGTACTTTAAGAGGTGTAGAAATTGCGCCACTTAAAAAGAATGATGAAGTTGTTGAAACTTTAGAAGAAAGAATCGTTGGTCGTATTTCATTAAATGATATCTACAATCCATTAACAGAAGAATTATTAGTTGGTGCTAATGAGTTAATTACAGATGATATTGCTAAAGCAATTGAAAATTCTCCAATTGATAAAGTTGATGCACGTTCACCATTAAGTTGTGAAGCCAAAAAAGGTATTTGTGCTAAATGTTATGGAAGAAATCTTGCTACTGGTAAAATGGTACAACGTGGTGAAGCAGTAGGAGTTGTGGCAGCACAATCTATTGGTGAACCAGGAACTCAGTTAACCCTTCGTACATTCCACGTTGGTGGTATTGCTGGTAACATTTCTGAAGAAAATAAATTGGCTGTTAAATTTGATGGTATTGCTGAAATTGAAGATCTTAAAACTGTAAAAAGTGTTGATGGAGAAGGTAATACAGTAGATGTTGTAATTTCTCGTACATCAGAACTTAAGTTGGTAGATAAGAAAACAGGTATAACATTAAGTACGAATAACATTCCTTATGGTTCTTATGTCTATGTGAAAAATGGAGACAAATTAACTAAAGGTGACGTCGTTTGTCAATGGGATCCATATAATGGTGTGATTATTTCAGAATTTGCTGGAAAAGTCCGTTATGAAAATATAGAACAAGGTGTTACTTATCAAGTAGAAATTGATGAACAAACAGGTTTCCAAGAAAAAGTAATCTCTGAATCTAGAAATAAGAAATTGATTCCAACACTTCTTGTAGAAGATGGAAAAGGTGAAGTTATCCGTTCTTATAACCTACCAGTTGGAGCCCATATAATGATTGATGATGGTGAGAAAATTAAGGTTGGTAAGATCTTAGTTAAAATCCCTCGTAAATCTGCTAAAGCTGGAGATATTACTGGAGGTTTACCTCGTGTTACAGAGTTGTTTGAAGCACGTAACCCTTCAAACCCAGCAGTAGTAAGTGAAATAGATGGTGTTGTGTCTTTTGGGAAAATTAAGAGAGGTAATCGTGAGATTATTATAGAATCTAAACTAGGAGACATTAAAAAATATCTAGTTAAACTATCAAATCAAATTCTTGTTCAAGAAAATGACTTCGTGAAAGCAGGAATGCCTTTATCTGATGGTTCAATTACGCCAAACGATATTTTAAATATTAAAGGACCATCTGCTGTTCAACAATACTTAGTAAATGAAGTACAAGAAGTGTATCGTTTACAAGGGGTAAAAATTAATGATAAGCATTTTGAAGTTGTTGTAAGACAAATGATGCGTAAAGTTAGAATTATTGATTCTGGCGATACTATCTTCTTAGAAGATCAATTGGTTCATAAAGCTGATTTTATTGAAGAAAATGATGGCATTTTTGGAATGAAGGTTATTGAAACAGCTGGAGATTCTTCAACTTTAAAAGAAGGTCAAATTGTCACAGCACGTGCATTAAGAGATGAAAATTCTATTTTACGTCGTGAAGATAAAGCCTTAGTAGTTGCTAGAGATGCTAGACCTGCAACGGCAACACCAATTTTACAAGGTATTACAAGAGCGTCATTACAAACGAAATCTTTCATATCTGCGGCATCGTTCCAAGAAACAACTAAGGTTCTTAATGAAGCTGCTGTAAATGGTAAAGTTGATACTTTAGAAGGACTTAAAGAAAATGTTATCGTAGGACACAGAATTCCAGCAGGAACAGGAATGCGTAACTATGAAAATATTATTGTAGGTTCTAAAGAAGAGTTTGATCAAATGATGCAAGCAAAACAAGAAGTGAATTATAACTAATTGTTGTCGTTCATTACATTATATTTATAAAAGAATCCTGCTATTGCAGGATTCTTTGTTTAAAACTTAAAATTATTATGGCAGAAGATAAAAACAAAAAAAAACAAGGACAAATCAATATTGAACTAGATGAGAAAGTTGCAGAAGGAATATATTCTAACTTGGCTATAATCAATCATTCAGTATCAGAATTTGTAGTCGATTTTGTTAGTATAATGCCTGGCACACCAAAAAGTAAGGTGAAGTCTAGAATTATATTAACACCGCAACACGCAAAACGTTTACTTAAAGCATTAAATGATAATGTGACACGCTTTGAAAATGCTCATGGTGAGATAAAAGACTATGAACAACCTCCAATTCCTTTAAATTTTGGACCAACAGGAGAAGCATAAACAAGTATCAAATCCCTTTTATTATAAAGGGATTTTTTTTGTTAATACTTTGTATATATAAAGGCAGCAAACAATTAACATGCTTCCTTCTTATTATGACAATATTGTAATGCGCCAGATGGACATTTCTTAATCTGGTTAATTATTTTACGATTGTCATTTACGCCATCAAGATTAATCCAAGGTATAACTGTAGTTCTGAAAACTTCAGATAATTCTTTAGCGCAACGCTCTGCGTTAATGCAAATTTTTGGGTTGAATGTGACAGTAATGTCCTCATTACTAAACACGTTAGTTTGAATTTCCATAAGTAGTTAGATTTGGGATCTATCAAAATCAATATATAAACTTACATTAATGGTTAATAAATTAATCGATAAAATGCAAAAAACACAGGATAAAGTGTAGTTTTTTAATCAAATCTCCTAGTTTAACACCAATTTTTAGATTGTAGTAAGAATGATTTTATGGTATTTAAATGCGCTTTTTTTTATTTAAATTCACTTACAAAATGAAATTTCAAGTTGGGGTATTTTTGTTGTGTCATTTGCAATGAAAATGAAGAATCAGCTAAAAACACGAGTTGATTTCTTTTATCTTTTGCTAAGAACCGTTGTTTTACTCTTAAAAAGTCTTTATACTCTTCACTTTTTTCATCCTTAGCTTCAATCCAACACGCTTTAAAAACATTTAAATTTTCATAAGTACATTTAGCGCCATATTCATGCTCTAACCTATATTGTATAACTTCATATTGTAAAGCACCTACCGTTCCAATTACTTTTCTTCCATTTAATTCTAATGTAAATAATTGAGCGACACCTTCATCCATCAATTGGACGATACCTTTGTTTAGTTGTTTAGATTTTAATGGATCGGCATTATTAATATACCTAAAGTGTTCAGGTGAAAAACTTGGAATACCTCTATAATTTAAGACTTCTCCTTCAGTTAATGTATCTCCAATTTTAAAAGTTCCAGTATCTTGCAAGCCCACAATATCGCCAGGATAAGAAACATCAACAATCTCTTTTTTCTCAGCAAAAAAAGCATTCGGACTAGAGAATTTTACTTTTTTATTATGCCTTACATGTAAATATGGAGTGTTTCTTTTGAATTCACCCGAAACAATTTTAATAAATGCTAAACGATTTCTATGATTAGGATCCATATTGGCATGAATTTTAAAAACAAATCCACTAAATTGTTCTTCATCTGGTTTTACTAAACGTTCTTCACTTTCTTTTGCTCTAGGCGTAGGTGCAATTTCTATAAAACAGTCTAATAATTCTCGCACTCCAAAGCTGTTTAACGCAGAACCAAAAAATACAGGTTGAAGGGTTCCGTTTAAATACGCTTCGTTATCAAATTTGGGGTAAATACCTTCAACTAATTCTATTTCTTCTCTTAATGTTTCAGCGGCAGAATCTCCGACTAACGTATTTAATTCTTTTGAGCTTAAATCAGAAATTTCAATCGTTTCTTCAATATTTTTTCTACTGTCTCCACTAAATAGATTGATGTTCTTTTCCCATATATTATAAATGCCTTTAAAGTCATAACCCATTCCAATAGGGAAACTTAAAGGGGTTACCTTCAATCCTAATTTTTGTTCAATTTCATCCAATAATTCAAAAGCGTCTTTACCTTCACGATCCATTTTATTAATAAAAACAATCATAGGTATATTACGCATTCGGCAAACTTCAACCAGTTTTTCAGTTTGTTCCTCAACCCCTTTAGCGACATCAATAACCACAATTACACTATCAACTGCTGTTAAAGTTCTAAAGGTATCTTCGGCAAAATCTTTATGTCCAGGTGTATCTAAAATATTAATCTTTATTCCATTATATTCAAAAGCAAGAACAGAAGTCGCTACCGATATTCCACGTTGCCTTTCAATTTCCATAAAATCACTGGTAGCACCCTTTTTTATTTTATTACTTTTAACAGCTCCAGCCTCTTGAATAGCACCACCAAATAATAATAATTTTTCTGTTAATGTTGTCTTTCCTGCATCAGGGTGAGAAATAATTCCGAAGGTACGTCTTCGTTTAATTTCGTCTTTAAATTTCATAAAAGATTAATTTTGGCAAATATAAAAGGAATAGGTTTAAAAAGTTTAAAAAACGAAGTGTTTTATTGAATACATTTTTCTTCGTAACATAACGTTTATTAATTGTTATTCAGCGGTTTATATGACTTCTTGTCGATTTTAAAACGTAAATGTCCGATAATTTATTAATTTAATTTTTAGTTTAAGTCTAAGTATACGATACGATTGTTTACTTAAAAAGAATAGCCTACTCTTAATGCTTAAACTCTCACTATTTTACTCTCCAAATATCAAAATAGTGTGAATGAATTTTTGCAGTCATCAATACTATTTATAGATGCTGATGCAGCTAAATTAAAATTATTTAAAAATTAGTAAAATTTATATTCCTAGATTCTTCTAAATAAAAAATTATGAGATTTTATAAACTTACATGTCTTACCTTTTGCTGTTTATTTATGTCAATTGGATTTGCTCAAAAAGGAAAAATTCGAAAGGCAAATAAAGAATATCACAACTTTGCATATATAAAAACAAGCGAGATTCTTCTTGAAGTCGCTAATGAAGGTCATAAGTCTGTCGATTTGTTTGAAAAATTAGGAAACGCATTCTATTTTAACAATAAAATGGAAGACGCTGTTAAGTGGTATGGTGAATTAATGGCTCTTGAAGAAGATATCGATTCTGAGTATTATTTTAGATATGCACAAGCTCTAAAGTATATTGAAAACTATAAGGAGTCTGATAAATGGATGGAGAAATTTTATAGCACAAAAACTGATGATTCAAGAGGAAAAGCCTTTAGGTCTTCAGTTGATTATTTGGCTTTAATTGAAAATGCAAGTAAGGATTTTGAAGTCAAAAATTTAGAGTTTAATTCGTCTGTTTCAGATTTTGGAACAACCAAGTTTAAGAATCAATTAATTTACGCATCTGCAAAAGGCAAAGGAAAAAATTATGAATGGAATGAACAGCCATTTTTAGATTTGATGTCGGTAACCAAGCAAGAGGGAGATAGTGCTTATGCTAATCCAGAAAATTATGATTCTACAATCAATACTAGATACCATGAGTCAACAGCAGCTTTTATGTCTGATGGACAGATGATGTTTTTTACACGAAACAATTATTTTAATAAAAAATTAGAAAGCGATAGTGAAGACATTGTTAAACTGAAAATATTCAGAGCAATTTTACAAGAAGAAGGAGAATGGGGAGAGATTGAGCCAGTACATTTTAATAATGATGAGTATAGTGTAGCTCACCCTTCAATTAATGCTAAAGGAGATAAGCTGTTTTTTTCATCTGATATGCCTGGGACTGAAGGTGAATCAGATTTGTATATGGTCGATATTTATTCTACAGGAAAGTTGGGAACACCTGTTAATTTAGGCAATGTGATTAATACAGAAAGGCGTGAGTCTTTCCCTTTTATCAACGAAAAAGGAGACTTGTATTTTGCATCAGATGGTCATGAAGGCTTAGGTGGATTAGACATTTTTGTAGTTAAAAAATTTGAAGAAAAATATGCAAATTCAGACACCTTAGTTGTCGTTAATGTTGCAAAACCAATTAATAGTCCGCAAGATGATTTTGGCTACTATGAAAGCCTAAGCACTAGAGAAGGTTTCTTTACATCAAATAGACCAAATGGAAAAGGAGATGACGATATTTATGGTTTTGATACTTTAGATAGATGTGAACAAAAAGTTGAAGGAATTGTAAAAGACAAAAAAACACTAGAGATATTGCCAAATGCGACTGTTATTTTATTTGATAAAGAAGGTAATGAAGTTGAAAGGCTTGTTGCTGGCGAAGACGCTACTTTTACATTCACTAATTTAGATTGTGAAAAAGAATATTTAATTCGAGGTGAGAAAGAAGATTATATAGCTGATGAAAAACGCTTTACAACACCAAGTACAGAGCAAGACTTAGAAATAGAGCTCTTATTAGATAAAGATGTTAAAGAGATTACTGTAGGAACAGATTTAGCAGACGTACTTAATATACCGACTATTTATTTCAGCTTTGATAAATCTAATATTAGACGATCTGCAGCTTTACAATTAGAGAAAGTTATTGCTGTTCTTAAAAAGTTTCCTAATATGAAAATTGATGTGCGATCTCATACTGATAGTAGAGCAAGTTTTGAATATAATGACGCGTTGTCTAATAGAAGAAATAAATCTACAATAGACCACCTTATTAAGGTTGGAGGTATAGATCCTAATAGGCTGACAGGTAAAGGTTATGGTGAAAGACAACTCATAAACGAATGTGCCGATGGTGTGCCTTGCTCTGAAGGTGAACACCAATTAAATAGGCGTAGCGAATTTATAGTAGTCTCAATGGAGTAAAACAACTAACTAACTAACTAACTAACTAACTAACTAAAAAAACCACCAATAAATTGGTGGTTTTTTATACTAGTGACCTCGACAGGATTCAAACCTGTAACCTCTTGAGCCGTAATCAAGTGCGCTATTCAGTTGCGCCACGAGGCCATTTTGAGATTGCAAATATATTTCTTTTTAATACAATGACAAAGCAAAGCTAAAATTATTTGCCCTAAATATATGCGGTCATAAAATGGTTTTGAAAGAATTGAAATGAAAAAAATAGTAAGCGTATTATTAATCTAAAGCGTTTTTTGTGACATATAATTTCCAGCCAAAAATGGCCATTTGTAATTTAGTGGCCTTACTTAAATCTAAACGTTTTTTTGTGTAGCTAGGTAAAACCATCTTGTTCACTTTAGCCAATACTTTAAACAGTTTTTTTTTCATTATTACAAGTTTACATACGCCTTATCAAACGTAAAATTATTGCTTTAAAAGCACTTCGCCAAATCTTGTGTAAATGTTTAAAAAAGCAAAGCATATTATAACATATGCTTTACCATTTAAATAGATGTATTTAGAATATAAGTTCGATTAGAATTTTTGCTAGTGTAATCATTTTTCTTAAGGTTAAAAGGGTGTGTTAATTGATTTTATTTTCGATTGAGCTTTCAATATATATATTTTAAAAACGATCTACCTAGTGTTAGGTTTAAAAAAAATGAAATTGAATTC
Organism: Lacinutrix iliipiscaria; assembly: GCF_042686125.1. Lineage (NCBI taxonomy): Bacteria > Pseudomonadati > Bacteroidota > Flavobacteriia > Flavobacteriales > Flavobacteriaceae > Lacinutrix > Lacinutrix iliipiscaria. Next base: position 76,322 of record NZ_JBHUOV010000007.1, read on the forward strand.
TAATTTATAAGTATAAAAATGAAAAGTATTTCAAATTGTAATCGAAATATCTTGATACATGTTATGATTTAAAACTAGATATATGATTGTAAGTATTATATGTAATAATTCAAGGGGCTTTTTTGATGGTTTTATAAAATCATAGAGAGTTTTTAGCCAATTTTAGTGCTTTTTTGTAGTTTTCATCTTTTTTTAATAAAAAAAGACACTCCTTAGAAGTGTCTTTTAAATTTAAAGTTAAAGCTTTTTTAATGCTTTTTTAATGCTTTTTTGTGGTGACAATAATCACACCATCTTTTCCTTTTTCACCATAAATACTAGTAGCATTATCGCCTTTTAATATTTCCATTTTTTCAATATTATCTGGATTTAGTTTCTCCATGGCTTCAGTAGTAGATTCTTTATCATCTATTAAAACTAATGGACTGCTTCCATTTTCATTTGCTATAAATAGCATTCTATTTTTATCTTTATTTCCAATCGTTCTAATCTTATAAGTACTACCATCTTCATCTTCATCTTCAACCCAAGTGTGAGTGCCATCACCTTTTAGTATGATTTCTTCTTTAATGTCTTTTCCGTCTTTACCTTTCTTAATGATATAAACATTTTCTTCACTATCGTCATCCGAATCTATATGAATAACTTTAGATTTTTTTTTGGTAAATACTTTTCCTTTCTTTTTGGCATTTCCATGCTCGTCTTCAATAATAATTTCAACTTCATGAGCATCATCATCTTCACCATCATCAGAAATCACATATACATGTTTGCGGCCTTTTTCTTTAGCATGAGTTTCATGAATTTTAGTTTTTCCGTCAGCTGTAGAGAAATAATAGTTCTTACCATGCATCACTTTTCCGTTTCCAATAGAAATACTATTGCTTTCACTATCATAGGTGATTTTAATAGGTTTTATGCCTTCATCTGAATTTGTATTAAAGCTAGCACTAGATTTTTCAGATTTGGCATCAATCTTAATCGCTATAATTTCACCTGCAGCATTTCGCTTAAGGCCTTTAAATTTTAAGGTCACGCCTTTACTTTTAAACTCGTTTTTAACTTTTTCTAAATCGGCATCTTTAAAATCTTTTGAAATAATTGCGATTTCAATATCTCCAATAGGAGCAATAGCTATGGTGTTCTCAGATTCTACATATACGTCTTTAGTATTAAAACTCATAAGAAATAAAGCGAGTAGTGGAATGACTAAAGCATACTTTAAAACATTTAATTGATTTGATTTTGATTTGTGTAACATAACGATTCGTTTTTTGATTAATGAATTATAAAAATTATTAGTCAACACTAAGTGTTGATTTTTAACTGTTGCTTTTAATAGTAAATGCTGATAGCTTTTTTCACAAATTGAAATACGTTGCGCATTTTGGTCTGCAATAAACTCCAGATTTTGCTGAATATCTTTTTTGTACAACCATATAAAAGGATTAAACCAAAAAATAATAGTAGCTATTTGCGCCAAAAGGATGTCCACAGAATGCCATTGTTTCACATGCGCTTTTTCATGATTTAAGATGTCTTCTAATTCTATAGCATTAAAATGTTTAGGGTTATAAACGATATAATTAAAAAATGAAAAAGGAGGAATCGCATTTTCAGTTTCTATATACTTTATTGCACCACAGGTTTTTGTAACATGACTGTTAAGTAATTTAAATAATGAGATAAACTCTATGCTTAATTTAATCAGAAAAAAGACAAAGCCAATACTATATATATATGGTATGAGAGTTAAAAAACTAAATGCATCTTCAAGATGCGGTTGTTCTATTACAGCATTGTTTGAAATTATAAACTCAGAAACACCTGTATTTTCAATATAAATAGGAATCACTATAAAGGGTAAACAAATAGTAGATATTAAACCAATCAATAAAAACCATCTGTTACTTTCAAAAAAAGTATCTCGCTTTAAGAATAAGGTATAGCATAAATAAAATAATGCGGTTACTGCCGAAGCTTTTAATAAATATTCCATCTTATTTTTGATTTTCAATGAGAGCAATAATTTCCTTAAGTTCCTCCACGCTTATTTTTTCTTCCTTAGCAAAAAACGATACGACATTCTTATAAGAGCTATTAAAATAGTTGTCTATAGCAGTATTCATAAAGCGTTTTTTATAAGCTTCTTTGCTTATAATAGGAAAATATTGATGCGTTTTTCCATAAGCATTATAGCTCACATAACCTTTTTCTTCCAGGTTTCTAATAATTGTAGAAAGCGTATTATAATGCGGTTTTTCATCATTAATTTCCACTAAAACATCCTTCACAAAAGCCTTTTCAAGCTTCCATAAAATATGCATAATTTCTTCTTCTTTATTTGTCAGTTTTTGCATGGTATCATTTTAATTTGGGCGTTACCTTTTTCGCCTTTTAGCTTCAAAAGGTCAGGCTTTCCGCTATATCTTTTTGTGCTAAACAATAAGTTTAGCACAAAAAGGATGTCGCATCAATCCTTAACGCGTTTCAAACTTATAACTATTTTTATAGTTATACAACTATTGTTATAGTTATTTAACTAAATTTTAAGTTTTATTCTAATAGAATAGAAGAAATACTATCTTCGCAATAGTAAAGTATAAACAACAATTTAAGACAGAATTTATGAGCCTTGTTTGGATTATATTAGGATTAATAGCTTTGGTAGTAGGAGGTGAGTTTTTAGTGCGTTCCTCTGTCGCATTATCATTTAAATTAAGCATTTCTAAAATGGTTATTGGTATGACCGTTGTCTCTTTTGCAACGTCTGCACCAGAACTTTTAGTGAGTTTAAATGCTGCTCTGTCAGGTTCTCCTGCTATAGCATTAAATAATGTTATTGGTTCTAATATTGCAAATATTGGTTTGGTGTTAGGTATTACTGCAATCGTTGGTGCTATAGCAGTCGATAAGTCTTTTTATAAAGTGAATTGGCCTGCCATGATGTTGTTTTCTATGGCACTTTATTATTTCCTTTATAACGATAAACAACTAACGCAAATTGAAGGTGGTATTTTATTTGTTGCACTTATTGTTTTTTTAGTCATTTTAATTAAGCGTGCAAAAAAAGATGTTGTTGTCGAAGACGTTGATGAGGGTTTGGCTATTGTGTCGAATTTTAAAATTATTATTTGGTTGCTTATTGGTGCTTTGGCTTTGTACTTTGGTAGTGAGTGGTTGGTCAATGGAGCAAAAGAACTAGCAACTAGTTTAGGTGTTAGCGATGCAGTTATTGCTGCAACGGTTATTGCTATTGGAACAAGCGTGCCAGAACTTGCGGCATCAGTTATTGCTGCTGCAAAACAAGAAAAGGCATTGTCTTTAGGGAATCTAATTGGTTCTAATATTTTTAATATTGGTTCGGTTTTAGGCTTAACAGCTTTAATTAAAACCATACCAGTAACAGCAGATCAAATATTAAATAGTGATATTTTCTGGATGTTAGGCTTCTCTGCAGTATTAATTCCACTAATTATTATTCCTAAACAATTGCAGATTAGTCGTTATAAAGGGTTAATTCTTGTGACGGCTTATGGAATATTTATTTTCTTAGCTTTTAAATCTTAATTTTAGGGGTTATTAACTACTTTTTGTCGAAAAGTTAATAAGTAGCCCTATTTTTTTAAGGGTTAGTGTTTGAGTATTATCATTTTTTTATAGATTTGCCCTATTAATTTGAGTATAACTTAAAAAAATCAAAACGATGCCAACTCTTAGATTTCACGCAGTAAAAGAAACCTTTAATCGTAAACCTGTTCATATTGAAGAAAATGAACGTCGCTCTGCAATCTTCGGGCAGAATGTCTTTAACGAAGATACCATGCGTCAATATTTAACTAAAGAAGCTTTTAAAAGTGTCATGGATGCGATTCAAAACGGATCGAAAATTGACAGGGTAGTAGCAGATCATATTTCAACAGGAATGAAAGAATGGGCTATTTCTAAAGGAGCAACTCATTATACACACTGGTTTCAGCCATTAACAGGTGCAACTGCAGAAAAGCATGATGCCTTTTTTGAGCCTATTGGTAATGGAAGAGCTATTGAGAAATTTGGAGGTGGACAGTTAGTTCAGCAAGAACCGGATGCGTCTAGTTTTCCAAATGGAGGGATTCGTAATACTTTTGAAGCACGTGGATATACAGCTTGGGATCCTACATCTCCTGCGTTTATTTACGGCACAACGCTTTGTATTCCTACCGTGTTTGTGTCTTATACAGGGGAGGCTTTAGATTTTAAAACACCATTATTGCGTGCTTTGCAAGCTGTAGATCAAGCTGCTGTAGCTGTGTGTAAATATTTTGACAAAAATGTAAAGAAAGTAAACGCTTCTCTAGGTTGGGAACAAGAATACTTTCTAATAGATAGTTCTTTAGCGGCTTCACGTCCAGATATCGTTTTAACTGGAAGAACTTTGTTAGGGCATTCACCAGCTAAAGGACAACAATTAGATGATCATTATTTTGGAACGATTCCAAATCGTGCTATGGCTTATATGCGAGATTTAGAAACTGAGTGTATGTTGCTTGGTATTCCAGTTAAAACAAGACATAATGAGGTCGCACCAAATCAGTTTGAATTGGCGCCAGTTTATGACGAAGCTAATCTTGCTGTAGATCATAACTCTTTGCTTATGGATGTGATGGATAAAATTGCTGCGCGTCATAATTTTAAAGTTTTATTTCACGAAAAACCATTTGCTGGAGTTAATGGTTCTGGGAAGCATAATAACTGGAGTTTAAGTACTAATACAGGTGTAAACTTATTAAGTCCAGGAAAAACTCCAATGAGTAACCTTCAGTTTTTAACCTTTTTTATTAATACTATTAAAGCTGTTTATGATAATGAAGAATTACTTCGTGCTGCAATTGCTTCAGCAAGTAACGATCATCGTTTAGGAGCAAATGAAGCACCTCCAGCAATTATTTCTGTATTTATTGGAGAGCAACTAACGCGCACATTAAACGAGTTAGAAAATGTTACAAATGGCAAATTATCACCAGAAGAAAAAACAGATCTAAAACTTAATGTTGTTGGAAAAATTCCAGATGTGCTGCTTGATAATACAGATAGAAATAGAACTTCTCCTTTTGCGTTTACAGGAAATAAATTTGAATTTAGAGCTGTAGGTTCTACTGCAAATTGTGCGAATCCAATGACTGTTTTAAATGCTATTGTTGCTAAGCAATTAATTGATTTTAAAACTGAAGTTGATGCGCTTATTGTTAAAGAAAAACTTAAAAAAGATGAAGCGGTTTTTAATATATTAAGAGAATATATTAAGACGTCTAAAAATATTTTATTTGAAGGTAATGGTTATGGTGAAGCCTGGGAAAAAGAGGCTAAAAAACGTGGTTTAAGTAACAATAAAACGACACCAGAAGCTTTAAAAGCAAAAGTATCTAAAAAGGCTTTTGATCTTTATAGTGAATTAGGCATTATGAATAAAGTTGAAGTTGAAGCGCGATATGAAATTGAAATCGAAGAATATGTATTGCGCATTCAAATTGAAGGTCGTGTTCTTGGAGATATTGCAAGGAATCACGTTGTGCCTACAGCTGTTAAATATCAAAATGTTTTAATTGATAATGTAAAAGGGCTTAAAGAAATTTATGGCACAAGTTTTAAGAAATTAGCGAAAGAACAACTTAATTTAATTGAAGAGATTTCTAGTCATATAGAAGCGATAAATTCTAATGTGACTAAAATGACCAATGAAAGAAGAAAAGCCAATAATATGAATGATGTTGATAAGAAAGCAAATGCTTATTGTTTTAAAGTGAAACCATTATTCGATGAAATACGCTACCATTGCGATAAATTAGAGTTATTAGTTGATGATGAACTTTGGCCTCTAACAAAATATAGAGAATTATTATTTACTAATTAGATTTAAACGCTTAATTTTAAAAAAGACCGCTTGAGTAAAGTGGTCTTTTTTTGGTTAAACGGTAGAATAGTTTTTGATAAGATGTCGTTTATCTAATTTAAATAACATATTGACGAATTGTTTAGTTGGGAGTAAATTATTTATACGGTTTTTCCGTATTTTTGTATTGCTATTAATCAATAATCAATAACAATGAAGAGGCTTCTTTTAAGTGTTCTCATGCTCATGGCTGCGACTTTCATATTTTCGCAAGCAAATAAAAAGCAAGAAGAACCAGATTTAAAAAAAGAAATTGTTCTAAATGAACAAAGTAACTTACAAATTAACTAGAGTTTTATATCAAAAATAAAACTCTAGAATTAATTTAGTTATTAATTCTCAATTTTTAAGACATTTACACTGTTGTGATTTTATGACAGGGAAGATATTAGATAATATCTAAAGGGAAGACAAATGAAATTTTATCATTTGTCTTTTTTATGTTAAATTAGTCGTATTCTAACTTTTAGCTATTAATATGAATCTACAGTTTAATTCAGTATTTAAAAAAATACTCGTACTCTTATTTATTTGTTTCACTAGTTTCTATACTTTTTCTCAGTCTAACAAAGAAGTCAAAAAAGACACTTATAAATATTTTAATTTTAATAGAGGTCATAATGTAATAACAGCAGCAATTGGAACTGCTGTAATGAATGGAGATCTTCCAGATCCTCAATTTGGGTTTTATGGACAAATAGGATATAAGCGATTTATTAATCCATACTTAAATGTAAACTTTACATATAATAAATTTAATCTAGTCTTTAAAGATATATCGAATAACGGATTTATGTCTTTTGATCTTAATGTTGAAGGAATGCTGTTTCCAAATAAACCATTTACACCATACGCTTATGCAGGATTCGGATTTAACGCTTCAAATTATTTTAAACAAACAGATTCAAAATCACAAGCTGGTCTTGGATTAGAATATATGGTAAATCAAGGTATTGGTATAAAACTATTCTCAGACTATAACTACGTTTTTAGCGATTTAGTAGATGGCATTGAGTTTGGCGCTTCAAATGATGTATATTGGCGAATAGGTTTAGGGGTTAATATTTATTTAAGAAATAAAAAGAAACCAATTCCAGATAACGTCCCTACAATTATTAAATCAAACCCAATTATTCATAATAACTAAATTACAATTCTTATTTTTGCAACTCAAAACGAGTTATGAGCCAAGATATAAGTAAAAGATATGCACAACGCGGTGTTTCAGCTTCAAAAGAAGATGTGCATAATGCTATAAAAAATATTGATAAAGGGTTATTTCCTAAAGCTTTTTGTAAAATAGTTCCAGATAATTTGACCCATGACAAAGATTTTTGCCTTATCATGCACGCAGATGGAGCTGGTACCAAATCATCTTTAGCTTATATGTATTGGAAGGAAACTGGCGATATTTCTGTTTGGAAAGGCATTGCACAGGATGCACTTATTATGAATATTGACGACTTACTTTGTGTTGGTGCAACAGACCATATTATGTTGTCCTCAACTATTGGAAGAAATAAAAACCTTATTCCTGGTGAAGTGATTTCGGCAATCATAAATGGTACCGAAGAACTTATTGAAGACCTAAAATCATTTGGTGTTACTATTCACTCTACTGGTGGTGAAACTGCAGACGTTGGCGATTTGGTAAAAACAATTATCGTTGATTCTACTGTGACGGCAAGAATGAAACGTAAAGACGTTATTGATAATGCCAATATTAAAGTAGGAAATGTGATTGTCGGATTAGAAAGTTTTGGACAAGCAACTTATGAAAGGGAGTATAATGGAGGTATGGGAAGTAATGGTTTAACTTCTGCTAGACATGATGTGTTTCATAAATACCTTGCTGAAAAATATCCCGAAAGTTTTGACGCTGCGGTTCCTGAAAATTTAGTCTATTCAGGGCAAATGAAACTTACAGATGCTGTTGAAAACTCACCAATTGATGCAGGAAAGTTGGTGCTTTCGCCAACAAGAACCTATGCGCCAATTATAAAGGCAATCTTAACTAAGTATAGCCCTAAAGACATTCATGGTATGGTGCATTGTTCTGGTGGAGCGCAAACGAAAATTCTACATTTTATAGATAACTTACATATTATTAAAGACAATATGTTTGCAATTCCTCCATTGTTTAAACTTATTCAAGAACAGTCTAAAACAGATTGGAAAGAAATGTATCAAGTGTTTAACTGTGGACATCGTATGGAATTATACGTGACTCCAGAAATTGCTGAAGATATTATCTCTATTTCTAAATCCTTTAATGTAAATGCTAAAATTATTGGAAGAGTAGAAGCTTCTGAAAAGAAAAAGCTGACTATTAAAAGTGAATTCGGAGCGTTTATTTATTAGCCTCAGTGTTAAAATTCGTTAAATATTTACAATCTTTTGTTGAACTAATTAAATTCGTGAGCTATTAATTTTTACTCATGAAAAAGGCTTTAATCCTATTACTGATACTGTCTATTAATTATAGCAACGCACAATCAGATTCCTTAGCAGTTAATACTAAACTTGAACAAAGCTTTCCGAAATGGAAGAATAAAAATATGGCAACTTTAGATGTCAGTGAAGTTGCTTTTGTAAATTGGAACTCTGGTGGTAGTAATTCTATTTCAGCCTTATTAGGTTTAGTGAGTCAGGCAAATTATAAATTCAAGCATTTTTTTTGGAATAACAATATTAATATTAGGTATGGTATTAATAAACAACAAAGTCAAGAGCTAAGAAAAACAGAAGATTTAATAGAAATTAACTCTAATATTGGTTACAGAAAAGATAGTTTAACCAATTGGTTTTTTACTTCAAGATTTAATTTTAAAACTCAATTCTCTAACGGTTACACTTATCCAAACACCTCCAATGCCATATCAAAATTTATGGCACCAGGCTATTTGTTTTACGGAGTAGGTATTGAATATGGTAAAAACATTGAAAAACTATCTGTTTATTTTTCGCCAGCAACGACGAAATCGACTTTTGTTTTAGATCAAGAGTTAGCAAATACAGGAGCATTTGGTGTAAAACCTGCCGAATTGGATGAACAAGAAAATGTTATTGAAGAAGGTGAGCGAGTAAGAAACGAATTCGGAATACTATTTACAAATGCTTTTGAAGCAGAAATAGCTAAGAATATTTACATGAAACATTCTGTGAATTTTTATACAGATTATCTTAATGATTTTGGAAACATAGATGTTGACTGGCAGGTTAATTTAGATTTTAAAGTAAATAATTACATTAGAGCTAATTTGGGTTCGCATTTAAAATATGATAATGATGTAAAAAATCTAGTCGCTATTAATGACGAGAATGAAGAAGAAGAATTTGTAGAAGAAGGTGCAAAAGTACAATGGAAACAAATTCTAGGTATTGGTGTTGTCGTAGACTTTTAATGTTTAAATAAACCCCTTTATTAAAAATAAAAAAGTAAGCATTACCGAGCAGTCAATTAAATATATAATGCCCAATAGCTTAAAATTTGAAACACCTACCATTTTATAGAAGCCAATCTTTCTTCGCACACCAAAATCTTTCAGTAATAACCAAAATAAAATCACCAAAAATAACTTTGTTAAAAGCGTAAGCACAAAACTTTGGCTCATTATTAATATAACAAGATTTATAGTAAAAGACCACAAAAACAGTGGCCTATAATACGCCAATATGGATTTGAGCAGATTCATGAGTACTATTAGAACGCAATTTTTTTATAATTATTTTTTAAACAATATTGATAAGTCTTCAGCTATAGAAAATCCATAAATTATCGTATTTTTGAAACACAATTTTTAGAAGATACATGTTAGAAAAACTGCAAATAGTAAAGCAACGTTTTGATGAGGTTAGCGATTTAATCATTCAACCAGATATTATTACAGATCAAAAACGTTATGTAGAATTAAATAAAGAATACAAAGATTTACGCTTATTAATGGATAAGCGTGAACAATATATTGAGTTTACCAATAATTTAGCCGAAGCTGAAGAAATTATTGCAGATGGTAGCGATGCCGAAATGGTTGAAATGGCTAAAATGCAATACGATGAAGCTAAAGAAGGTATTCCAAAATTGGAAGACGAAATACGTTTCTTGTTAATTCCAAAAGATCCTGAAGATTCTAAAAATGCAGTAGTAGAGCTTAGAGCTGGAACTGGAGGAGATGAAGCAAGTATTTTTGCAGGTGACTTATTTAGAATGTACACTAAATATTGTGAAAGTAAAGGCTGGAAGGTTGATGTAGTAGATTATAGCGAAGGTACCAATGGTGGTTTTAAAGAAATTCAATTCGAAGTTTCTGGTGAAGAGGTCTACGGAACATTAAAATTTGAAGCTGGTGTACATCGTGTACAACGTGTGCCTCAAACTGAAACCCAAGGACGTGTTCATACTAGTGCTGCAACATGTATGGTGTTTCCAGAAGCCGAAGAGTTTGATATTGAAATAAACCCGAAAGATGTAAGAATTGATTTCTTTTGTTCTTCTGGACCTGGTGGACAATCTGTTAATACAACGTATTCCGCTGTAAGATTAACGCATGAACCAACAGGCTTAGTGGCTCAATGTCAAGACCAAAAATCACAGCATAAAAACAAAGAAAAAGCATTTAAAGTGTTACGTTCTCGTTTATATGATATGGAATTGGCAAAAAAGAATGAAGCTGATGCAGAAAAACGTGGCTCTATGGTAAGCTCTGGAGATAGAAGTGCAAAAATTAGAACGTATAATTATCCTCAAGGGCGTGTAACAGACCACAGAATTGGCTTAACACTTTACGATTTAAGTAATATCGTAAATGGAGATATTCAAAAAATTATAGACGAATTACAACTGGCTGAAAATACAGAAAAATTAAAAGCCAGCGACGAACATATTTAATGTTAAGCCTCATGTCGAGGCTTTTTTTATTGACAAGTTATTTTAATTTGTCATTCCGTGCGTGATACGGAATCCACTAATATTGAAAACAGATTCTGTGGCGTAATACAGAAGAATAAAGTAGTGTTGATGACAACTGAACAATTAGTAACGCAAATTCAAAAAAAGAAATCCTTTCTATGCATAGGATTAGATGTCGATATTCATAAAATGCCTCAGCATCTTTTGACTGAAGAAGATCCAATCTTCGCATTTAATAAAGCAATTATTGATGCCACGCATCACTTATGTGTGGCTTATAAACCTAATACAGCTTTTTATGAAGCTTACGGTTTAAAAGGTTGGAAAGCTTTAGAAAAAACCATTAATTATCTAAACGAAACATATCCTGAAATTTTTACTATTGCTGATGCCAAACGTGGAGATATAGGAAACACAAGCTCTATGTATGCTAAAGCTTTTTTTAAAGATTTGGCTTTTGATAGCGTGACTGTTGCTCCATATATGGGAAAAGATTCTGTCGAACCTTTTCTTGCGTTTAAAGATAAACACACTATTATGTTAGCCTTAACGTCTAATGAAGGTGCTTTCGATTTTCAAACCAAAAAAGTAGAAGGTAAAGAATTGTATAAGCAAGTTTTAGAAACTTCTAAGAGGTGGAAAAATGCCGAAAACTTAATGTATGTTGTTGGTGCAACTAAAGCGGAATATTTCGCTGAAATTAGAAAAATCATTCCAGATTCTTTTTTATTAGTTCCAGGAGTTGGAGCGCAAGGAGGGAATCTGCAAGAGGTTTGTAAATATGGTATGAACAAACATGTTGGACTGCTTGTTAATTCCTCTCGCGGAATTATTTACGCTTCAAATCAAGAAAATTTTGCTGAAGCTTCAGCTGGTAAAGCCAAAGATTTACAACAACAAATGGAGGTGATTTTGAACAATTAATTGCCATTCCTCACTTCGATGCGAAATCCACGATGAAGATAATTGATCAATTAAATAGAATAATTTCCATCAAAGAAACACCTAAACGTATTGTTTCCTTAGTGCCTTCACAAACCGAATTGCTCTTCGATTTAGGGCTAGAAACGACAATAGTTGGAATCACAAAATTCTGTATTCACCCAAAGCATTTATTAAAATCGAAAACAATCGTTGGTGGTACTAAGCAAATCAAATTAGATAAAATAAAAGCCTTACAACCTGATATTATTTTATGTAATAAAGAAGAAAATACTGAAGCCATAGTTAAAGCATGTGAGCAAATTGCTGTAGTGCATGTTTCAGATATAATGACGATTCAAGATTGTATAGATATGATTCAGCAATATGGAGAAATTTTTAACACGCCTAAAAAAGCTCTAAAAATTTCTGAAACCATTCAGAATAATGTAAACGATTTTAATCTATTTATAAAAAATAAACATCCTTTAAAAGTGGCCTATTATATTTGGAAAAACCCATGGATGGTTGCTGGCCAAAATACCTTTATTAATTATCTATTAAGGCTTAATAATTTTGATAATGTTTATGCGCATTTAGGACGTTACCCAGAAATAGATGAAAAAGGGCTGGAAGATGCCGATGTTGTCTTACTTTCTAGCGAACCTTACCCTTTTAAAAAAGAGCATATTGAAGAATTACAAACAAGATATACAAATGCCAACATTCTATTAGTTGATGGCGAAATGTTTTCTTGGTATGGTTCTCGGCTTATAAAAGCATTTGCCTATTTTAAGACGCTACATCAAAATCTTTAGTCGTCTTTGGCTTATTAATGACTTCAATAAACTTTACCGTTTGATCTTCAATAGCTTTTAATTTTAAAGCGTTCTTTAGGTTGGGAAATCGTCTTCCAACTTTACAAAATTGTGCACTCATAGTCATAGTGTATTCTTTATATATAAAATACGACCATTTCTTACTTATGGATGTCACCAGAAGGTTAAAAAATTGATAAAAAATTAAACGGTATGCTGAGAATGTTCTCCAGAAAGGTATTTAAGTTTATTTAACTTGTCTAAAAGTTTAATAGCTCTGTATTCTGAAATATCACTTAATGCATGATCAGTTTGTCTGAAATTATAAGCCTGTTCTATAAGCTTCTTATATTTTTTACGAAGCTTATTTTGATGCTGTTTTATTGAATCATTTCTATTCATTAGTGAATGAGGGAATTAGACTAAATAAATATACATTAATTATTTAAAAATCAAAAGAAGTGTAAAAAAATAAAAACCGATTTTAAATTAAACCGGTTTCTATTAAACTAACTAACTCAAAAATATGATGGCATTTTGAATGCTCAAATATAAGTGATGTCTTGCGATGATAAGGTTATGTTAATATTAGCATTTGGTTAAATCTGTTTTTATATTTTTAGGTAACAAAACCACGTAAAAATGAAAAAGATATTATTACTAGCGACTTTAGTTTTTAGCCTGCAATTAAACGCTCAAGAAAAACCTTGTAACTGCTGTACAGAAAAACATGCTGAATTTGATTTTTGGATTGGTACATGGACAGTCACTAATCCAGATGGCAGTGCTGCTGGAAAAAATGTGATTGATAAAATTCAAAATAGGTGCATCCTTCGTGAAAATTGGACCAGCGCAAAAGGAAACTACACAGGAACGAGTAATAATTTTTATAACTATAAAACAAAACAATGGGAACAAATATGGATCGACAACCAAGGACAAAGTCTTCACCTAAAAGGCAACCGAAAAGGAAATCAAATGATTTTACAGTCAGATCCAGAAACAAGTAAAGAAGGTAAAAAGGTAGTCTTTCAACGGGTTACTTGGACATTAAATGACGATGGTTCTGTTCGTCAACTTTGGGAAACTGTGACTAATAATAAAGAGGTTTCCGTTGCTTTTGATGGCTTGTATAAAAAAACACTAAACTAATCCTGAAGCGCAAAAACTTTACGTAATAAATCAGTAGTTCTAGAACTGACCTTGTTGCGAATTTCTTTTTCCTCTACAGCAATCATCTTATAAACCCCTTTTAATGCTTCTCCTGTAACATAATCGGTTAAATCAGGATTAACATCACTTGTAAAAGGAATACTGTTGTATTTACTTATTAAGTTTGCCCAAATGTCATCAGCGCCAACTTTACTAAAAGAATTTTTTATCACAGGATTAAATTTATCATATAAAGCCGTTTGGGTTCTACCAGTTAAATATTGTGTTGCAGCATCATCCTGACCAAGAAGTATATTTTTTGCATCATTAAATGTAATGCCTTTAACGGCATCAATAAAAATAGGCGTAGCCTCGCTCACAGCGTCTTCAGCAGCGCGATTTAACACTTTTAAACCTTCATCTGCTAAACTACCTAAGCCTATATCGCGTAAGGCTTTGTCTACCTTTGTTAATTCGTCTGGTAACATGATTTTAACCAATTCATTTTTGAAAAAACCATCCTTTTGGGTAAGCTTACTAACTTGTTTATCTATACCCAAATCTAAAGCTTGTCTAAGAGCAGATCCCATTTCTGCTTGAGAAATACCAACGTCTTGTGGTAATTGATTAACTACTTCTTGTAATTCTGCACATGCAGATAAGTTTAATACTAAAAGGAATGTTACTAGTCGTTTCATCATTAAAAATTTTAAGGCGTAAATGTACAAATATTTATGGCGTTTTTTTATTCTAAAAACCACGCTTTCCATTATATCTTTTTGTAAACAAAAAGGATGCCATTTCAATCGTTAACGCAATGCTAAACTATTTTTAAAATTAGCAGCTATATTTTTAATATTCCGTAAATTTGTAGCACAAAAATTAACTTTCATTATCAATGCAACAAATAGCACCATATAAACCAAAACATAAAGTACGTATAGTAACCGCTGCATCATTATTTGATGGTCATGATGCTTCAATAAATATTATGCGTCGTATTATTCAAGCGACAGGAGTCGAAGTGATTCATTTAGGTCATGATAGAAGTGTAGAGGAAGTCGTGAATACAGCCATTCAAGAAGATGCAAATGCCATTTGTTTAACTTCGTATCAAGGTGGACATAATGAGTATTTTAAGTATATGTACGACTTGCTTAAAGAGCGTGGTGCAGAACACATCAAGATTTTTGGTGGTGGTGGTGGTGTTATTTTACCATCAGAAATTAAAGAGTTAATGGATTATGGTATTTCACGTATTTATTCGCCAGATGATGGTCGTGAAATGGGCTTACAAGGCATGATTAACGATTTGGTTGAACAATCCGATTTTGCTATTGGAGATCAACTTAACGGAGAAATTGATCAGCTTCCAAAGAAAAACCCTAAGGCTATTGCTCGCGTGATTTCTTCTGCTGAAAATTTTCCAGATGTTGCTAAAGTCGCTTTAGATCAAATACATGCTAAAAATAAAACCTCTAAAACTCCTGTTCTTGGAATTACAGGAACTGGTGGTGCAGGAAAATCTTCTTTAGTCGATGAATTGGTTCGTCGTTTTTTAATTGACTTTCCAGAAAAAACAGTTGGACTCGTCTCTGTAGATCCTTCTAAACGTAAGACAGGAGGCGCTTTACTTGGTGATAGAATTAGAATGAATGCCATCAATTCTCCTCGTGTATACATGAGAAGCCTTGCAACTCGTCAGTCTAATTTAGCTTTATCAAAATATGTGAATGAAGCCGTTGAGGTTTTAAAAGCTGCCGAATATGACTTAATTATTTTAGAAACCTCAGGAATTGGACAGTCTGATACGGAAATCATTGAGCATTCAGATGTGTCATTGTACGTCATGACTCCAGAATTTGGTGCTGCGACCCAATTAGAAAAAATCGACATGCTTGATTTTGCAGATTTAGTAGCTATAAATAAATTTGATAAACGTGGATCTTTAGATGCATTGCGTGATGTGAAAAAACAGTACATGCGTAATAATAATCTCTGGGATACACCTCAAGATCAACTACCCGTTTTTGGAACGATTGCGTCGCAATTTAATGATCCAGGTATGAATACGCTCTACAAAGCAATCATGGATAAATTGGTAGAAAAAGCAGATTCAGATTTAAAATCGTCTTTTCATATTTCGGAAGAAATGAGCGAGAAGATTTTTGTGATTCCACCTTCAAGAACACGTTATCTATCTGAAATTGCTGAAAGTAATCGTGCCTATGATAAAAAAGCAAATCAGCAAGTTGAAGTTGCTCAAAAACTATATGGAATATACAAAACCATAGAATCTGTTATTGGAAATACTCCAGAATTAGATAAAGCAGGAATTGATAGTAAGTCTGTCAGTTCGAGCACAGTCGAAAACAAAGATTTTGTTAAGCTTTTAATTGGTGAATTCGATCGTGTAAAACTAAATCTTGATCCTTATAATTGGGAAATGATTACTGGTTGGAATGAAAAAGTAAATAAATACAAAAACCCTATTTACACTTTTAAAGTTCGTGATAAGGAAATTAAAATAGAAACACATACAGCGTCTTTATCTCATCTGCAAATCCCTAAAGTGGCTTTACCTAAGTATCAAGCTTGGGGCGATATTTTAAAATGGTGTTTACAAGAAAATGTACCTGGCGAGTTTCCTTATACTTCAGGATTATATCCTTTTAAAAGAACTGGCGAAGATCCAGCACGTATGTTTGCTGGTGAAGGTGGTCCAGAACGTACCAATAGACGTTTTCATTATGTAAGTATGGGATTACCTGCTAAGCGTTTGTCAACTGCTTTCGATAGTGTCACCTTATATGGAAACGATCCAGATCATCGTCCAGATATTTATGGGAAAATCGGAAACGCTGGTGTGTCTATTTGTTGTTTAGATGATGCAAAAAAACTTTATTCAGGTTTCAATTTAGCTGATGTAATGACTTCGGTGAGTATGACTATTAATGGACCTGCTCCTATGTTATTAGGCTTTTTTATGAATGCAGCCATAGACCAACAATGCGAAATTTATATCAAAGAAAATGGTTTAGAAAAAGATGTTGAAGCTAAAATTGCTAAACTCTATAAAGGACAAAAGCGACCAAAATATAATGGCGATTTACCTGAAGGTAATGATGGTTTAGGCTTAATGTTATTAGGTGTTACAGGAGATCAAGTATTACCTGCTGATGTGTATTTAGATATTAAAACCAAAACGATAGCGCAAGTTAGAGGAACGGTTCAAGCCGATATTTTAAAAGAAGATCAGGCGCAAAACACTTGTATTTTTTCTACCGAATTCGCTTTGCGACTTATGGGAGATGTACAAGAATATTTCATTGAAAATAATGTGCGTAATTTCTATTCGGTATCTATTTCTGGATACCATATTGCTGAAGCTGGAGCAAATCCTATTACACAATTAGCTCTCACCTTATCTAATGGTTTTACTTATGTTGAGTATTACTTAAGTCGAGGTATGGACATCAATAAATTTGGTCCTAACTTATCCTTCTTTTTCTCTAACGGCATCGATCCAGAATATGCTGTTATTGGTCGTGTAGCGCGTAAGATTTGGGCGAAAGCCATGAAGCATAAATACGGCGCAAATGCAAGAGCACAAATGCTGAAATATCACATTCAAACATCTGGTCGTAGTTTGCATGCGCAAGAAATTGACTTTAATGATATTCGTACTACACTTCAAGCCTTATATGCAATTTATGACAATTGCAACTCACTACATACTAATGCCTATGATGAAGCCATTACCACACCAACTGAAGAATCGGTAAGACGTGCCATGGCAATTCAGTTAATTATTAATAAGGAATTAGGTCTAGCTAAAAATGAAAATCCAATTCAAGGGTCTTTTATTATTGAAGAGTTAACCGATTTAGTTGAAGAAGCTGTCCTTTTAGAGTTTGATCGTATTACAGAAAGAGGTGGCGTATTAGGTGCTATGGAAACCATGTATCAGCGTAGTAAAATACAAGAAGAAAGCTTGTATTATGAAACCTTAAAGCATAATGGTGAGTTTCCAATTATTGGTGTAAACACATTTTTAAGTTCTAAAGGCTCTCCAACAGTAATCCCAAAAGAAGTTATTCGTGCAACAGAGGAAGAAAAACAATTCCAAATTAAAACCTTAGAGCACTTACATCAAGCCAACGATACGAAAGCTTTACTCAAAGACCTTCAGATTAAAGCCATACATAATGAAAATATATTTGAAGCTTTAATGGACGTTTGTAAAGTGTGTTCTTTAGGTGAAATTACTTCAGCTTTATTTGAAGTTGGTGGACAGTATAGACGTAATATGTAAAAAGTTTTTTAATACATGCATCTTTTTTCAAAAGTTGACGTCTATTAAGTGAACTTAAAAACAGATATTATGAAAAATATAAATGAATGTACTTGCAATTGCGAATCATGTAAAAACGGACAATGTGCTAATTGTACTTGTGAAAATTGTTCATGTTCAAATTGTAACTGTTAAAGTATTTCAGTTCGAGTGAGTATAAATTTACTCGAACTGAATTTAATATTTTAAACCAATGACGACTCAAGACGTTTGGACAAATTATTCAGAAGACATAAAGCGATTTGTTTATAGCAAGGTAAAGGATAAGGCTGTTGCAGATGATATTGTGCAAGACACCTTTATTAAAATTCATATTAAATTACATACCTTAAAAGATAGTGCTAAGCTTAAATCTTGGATGTTTTCTGTAGCTAGGTATACACTTCTAGATTATTTTAGAAAGACAAACCCTACTTTTGAAATTACTGATTATGAACCAGTAACGTTTCCAGAAATACACACACATACTGAAAAAGATTGTTTGCGAGGCATATTAAAAAAATTACCAAAAAAGTACAGGGATCCAATATTTTTATCTGATATAAAAGGCTTAAAACAGCAAGAAGTTGCAGAACAATTAAAGCTTCCACTTCCTACAGTAAAGTCGCAAATACAACGTGCAAGAAAACAAATTGCACAAGGTTTTATGGACTGTTGTGGTTTTGTTAAGAATGACCAAGGTTATTTAGTTGGAGAAATACAAGATAAAGCTGACTGTAAAGTGTGTTCTTAATAGTATCTTTGTGGAGTAAAATGACTGCATGTCCTTTAAAAAACTAAATCCAATATTAAAAGAAGCTATAGAAAATCAAGGGTTTGAATCACCTTTGGCTTTTCAAAAAGAGATTCTGCCTAAACTAAAAGGTGGTGCTAATGTTTATGGAATCGCTCCAAAAGGCTCAGGAAAAACAACAGCTTTAATTATGGCGATTATTCATAAATTGAAGGCAGAAGCTTTTGAAGATTCGCCTCGAGCTTTGATTTTAGTTAAAGACAAACAAGCCACTTTAGACTTAAAAGAAGAATTTGAAAAATTTACCAAACGCACAGATTTAAGATTGTATTGTGCTTATGAAGAATATCCTTTAGACAAACAGCGTGAAGAAGTTTATTATGGTGTAGATATATTGATTGCTACACCAAATCGTCTCAATAAACTTTACTTCATGAACAGCTTACATCTTGGTCAGTTACAACTCTTTGCCTTAGATGATGCAGAATTTTTGGTTCGTAATAACTTTCATAATGATGTGTTACGGGTTACAGAAAGCTTACAAAAATGTCAATATGTAATCTTAGCAGAAGAAATGCATAAAAAATATGAACGTTTACAAGAATCGTTTATGTTTAATGCGCATAAAGTTGAGGTGAAATAATTATAAAGTAAGCATCCAGCTGTTTTGCAGCTTTCTAAAAGTTCGAAGTTCTTTTTGTAAAATAGGAATATAATCTTTTCCGTTACTATTACTTTTTTCTAAACGTTTACAATTTTTATACAAACGATTAGTTAACTGCCTAACAGAAGCAATATGAATGTGTTTTTTATCTGTAGCACGTTCTAATTCAGCATTAATGATTTCTGGAGCTAAAGACACAGATTGTTGAACAATATCGCCTGAAAAATAAATGTTTGAATCTTCACTACCATCATCGTGCAAATACGCTAAATCTTGATTTAAGTATGTAGAGATACTTCTAGACAAAATAAATATTTGCATAGCCTGCTTATATATAGGCAGTTCTGAAAGATGTGTTGGTATATGACGTAGCATTTTAATTTTTCGATTTCCCTCAAAAATAGTCACAAGATTGTACTTTTTGCTTTTGATATTAAAGTAAAATCGTATATTTACTTTAATAATTAAATTATTTATAACGAAATACTTTAAATATGAGTATAGATCGTCTTAATTGGAAGATTCTAAAGTGTTTGCAAGAAAATGCAAGACAATCTAATGCCGAAATTGGAAGGCAAGTTGGTATTACTTCACCTGCAGTTTCTGAGCGTATAAAGAAGATGGAAGACTTAGGAATTATACAAAATCATATCACATTAATCTCTCCTTTTGAAGTTGGTTATCAACTTAAAGCACTAATTACTTTGCATGCTTTTATGGGAAAATTAAAACCTTTTTTAGAAAAAGTAAAGACCTTTGATGAAGTTGTAAATTGTTATCGCATTACTGGGAATGAAAATATTGTTATGGAAGTGGTTTTAAAAAATCAAAAGCATTTAGAAACATTTATAGACCAGCTTATTGTTTATGGTGAAAGTAAAACACAAATTGTTTTGTCGCATGTGGTTAAGAATAATGCAATAAAACCTTTATTGAAAAACTAGTGTATTCGCCAAGGCGGATTTTTCCGATTGTTACCAGCTTTATATAAAATAATATGATTTCCATCTAAATCGTATAAATGTGCTTCGCGCCAAAGCCAAGATTTATCTTCTGGATCACTAGAAAATATAATGCCTTTTTGTTTAAGTGAGTTTACATATTCGTCAATATGCTCTTCTTCAAAATAGAGGCTAATACCTTGACCATTTGGTAATGAATCTACTTTATGAATAGAGAAAGTGCTGTCTCCGTTTGGACATTTAAAACGAACATATCTAGGTAACGCATCAACGATGAGTTGCAAGCCTAAAGTTTGATAAAAGGCGGTAGCTTTTTCAACATGTATTGAAGGAATAGTGACTTGATTTAAATTCATTTTTTAATCGGATTTTTTTTGACATAAATATTTAGTAAGAAAAGTAAAAATGCACAAACACCTCCTAATCCAGTCATAATAAGCCATGTGTTATCAAATCCAAAGCCATCAACTAATCGCATTCCAGCATTATGTCCAAAGATATGAGCAATAGAAAATGCAATAGAGTATAAAGCCATGTATTCGCCTTGATTTCCTTTTTTTGCACGTTCCATCGCAAAGGCATTCGAAAAGGGAAATGCAATCATCTCACCAACTGTCATTAAAAACATACCAACAATTAATACACCTGACCATGTACTTATGTTTAATACAATAAAACTTAAAGCTGTTAAAACTGCACCAAAAAACATAAGACTAGACTTAGAGTGTTTTGAATTTTCTAACCATTTTATGAGTGGCATTTCTAATAAAAAAATAAAAAAACCGTTCGCGCCTAAAAGTAAGCCTATTTGTAATTCACTTAAAACATGTGCTTCTCTGTAATAGATTGGCATCGTTGAGAAATATTGTAAGAAAATAAACCCAAACAAAAACATGGCAATAAGAAAAATAAAAAACGCTTTATCATTGTACGCCGAATCAGGATTTTTCACAATAATATCATCTTGTATTTTAGCTTTTTTAGGGTTTAAAACTAGAAATAGTACAACAGTTGCTAGAATGCAAGTAATACCATCTACCCAAAACAAACCGCCATAACTCATTGTCGTTATTATAAGTCCACCAACAGCAGGTCCAGCAGAAAAACCAAGATTAATGGCTAGACGAATAAGCGTTACGCTACGTGTTTTATTTTCAGGTTTACTATAAGCACTTAAAGCCACGAACATGGCAGGACGAAACATGTCGGCAACGAGCATGACTAAAAAAATACCAACACATAAAGAAGCAAATGTATTTAAAAACTGCAAAGCAATAAATAACACACCAGTTGAAAGTAGGCTTCGGACCATAACTTTATAGTAGCCAATTTTATCGGTTAATTTTCCACCTAGCCAAGAACCAGCAACAGAGCCTAGTCCGAAAGCTGTCATAATCCATCCAACATCTTTAAGTGTGAATTCTAAATCTTCTGTAAGGTATAATGACAAAAACGGAATGACCATAGTGCCTGCTCTATTTATAAGTGTAATTAGTGCAAGCCACCATACCTCTTTAGAGAGTCCGTTAAATGTGTTTAAGTAATTTTTAAATAGCGTTTTCATTAGTTGTTGGTTAATTTTTTACATAAGCTTATTTATTTGTGTCAATTATTGACTAAAAATAAAAAGTCCGACTGAGAAGTCGGACTTTTTAATATTGTATAAATTAATCATAGCATCAGCACAATATATAAGAAGTCCGACTTCTATAAGAAGTGGTTTGTCTTTTGATATATTTTACGACCCAATTAGTCATGATTTTTTATTTTTAATCTCATTCAAAACTAATTAAAATATTTAGATATTGTACTTTTAAATCCAAAAAATATTTAAAATGAAGATTATACTTTACTTTTTAGTGTTTGTAACCACTTTAAGTTGTGCTCAAGACAAGCAACCACTTTTAGGAGAAACAGATTGGCAACGTAAAATGAATGCCGATTTTAAAGACGCATCTAAATCGCCATTAAAAGATAAAGACAGAAAAGGTTTTAAGACACTAGATTTTTTTAAGTTTGATTCTATTTATGTGATAAAAGCCGCTTTTAAAAGAACACCAGAAGAGAAGCCATTTAAAATGAAAACAACTACAGGTCGATTACCTGACTACGTTAAATATGGTGTTGTAGAGTTTCAATTAAAAGGAAAAACACATCAGCTAAATATATATCAAAACATTGAGTTATTAGCTAAGCCAGGCTTTGAAGACTATTTGTTTTTACCTTTTTTAGATGATACTAATGGCGATATGACTTATGGAGGAGGGCGTTATGTTGAAAGTCGAATTCCAGAAGGGAAGGAGCTTATTATTGATTTTAATAAAGCATATAATCCTTATTGTGCTTATAATGAAAAATATTCTTGTCCGATTGTTCCAAGAGAAAATTATATAGATCAAAACATTGAGGCAGGCGTCAAGGCTTTTAAAAAATAAAAGCACCTAGTACGAAACGAGGTGCTTGTTGTTATTTGTTTTAGAGGTTTTTAATTTTTGATGATGCGTTTAGATAATTGCCCTTTATTAGTATCTAAAATAAGAAGATAAATACCATTTTTAAGGCTAGACATTGCAAGAGATTCAACATGTTTGTCTATTTCAATTACTTGCTTTCCAGTAATATCGTATAATTTTAATTTTTGAATTTGAATATGATCTGGCAAGGTTATATTTAAATTTTCTGAGGTAGGATTTGGAAAGCACCTAATTTCTGAAATATCTACGCTATTAATCCCTAAGGTGCCATCAACTTCAAAAGGTTGTCTTTCATACAGAGACCATTCTCCGTTTGAATTTAAAACTCTAATATGTAAATAATGATCACCTTGTGCTAAGCTTCCTGATGTTGTAATACTGAAATCTTCATCAATTATATCGCCAGTAATAGATATCGCCATGCCATTTCCTAAACCAGGATCGACATCAATAAAATATTCAGCAGCTACAATATCGCTAGTATTAGTTTCAGTAATAGGATTCACTTTAAAAGTTTTATGTTCATATAGGCTCCATTCATTATTGCTATTTTTAACGCGAACAAATAAGCGATGTGTTCCAACAGGTAATCCAGAAGTAGAAACAGGTAAAGTTTCATTAATAGTTTCAGCATCAGCTAAGTCTAAAGCAGTTGCTAAACCAATGCCCGGATCTTGGTTGAAGAAATATTCAGCTTCTACAATATCACTAGTATTAGTTTCAGTAATAGGATTCACTTTAAAAGTTTTATGTTCATATAGGCTCCATTCATTATTGCTATTTTTAACACGAACAAATAAGCGATGTGTTCCAACGGGTAATCCAGAAGTAGAAACAGGTAAAGTTTCATCAATAGTTTCAGCATCAGTTAAGTCTAAAGCAGTTGCTAAACCAATGCCTGGATCTTGGTTGAAGAAATATTCGGCTTCTACAATATCGCTAGTATTTGTTTCAGTAATTGGAGCAATTCTAAAGGTTTTATGTTCGTATAAACTGATATCACCATTACTATTTATAGCTCTAATAAAAAGCCTGTGAGTGCCTTCAGTTAACGTTGCAGTTGAAATAGAAAAACTTTGATTTATAGTTTCTGCATCTGGATCGATATTAATATTTGTTGCTAACCCAATACCAGGATCTTCATCAAAAAAGTATTCTAAGCTAGCAATGTCAGACTGCGCTAACGTAACACCAACACAAAAGCAACATAATAATATATATAATGTTTTCATTGTGTTTAAGTTTTAGTTGGTTTTATTAGCATTCGCTTTTAAATTCACATTTAAATCAGCTCCAGCCTGAACGACATTGTTACTAATAGTCATTTCTTCCAGATAAGGTAAAAGGGTTGGGTAACCTCTCAAGTCAAAGTCATAAGAGCCATTGAAAAGTCCAATATCGTTACCATCTGTTCCTAAAGAACCAGAAGCAATGTTATAGTCGTTATCTACATTAAAAGTAGGATTGGTTCCAGGAATATTTATAAATTGAGGGTTCGTATTGTCAAAATTACCCGTTCCGTTTAAAAGTTCTAGAGTTGTGCCTAAATAGCTGTAGCTTAAGCAATTATTAAAAATTACCGTGCCACTTGATTGCCAATTCGTACCATTAAAACTACTAGTGAAAACAAAGATATTGTTTTGAGCGACTAAATCTATTGGATTATTAAAAAACGATTGTGTAGTTACACCATTAAAAGTTATAATGTTATTGTTGAAGATCGTAGAACTATTAAATCCAACTAAGCCATTAGGGTTAACAGTGTCAATGAAATTGTGCGTAATTGTAATATTTGTACTTGTAGTGTTATTTAATATTATACCAACTCCAATAACATTACCTTGAATAGAGGCATTGGTGATTCCTGTGTTTAAATTAATATTATTATTAATAAATGAATTCTCTATAGTTAAGTTAGATCTTACTCCAGAAGACTGTATGTTAGATGTACTGCGAATTCCACTAATTTTTACATTACTTGCTGAAATATTGATGCTACCAAAAGTTGCACTTCTTCCAGCGTTAAGTTCTGGAGTATGGCCATTACCATAAACCGTAACCTCTTTACTTATATTAATATTGCCATAACTAGTAATTGAAGGTTGTACATAAATAATGTCACCATCATTTGCAGCTGCTATAGCAGTAGTAAATGTATTGTACATATGAGAAGGAGACGTGTCTACATTAGTGTTATTGTCAACAATTAAAATGTTTTGAGCTTGACAATAATAAGTAAAAGTAATTGCGACAAATAAAATAATTTTTTTCATAATATGATAAGTTAAGATTTACAATCTCAAATTTCTATAATTATGAAAGACAAAAACATACGTAGTTTGTCGTATATTTTACTTTACTAAATGCATTCCAAGGAAAACAGCTAAAAACCCAATAACAAAACTAGCGATAGAATATAAGGCGAAACTGGTGAAATCACCAGATTTTAGAAACACATGGTTTTCATATGCAAAAGTGGAGAAGGTGGTAAAACCACCACAAAATCCTGTAGCTAACAATAAAGTTTGACTTGATGATAAGGTGTTGTTTTTTGCTGCTAAGCCAAGAATAATACCAATAAGTAAGCTCCCTAAAATATTGGCAAGAAAAGTACCATACGGAATACCATTTCCTGTGCTATTAAGATATTTTCCAATTATAAAGCGAAGGACACTACCAAATCCACCACCAACAAATACGAGCAATATATTCTTCATTAAACAAATGTAATAAAAAACCTTACAGTTTTTAATTGTAAGGTTTTAGTTAAAGTGTAAGATTATTAACTATTTCACAGGATAGTAAATATCTGTTTGGATATCTTCAGGCTTAACCGTTGTAGGATCGTTAACATATAATTCCCAAACTGAAGTTCCGTTCATTTCTATTTTTTTGCTTTGCATATATTCACCTATAGCGATATGAGCTTCATAGTCTCCAGTACCATAATCACCATATTTGGCAATTTTAACTGCTTTTCCACCAGGAACATCAAGGGCTGTCATGCCTTCAGCTGGCGCTAATTCTTTCTTTAGAAGTAATCCGATATAGAATTCTGCTTCTTTAGTTTTTTCGTCCCATTTGGTATAAAAAGTACCTGGTACAAAATCGTCAGGAGTTAATTTATTTTCTGCGGCATACATTCCAGCTTTGGGCATGAATTCCATAAAGAGGGCAGTCATTTCTTCATGTTCTAAATCTGTAGATGTTTTTTGAAGATAACCTATAAATTTACCATCAGTCAATTCAACTTCAACAACATCACCTAGTCTATAACTTTTTTTAGGAGCGTTTTTCATTTGTTCTGTTACGACACCAGATAAGTTTTTTAAACCATCTTCTTGCATTGTGCCTAGCATTTTATCCATTCCACCAGATAACACACCAAAGAGTTTAAACATAAAAGGGTTGCTTTCATTTTTCATTCCCCAAGTTACATTTGTACCACCTTCAGCATCTTCTAAAGTCCAGTAAATATCTGTAGGCTCGTAATCTGAAAATTGTAATTTTAAATCTACTGATTTATTTGGAACTGTATTAACAAGTTCTAAGTTGCCTGGACCATCTTTACTTGTCCAACTACTTTTTGCTCCAATCCCAGTGGTGTTATCAGAATATGATGTAACTATAGTTGAATCATTATCATGCCATGGTCCCCATGATTCCCATTGTTTTAAGTCATTAATATTATTATAAATAACATTTGCTGGTGCATTAATTAGTTGAGTTCGCTTTACATCATAATCATTTGGCTGTATTGCTACATAAATTAGAAAACCAATAATTAATATGAGTAATAAAAATATAATATACTTTAGAGTTTTCATTTTTTAGAATGTATTAGTTTACCCAAAGATAAATAAAAAAGGGGGAAGTTGATAAAGTAAATTTAAAGTGGTTAAAACGATTACTTAAAAAAGAATTTAATAGAAATAATAAAAAGCAGGAATGAAATAAAAGCAATTAAAACCCATATGCTGCCTTTATAATAACGTTTGTGAAGTTTTAGATCTTTTCTATAGGTATAAGCTAGCACAAGAATAAATGCTATTGCGAATAAAATTCCAAAAACCCATTGACCTTTTGTAAACATATTGTTATTTTTATACAAAATTAATGAATTCTAATTACAATTATTTATAACAGATGAAAAATAAAATTGAAGCTGTAAAAGCCTTTCATGAAGCTTTTAAAATTGGTCACAGAGAAACGCCAAAAGCTAATTTAGGTGAAGCTAAAAATAGGTTGCGTTTTAATTTAATGAAGGAAGAAAATGAAGAATACCTAGAAGCAGCAAATGATGATGACCTTGTTGAAGTTGCTGATGCATTAGGCGATATGTTGTATATACTTTGTGGTACAATTATAGAGCATGGCATGCAGTATAAAATTGAAGAAGTTTTTGATGAAATCCAGCGTAGTAATATGAGTAAATTAGGTGAAGATGGTCAGCCTATTTATAGAGAAGATGGAAAGGTACTAAAAGGGCCAAATTATTTTAAGCCTAATATATCAATGATACTAGATAAATAAAAAAGAGAAGCTTTTAAGCTTCTCTTTTTTTATTCTTAAACTTTGTAACGCCAGCCATGCTGGTCATCAGATTTATTATATTGAATATCCATTAATTTTCTTTTGAAAAAAGTGGAGTATGAATCTTCAAGATCAGGAATTTCAAAAACATCTCCTGCATGTTCAAAAGCAGAAATCGGACTAATAACAGCAGCTGTTCCACTTCCAAAAATTTCTTTTAAACTACCATCCATGGCAGCTTCTTTAATTTCTTTTACAGAAACACGACGAATTTCAACATCTATATTATTGTCTTTAGCTAATTGAATAACACTCTTCCTAGTAATACCATCTAAAATTCTGTCGCTCGTTGGCGCAGTAACTAAAGTGTTATTTATTCTAAAAAAGATATTCATAGTACCAGCTTCCTCTAAATATTCATGAGTATTGGCGTCTGTCCAAATTATTTGTTGAAATCCTTTTTTGTTAGCTAAATTAGTTGGGTAAAATTGAGCAGCATAATTACCAGCAGCTTTGGCAAATCCAACGCCTCCATCAGCAGAACGACTAAATTTTTCAGCAAATAAAACACTTAATCTACCTTTATAATAAGCTTTAACAGGAGAACAAATAATCATGAATTTATACTCATTAGCAGGTGCCGCAGAAATTGCAGGTTCAGTAGCGATAACAAATGGTCTAATATAAAGTGCATTTCCATCCCCTTTTTTTACCCAAGCTTTATCTAATTGAATAAGCGTTTTAAGGCCATTTAGAAAATAGTCTTTAGGAAATTCAGGAATTGCTAACCTTGCAGCAGAGATATTAATTCGATTAAAATTATCTTCTGGTCTAAATAACCACACTTCATCTTGATCATCTTTAAATGCTTTCATGCCTTCAAAAACAGCTTGACCATAATGAAAAACTCGCGCAGAT
This sequence comes from Lacinutrix iliipiscaria, assembly GCF_042686125.1. Taxonomy (NCBI): domain Bacteria; kingdom Pseudomonadati; phylum Bacteroidota; class Flavobacteriia; order Flavobacteriales; family Flavobacteriaceae; genus Lacinutrix; species Lacinutrix iliipiscaria. The sequence goes on from NZ_JBHUOV010000007.1 coordinate 104,692, forward strand.
GGATCTAGAGTAAGTGCTTGATAAGGCATAATTTTTGGTGTTTGCCATTCTCCATCTACAAAATCACATGAAAACATATGGTCAGTAAACTCACGTCCAAAGTCAATATTATCAAAATCTACATCATTAATTCTTGACTTTTCTACAGTTTCTAAATCGATTTCGTTAGTCAATATTCTACTCATAATATTTTACATTTAATAGGCTGCAAAAATAGAGAATATTAGTGGTATAAAAAAGATTATTTTTTTTTAAAAAAGTGGTATATTTATGCCGTAAAATTTGAAAAAAATAATATTTAAAAAATGAAAAAAATAATATTACTTATTGCAGTTTCTATAGCTATAATTGCATGTAAAAGCGAAAAAAAAGAAGCTGTTGAAACTACAGATGAAATAAAGCAAGAAGTGACGTATAAATCCTTTGGAAAAGAAATTAGTGCAGATAACGCTATAGAAAGTAAATCAATGGCAGAGCACTACAAATCTATGAAAGTAGGAGATAGTGCTGACTCAAAAATGATCGCAAAAGTAGATGAGGTTTGTCAGGCTAAAGGTTGCTGGATGAAACTAAATTTAGATAATGGAGAACAAGTGATGGTAAAGTTTAAAGATTATGGTTTTTTTATGCCAAAAAACATTGCTGGAAAAGAAGTGATAGTTAATGGTAAAGCTTATGTCAATGAAGTCCCTGTTAGCGAACTTCGTCATTATGCTGAAGATGCTGGAAAGTCTGCTGAAGAAATTGCTTTAATTACTGAAGCTGAAAAAACATATTCTTTTGAAGCTGATGGTGTTTTACTATTAGAAGAATAAACAATGAGACATATAATCTGCACTATAATATTGATGACATTATTTGGATGTAATTCTAACAAAGAAGAACAAACAAAAGATGACAGTAAGATAGTTTATGATATGTATGAACCTTCAGAAATGTCATTGCTCATGAACGAGATGTATGACTATAATTTAAAAATAAAAGAGGAAATTCTTGCAGGTGAAATCCCAAAAGAATTTCCTTTAGATTTTCTTAAAATTCATACCGCAGAGCTTTCAGAGTTTAAATCTAGAAATGAAACATTCAAAAGCTTTTCAACTCTATTTATTAATGCTGAAAGAGAAGTCTTTAAACCTAATGATTCTATAAGCATTGAAAGCCGATTTAACAATGCTGTTGGAGTTTGTATATCTTGCCACCAAACCGAATGCACTGGTCCAATACCAAGAATTAAAAAACTATTAATTCAATAGTTTGAAACGCAAAATAATTGTTACAGATGATGGTTCGACAACTATTCATATTCCTGAGTGGAATGAGCAATACCATTCCACACACGGCGCAATTCAGGAAGCACAGCATGTTTTTGTAAAAGCAGGTTTACACCACTATATTTTAGAAAACAAGACTAAAAATGTTGCGATACTAGAAATAGGTTTAGGCACAGCATTAAATGCTTTTATGACTTTATTAGAAGCTGAAAAATTAGACCTACAAATAGAATATCATGGTGTTGAAGCTTATCCAATTTCCTTACTTGAAATCAATCAACTTAATTATCCAGAACAATTAAACGCTATAAAAAAGAAGCAGATTTTTAATACAATTCATGATGTTCCATGGGAAGACATCCATCACGTCACTGATTATTTTCAACTTAAAAAAGTAAACAAGGACTTTTCTGAGATAGATTATGAAGAAACTTTTCATCTCATATATTTTGATGCCTTTGGCGCAAGAGTACAACCAGAGTTGTGGGTAGAATCTATTTTTGAAATCATGTATAAAGCACTTAAAACTCAAGGTGTATTAGTGACCTATTCAGCAAAAGGAAGTGTGAGACGAGCAATGCAAAGTGTTGGCTTTATAGTTGAACGGTTAGAAGGACCTCCAGGAAAACGAGAGATGCTTCGAGCCACTAAACCATAAATTTTTTATAAAAGGATATTTAATTATTCTTTTGGCAATTTGAATAATAAAAATCATACATCGCAGGAATAGAGTCATAAAAAGTAGCTTTTCCTTTAAAATTTAAAATATAGTTGCAGCTACCTTCTTTTTCAAACATTTTTTGAAACGCAAAAATTAAAATAGATTTATCTACTTTTAGTTTATCTAAGGCTGTTATTATATTCCAATAATGTATTGCAGTATAGTTTTTTACATCATTATTTAATTCGTTCTTAACTTCTGAAATCACAAATTTTGCAAAACTAAAATGATCATCTGAAACACCTTCTTTTTGAATAGGCTGATAGGTAAAGAAATCAGTTTCAAAGTGTGTAAAACTTAAAGTTGAAGGCGCTTGACAATAGCAAGTTGTAAGCGTGATAAAGAAAAATAAAAACTTAATAAGCGGTTTCATTTTTAAGCGCAGAGATTTTAGGTTTTAATGCAATTGTAAATTATGATTTAAGATTATAAGGATGATTATAAAGGCTTCAATATATTGATAATTAATATTTTAATCAAATTAGTAGAGCAAAAAAAAGCCTTACTTCAATAAGTAAGGCTTTTCATCTAATTTAAATTATTTAGGTATTAATTTTTTCTACCTTTAATAGCAATTTTTAGCTCGATTTCATCATTAATAAACTTGTCGCCAAGATTATCAAAAACAGACTTTGAGCCATAATTGATTTCCCATTTCGTTCTATCAATTGTAAAGGCATCACTATCAATCATAACCATATCGCCTTCTGTTGTAATTTGAGCAGGAAAAGTAATATTGTTTTTAATGTCTTTAAGCGTTAAATTTCCTGAAAGTAGTACTCTGCCGTCTTTGTCTGGTTGAGTTCCAGTAACTTCAAAAGCAGCAGTTGGAAATTTCGCCACATTAAAAAATTCACCTTCTTCTCCTTCAGCACTACCTTTTAAATGAGCTTCTAATTTCGCTTTCATTTCACCATTTAAATCCTCGCAAACAATAGAGTTCATGTCAATTAAAAAAGTACCACTCTTTAAATCACCATTTTCCATATGGAAAACACCATTATCAATATTTATTGATCCAGAATGTGTTCCAGTTGGTTTAAATCCTTTCCATGCAATTACAGATTCAGACACCTTAACATTGTATTTTTGCATTGAACTTTCAGACACAGCTGCAGCTTCCGCTTCACTTGTATCTGCTTCTTTTGCTTTTTTACAACCAACAACTGCAATGCATAAGGTAACAACAGTAAAAATATTTAAAACTTGTTTTTTCATAATAATTTATTTGTTTTAGTATTTAAGTTGTAAAAATAAGAAATAGTTAATGTGTTTAGACAAAAAAAACATAAAAAAAAAGGAGTGACATTTTGACATTTTCATAATAATGGCAGTACTTTTGCCATCTGTAAAAAGTATTTATAAAATCTAGATACAAAAATGAGCAAAAAAAATAAAAAAGAAGAAGTGATAGAAGAGACTGTAGAGCAGCAAGAAGTTGACATACAGGTCCTTTCAGAGGAAGAGAAATTGCAAGAAGAAATCAAATTAGAAAAAGATAAATTTTTACGTCTATTTGCTGAATTTGAGAACTACAAAAAAAGAACGACTAAAGAGCGTATAGAATTGTTTAAAACCGCTAGTCAAGACGTCATGGTGTCATTATTACCAGTTCTTGATGATTTTGAACGCGCTTTAAGTCATATTGAAGATGATAAAGAAGCTGAAGATTTACGTAAAGGCGTGTTACTTATATACCAAAAGCTTCTTTCTACTCTAGAGCAAAAAGGGCTTTCGGTAGTTAAAGTTGCTCAAGGCGATTTATTTAATGCCGATGATCATGAAGCTATAACTCAAATTCCTGCGCCTAACGAGGATTTAAAAGGAAAAGTAATTGATGTGGTAGAAAAAGGATACAAATTAGGAGAAAAAGTGATTCGCTTTCCAAAAGTGGTAATAGGACAATAATATGGCAAAAAGAGATTATTACGAAATATTAGGCATAAGCAAAAGTGCTACAGCGACTGAAATAAAAAAGGCTTATAGAAAAATGGCTTTAAAGTATCATCCAGATAAAAATCCTGATGATAAAGAAGCTGAAGCAAAATTTAAAGAAGCTGCAGAAGCTTATGAAGTTTTAAGTAATGCTGATAAAAAGTCGCGATACGATCAGTTTGGTCATCAAGCTTTTGATGGTGCTGGAGGTTTTGGTGGTGGAAATATGAATATGGATGACATCTTTAGCCAGTTTGGAGATATTTTTGGAGGTGCTTTTGGAGGAGGCGGTTTTTCTGGCTTTGGAGGAGGCGGAGGCTTTAGTGGTCAACGTCGTGTTAAAGGAAGTAATTTGCGTATTCGAGTTAAATTGACTCTTGAAGAAATTGCTAATGGTGTTGAAAAGAAAATAAAAGTCAAACGTAAAGTACAAGCCAAAGGCACAACATACAAAACTTGTTCAACATGTAATGGCTCTGGTCAAGTAACGCGTGTTACCAATACTATTTTAGGTAGAATGCAAACAGCATCAGCCTGTACTACCTGTGGTGGAGCTGGACAAACAATCGATAAGAAACCTGCAGACGCTGACGCTCAAGGTTTAATCATAAAAGAAGAAACAGTTTCAATAAAAATTCCAGCAGGTGTTGTAGATGGTATGCAATTAAAAGTATCTGGAAAAGGGAATGGAGCTCCAGGAAATGGTATTTCTGGTGATTTGTTGGTTGCCATCGAAGAAGAAAACCATCCAACATTACAACGTGAAGGCGATAATTTGCATTATGACATGTATATAAGTCTTTCTGATGCAGTCTTAGGAACCTCTAAAGAAATTGATACAGTAACAGGAAAAGTGCGTATAAAAGTAGAAGCAGGTGTTCAGTCTGGTAAAATTTTACGCTTACGCGGAAAAGGAATTCCAAGCATTAATGGTTATGGAAAAGGAGATTTATTGGTTCATGTTAATGTATGGACACCAAAAACACTAAGTAAACAGCAAAAAGAATTTTTTGAATCGATGCGTGAAGATGAACATTTTTCTCCAAAACCAGAAAGTTCAGATAAATCTTTTTTTGAAAAAGTTAAAGACATGTTTTCATAAAGATGTTTAAGTTTAATGAGATGTTTTGTTTTTAATCAAGTTTATTTTTTTGAAAGAAGACAACAATTTCCTTTCATTTAACATTTATTTAGCAAAAAACAGTATATTTGATTTATCACTAATTTATTTTAGTGGTAATTTTTCTTTTTCATAGCAATTTTTTCCCATCCTTTAACTTAATAGTCAAAGGGTGGGTTTTGTTTTTTTATTGAATTTATTTTGCTTCTTTTTAGCTATACCAGAATCATTTAAATTAAAGTTAATAGAACTTTATCTCCTCTAACATTTTTCTATCTTTACAATTCATATATATTAAATAGCATTTTATGAATAACCTCTTAGAAGCACATGCAGTTTCTAAAAATTTCGGAGATTTTACTGCACTAAATAATGTTTCTATTTCTGTCCCTAAAGGAAGTATTTTTGGATTGCTTGGACCAAACGGTGCAGGAAAAACAACCCTTATTCGTGTCATTAATCAAATTACTATGCCTGATGCAGGACATGTTATTTTAGATGGTGAACCATTGCAAGCACACCATATAAAGGATATTGGCTATTTGCCTGAAGAACGTGGTTTGTATAAGTCTATGAAAGTAGGAGAGCAAGCATTATACTTAGCACAATTAAAAGGATTAAGTAAAACAGAAGCAAAAAAACGATTAAAATATTGGTTTGAGCGTTTAGAAATAGGCGATTGGTGGAATAAAAAAATACAGGAACTTTCTAAAGGAATGGCTCAAAAAATACAGTTTGTCGTAACCGTTTTACACGAACCTAAGCTGTTGATTTTTGACGAACCTTTTTCAGGCTTTGATCCTATAAATGCCAATTTAATTAAAGATGAAATTTTAAGGCTTAAAAATGAAGGTGCTACAGTTATTTTTTCAACACATCGAATGGAGTCTGTTGAGGAGTTATGCGATCATATCGCACTTTTGCATCAATCAAATAAAATATTAGATGGTAAGCTTACCGACATCAAAAGACAATATAAAACGAACACTTTTGAAGTTGGAATTAAAGCTTCCGATAAAAGAACGCTTACAGAAGTTATATCTCAAAAATTTAATACGTCACTTACGCATTTTAAATCTTTAGATGATGATTTAAAACTTAATATAAAACTTTCAGAAAATGAAACACCAAACGACTTGTTGAGCTATTTAACAACCAAGGGTGAAGTTTCACATTTTGTGGAGTTAGTTCCAAGTGCTAACGATATTTTTATTCAAGCCGTAAAGAATAACTAATTATGAATCATTTACCACTTATTATAAAAAGAGAGTATTTAACTAAAGTTAAAAACAAATCGTTCATCATCATGACCATTCTAAGTCCTATCATTATGATAGCACTTATAGCAATTGTAGCTTATTTATCTCAATTAAATAATGATAAAACGAGAACTGTATCTATCTTAGATGAAACAGGATTAATTAAGTCTATTTTTCAGAACACAGAAAATACGAGTTATAGTATTTTAGAGAATGTAAATATAGACGATGCTAAAATTATAGTTGAAGAAACTGAAACCTACGGAATACTTCATATTCCAAAATATGAATCTATTGATGAAACCGTAAAACACATTAAGTTTTATTCTAAAGAAACACCTTCATTGTCCTTAATGACAGGTTTAGAAAGTAAATTAGAAAAAGAGTTTAGAAACTTAAAGTTACAACAGGAAGGCATTGATCTTGAAAAATTAAAAGCGTCTGAGACAAATGTTAATATCGCTCAAGAAAGCTTTATTGGCGAGAAAACCTCTAAGGTTGATAGTGTGGTTAAACTTATTTTTGGTGGTGCTGCTGGGTATTTGTTATTTATGTTTATCATTATCTATGGTAATATGATTATGCGAAGTGTAATTGAAGAAAAAACCAGTCGCATTATAGAGGTTATAATTTCTTCGGTTAAACCAATGCAATTAATGCTTGGCAAAATTATAGGCACTTCTTTAGCAGGAATCACACAATTTGTAATTTGGATGATTCTAGGTGGTGTATTTATGACTTTAGCTTCTGCTATACTTGGGATAGATATTTTACAACAAACACCACAGCAAGAAGTAATGCAACAAGCTATGGAAAATCCAGAAGTAAGCACCGAAATTCAAAATGTATTGTCGGCATTTTATAATTTACCAATAGCGAATTTGATATTTGCATTTATCTTATTTTTTATCGCTGGCTATTTATTATATAGTTCACTTTATGCAGCTATTGGAGCAGCTGTAGATAATGAGACAGATACACAACAGTTTATGTTGCCTATTTTAATGCCTTTAATTTTAGCAGTATATATTGGTATCTTTACTGTTGTAGAAGATCCTCATGGAACTGTTTCAACAGTATTTTCATTTATTCCATTTACATCTCCAGTCGTGATGTTAATGCGAATTCCATTTGGTGTACCTTTATGGCAACAAGGCCTTTCGTTTTTATTATTAGTTGGTACCTTTGTATTAACCGTTTGGTTTGCAGCAAAAATATATAGAGTTGGAATTTTAATGTACGGCAAAAAACCTAGTTATAAAGAACTAATGAAATGGATTAAATATTAGCATGAAAGAAATTAAAAACATATTAGCCAAATCTTTTAGTATCACTAAAGAGGTTGAGATTAGTGTTCAAGACATTTTAATCTTGCTTATTGTTTTACTAATAGCCACGCTATTGTTAAGGTTTATTAGAAAATTAATTACTAGAAAATTGCCAAAAGAAGATAAGCTTAAATTTAAAGCTGTTTTCTCTTATGCTACTTGGCTAAGTTATGTGATTATTGTTTTAATTACATTTCATGCTGTAGGTGTTAATGTGACTGGTATTTTTGCTGCTTCTGCAGCATTGTTAATTGGAATTGGTTTAGCATTACAAACGCTATTTCAAGATATTATTTCTGGAATTTTTATTTTAATAGACCAATCTGTTCATGTTGGTGATATTATTGAATTAGATGGAAAAGTAGGACGTGTTGAAGAAATAAAATTACGCACAACTAGAGCCACTACAGCAGATAATAAAGTTGTCGTTATACCTAATCATTTATACTTAACAAATAGCTTATATAATTGGACGCAAAACGGAACAACCACAAGAGAAAATGTTGAGGTAGGAGTAGCTTATGGTAGTGATGTGCAATTAGTAAAAAAATTGCTTTTACAAGCAGCCGAAAAGCATGAGCAGATATTAAAATATCCTGCTCCCACAGTGCTATTTACTAATTTTGGAGATAGTGCATTAAGCTTTAAAATAGTTTTTACTTTAAACGATAGTTTTAACACACGTTTTATTCAAAGCGACTTGCGTTTTGAAATTGACAAATTATTTAGAGAACACAACATAACAATACCATTCCCACAAAGAGATATTCATATTATTCAGAAATAATTAATTAAACTATGCCGAAAATATTAGTAATAGAAGACGAAGCTGCAATTAGAAGAGTGCTTATTAAAATACTCACTGAAGAAAACGATAAATACGAGGTCGATGAAGCTGAAGATGGTTTAGTTGGTATTGAAAAAATCAAAAAAGAGGATTATGACTTAGTTCTTTGTGATATTAAAATGCCAAAAATGGATGGTGTCGAAGTCTTAGAAGCAGTTAAAAAAATTAAACCTGAAATACCAATGGTTATGATTTCTGGTCATGGTGATTTAGATACTGCTGTAAATACCATGCGTTTAGGGGCTTTTGATTATATCTCTAAACCGCCAGATTTAAATCGTTTGTTAAATACAGTACGTATTGCTTTAGATAGAAAAGAGCTTGTTGTTGAAAACAAAATGCTCAAAAGGAAAGTCAGCAAGAATTATGAAATGATCGGTAAAAGTAGCGCCATCTCTCATATTAAAGAAATTATCGAAAAAGTAGCACAAACCGATGCACGAGTTTTAATTACAGGTCCTAACGGAACGGGAAAAGAATTAGTTGCGCATTGGTTGCACCAAAAAAGTGAACGCTCTAAAGGCGCTATGATAGAGGTTAACTGTGCAGCAATTCCTAGCGAACTCATAGAAAGTGAACTTTTCGGACATGTTAAAGGGGCTTTTACAAGTGCTAATAAAGATCGTGCTGGTAAATTTGAAGCCGCTAATGGCGGAACAATTTTTTTAGACGAAATTGGAGACATGAGTTTATCTGCTCAAGCTAAAGTATTACGTGCATTACAAGAAAATAGAATACAAAGAGTAGGTAGCGATAAAGACATTAAAGTCGATGTTCGTGTCGTTGCTGCAACAAATAAAAATTTAAAAAAGGAAATTGAAGAAGGTCGATTTCGTGAAGATTTATACCATAGACTTGCCGTAATTTTAATTAAAGTGCCTGCTTTAAACGATAGACGTGATGATATTCCTTTACTAATAGAATACTTCACGCAAAAGATTGCTGATGAGCATGGTACAGCTAAAAAGAATTTTTCTAATAAAGCGATAAAACTGCTACAAGAATATGATTGGACAGGTAATATTCGAGAACTTCGAAATGTGGTAGAACGTTTAATTATTCTTGGAAATCAAGAAGTGAACGAAAAAGACGTAAAATTATTTGCGAGCAAATGATAAAGTTTTTTCGTAAAATAAGACAAGGTTTACTTTCTGAACATAAATTCAGTAAGTATTTATTATATGCTTTTGGCGAAATTATACTTGTTGTCGTTGGAATTTTAATTGCACTTCAACTTAATTTAAAAAGTGAGAACAATAAACTTGATGCAGAACGACAAAACTATTACCATCAACTTTTAGACGATTTAAATAAAGATAAGGTATATATAGAAGAAACAATTGCTACACTAGACTCCTTTCGCTCAGATTATAACAAGTATAAAGAAACGTTTAAAGCCCCTAATATAAATCCAAATCAGGTATTAGAAAACGTCTTTCAATTAGAGGTTGCATCTAAACTCATTGAGTTTAATTATAGTACGATAGAAACATTAGAGAATACAGGAGATATTAAACTATTAGCGCCTCATATTCGTAATAAAATTGCTAATTTAAAACGAGAGCAAGATCTAATCATGAAAATTTCATTTTCAAATGATTCCAATAAAAATACTATTTTAGAACAAGCTTCATTATTAGTTGGTAGTTCAACACTTACTGAACGGCTTAATAATCAGCCAGATCTTACTGAATTTCTGAAGTCAGAATATAACTACCCAAAGCTCTTTTTAGTCATGGAAGCCATGCACGAATGGAAAAAAGCGTCTGAAGATAAAACAATAAAAAGCCTTAGCGAGTTGCTTTTAGCTAATAATGAACTTACAGAGCTTATTACTAAAGAGTTAGAAGATTAAGAAATTATCAATTTTAGCTTTAACATGTTTAGGAATACGGTCATTTTCAACCCAAGTATGAACGTCGCCTAAATAATTCATACCTAAATAGCTGGCAGATTCTACAAAAGGCATATTAAATCCTTTTACTAAATCATCACTATTGCTTGTACTTATCATGGCCATATTTTTTCCACGTAATTGTCGGCCTAAATCTTTATGTATTCTAATTAAATCAGAAATCCTATCAAAAAACGCTTTCATTATACCACTCATCGTATACCAATATACTGGAGTTGCAAAAATAATAGTATCGTAGTTCGCAATGATTTCAGTCATTAAGCCAATAAAATCATCATTTGCATTTTTGTATTCATAGTCGTAGTGACCAATAGTTTTTGTGTTTAAATCAATCACATCAAAATTATTCTTTGTTGCGATATAATTTACAATTTTACTAGTATCACCATCGCTTCTAGAGCTTCCTTGTATTATAACTGTTTTCATCATAAGTTGACTTTAAGCATACTAAATAATAGCTTTCTTCAGAATAAAAAAACAATTCCTCATAGATACTAGTAATGCTAATACAGAAAATATTGATATCTTTAAAAATGTAATTCTAAAGACTTATAAATTGAAAACTATAGACATCACCGACTTCAAAATCATTTCTAAAATAGATATATCTAAACAACCCACAAACTATAGCTTAGATGCAGATGAAGATGCAGTAAAAGACGAACTAAAAAAAGTAAGACGTAAACTCGGAGAACTCCAAGATACACTTTATGCACATGGTAAATACGCTGTATTAGTTTGTCTTCAAGGTATGGATACCGCTGGAAAAGATAGCTTGATTCGCGAAGTTTTTAAAGATTTTAACGCCAGAGGTGTTGTGGTGCACAGCTTCAAAGTCCCAACCGAATTAGAACTCAAACACGATTATATTTGGAGACATTATATAGCGCTTCCAGCACGCGGAAAATTTGGCGTGTTTAACAGAACTCATTACGAAAATGTATTAGTAACTCGAGTCCATCCAGGCTATATTTTAGGAGAAAATATTCCTTCAGTAAATCGTATTGAAGATATAAACGATGCCTTTTGGGATGCGCGTTTCCAACAAATAAATAATTTTGAAAAACACATTGCAGATAACGGAACTATTATTTTTAAGTTTTTTTTAAACCTATCTAAAGACGAACAAAAAAACAGATTGTTAAGGCGTTTAGACAAAAAAGAAAAGAACTGGAAATTCTCTCCAGGCGACTTAAAAGAGCGCAAACTTTGGGGTAAGTATCAAGCGTGCTACGAAGATGCGATTAATAGAACTTCTAAACCTCATGCGCCTTGGTTTAATATTCCTGCAGATGATAAACCTACAGCGCGTTATATTGTGGCGAAAATTATGCTCGATACACTAAAACAATATTCAGATATCAAAGAGCCAGAACTTGATGATGAGGTCAAGGCTAATATTCAATTGTATAAACAACAACTTAATAACGAATAGTTTTTGGGCGTTTTTTTGCTAAACAAAAACCACGCTTTCCATTATATCTTTTCTTTTTGTCTCGTTGAGCGCAGTCGAAACGTCTCAACAAAAAGAAAAGGATGCCATTGCAATCGTTAACGCGAGCTAGAACCACTAAAAAAGTGTTAAGGTTTTTTTTGTACTTGTTGAAACTTTCAAGAAGTACTATCTTTAAGCTTCAACTTCATAAATAATTCAGATGAAAAGAATTCTTCTACTTACACTAGCTTTAAGCTCGATGCTTAGTTTTTCACAAACCGATGAGGAAACTATTAGAGAAATATACACTCAATCCTTAACAAATGGTAAAAGCTACGAATGGTTAGATTATTTGTCTAATCAAATTGGCGGACGACTTTCTGGATCTTTAAATGCAGAACTTGCGGTACAATGGGGAAAAGAAGAGCTAGAAAAATTAGGACTTGATAAAGTTTGGCTGCAACCAGTTATGGTGCCAAAATGGGTTCGAGGTACAAAAGAATACGCTTACATCGAGTCTTCAAAAAAACAAACTACAAATGTTAATATTTGCGCTTTAGGTGGTTCAGTTGCAACAAATCCTTTGGGTTTAAAAGCAAAAGTTGTAGAGGTTCATAACTTTGAAGACCTCGAAAAACTTGGCGAAGCTCAAATAAAAGGAAAAATAGTATTCTATAACCGACCAATGCAAGCAGACCTAATAAGTACGTTTAATGCTTATGGAGGTTGTGTTAATCAACGTTATCAAGGCGCAGTCGAAGCTGCTAAATATGGCGCTGTAGGTGTTATCGTGCGCTCCATGAACTTGCGTTTAGATGATTTACCACACACAGGAAGCATGACTTACGACGATCTACCTGTAGAGAAACGAATTCCTTCAGCAGCAATAAGCACAAATGATGCTGAATTGTTAAGTGCATCATTAAAGCTAGATAGCGATTTAGAGTTTTATTTTAAACAGAGCTGCACGCAATATAAAGATGTGCTATCTCATAATGTTATAGGAGAAATTACAGGAAGCGAATTTCCTAATGAATATTTCGTTGTTGGTGGTCATTTAGATTCATGGGATTTAGGTGATGGCTCTCATGATGATGGAGCAGGTATTGTGCAGTCCATGGACGTATTGCGCTTGCTTAAAGAATCAGGAATTCAACCAAAACGCAGTATTCGTGTCGTGTTATTTATGAATGAAGAAAACGGATTAAGAGGCGGAACTAAATACGCAGAGGAAGCCAAACGAAAAGGTGAAAACCATGTGTTTGCACTAGAAAGTGATGCTGGCGGATTTACACCTCGTGGCTTTAGCTTCGACTGTAGTGAGGCTAATTTTAATCAAGTCTTAAGCTGGAAACCGTTATTTAAACCTTATCTTATACATTATTTTGAAAAAGGAGGCAGTGGCGCAGATGTTAGTCCTTTAAAAAGTGATAGTAATGTATTAGCAGGATTGCGTCCAGATTCACAACGCTATTTCGATCATCATCATGCTGCTAATGACACTTTTGATGCTGTAAATAAACGTGAATTAGAATTAGGAGCAGCTACCATGACAGCTTTAGTGTATTTGTTTGATAAGTATGGAACCAATCCATTACCAGAACAATCACAGATAAAAAATTAAGTATTAATGAAAGTCACTCTGTTCATCTTTACAATGTTTATGTCTTCAATACTATTTTCACAAAATGAAGGCGACAAAATTCCTTATTATGAAATTCCAGACTATTCTGAAAGTTATACTGCTGGCACAGTCGCAGCTCGACAAATTGATGGTTTAGGGTTTCGGTTTTATTGGGCTTCCGAAGGCTTAACCGAAAAAGATTTGGCTTTCAAGCCTAATGATTCTGTTAGAACGACAGGAGAGACTATAGACCATATTTACGATTTGTCAAAAATCATTGTTAATGCAACGCTTAAAAAGCCAAACAGTAGAGGTGAAGAAGACCATTTGACTATAGAAGCTAAACGTAAACAAACTCTCATTAACTTAAAGAGAGCAGCAGATATTTTAAGAGTAAGTGAAGATCTTTCTCAGTTTAAAATTATTTTTGGAGAACGAGAAATCCCGTTTTGGAATAACATTAATGGTCCAATTGCCGACGCCATTTGGCACTCTGGACAAATAGCCTCATTTAGGCGTACGACTGGAAATCCTATTAATCCAAATATTAGCCATTTTAATGGTACAGTAAAAAAATGATGAACAAAGGACATTTACATCAAATACATCCTATACTTCCCGTTCAAGATGTCGTCGAAGCTTTAAAGTACTACGTTAATAAATTAGGGTTTTCAATCGCTTTTGCAGATGATTCTAAGAATCCAACTTACGCAGGAATTCGACGTGATGATGTTGAAATTCACTTACAAAGGCATGATGTTTCAGAATGGGAAAGTGGTTTCAATGCCGCAATGCTTCGTATTGTGACTCAGAATATAGATGATTTATTTGAAGAATATAAGGCACAAGAAGTCTTTCATAAAAACACATCACTTAAGGAAACAGCATGGCAAACACGAGAGTTTGCATTTTACGATTTGTACAAGAATGGACTAACCTTTTATACAGATATTTAACTTAAAAGTGAGTAACGCACCAATAAGCCATTAGTATCTTGCCATTTAATCCAACCCTTGCCTACAGAATTGAAACTGTCATCTTGTAGCTCAACAAACATCCAATCTTTTTTTATTCGTAAAGGCTTCATAAAGCTATAAGTCGTCGTAACAGTTCCAGCATGGTCTAAAGGTTTTACGTAAATGGTTTCATGTTCAGGATTAGGAAATTCAACACTGTGCACATGCAATAAAAACTCTGGCCAATATTGAAGGTGTCCAGAATATTTACTTACAAAAGCAGTTTGTTGATTGGTTTCGTTTACTGTGACTTCAATAAAATCTTGAGTGATTGATTGCGCTTTAAATAAGAGGATGCCATAATCTAATTTTAAATGTTTAGGAACTAACCATGGTGGCGCAGTCTGAATTACAATATCACCATATTGTGATTTCTTAAAAGTGATACTGTCTGTTGGAGTATGTTCTTGAATAGACTTTTCAAAATTTGGAGCACTATAAAAATACATGGTAGATTGTTTGTCCAAATTTGGAGCATACATGCCTAAACCCAATGCTTTTTCTTGAAATCGATAATCCTTTTTTGTCAGCATTGCCATTTGTTTTTCAATACTATTTTCTGATGCATCTGAATTGTCATTTTCAATAGGTTCTGCTTCTTGAACAGGTTGCGTTGGTTTAGGTGATTGAAGTTGCTCATTCTCGAATTGCTGTTCCTCTAGCTTATCTTGTTGTCTTTTTTGATGTTTGATGTAGAAATAACCCCACAATCCAATAATGAGCAAACTTGAGATAATATTGAGTTTTATGATTGTTTTTCGATTTAAGTTATAACTCGTAAAAATCGAGATACAAAAACCAATTCCTGCTCCCATAACGCCATAACCGAGAACGATTGCACCTCCAGCTAACATTTGTCCCTTCCCAGCATCAACTAATCCAGCATATAAAATGCCGATAAAAAAGAAGAGAATTAGACTTAAAAAATGTAAGAGTAAACTATAAGGTTTAAATATGTTTTTCATGTGATTAATTTTAAAGTTAATGCTATTACCATTCAAACATTTTAGTAAATGCCTCTTTCTCAACTACTGTTATTTCAAACCATTTTATGGTGTCTGTACCTTGTTTTCTGCCTCTTAATTTAACGGCGTATTTTCCGGGGTTTAAAATAAACTCTCTCGGATTAGAACTAGAAGTCGTATAGCTTCGACCTCCAGCTATAAAGATCGTTTTATCTAGAGAATAAATGTTAACAACAACATCAACCAACTTGCCATTTTCTTGAACCCCTAATTTAGCAATTCCCGTTTTAAAATTATGGGTGGCATCAATGGTTTTTCCAGATTCTACAAGAACGTCTTCAATAGTATATTTAGTCTCTAATCCATTCATGCGTAAAGCAACAATTTCTATATCGTAAGTACCAGGATTGACTTCCACAACCTGTGGTCTGCCATAGGTTCTGCTATGGCCTACAGCTTTGCCATCTTGAGATTTAACAGTGCTTGTACAATCCCAACCTTCATTATTGTTTAAGGTAATAATGTTTATTTTTCCACCATCGAAGGAAATGGTTTCATGCTTAATCTCATCTTTTTTAATATCTAAAGTAATAGATGTCCCTTTTATTTTAGAATTTTCAAGAGGCACAATATCGATGTCATATTTTCCTGGAGGAAGGTAAATCCATGCGGAATCTCTATAAGTTCTGCTACCATCAATAACGTCATTTGTACCTGCTTTTTTTGCTTTAATCCAAGCATCAACGGGTTCGCCATTTTTTGTAGTGTATATGGATACGTTTCCTTGATTTGTGTCAATGGTTTGTGACGTCGCTTCAGAAAGCCCTTCAGCTAATCCTGAAGCGTCGGAAGCATCATAATAGTTGCCTTCTCCAGCTTGAGCAGCACATTTGAGTTGCTCTGTTTCGCCTTCCTTTAAACCAAACCCAACAATGTGTAATTTAAAATCGATGCCTTCAGATTTTGCGTTTGCTACCACATCACAAATATTACCATCACAGGATTCTATACCGTCGGTTATTAATATTATTGTGGCTTTCGTTTTAGACTGCTTGAGCTTCGCAATTGCTTGTGCTGCAGAATAAGCTAAAGGCGTTTTTCCTAAAGGATTAATATCTTTAATAGCTGTGTTTATATTTGCCTTTGATTGGTTGTTAATATCAACTAAAAATTCAACATCTTTACAATCGCCTTTTTGTCTATGTCCATAGGCAATTAAACCAACATGTTGTTGATTGGGTAGTTCATTGACTGTTGAAAAAAGCACTTCAGAAGCAATCTCTTTTTTAGTTTTATCACCAATTTTCCCCCACATGGAGCCACTAGCATCATAAATAAAGAGTATTGGTGAGGGACTTTTTTCGTCTTGGGCATGTATTTTAAATAGTAGGCTAAACAGGCAAAGGATTAGAATGAAATGTTTCATAATAATTAGATTATATTTAGATTAATTGTTTCTTTATAAATAACTCAACCACCATTTATCTTTATTATTGAGTTTGTATTTCATATACATTTTACAAAATGGGTAGAGTACAATAATTACTAAAAGCCAGACAGCATAAGTTACCCACAAATCAAAGCCTTTATCTGCTAGATATCCACTTAAAAATCTTGAAGGTGTTAAAATCAATTCTTTCCAACTTTCGCCTAAAAGTACTAAGCCTATCAGACCAAAAATATGAATAAGAAATAAATGTAAAATGTAATAAAAAAAAGGAACACGTCCAATAGTTACTAAAATCTTAGTAAGCGTATTTTCTATAGTTTCAATACAATAAAGGAATAATATCGCAGGACCTAGAGTCATTAAAGTAAAAACTAGAGAAGGTGGGTATTTCGTAACATTCAGAAATGATAAGAAGGTAAAGGTTGTATTTTTTTGAGTACTCCAAGGTGTTAAATCACCATAAACATTTATATATCTTAAGATTATAAATAATGCGATTGAACTAAACCCTAAAAGGAGAAGCCATTTTTTGCGTTCGATTGCATTAAAATCTTTTTGGTAAAAATGACCAAAACAATACCCTAAAATCATGATTCCTAACCAGGGTAAAATTGGGTAAGCAATAAAAAATAAACTTTCACCATTATTAAAGACAAGAAAATTTTCTTGATGTATAAAATACCATAATACAGATAAAACATCGTTGCCTTGCATGGTTATGCTATCTAATGCGTTATGTCCGAATACGATAATTAATCCAATAAATAATAATAGTTTTTTGTGAAGATAAATAAGTGCCGCTAATAGAATCATACACACACCAATAGCCCAAATCACCTGAAAAATATGTAAACCTAAATTGAAATCGAAAGTCCAAGCAAAATTAACAACAATCAATTCAATAAAAATAAGCCAAAGCCCACGAGTAAATAAGAATTTTGCTAAATCCTTTTTTGATGTTTTCTTAGAACCATATAAAAAAGCTGAGGTTCCAGCTAGAAAAACAAAAACTGGAGCACAAAAATGTGTAATCCATCTGGTAAAAAATAATAAAGGCGTTGTCGTTTCTATAGCTGTAGGATCAAGAAATAAATAGCCATAATTAGTATAATCTCTAACATGATCTAAGGCCATGATTATCATCACTAAACCTCGTAATATGTCAATGGATTGAATTCGATTGGTTTTTGCTTTCATTTGTTTTTGCCTAAAAATCACATATTTACAAAGACATAGCCAGAGAGTTCATTTTCTTTTAAGTTGATTTCCGTTTCATTTAATAAAATACCATGTTCTACATAAGCTTTTAAATTAGTAAGCCAAAAAGTCCATCCATTGCTACAACCAAAATGAATTTTAAGTTTACTTTCATCATCTTCAGGAATTTCAAATTGAGTTAATGTCACTACAACTACGTTGTTTCGTTCTTCAAATTTTACAGCAACCATAGAGCCTTCAAAAGAGAATTCAATAAAATCTTTACCATTTGCTTTGGTAATTTCACCTTCAGCTTTACCATCCCAGTTATGCCAATACCAAGTGTAACGATCTCCAGGATTAACCATCTCTTTAGCTGCTTTAACCTTTCCGTTTTTATTTTTAAATTCTGCTTTTTCTAAAAACCAGGAGGTAATTCCTTCTTCAGAAGCCCAGAGTTTATATAGTTTTTCTAAAGATGAGTGTATATAAATCTTCTTTTCAAAAGTGTGCCATTGTAGTTTGTTCATAACAAATCGTTTTTATAAAGATAAAAAAAGCAAAGCACTTTGGTTAAAAGTTTTAGGTTGATTACTTTTGTGACACTAAAATTTTACTTTATACAAGATGAATTTACACGAATATCAAGGAAAAGAATTACTAAGCAGTTTTGGCGTACGTATCCAAAGAGGAATTGTTGCACAAAATGCTCAAGAAGCAGTAGCTGCAGCAAAACAATTAACCGAAGATACTGGAACTGGTTGGCATGTAATTAAGGCACAAGTTCATGCTGGTGGACGAGGTAAAGGTGGTGGCGTAAAGCTGGCTAAGAATTTAGAACAAGTAGAAGAGATTGCAGGACAAATAATTGGAATGGATTTAGTGACACCTCAAACATCTGCTGAAGGTAAACGTGTACATCAAGTTTTAGTGGCTGAAGATGTATATTATCCTGGCGATAGTGAACCTGAAGAATATTATATGTCTGTGCTTCTTAATAGAGGAACTGGTAAAAACATGATTATGTATTCTACTGAAGGTGGAATGGACATAGAAACAGTTGCTGAAGAAACCCCACATTTAATTTTTCATGAAGAAATTGATCCAGCTATTGGGTTAATGCCTTTTCAAGCTAGACGTGTTGCGTTTAACTTAGGCTTGTCTGGTTTAGCCTTTAAAGAAATGACTAAATTCGTATCTTCATTATATACAGCTTATGTGAAATCGGATTCTTCATTATTTGAAATCAACCCAGTTTTAAAAACTAGTGATTCTAAAATAATGGCTGTTGATGCTAAAGTAAGTCTAGATGATAACGCTTTATTCAGACATAAAGATTTAGCAGAATTGCGCGATTTACGTGAAGAAAATCCTATTGAAGTTGAAGCAGGTAAACTAGGCCTTAACTATGTTGACCTTGACGGAAATGTTGGTTGTATGGTGAATGGTGCTGGACTAGCAATGGCGACTATGGATTTAATTAAACAAGCAGGAGGTGAGCCAGCTAACTTTTTAGATGTTGGTGGTACAGCTGATGCTGCACGTGTTGAAGCTGCATTTAAAATCATATTAAAAGATCCAGCAGTTAAAGCTATACTTATTAATATTTTTGGTGGAATTGTTCGTTGCGATCGAGTAGCACAAGGTGTTATTGATGCGTATAAAAATATGGGAACTATAAATGTGCCAATTATTGTGCGATTACAAGGAACCAACGCAGATATCGCTAAAGACTTAATTGATAATTCTGGTTTAGATGTTATGAGTGCAACTGAATTTCAAGAAGCTGCAGATAAAGTACAACAAGTTTTATCTTAAAACTAATGAACTAAATATATAAAAGAGCAACATTATTTGTTGCTCTTTTTTTGTGCCTTATGTTTTGACGGATTAGTGTTTGCCTTTTTTTCTCCTTTTTTAGGCATTGGTCCACGTAAATGAATAATCAATCCATTTAAAAAATTTCGTAAAATCTGATCACCACACTCTACATAATTCGGATGATCTTCACGTCTAAAAAAAGCATTGAGTTCACTTTTGCTAATTCTAAAATCAACTAAAGCAAGAATTTTTACAATATCATCATCACGAAGTTTATGAGCGACTCTTAGCTTTTTAAATATATCGTTATTAGTCATTATATATTTTTAAATTAATTCTACTTTTTGCGTCACTTCAGAATTTTATTGGTTTTTACATGAAAAATCGCCTAAAGCACTATGAAATATAGGAAAGTGAGCGATTTATATAGCTGTAATTCTGTGAAATAATTAAATAAACGATGAATGACGCTTTATTTTTCGACAAGATACAATATATCAACGATTATAAAAGAGTGATTATTTCTAACTTTAACCTAATTAATTAACTCCTCAATAATAATGATAAATAGAGTCGAGAAACTCAGTCTTTTGTCCGAAATGATTGCTTTTGCAATTAGTGACAGTAGTTTAAAAAATATAGAGTATAACTTTTTATTAGGTGTTGCCAAACAGCTTGGTATTACTCGTGAAGATTTTGACTATCTTATAGATCACCCGATAGATTATAAGCACCTTAAGTCTCATAGTGAGCGTATTGTACAATTTCACAGATTGGTACTGTTAATGAATATTGATGGAGAAATAACTCAACAAGAAATTGTTAAACTACACAATTTTGGTTTGAGAATGGGATTAAACCATGAATCTATTAATAAGGTTTTATATTTAATGGATAGTTTTCCTAATAAAATAGTTCCACCAGATGTATTAATCGATATTTTTAAAGTTCAGTATAACTAGTAAAGTTGTAAAGGTATCGCTGAATTGAATTAGCAATTTTCCAACTCCTAACTTTTAAGAGCTTCTAGTTTGTCTTGATAGCTTTTTACATCATCTCGTAGTTTCGCAGCAACAATAAAATCTAGTGCTTTAGCAGCTTCTTCCATAAGCTTTCTTTTTTCACGAATTTTCTTTTCTAATTCGCTTTTAGTTAAATACTCACTTTCGGGTTCTGCTGCTCGTAAAGCTTCTAGCTCGTAGCTATAAGTGCTAACAGAATTTTTAGTTAAAGCATTATCTAAACTTTTATTTAAAGCCGTTGGTGTTATATTATTTTCAGTATTATAGGCAATCTGTTTCGCTCTTCTATAATTCGTTTCATCAATGGTTTTTTGCATGCTTTTAGTTATTTTATCGGCATACATAATGGCTTTACCATTTAAGTGACGTGCTGCTCTACCAACCGTTTGCGTTAAAGAACGTGCTGAACGCAAGAACCCTTCTTTGTCTGCATCTAAAATGGCAACTAATGAGACTTCAGGTAAGTCTAAACCTTCACGAAGTAAGTTAACACCAACAAGTACATCAAATATACCTTTACGTAAATCTTGCATGATTTCTACACGCTCTAAAGTATCCACATCACTATGTATATAGCGTACACGTATTTGAATTCTGCTTAGGTATTTTGTAAGTTCTTCAGCCATTCGTTTGGTTAACGTAGTCACTAAAGTTCGTTCGTCTTTTTCAACGCGTTGCTGAATTTCTTCAATTAAATCATCAATTTGGTTTAAACTCGGACGTACTTCAATAATTGGATCTAATAAACCTGTTGGACGAATAACCTGCTCTACATAAATCCCATCTGTTTTTTGCAATTCATAATCTGCAGGTGTCGCACTTACATATATAACTTGATTCTGAAGTGCTTCAAATTCTTCAAACTTTAATGGTCTGTTATCCATTGCTGCTGGAAGTCTAAACCCATATTCTACTAAATTTTCTTTCCGACTTCTATCACCTCCATACATTGCATGCACTTGAGAGATGGTCACATGACTTTCATCAACCACCATTAAATAATCTTCGGGAAAATAATCTAATAAGCAAAATGGGCGTGTTCCAGGTTGTCTGCCATCCAGATAACGCGAATAATTTTCAATACCAGAACAATAACCTAATTCGCGAATCATTTCTAAATCAAATTCTGTACGTTCTTTAAGGCGTTTAGCTTCTAAATGTTTGCCAATCTCTTTAAAGTAGTCATGTTGCTTTACCAAATCATCCTGAATGTCTTTAATGGCACCTTGTAAAACTTCAGGAGAAGTGACAAACATATTTGCAGGATATATAGTTAGAATATCATATTTTTCAATGACTTGATTTGTTTGAATATTAAAAGATTCAATCTCTTCAATCTCATCACCAAAGAAGTGAATTCTAAAGGCGTCATCAGCATAACTCGGAAAAATATCTACTGTATCTCCTTTTATTCTGAAGTTACCATGATGGAAATCTGCTTCTGTACGCGAGTACAAACTTTGCACCAATTGATGCAAAAGTTTTGTTCTTGAAATCACTTGATCACGCTTTAATGTAATCACGTTTTTTTGAAATTCAACCGGATTTCCAATACCATATAAACACGAAACAGAAGCAACTACAATTACATCACGACGACCAGAGAGTAGAGAAGAGGTTGTGCTTAAGCGCATTTTTTCAATCTCTTCGTTTATTGATAAATCTTTTTCGATATAAACTCCAGAAACAGGAATGTATGCTTCAGGTTGATAATAGTCATAATAGGACACAAAATATTCAACAGCATTCTCAGGAAAAAACTGCTTAAACTCTGAGTATAATTGAGCTGCAAGTGTTTTGTTATGTGCTAAAACAAGCGTAGGTCTTTGTACTTCAGTAATGACATTTGCTACAGAAAATGTTTTTCCAGAACCTGTTACTCCTAATAATGTTTGATATTTCTCATCAGAATTTATGCCATCAACTAATTGTTTAATAGCTTGAGGCTGATCACCAGTAGGTTTAAAATCTGATTCTATTTTGAATTTCATAAAACAAAACTACACAAAAAATCAATGTGTTTTTTCTGAAGTTGTTCACTAGCGTTTTAAGGTGAAATGACCTCTAAGTTGTTTTCCAGAATGTAGAGTTATCAGATACCAATAATCGTTACTGTCCATCATTTTACCTCTGTAAGTTCCATCCCAACTTTTTTCTACAGGCGAAACTTGTTTTAGAAGTTTGCCATATCTGTTAAAAATATAGATGTCTTTAATGGTATTTTGATTGTCAGTAATTTGCCAATGATCTTTAATCGTATCTCCATTTGGTGTGAAAAATAATGGAATATTTATTTCTTCAACACCATCAATTTGAAATGTTATAGATTTTACAATACAACCATTGCTATCTTGAACGTATAAAGTATGACTTCCATTAGAAATATTTGAAAATATCGGACTAGTCTGAAAAGTAGAATCATCTAATGCATATTCATAATCAATAGAAGTGTCAGTCATAACGACAGTTAATGTTTGATTAACAATTTCAAGGTTTGAGTCCGTAAGTGTAAAATCTATTACTGAATAAATTGTAATATCAAAACTACTTTCATTAGAACAGGTATCAGGAGGCGTTCCGATTTCATTAAAAATATAAATAGTTTGTGTTGTTGAAATAATATCACCAGCATTTAAAGGCGTTCCAGTTCCGTTGGTTCCAGTGAAATAATTCCCATCAGTTAGAGCAGGCAGAGTGTAATTTGCACATACTGTTTGATTCGACAAGGTGTCAACAGGCGGAGTTCCGCTGACCGTTACCGTAAAACTACTTTCATTAGAACAGGTATCAGGAGGCGTTCCAATTTCATTAAAAATATAAATAGTTTGTGTTGTTGAAATAATATCACCAGCATTTAAAGGTGTTCCAGTTCCGTTGGTTCCAGTGAAATAATTCCCATCAGCTAGAGCAGGCAAGGTGTAATTTGCACATACAGTTTG
The DNA here is from genome assembly GCF_042686125.1 of Lacinutrix iliipiscaria. NCBI lineage: Bacteria > Pseudomonadati > Bacteroidota > Flavobacteriia > Flavobacteriales > Flavobacteriaceae > Lacinutrix > Lacinutrix iliipiscaria. Next base: position 128,557 of record NZ_JBHUOV010000007.1, read on the forward strand.
ATTCGACAAGGTGTCAACAGGCGGAGTTCCGCTGACTGTTACCGTAAAATTACTTTCGTTAGAACAGGTGTCAGGAGGTGTTCCGATTTCATTGAAAATATAAATAGTTTGAGTCGTTGAAATAATATCACCAGCATTTAAAGGTGTTCCAGTTCCGTTGGTTCCAGTGAAATAATTTCCATCAGTTAGAGCAGGCAGAGTGTAATTTGCACATACAGTTTGATTCGACAAGGTGTCAACAGGCGGAGTTCCGCTGACTGTTACCGTAAAACTACTTTCATTAGAACAGGTATCAGGAGGCGTTCCGATTTCATTAAAAATATAAATAGTTTGTGTTGTTGAAATAACATCACCAGCATTTAAAGGTGTTCCTGTTCCGTTGGTTCCAGTGAAATAATTTCCATCAGTTAGAGCAGGCAGAGTGTAATTTGCACATACAGTTTGATTCGATAAAGTATCAACAGGCGGAGTTCCGCTGACCGTTACCGTAAAACTACTTTCATTAGAACAGGTGTCAGGTGGAGTTCCGATTTCATTGAAAATATAAATAGTTTGTGTTGTTGAAATAATATCACCAGCATTTAAAGGCGTTCCAGTTCCGTTGGTTCCAGTGAAATAATTTCCATCAGTTAGAGCAGGCAAGGTGTAATTTGCACATACAGTTTGATTCGATAAAGTATCAACAGGCGGAGTTCCGCTGACCGTTACCGTAAAACTACTTTCGTTAGAACAGGTATCAGGAGGTGTTCCGATTTCATTAAAAATATAAATAGTTTGAGTCGTTGAAATAATATCACCAGCATTTAAAGGTATTCCAGTTCCGTTGGTTCCAGTGAAATAATTTCCATCAGATAGAGCAGGCAAGGTGTAATTTGTACATACAGTTTGATTCGACAAGGTGTCAACAGGCGGAGTTCCGCTGACTGTTACCGTAAAACTACTTTCATTAGAACAGGTGTCAGGCGGAGTTCCGATTTCATTGAAAATATAAATAGTTTGTGTCGTTGAAATAATATCACCAGCATTTAAAGGTGTTCCAGTTCCGTTGGTTCCAGTGAAATAATTCCCATCAGTTAGAGCAGGCAAGGTGTAATTTGCACATACAGTTTGATTCGATAAAGTATCAACAGGCGGAGTTCCGCTGACCGTTACCGTAAAACTACTTTCGTTAGAACAGGTATCAGGAGGTGTTCCGATTTCATTAAAAATATAAATAGTTTGAGTCGTTGAAATAATATCACCAGCATTTAAAGGTATTCCAGTTCCGTTGGTTCCAGTGAAATAATTTCCATCAGATAGAGCAGGCAAGGTGTAATTTGTACATACAGTTTGATTCGACAAGGTGTCAACAGGCGGAGTTCCGCTGACTGTTACCGTAAAACTACTTTCATTAGAACAGGTGTCAGGAGGTGTTCCGATTTCATTAAAAATATAAATAGTTTGTGTTGTTGAAATAATATCACCAGCATTTAAAGGTGTTCCTGTTCCGTTGGTTCCAGTGAAATAATTCCCATCAGCTAGAGCAGGCAAGGTGTAATTTGCACATACTGTTTGATTCGACAAGGTGTCAACAGGCGGATCTGAAACAAGTAACTGAACAGTGTTACTAACAAGGTCGCAAGTAACTGAAGTCATTTCACAGTAATACTGATTAGCATCAAAACTAGCTGGAGCATTACTTATTGTTAGTGTATCTGTTGTTGCGCCAGAGTATGTGGCATCATTAACAACATTCACCCAAACACCTGCGGCATTAAGAACTTTCCATTGATATGTATACGCACCACTATCTACAGATACTGTAAATATAGCATTACCATTTTCGCAAATACTTAGTGAAGAAGGATGTGTTATATTTGGAGAAGGAGGTATAGGATCTGCAGTATGCATGCCTAAGTTTGAACAATTTTCATCACTATCTATCAACCAATCTGAAATAACAAAAGTGTCATTAGGTGATACGGCATCTGGATTTCTTATAACTGTGTAACCTCTTTCGTTAGGTGCTTGAGCAACATCTATTAAAACACCACTTTTAAAGAGTTTAATTTCATCATTATCATTAATTCCAACTCCTAGTACAGCATCTTCAGTTAAACCGCAAGCAATAGGGTCTCCAATTTTTACTATATAAGTTTGCATTGGTCCGATTGAATTGGGTAAAATAAGCGTTGCACTTGGTGCTGCATCTCCAATATTTCTAAAGCGTTGTAATTCATATAAACCACTAAAAGTAATGGTTGTGGTTGACGGATTATAAAGTTCAATGATGCCAGAACTCCCAGCAAAAGCATCATAAAGTTCAGAAATATAGACATCACTTGTTTCACATTCTGATGTAATTAAAGAGAAATCACTAGAAGCATTTCCTGTGCATCCACCTGAACTCGTAATAGATATATTTGCAGTAGCAGCTAGCCCAGAAGGAACATATGCTGTTATTTCATTATCACTTATAATAGTAAATGTCGCTGCAACACCATCAAATAAAACAGTTGCTGAATCATTAAAATTACTTCCGTTAATAGTGATTAAAGTATTTTCAGGACCACTTAAAGGTGAAAAAGAAGTGAGTACTGGAGCTGGACAAATATTATGAAGCTTATTTGTATGAGTAATATGATTTATTGCGTGTCCTACATTAGTAAATACTAGTGAACATATACAAGAAAATAGGAGAATAGAATATTTCATTAAAAATAATTAGCAAACAAAAATAGAGAATTATTGTCAATTCTCACATTAAGTGAGTGTTACTATTTACCTTACTAAAGAAAAATGTCCACGATAGGTTTTTCCGTTAGAAAAAGTTACCACATACCAATAGTCATCTGCAGATAAGTTTTTACCATTTAAAGTGCCATTCCATCCTTGGCCTTGAGGGTTGACTTGCTTGATTAGTTTTCCGTAACGATTAAATATTTGTATGGTCATTGTGTTCCTAAAACGAGCATCTACTCCTATAGGCTTCCATGTATCATGAAAATGATCGCCATTAGGTGTAAAATAGGAAGGAAAGCCCAATACATTAATAATTTCTTGAACAACACCACAACCATCTTTATCTCTAACAAATACAATATGCTCACCAGCAGAAACATTTGTAAACACATTACTGTTTTGATATAAGCCATGGTCTAGCATAAATTCGTATTCACTAGTTTCAGGGACTGTAATGGTTATGGTATTGTTTGGAGCAACACCTTCGACAGCAACATCAGTAATGATTGCTAAGTCTGAAACTTCTACAGTTATATTTCTAGTTGCATTACAGCCATTAGGATGAGTGACTATAACAGTGTAAGTTCCTGTTTCGTTAATATTTATAGAAGCGTCTGTATAGAGTGTAGGAACACCATCTAATAACCATTCATAAGTGAAATCTTCAGGAAGACCATTAATAATATCAGACTCAAGTGTTATCGTTTGTGGGTAAGTATTTACACAATAATTAATCGTTTCGTCTTCTAAAAGAATTGGTGTTTCATCAATAGTTAAAATGACTGTGCTTACCGCATAGCAGTTAGAGCCCTCTGTGATAAGCACATAAATAGTTTCTGAGCCTTGAATAGAGTTGGTGTAATTCCCATCGATTTGATTTGTTTCGGAGAGTAAATCACTTTCGGTTGGATAAAATCTAATGGTTAATCCAGGAGGAACTATGGATTCAATATTAATTCTCAATTGGTTTAAGTCAAACGAACTATAACCATCAACAGGAAAATCATCACAAGTACTAAAAGGAGGAATGCTTACATCATTATTAGAAATATCCAGCAGTACTTCAGCAACTGAAAAGCATCCATATTCATTTTCAACACGAGCGAAAACAGTTTGCATGACACTAGAATTTTCAAAAGTAGTTGCATTGGGAATAGCATCTATGTCCTGTTCAGCGTCAATTGAGGTATAATAAAAATCGGTCACGATCTCAATACCACTAGTAATAATTTCTTGTTCAGCATCAAACAAATTATAAAGTGTCATACCATCTTGGTCAATATCGCAACTAATTAATGTGGTATTATTTACGATAGGATTCGGAGAATATTCTACAATTAATTCTCCAGAAGCGATGCAACTCGCAGAGTATGCTACTTCGGCACTATAAACTCCAGCATCGACTATGGTGTACGTTGGATTGGTCTCACCAATAATTGGCACTCCATTTTTAAACCAAGTATAAGCTATTGCTCCAGATTGAGTTATATCTAATTCGAGAGTTTCATTTTCACACAATGGATTGTTAGTGGCGAATAGTCTATGATTTCCTAGGTGAATATTTGGTAAAAAACTATCAGCTTCTAAAAATACAGCAGAATCATATCTGTAATTTTGCTCATCTGCAATTACCAATTTTACATGATACGTTTGATTAGGGATAACTGTAGTACTTGCAGTTAAGACAGTTGTTTGTCCATTAAAATTTATTGGAGCAGAAGCATTATTAAAACTGCCAAAATATTCTTCATTTATAGCATTACAGGAACCAGAAATACCAGGATGTACAGTTGTGACTTTAACAGGAGTTGTAGTTCCTGGAACCAATGCAATGTTGGTGTAGGTTGAAGTTCCTTCAGGACGAATTAAAAACCCAAATAGGTCAGAATAATTACAGGTGTTAGAATTTCCTTCTTGATATTCTTCTGAAGCAAATAAATATCTAAAACTGATTTGTTCACTAATTGATTCAAAGTTGAATTCTAAAATAGTAGCATTATGCGTATTGCTCTCTCCAAGAACGGTTTCTAAGTCGGAATCACCAGACCAACCAGCAGCGTCATCATCACTTAAACTGGTATTCGGACCAGGAACATTTGATAATCTTCCAGTGCTTAAAACTAAACCACTCTGAATAGGAAACGTTGTGCCAGTAGCGTCAAAATACCCATAACTTTGATCAGAGCCTCCAAAATCGCCACCAATAATATTAGTAACTACAACATTTGAAATACAGTCACTATCAATTAAAATATCTTCAATAAGTTGTTGAGGTGTGTATATATTACTATCTACTTGTATATTTTGTGAAAACAACAAGCTAGAGTAAAGAAATATAAAAAGTACTAAGTAGCTCTTCATCAACTGCAATTAGAGTACAAAGATAAATAACTACTTGGTTTTATATTAGGAATAGTTGTTAAAGAAGTATAATTGGTCTCTATCTTTTTAGAGTAAAATTACCTTTTACTTGAAACTTCTTATCGTCTTGAACAACTTCAGCCATGAACCAATAATCATCTGCAGGCATATTTTGTCCTCTATAAGTTCCATCCCAACCTTGAGATGTATGAGGTAATGTTTTTAAAAGCTTTCCGAATCGATCAAAAATATAGACTATGGTTCCAGTAAGCTGATTTACTCCTGTAATGTGCCATGTGTCAAAATAACCATCGCCATTTGGTGTCATAAATAAAGGCGTATCAATAATAACAATTTCTTTTGTTGCTGAAGCACAGCCATTAGCATCTAAAACAGTAATGGTATGTGGACCTAAAGAGACATTGTCAAAAAAGTTAGATTCTTGTGGTGTGCCATTATCTAGAATGTAAAAATAATTACCAATACCACTAATCGTTACTGTAATATTATTAGGATCTGCAAAATCGACTTGTTCTGTAAATTCTATAGTCGCTTGCTCAGATTCTATTACATTAAATGTTGTTGAGGTTGTACAACCAAAAGCAGTAGTCACCGTTACTGAGTAACTACCAATTTCTGTAATTTCTATGTCAGGTGTTGATGCACTAGTAGACCATGAGTAGGTGTCACCACTAACATTGGTATCTGCACTAACAATAAGAGGAAGACTTTCTAAACAAATGGTTTGGTCTGGAATGTCAACAACTGGTTTTCTATGAACAAAAATATTAAAGCTTGTAATGCTAAAACACAAAGTATTATTGTTTTCAATTCTAATATAAATGATCTGCTCATTAAAAGCGAAATAATCTAAATCTGTAATAGGGTTTTCATTTAAAAGGGCTTCATCTTCTAATTCAAAATAAGACACTGTAAAATCGTTTGGATCTTGATCTCCTAGAACAATAGAAGTTTGCTGAGAAAGATCAAATAAAGCAAAACCATCATAGTCATCATCACAAGTTTCAAGGTCAGTTAAAGTATAGGTAATAGGATTGCTATTGACTTGTACAACAAATGAAGATGTAGAATAACATTGTGTTATTGTATTTTCGGCTCTTACAAAAATGGTGTCGCTATTTGTTATATAGGTGTAATTTTCATTTAAAGGATTCTCTGCATTTTGAGCATCAGCTAACGAGCTATAAAACGTTATAGCGATATCTGTTGGGTCGTCTATCAGGCTGTCAATAGTATCTGAAAGATTGAAAAGATTATCATCATTTTCGCAGGTTTCAAAATTAGGAATTGGATTAATAGTAGGTGGTATATCTACAATTAAATCAATAGGGACAGCAACATAACAATTAGAGATGGTACTGGTAATTTTAATATAAACCGTTTGTGGATTACTAATGTTTGTATAGCTGCTAGGGTTCGTAATTGTATTAGTATGTGGTTCAACATCATCAAATGAAGGATGATAAGTAATTACAATGTCATCTGCTCTTACATCTAAAACTTCAATTTCTGCAATGGTTAAATCAAAAGTTGTAAAACCATCCGTGTCTGTATCACAAGTTCTTTGTTCTGAAGCTAGGCTTACATTTGGAACTTGAATGACATTTAATCCAAATTCTGCAATGCCATGACAATACGTTCCGTTTTCAATTCTAGCATAAATTTGTTGAGGATTAATTGTATTTGTGAACTCTAAAGGAATGCTATTTGTTTCATTTTCTGCGTCATCAAAAGAAGTGTAAAAAGTAATAACTAAATCTTCTGGACTAGACGCAGACATTTCTGTTATTTTTTCTGACAAGTCGAAAGTTTCAAAGCCATCATTAGCTATATCATCACAAACAATCCAATCTAAAGGTGCTTCAAAAATTGGGATTGAACCGACTTCAATTTGAAATGATGACGTATCATAACAATCTCTGTCGCTAATATTTTCCATTCTCACATAAATAGTTTGAGGGTTAGAAGTGTTTTGATACACTACATTTTTATCAATAATATTCAATCTATTTATAGCATCACTTTCGGATTCAAAATATAAAACACGCTTTCCCGTTTGTCCGTTTAATATTTCCGAGTCTTTTTCATTAAATATAAAGTCAGCTATTTGATCACCATCGTTTTCACAGTTTCTAAAGTTAGAAATGTCTGTAAAAAGTGGTTCTGTATTGACAATAATTTCGAAAATAACCAAAGCAAAACAACTTGTGATTTCACTTTCTACACGTGTGTAGATGGTTTGTGTGTTAGCATTATACATTGAAGTATTACTAATAGCATTATTATTAGAGTTGGCATCGTCTTCAGAGGTGTGGAAAGTAATAGTTAAATCGGAAGTACTAGACACAATCTCACCAATTTTAGCCTCTAAATTGACAATAGAAAAAGCATCTTGATCATTGTCACAAATAACAATATCATCAGGTTGAGAAACTGTTGGTGCAGGAATTACATTTATTTCTAGTGCTGAAACATCATAACAACCAGTGTCTGAGTTACGTACTCTTACATACAAAGTTTCTGGGTTAGAACTGTTTGTGTAATAAGGAGGTAAAGCATTTTCATTGTCATCTGCATCGTCTTCAGTTAAAAAATAACTAACTGTAGTACTTGCTATTCCAGTGCTAACATAAGCATCAAAAGTAGCTAATTCAATAGAGGTAAACCCATCAGAATCTGTATCACAGTAGTCCACAGGATCTAATGGTTGAATAATTGTTGCTGGGTTAATAATTAATTGTATGGTTGTAAAATAGATACAGCCTTCACTTTCTATCGTTAGATATAGAGTATGTGGACTGTCGTTTACGATATAATCAACAGATTGATCTATAGCATTAACTTCATTCGTTCTGTCCTCTTCAGATTCATAAAAAGTAACAGTAACTTCATCAATATTATTCGCGATAACATTAGCAATGGCTTCAAGGTTAAAATCTCGAATTCCATCATTTGATTCATCATCACATCTATAAAAATCTCTAATAGTTGTACCAGATTGTAAGATGTTAGCATGCAACTCTACAGGTGAAATTGAAACACAACCTGTTACATCATCAACCACTCTTATATAAACGATTTGCATGTTTGGTTCTGTGTTATTGAAATTCTCAATGTCTAGAATAGGGTTGTCTCCAGTTTGAGCATCTTCATAACTAGTATGAAATGAGGTTGATACGTCAGTTAAACCTTGTAAAACATCAACAATTATCGTAGATAAATCAAAAGTAGCTAAGCCATCGTCATCAGGTTCGCAAGCATTAATTTGTTGTACTTCCTGATTAATTGCAGGGTTTTCTAGCACATTAATAATTAATGTTGTAGTACTTACACATCCTGTTGTTGCATCTACAACACTAACAAAAAGCTGCTCTGTAGTGTTGGTATTCGTATAAGGAGAAGGAATAGCATTTTCTACATTCTCTGCATCTATAAGTGAGTAGTGATAGTTGACAATATAATTTGTGTTTCCACCAGTAATTTCATCATTTTTAATAGTTAGATCTATAGTTGTGAATCCGTCAGAAGTAGCATCATCACATACATCTAGTTGAGTTGGTTCTACTGCTGTAGGTAGTGGATTAACAACCAGTTGAAATGTTGTAAACGCTAAACATCCATTATCAATGTCTTCTATTCGAATATAAATAGTTTGTGGGTTTAGTGTATTTTGAATTGGCGCAAGAATTGGATTGCTTCCGCTTTGAGCATGTGCATCTGTATAATGATAACTAATATTGTAGCTAGAAGCAGGCACTGAAGCTAATACTTCGTCATTCATTGTTGATAGATCAAATGTAGCGACACCATCATTGCTAGTATCATCACAAACTTCATAATCTGCAATTTCTGTAGCAGATTGTTCAGAATTAAGTGTGATTTCAATATCATCAACAATAACACAATTGGTATCATTAATAGGAATGGTAACTATGACTTGATAATTTCCAGATGCAGAAACTGTTAAATCAGCTGTGGTTTCACCAGATATAATAATTCCATTATTTAGCCACTCATAAGTTGCTAATGGGTTTTCAATATCAGCATTTAATGTAATAGTTTCGGCACAAGTCGTGATATCTTCGCCTAAATCTACAGTAGCATTAAAACTGTTACCTTCAATAAAAACAGCAGAATCGAAGTTTTGGTCTGTTTGATCCGCAATAACTAACTTAATATGATATTGTACATTAGGAAGAATGCTTGCGGTTGCAGAAAGTACAGTTGTACGACCGTTAAAATTAGTGTCGCCAATATTATAACCATCAAAATAAGCTTCATTTTCAGCAGCACAGAAACCAACAATTTCATCATGTATGGTATTTGTGTTTACAGGAATACTTGTTCCAGGTACTACAGCAATATTTGTATAAGTCGGACTGCCAACTTCTTTTAGAAGAAATGCAAATCCATCAGAATATTCACAAGGATAAGTGGCATAATATTCTTCTGATGCTAAGATGTAGTTAAACTGTATTTGATTAGAAACCGAAACAAAATCAAATTCAATTGCGGTTGCATTTACAGTGTTGGTAATACCTAAGGCATTTTCTAAATCTGAATCTGTTGTCCAAGTTGCATCTCCATCATTTAAGGTGTTTGCATTAGTTGAGTTTCCTGCCGAAATAGCATCGCCTGTAGAAAGCATGATACCATTTTCAAATGGGAAACTAGAGGTATTACGTTCAAAATAGCCATAACTGATTAATCCGTTAACACTTCCGTTTATATTAGATTCGATGTTAGATACTTCAACACACCCTTGAACTAAATTGTTCTCAATGAGTTGCTGAGGCGTACTGCTATTGTCTATAGAAATTGTTTGTGAATACGAGGTTTGCAAACAGCAAACACTCATAAAAATGAACATGCAAAATAGTCTAAATGTAGCCCCAATTATTATTTGACCCTTTTTCAACTTATGTATAGATTTGGTTTCTAGGGTCGAAAAGTATGTTTAATTTAGATTAAATGCAAAAAAAATCGATGAAATGCACAAATTGAAAAATCCTATCGGTTTAAATATACCCAACCAGTCATGATTTTATAGTTGTTATCGTTAAGATTTAAGACATAAAAATAGGTGCCAACAGGAAGCAATACATTTTTATAATTTAAACCGCGATTCGCTTTGCCTTCCCATCTTTTGGAGTTATCGCCAACAAAGATTAATGTGCCATATCGATTGTAGATGTGCAATTCATGGGCTTCAAATATATCATACAACCCTTGAATATTGAACCAATCATTATAAGTGTCATTATTTGGTGAAAATCCTTGAGGAATATGAGGAGGGCAGTTTTCTGTTATTAAGTTAAATTGATATATCGCTGAACAATCATCATTTTCATGTTTTATAAAAATAGTTTGAGGGTCTGTTATGTTGTGATAAAATTCGGGATTTAAGATAACATTTATATCACTCATTAAGTCATCTAAAGACTCGAAGAAGCTAATTGTATTTATATCATCAAAATCGATTAAGTCTAATTGAGAAGTTAAATCATAAATAGCAGTATTAAAGCCAATATCACAATTTAATATTGGGTCTAATTCTATAATTTCTGGGAGAGGTGTAAGTTGAAGGTGTTCTTGTGTGTTATTATTAGTTTCATTTAATTCGATAACAATGCCGCTACCATCACCAATATCATCTACAACAAGTGTTAATGTGAAATCATTAGGAATGTCTGATGGAATTGTGAGCGAAATATTTCCACTTTCAGAGCCATCTACTGGTATTTCGTCTTGGGTTGTACTTTGACCAATAAGGATATCATTAGCATAAAAAGCTATTGGAGTATCTTCTGGTAGTATTTCATTGCTATTCAAATTAAAAACAGTATAATCTAAATCTACAATTCTGCTATAGCAAGGAGTAAAGGAGTTGTCTATTGTTATCGTGGCATCAGGAGATTGACTATTAAGTACAGTTATAATATTGTTTAAAATAATTAAGTCAGCTCGAATAACACCACCACCAATGTCTTCACCTGTAGTAAGTTTTATTTCTACAGAAGTGTCTCCAACAGAAATATTATCTTGGATGTCATAAACATCTAAATCGCCATTATAAAAAGTGTTCGAGTTTGTAAAAGAATTTGTACCATTAAACGCATTGTCATCGGGATTTAATGGAGGATTAGATATAAGATTACCATTAATTTGAAGTGTTTCGCCAAAACTTAAACCACTATCTCCTTCCCAAGCCAAGAAGCCAATTTTTGCGCCATCATCATCAATAACATTAATGTTATCAATTATTATGGTTTTTTCTTGAACCACAGCGTTTATTATTTCTAGGCCTTGAAAAAGACTAATTTGATTAATAGGTAGTGTATCTTCTTCATATATAACATAAATACTCCAACCTGCGAAGTTAGTTCGGTTATTACAGTAACCCGAAATGGTCGTTAAAGTCTCAGAAATATCAAGATTGCTTAACGTATAGGTGGTGCTTCCTAGAGAGGTAACAATATTAGTGATATCTGAAAAACATGAAAAGTAAGTTAGGAGTCCATTTGATGGGTCATTATATTCTACATTGTAAACTTCTTGAGCTGTTACTGGCAGGTCATTAATACTAACCTCAAGATCACCAGCACCAGAGCCTGCCCAATATAAATATGCTGCAATAATATGAGATGTGCCAGAAAGGCTTAATTCTGCTTCAGAACTCGGTAATATTTCACAGAAACTACGATCTAAACCATTTTCAAATTGATTTAATGTATTTCCAATTGCGGTATAATTTACATGTCCATTAAATTGTTGATATAAAGTAATATCTTGTCCAAATACAGGGACAGTTAAAAGATTAAGAATGCTTAGTATAAAAAAAAGTTGACGACGCATTTTCATAGTGTTCTATGTAAATGTACGAGATTAATTTTATCTTTTAAGAGAGAAATGATTGACATATTCTCTACCATCTTGAAGATTAACCAAAAACCAGTAATCATCATTTGGTAATGCTTTTCCGTTAAAAGTGCCATCCCAACCAGTACCTATAGGGCTTATCTCTTTTAAAAGTTTTCCAAACCTGTTATAAATTTTAATTTTGGTTTGAGGTTGAAACTGTGCAGAAACTCCAAGAATCTGCCAAGTATCATGGTGGCCATCATTATTGGGCGTGAAATATTGAGGAAATCCTATAACAGATATTATTTTTTCTACATCACCACAATTATTTTTAACGTCTCTCACGACTAAAGTATATATTCCTGGATATACATTAGTTAAGACATTACTTGACTGAAAATCTAGGTATAATCCTCCTTGATCATTAAATAACGCATATTCATAAATACCTTCACCAGATGCTAGAACCGTTACAGTGTTATATGTTTCTCCATCAACCACTTCAACTGCATCTATAGTTGCAATATTAGAAGGCTCTACTGTAATGGTTCTTGATTTGGAACATCCATTGATATCTGTAACAGTCACAGTATAAGTGCCAATTTCATTAATTTGAATCTCATTGGTAACTTCACCATTAGACCAAGTATAAGTATAATCATTAGGATGGCCATCCACACCACTTTCAAGTGTTATGGATTCAGGAAACAAGTTTAAGCAATAAAAAACAGTTTCATCTTCTAATAATAGAGGTAGAGGGTTAATCGTTAAGGTCACTTCGCTAATCCCATAACAAGCATTATTATCTTCAGCTCTAGCAAAAATGATTTGAGAATAAGGGGTTGTATTAGTATAAGGTGTTGCTAATTGATTTGATTCTAAAAGCGCATCCTCATAGGTTTCGTAATAAGTAACTGGAAAAGGAATAGCATTAATGGTTTGGATATCTGAAGTAAATTCGTTTAAATCAAAACTATTAATACCATCTTCAGAATCTATTTCATCACAAACAGGAGTTGCTAGATAATCTAGAATTTGAGTTGCACTTACTTCAAGGGTAAGTTCAGTGATGGTTAGACAACCTGTTATTTCATTAATGACCTGTACAAAAATGGTTTGTGGGTTGGCTGTATTGCTAAAATTATTTCCATCGACATCATTTTCATCATTTTGAGCATCTAATAAATTGGTATGAAATTTTAAGAAAACAGTAGTCGCTCCTGCACTTAATTCATCTTGAGCTTGAAAGAGGTTAAAGCTAGTAAACCCGTCAACGATGCCATCTTCATCACATTGAAACAAGGTGCTATTTGAAACAAGAGGAGCAGGTTGAACAACTAGGTTTAAAGTTGTCACGCTATAACAATCTGTATTTGTAACACTTTCTATTCTTATATATATTTGTTGATCATCAATTTCTGTGTTGTAAAAAGGGCTAGACAGTGGACTTAGACCATTTTCAGCATTAAACATCGTTTCGTGATATGTTATATTTAAAAGTGTAGGATCTTGTCCGTTTAAAATTTCATTGTTTTTAGAGTTTAAATCAAAAAAAGTAAAACCATTAAACGTATCGCCATCATCGGTATTATCACAGCTTAATAAATCTGAAGGTTCAGCAAAATCAGGACCTAAGTTTACATTTAAATCAAAAGAGACTATAATAAAACAACCTGTTATATCATTAGTTAATCTAGCAAATATAGTTTGAGAGTCGCTAGTGTTGGTATACGGACTAGCTAATGCGTTAATGTTTATATTAGCATCACTTTCAGATTCGTGATATGATACAGAAACATCTGTTTGACTTCCAATAATAGTAGGTGTATTATCTTCTAAATTGAAAGACGTAAAGCCATCGTCAAAAGGCGCATCTACATCACAACTTATTAGGTTTAGAGCAGTTGAGGTTGTTGCTTCATTATTAGGTGGCTCAGAAAACTGAGCTGTTCCAGTCCATTCAAGACTAAATGGGCTGTTACCAATAGGTCTATCAATAACAATAAAATAAGATTCTCCAGCATTAACATTAAGCCAGCTTACAAAACTATTACCATCTGGTCCAGGACCTTCAGCAAAATCGCCTTCAGTACCATTCATACCAGTTAAGTTATTAGTTTGGCCAGCGGCTTGTGGGTTTGTAGTTGAGCATCTAATAGCTTGGCCTATGGCATTACAAGCGACATTTGGACCGAAAACAAAAAAATCATAATCTTCAGTAATTAAAGTACTTCCAGGCGTAAGAGTAAAGCCTAAAGTTCCATTCGTTACTACACTTACTTGTAGCCATAAGCTATTGTTTTCTTGGCTGCCACAGGTGTTTGATCCAGATAATTCTTGAATGCCAATACCACTAACATCTAAATTAATATTAGAATTACCACATACAACAACTGCATCTACACAGTTTGTAGGCTGCTGGGCAAAAACGAGGTTTATGAATAAACTCGTTAAAACAAATACGTAGTAATTAATATTTGATTTCAAAGTATTTTAGATTATTATCTCTTTAAAGTAAAATGGCTAACAAATTCTCTGCCATCCTGAAGTTTAGCAGAAAACCAGTAATCGTCATTAGGTAAAACTTCACCATTAAAAGTACCATCCCAACCAATACCAACTGGACTTAGTTCTTTTAGAAGTTTACCATATCTATTAAAAATTTTAATCCTTGTTTGTGGTTGAAATTGTGCTGAAACACCAAGGACTTGCCATGTGTCATGGAAACCATCTCCATTAGGTGTAAAGTATTGAGGAAATCCAATAACTGAAATGACTTGTTCTACAATACCACAATTGTTTTTAACATCTCTAACCGTTAAGGTGTATATACCTGGGTATACATTAGTTAATACATTATTTGGCTGAAAAGGAAGATATACACCACCCTGACTATCATATAGAGCGTACTCATAAATCCCTTCGCCAGAAGCTTGGATAGTTACAGTATTATTAGCTTGACCATCAACGACAACTACAGAGTCAATAGTAGCAATATTAGAGGCTTCAACAGTAATCGTTCTTTCATTAGTACACCCATTACTATTTTGAACCGTTACAGTATAAGTGCCAATTTCATTAACCTCAATCTCATTAGTAGTTTCTCCATTAGACCAAACATAAGTATAATCATTAGGATTACCATCTACACCACTTTGAAGTGTTATAGTCTCTGGATATAAATTTAAACAATAATAGACCGTTTCATCATCTAATAATTGAGGCAAAGGACTTACAGTTAAAGTCACTTCGCTTATACCATAGCAAGCGTTAGCATCTTCAGCTCTAGCAAAAATAATTTGAGAATAAGGATTGGTGTTAGTGTATGGCGATATTAATTGATTTTGTTCTAAGAGTGAATCTTCATAGGTGGCATAAAAAGCAATAGGAAACCCAATAGAATTAATCGCCTGAATATCTGCAGCAATTATATCTAAATCGAAATCATTTATTCCATCTTCAGAACCAATATCATCACAAATTGAATCAGCTATATAATCTTGAATTTGAGTAGAACTCACTTCCAACGAGACTTCTACAATACTTGAGCAACCAGCTAGATTATTTGTGATTTGTGCATAAATCGTTTCAGGGCTAATTGAGTTAGTATATACGTTATTTGTAATTGGGTCTGTATTATTTTCTGCATCAGAACGTGTGTGAAAATAAACGACATCTAAAACAGGGTCTAGACCTGTCAAGTCTTCGTTTGCTTCTTCTAAATTAAATATTGTTAATCCATCAGGAACTCCATCTTCATCACATTGTATTAACGATATATTAGTTGTAGTAGGGTTTGGAAAATACTCTATGTCTGCCTCTCCTTCAATAGTTTCGCAACTACCTGCTAAAAGTTCAATTGTAACTTCATATAGTCCATCTTCTGTGACTTCTAATTCATGAGGGTCTACAGCAGGAGTAGGTATAATTACTCCATCTTGTGTCCAAGTATATGTAGCGCCTGTAAGTTCTTCAGCAACTAGAGTGTAGGTATCACCTTCACATAATGGAAGGTAAGTAGAAGCGTTTCCGTTTTGAATGATATCAATTTTTTCATTAAAAAAAGAAGCAATAAAAGGAGGGAGTCCTTGTCTAGATAAATTTCCACCTAAATCTAAAGCAGCATGCTCATAGTTACAAGCTAAACCTGCTAAATTTGGGTCGTTAATAACACTTAAAAAAGTATCACCTTGATCATAAGTTCTACTTGAGGACCTATAAATTTTACCATTTGGACCAAGTTGTAAAGCTGTTCTATATACTTGTCTACTATCTAAAACTACTTCAGTAGAGCTAATGTCTGCAGCCGTTAAGTTATATTGTAAAAGTGCACCAAATTGGGCATTAGGGTTTGTGAAATCTTCTTGAGGTGTTTCAAAAAACGTAGAAACGTATAAAAATTGATTGTTAGGAGAAAATTCTAAACCATAAGGTGATTGGGGTTGACTAGAGCCAAAGTTGAAATCTATAGGAATTTGATAACCATTACTTACAGTTCCAGTGTCAGTATCAAAATCAAAAAGATATAACCCACGAGCAATATTTGCTACTGCTATTTTTGTGCCATCAGGAGAAAACTTTAAATATCCTCGTCTTTCATCAATAGTAAACGGAAAGGTTGAGATTACAGGAGTAGGATTTACTCCAGTGTCAGTAACCTCGTATGCATAAAATGTATTATTATTTTCTCCAGCAGCTGGTAATTGTGCATTATCGTCGGCAAATGTAACTACCCAAATAGACTCTGATTCGCAATCTTTTAAAACAGCACTTAATTTTTCGGAAGTATTAAAAAGTAGCTGTTGGTTTTTTCGAGTCACAGCTCCTAGTCCAAAATTTAAATTCATATCGACTTCAGAAAAATGAAAACCTTCATCTGGATTACCACTATATTCTGTATCAACAGTAAATATATAATAGATGTTTGAACTACCTGGTTTAGGAATAATAATTGCAGATTGTGTGCTAGACTGGTTGCCTTTTAGTCCAGTACCATTATCCATAATGCTATGTTGCCAATTATAAACATTTACACCATTTGTATAAAATAATAAGTTTCCGCTTGAACTAGAAATACTAGTGCAACCTTCTTCAGTAAACAACTGTCCATCGTTAACAGGTGTTACCGCTTCAGTAATATAATCAAAATTGATTCCAGCATTATCTCCAAAATACCAATTAGCAGCTTGTTGCTGAGCATTGGATACAGCAAAACTTAGAAAAAGTAGATATAAAATAATTCTTTTCATCTTTAAATAGCAATAGCTATCAAAGATATTATAAATCTCGCTGTTTTAATAATCTATAAGACAAAAAGATGAAAAGAGACGTCCAAATTAACACTATACCTATTTCATGCCAATGTACTGCATAGTCATAAGCTATTTCAGATTTGTCTGGAAACTTAGTCATTACAATTCGTTGAATAGGTTGATCGATTAGCTTATACATTGATTTTAATGGAAAGAAATTTTGAATTTTTTCTGCAAATTCATAATTAGTTTGCCAAGTTAATAACCCTAAAATGATATATTCTAAAATGTATAAAATAAAAAGAAATGCTAGAGCAAAAGCTGACCGTTTTACAAGCATACCAAAGAATAAACATAGGCTAAAGAAGCCGACTAGTTTAACAAAGTAGGCTAATAAAAAATTGGTTTCTCTAAAGATGATGCTTGCTTCGGTGTAGCTTGAATAATATAAGCCAATAAAAAATGAAGCTAATGCAATTAACAGGGTTGCAACAAAAGAAAAGAAAACGATGGTGTAGAATTTAGATAGTATAAATTCTTTTTTACTCAAGCCATCTATAAGGTTTTGTTTAATGGTTTTGTTGCTATATTCATTACCAATCATACTGACCACTACAATAGCAAAAAAGAATTTGAATTGTGAAGCAAAAAAGGTAGTAATATGCCAAATAATAGGAAAATTAAAGATGCCTAATTCACCTAATTCTAAGGTGAAAAAACCAAAAAAATTGATTTTTATAGATGAGAGTATTAAAACCGTAAATGGCAATACAAAAGACACGAATATAAGTATTTTACTTACTCTATTATGAAGCAATTTTTGTAATTCTAAGCTTAAAAGTCGTAACATGAGATTGGTTTTTTGATGAGATGAATTAGTTGTTGTCTGTAAGCTGAAGGAATTGTTCTTCTAAACTTTCTTTACGTTTAACGAGGTGAGATAAAATGATGCCTTTATCAAACATGAGTTTGTTAAACGTTGTGGCATCCATAGGCTCATTTAAAAATGCTGTTAATAAATCATTTTCAACTTTTATGTTTTTGAAAGCTGAATTATTTTCTAATAGATTTAGTAATTCATCATGCTTTTCGGCTTTTAATTCAAAAAAACCATGACTAGAAATCATTTCATCAACACGACCTGAATATAATTTTTCACCTTTACGAAGTACGACAACATGAGTACATACTTTTTCAACTTCATCTAGTAAGTGAGAGGCTAGAAGTATTGTTGTGCCATTGTTTGCAATGTCTTTTATGATTTTTCTAATTTGATGAATCCCTTGAGGGTCTAATCCATTTGTGGGTTCATCAAGAATAAGTATTTCAGGGTCGTTTAGTAAAGCTGAAGCGATTGCTAAACGTTGTTTCATGCCTAAAGAATAGGTTTTAAATTTATGATCTTTTCTATCTAATAACCCAACAATATCTAGTTTTTCTTCAATTTTACTATAATCTACACCTTTAATTTTGCAGACTAGTTTTAGGTTTTGAGAGGCAGTCATGTAAGGGTAAAAGTTAGGACGCTCGATTATTGCACCAACTTTTTTTAAGGCATCATGAGTGGTTACGCTTCCGTCAAACCATTTAAAATCGCCTTGAGTTTTATTAACAACATTTAAAACTATACCTAAAGTTGTCGATTTTCCGCTTCCATTTGGTCCTAAAATACCATAAACGTTTCCTTTGTTAATGGTAAATGAAAGATCTTTTACTGCTGTGAGATAACCAAACTTTTTAGTCAGGTTATTTATGGTAAGAATTGATTCCAATTGAAATAATGATTGATTAGTTATATGTAAGACGAGCTTGGCTGAAAATTGTTACAATGGTTCAGCTTAAATTCAAAAACAAGTAAAAATGGTCTGGTTGTTAATTCCAGTTTTCGTTAAAGTCCATGTTGTCATAATCTTCAACGTCATAGCCATCATCAAACTCATCAAACTCTTCTTCATCCTCACTTTCAAAATTTTTACTTGGCGCTTCATCAGGAATTTGGCCATGTACAAACATGAGGTTCGGATAGTCTGCACCTTCAGCTTCTTCTACTATTTCAGCTAATTCAACATAAAAAGTCCACATGTTCAAGAAATCGTACACATAAATTAATTTTGTTTGCATTTCATGTACGACATCATTAAGCGTGGTTTCATTCATTAGTCGAATAGAACTGTTGCCTTCACTTACATCAAACATCGAGATTTCTTCGCCTTGTTCCCAGATGTCATTACTCACATAAAAGGATGCCATTTCAAGACCATCAAATCCAAAAGATTGTGTGATAATATTATGCAAGTCTTCTAAAGAATCTGTTTCACGAATTTCTAAATCACGAAAGATATCTTCTTCAGTATCATTATCTAGTATAACTCTAAATCTGTAAATCATGTTGAATAATTATAATACAAAGGTATGATTTTTTTGAATTATTTACTGAAACGATGCAGTGTAAATGTCATCGCGCTTAATAAGAAAAAAGCACCAATTTGATGTGTTACACCTAACCAAACAGGAACTCGAAGAACTATGGTTAAAACGCCTAGTAAAAATTGCAATACCACTAAAATCATTAAGCTATTTATACCGAAGCTTTGAGGATGAGTTAGATTTAAGTTTCTAGATTTTTTCCAAATTATACAGACCATAAAAACCACTATATATGCTAATATTCTATGCACAAATTGAACGCCACTTCTACCTTCAATAAAATTTTTGTAAATCGGGTGGTGTTCAATATAAACCGTTTCGTGCATGAATTTACCTTCGCTCATCATTGGCCAATGGTTGTGAATAAATCCTGCATCTAAGCCAGCAACAAAAGCGCCATAAATAATTTGAAGCAGTAAAACACCTAAGCCCACTCTGACTAGCGTTCTAAAACGTTTGTTAATGTCTTTTTTATTAGGAAATATTAAATCTAATGCGACCCAGAAAGTGTATGCAAACGTGATAAATGCCGTCGTTAAATGTGCTGCTAATCGATAATGGCTCACATCTGGATTGTCCACTAAGCCACTTTTTACCATATACCAACCTAAAAATCCTTGAAAGCCTCCAAGAATTAATAGTACAATTGATTTTTTTATAGTAGGTTTTGTGAGCTGTTTTGTGATAATAAAGTAAAGAAACGGAAGAAAGAATACGATACCAATAAAACGACCAATGACACGATGTAACCATTCCCAGAAATAAATGTCTTTAAAATCTTCAAGAGAAAAATGATTGTTTAGTTTTTGATATTCAGGATACTGCTTGTATAAGTCGAAAGCAGCTTGCCATTCAATATCATTCATTGGAGGAATTGTTCCAGAAATCAGTTTGTAGTTAGAAATTGATAATCCAGAATGTGTCAGTCTTGTTATACCACCAACAACAACCATGATAAAAATTAAAACGCATCCTGTTAATAACCAATAAATGACTTTTTTGTTATCTTTTTTCATAATTAACTCAATTCTTTTTGAAAGCAAAGACTATTTTCAATGGTCTTGTATTGGCCATAGTTTGGAATGCTGTAATAATTATTTTTTTTATAAAATTGAACAGCTTCAGTTTGGCGAATGCCAGTTTCTAAAACACAAGAATTAAAGCCTAATTCTTTTGCCCACTCTTCTAAAGCTTTAAGGATTTGCGATGCTACACCTTGACAGCGAGTTTCAGGTAAAGTAAACATGCGTTTAATTTCTACAGTGTTTTCATCAAAACCTTTAAAAGCACCACAACCTACAGGTTTTTGATTTACATAAGCAACAATAGTATGTTGTAAAGCTTCAATGCTATTAAATTGATTGTAAAAATCATGTTCATCACCATCTGTAATCTTTAAATAGTTGTCTAATTTTTTAACCAATCTGATGAAGTCTATATGGCTCGAATTGGTTCTTACGATAGTCATCATGATTCTGAATTTACTTTTAACCCTAAACGTTCGCCTTCTTTTAGCATAAGCTGATATGCTGCATCAAATTCATTAGGAATAATGCCTTCTAAAATAGCTTCCTTAATAGTTTCTTTAATGATGCCTATTTCTTTGGAAGGTTTTAAGTTGAAAGTTTTCATAATTTCTTCACCAGATACTGGAGGTTGAAAATTACGAATTTGGTCTCGAGCTTCAACTTCAATAATTTTTTGACGAACGATTTTAAAATTGTTGTGATATTTTTTAAACTTACTAGGGTTTTTTGTCGTGATATCTGCTTCACACAGCGTCATTAAATCATCAACATAATCGCCAGCATCAAAGACTAATCGTCTTACGGCAGAATCTGTAACAATATCATTAGCCAATACTATTGGACGCGAACTCATAAACACCATTTTTTGAACAAATTTCATTTTGTCATTTAAAGGCATTTTTAATCTTTTAAATAAATGATATACCATTTTCGAGCCTTCAAATTCATGCGTGTGAAAGGTCCATCCAACTTTTTTGCTAAATCGTTTTGTTGGTGCTTTCCCAATATCATGAAGTAAGGCAGCCCAACGTAACCAAAGGTTGTTTGTATGTTGTGCGATATTATCGACCACTTCTAAAGTGTGATAAAAATTGTCTTTATGTGTTTGGCCTTCAATTTCGTCAATACCTTTAAGAGCTGTAAGTTCAGGCATGATATGTTGTAGTAAACCTGTTTGTTCTAGAAGTAAAAATCCAATAGATGGCTTTTCTGCTTCTAGGATTTTATTCAGCTCTACCACAATACGTTCGTTCGTAATAATTTGAATACGTTCATGATTTTTTGAAATCGCGTCGAGTGATTCTTTTTCAATTTCAAAATTGAGCTGAGTTGCAAAGCGAATGGCACGCATCATTCTTAAAGGATCATCGCTATAAGTGATATCTGGATTTAAAGGCGTGCGAATGATTTTATCTTGTAAATCTTGAACACCATGAAAAGGATCAAGAAGCTCTCCGAAGTTACTTTCAGAAAGATCTAAAGCTAATGCATTAATGGTAAAATCACGACGGTTTTGGTCGTCTTCTAAAGTGCCATTTTCAACAACAGGATTTCTACTGTCTTCATTATAAGATTCTTTTCGTGCGCCAACAAATTCAATTTCTATGTCATCGTAACGCAACATGGCTGTTCCGTAGGTTTTGAATACTTGTACTTTTGGATGATTGGGTAAATTTTTAGCAACTTGCTTAGCGAGTTCTATACCACTTCCAATAGCAACAATATCTATATCTTTTGCTGAACCACGTTGTAAAATAAAATCGCGTACGAAGCCACCAATGACATAAGAATCTAATTTTAACTCTTTTGCTGAATGCGAAATAATTTTAAAGATGTTATGCTGTAATGCTTGCTTGTAGTTCATTGTTGTTTGCCCACTTACTCACGAATAATTTTGACCACACCATTACTACTCAACTTTATTATTGATGATGGTTTAGTCATTTTTTTGTCGTGCTGCAAATTTACAACATAGTCCACACCTTTTAAAATGTCTTGGCTGATTTCTTTAAAGGATTTTGGAGTAGGAGCGCCACTAATATTAGCAGATGTTGAAACGATGGCACCATTTAGTTTTCTACAAAGTTGATAGCAAAATTCATCATCAGGAATTCGAATAGCAATGGTCTTATCTTCTGCAATTAAATTTTCTGCCAAATTTTGAGCATCATCATAAATAATAGTGACTGGGTCTTCGGCAACATCAAAAATGTTTTGAGCCACTTCTGGAATGTTTTTGACATACTTTTTAAGCATGCGATCATCAGCTACTAAGCAAATCATCGCTTTGGTTTCAATGCGTTTTTTAAGGGTATAAATTTTAGCAACAGCTTCGGCATTATTGGCATCACAACCAATTCCCCAAACGGTATCTGTAGGGTAGAGTATGAGTCCACCTTGCTTTAGCGTTTCAACAGCATTTTTGATTTCGGTATGCATTATTAATTAACTTAAAATGGTTTTAACCCAATTGGTGTAATGGTATTTTTGATAAATTGATTCTGGCAAAGCTTCGTATGGTGTTTTAAAGAAAGCCTCAGGAATATCAAAAGCCTTAACGTCTTCTATGACAAAAATGTTATTAGGATTATAGAAGTCATAAGTTTTAATGTCTTTGTTGGTCGTGATTATTTTTTTTTCAAAAAATAAGCTTTCAAAAACCCGAAAGGTTAAGCCGTCTTGCACACCATATTTATGAATATCAACAATGCTATGAGTTTGTTTTAAGTAGTCTAAAACTTGAGCATTATTTTTTCTTTCTTTTATGAAATGAATTAAATCTGATTGTGTGTCTTTATCTGATTGCACTAAAAACTGATATGAGATATGTTTCTCTTTAAATTGAGCTGCTAATTTTTCAAGTGTTTTAAATCGATAATCTTTAGACATTATCGTAAAAGCCATATAATTTGGAGCGTTTTTTTTATATTCTTGATTGAGATAAATAAAATTAGGAATAAAGTGTAGGTTGTAATCTTTTACGTCTTTTCTTTCATAAGAATACACTTTGTCAAAAAAATGAATGACCTCTTTTTTTCTTGGGATGTTATTTATAGAATCGTGATAATAAGCAATGAAGTTATTCGTGTTATTTTTTAGTGTCGTAAGTTGAGAATCGAAAAACAAGTCAGGTCTAACTACCAATGTGTAATCATACGTTTTATCTTGTAATTCTTTAATAACAGGTTGAAGCTGGTAAAAGTTTTTTAACTTTTTTTTAGTTAGTAGTTTGTAAATGCCTGCATATATTTTCTGAAAAATATGCTTGTATTTATAGCGCTTTAACAAAGCAATATTATAATAATCGACATGAGTGTATTGATTGTTGAATTCGTCCTTTATGCAATCATAATAACCACTTAAATCATAGGTAATAAATAGTACTTTTTTATCTGTCATAGCGTTCAACAACCTCTTTTAATTCATCATACATCTTTTTAGAAATCACATCTTTAGTAAAATTATCTAATAAAAATTGATAACCGTTTGTCGTAAATTTCTTTTGAAGTCCAGCGTCGTTAATGAGTAGTTCTACTTTATCTGCAAAATCTGTTGGGTTCGCAACTTCTGCTAAAAGACCAGTTTCATTATCGACAATAACTTCAGGAATTCCACCAGCATTAGCAGCTACAATAGGAATTTTACAGGCATAAGATTCTAATAAAACACCTCCAGTTGGTTCGTTGTCTGAAGTGAATAAAAACAAATCAAATTCTGGTAAAACTTCTGGAATATCATTTCTAAAACCAGAAAAGATGATGTGATTATTCAGGTTTTTATCAGCAACATATTTTCTAATATCATCTTCTAGTTCCCCTTCTCCAATAAGTATATATTTCGCTTTAATGGTGTTTCGCTTTACTAATTTTTCAACAGTATCGACCCAAGTGTAATGGTCTTTAAACCCTGAAAACGCTGCGATATTACCAATAATTTTATAGTCAGAAGGAATGTTGTATTCTTTATGTAATAAACCATTCTTCTCCTTTTTTGTGAATTTATGAATGTCTGTAACACTACCAACCACACACATTCTACTATGGTCTTTAACCGCAAATTTTAAAACATCGACAACAGGTTGTGAAACACAAATAATCTTTTTTATGCCTTTGTAGTTATACTTCCATGTTCTGAGCATATTAGAATCGACACGTCGGATTAGTGTTCTACAAAGCACTAAAGGTGCAGGAAGCTTATAAAATAAATGAGATAAAACAGCAATGGTATGTGCCTTACTGCTATGAATAAAAACGACATCTATGTTTTTTTCTTTGACTATTCGAGCCAATTTTTTTGCCAAACCAAAATCATATTCACTTTTATAATCCAAACCAATAACCTGCATGTTTTTGTTTTTGGCAACATCATAAATAGGAGTGTTGTTGGCACAAACGATATACTGATCTTCAACATAATTCTTCTCTTTAAAAGCCTCGTATAAATATATTATTTTTTGCTCGTGACCTCTCCAAACACTAGATACAGTGATTTGTAATACTCTCATAAATGTAATTTATATAATAGCTACAAAGTAATAAAAACATTTATTAAGAACTTATTTTTTTAGGATTAAAACCTATAAATATTGTAATATTACAGCATGAAATCTGTTTTTCAAGACATCTATAGAAAACATCAACAAACATTAGACCATTTCATTACTAATTTTAATGATTTAGGCGAGCAATTTGGTGAAGCAGATCGAAATGCTATCAAATTATTTGATTTAGAAGGCGAAACGATTAATATTAAATCGTTTAAAGTGCCAAACATCATAAATCAAATTGCATATAAGTTTTTTAGAAAAAGTAAAGCGGAACGTTCGTTTACCTATGCTAATAGGTTAACAGATTTAGGAATCGGTACACCACAACCTATTGCTTACTATGAGTTTACTACGCCTTTTTTATTTAAAAAGAGTTATTACATCAGTGAACATTTGGATTGCGACTTAACCTATAGAGAACTCACCAGAGATTTAAACTATCCAGATCATGATCGTATCCTAAGGGCTTTTACGAGGTTTACTTATAAGCTACACGAAAACAATATTAACTTTTTAGACCATTCGCCGGGAAATACGTTAATTAAAAAAGTAGGTGATGCGTACCAGTTTTATTTAGTGGATTTAAATAGAATGGAGTTTAAGCCCATGGATTTTCAAACGAGAATCAATAACCTTAAACGCCTTACTGTACATAAGTCTATGGTTGAAACTATGAGCGATGAATACGCTAAAGTTTCAGGAGAAGACTATCAGAAAATATTTAATTTAATGTGGCAACTCACTGAAGATTTTCAGGAAAAATTCCACAGAAAAAAAAGGTTAAAAAAGAAATTAAAGTTCTGGAAATCATAAATTATTCTCTTCCTTTCCGAAGCAGCCACAACTTTACATAGCGCATAAAAACTACATAGGCTTGTACGCAACCAATAGTAAACCCTACAACACCATCTCTAAATCCGCTTTGTATAATGTAGTGTTTAAAAAAGCCCCAAAAAGGTTTAATTACAAAGTGATAAGGCGTTAGCGTTCCTGTTTTTTTATCGTAATCTTTTGCTTGCCACCACGCGTAACGATTCATTTTTTCAAGGTACTTATCAAAAGTCACATAGGTATTATGGTAGAGCTTGTTTTTAAGTTTACCAACGGTTCCATTAGTAATAATTTCGGCATGTACATGTTTGTCTTCATAGGTGCAAAAATCACGTTTGAATAAACGAATTACACTATCGTTTCGCCAACCACTGTAGTTGACGCGTTCGCCCATGAAATGATTCATTCTCCCAATCCAATAGGCCACGTGCTCTTGGCTTGGCTGTTCAAGAATCTCCAAGATTTCTTCTTTTAATTCTGGTGTGACACGCTCATCAGCATCAACCAATAAAATCCATTCATGTGTGGCTTGAGGAATAGCCCAATTTTTTTGAGATGCCGAATATTGGTATTCTCTTCTAATAACTTTGGTTGCTAATGTTTGGGCTTTTTCAAAAGTGCCATCTGTACTAAAACTATCAACAACTAGAATTTCATCAGCAAAACTAACCGAAGCGATAACGGCTTCAATATTATGAATTTCGTTTCCTGTTGGAATTATGGCAGTGAGTTTAGTCATTCGTTATATATCGTGTAAGATGTTGTTATTTAGAAATGGTTTTAAAAAATATTTTAAGCTGGTCTTCAATCAAGTGAATAGGATATTCTTCAAAATATTTAAAGGTATGCTCTTTTATATATTTTTCATCAAACTCATCGTATATTTCAGGCTTCAAATCCTTTAAATGAATAGATATATTTTCTTCATCTTCAAAAATTTGCCAAGTTTCTTTATCCACACTAGGTGAAAATAAAGAAAATGTAGGAACTTCTAAAGCTTTAGCCATATTAACAGCACCTCCTTCGTTACCAATTAAAGCGTCACACTGAGATAATAACCCTAAAAACCCTCTAAGCGACTTCGCATACGTATCAAAATAAATATGGTCTTGAGTGGCTTTCTGACATAAGTTATAAAGCTTTAAAGCGTCTTCTTTTTGGTTTGGAATATAATTAAATAATAAAGACGCATCAGTCTCCTTAACTGTTGTGTCGAGCAGTTGAGCCATACGTTCTAAAGGATAGATTTTATACCATTCACTGCCTAAAATACCAATCATAAAAATGGGTTTGTTTTGTGGAATATGCGCTGCTTGTAATAGTTTTTTTGCTGAAGAAATCTCTGCTTCAGATAAGAATATTTTAGGTTTAAAATCGGTAATTTCCTCTTCAATGATTGGCGTTAATAATCGCAATCTGTTTTCAATAGCTAAGCCATAATCACTCTTTGTTCCGTTAGGAAGACGTTTAATATTGTGAGTGTAGAACAGGTTAGAGTAACCTTTGTGATAAGATATTTTATATTTAGCGCCAGAAAAAAAGGTAATTAAATTTGTTTCTAACTTGCTGTATGCATCAATGACAATGTTGTAATGACGCTTTCTAATCTTAAAAATAAATTTGAAAAGCGAGCCATAATTTTTTCTAGTTGCTTCATCTAAAACTATAATGTTGCTTATGGAAGGATTTTCTTTTAAGACATCAACAGAATTGCTATAACACATAAAATCTATTTGCGCATCAGGATATTTTTTTTTCAAACTATTGGCTAAAATAGTGGTTGTTAAAACGTCTCCAATACGTTTCTGTTGAATGATTAAAATCGTCATTTATTAATGATTAGTACTCTTAATTACAGCTGTAAAAGTAATCATAAAAAATGAAATAAAAACTGTATTTTTGTTCCTTAAAACAGCAGGTTTATGAGTATTAGCGGACTAGTAATTACTTTTAATGAAGAAAAAAATATAGGAAACTGTATTGATGCTTTGTTTAAAGTGTGTGATGAAGTCATTATAGTCGACTCATTAAGTAAAGACAACACAGTTGCTATTGCTGAAAGTAAAGGTGCAAAAGTGATTTCTCAAGCTTTTTTAGGTGATGGTCCACAGCGAACACATGGGCTTCAGTATTGCAAAAATGAGTGGATTTTAAACTTAGATGCGGATGAGTTTTTAGATACTGATGCTGAAGCTTTTATTTTGAAAAAAGACTATTTAAAAGGCGATTTTGATGCCTTTTCTTTTCGAGTTAAAAACTTTTTAGCAGATGAATTAATAGATTTTTCTGGATGGTATCCAGATCATAAAGTACGTTTTTTTAATAAAAAGACTGCGACACCTTCAGAGTCTAAAGTCCATCAAAAAATTATAGCAACAAACGAAAAGAAAGTTGCAGTGCATATTCTGCATTATGGTTGGGATTCTTTAGAGCAAATTGTCGCTAAGAAAAATCAGTATTCTACGTGGCATGCTCAACAACTCTTTAATCAAGGGAAACGTATTAATAGCTTCAAGCCTATTTTAAATGGAACAGTTGCTTTTTTTAGATGTTATTTCTTTAAAAAAGGAGTTTTTAATGGTTTGGATGGCATTACCATTGCACTAGTACAAGCTTTTTTTTCGTATATGAAATATGCTAAACTTCTAAAATTACAGCGTCAAGAAAAACTACAGCGTTAAGTTATTGTCAATCATACGTTTATTAAAAGATTGAATGTAACCTTTAATAAATGTTTCTAATTGAATCGCTTTATTAGGGTATTCCTTAATAATATTATGTTTCATTAATTCATCCTCTTTAATATTGTAAAGTGCTAAAGATTTGGTTCCAGAAAACGCTAAATAATAATCTCCTATAATTATATGGTATATGTTGTCTAAATAAAAGACCACATAATCACCTTCCGAAGTATACGATTTCCCGTAACTAATCACTTTTGCATTAATCCCTAAATACTCAATTACAGAAGGCATAATATCTAATTGTTGAAAGTTTTTTAAACTTTCCCCTTTTAAATCAGAATTAGAAGGGTCAAAAAATAAAATCGGAATTCGAAACTTTCCAACAATAGTTCTAAACACATCAGATGTTGGATTAACTGATGTATGGTCTGCTGTAACGACAAATAGTGTATTGTTATACCATTCTTCTTGTTGAGCTGCATTAAAAAATTGTCTTAATGCATAGTCTGAATAAGCAATAGATTCTTGAATATCTGTGGTGCCTTTAGGGAATTTTCCTTTATATTTTTCAGGAATAGTATAAGGGTTATGTGATGAAATTGTAAAAACTGTACTAAAAAAGGGCTGTTTAAAAGTACTTATTTTTTTATTGAAGAATTGTAGAAACTCTTCATCAAAAACGCCCCATTTGCCATCAAAAGATTCTGGACCTTCGTATTCGTCTTTTCCAAAATATTGGTCAAAGCCAGCGACATTACAATATTGGTCAAAATTTTGGCTTCCGTTAAAAGCACCATGAAAGAAAGATGTGTTATAGCCATTGTCTTTAAGTATTTTAGGTAAACCATAAATATTATTTAAAGAATAACTAGAGGTAATAATAGATTGATTTGATAATGAAGGAATACTAGACAAGGTTGAAGGGACAGCATCTATAGAGAGTCTGCCATTAGCAAAGCCATTTTTAAAATAATAGGATGTGGTAATTAGAGAATCTAAAAAAGGTGTTTGCCCTATGTTTAAGTTTTCTCTACCAAAACTTTCTAAAATAATGATGACGATATTTTTATTATTAGGTTTATGTTTTGGGGCAATATGCTGAATTGGGCTGTAGATACTATCTAATTCTTCAGATGAATAGTATTCTAATTTTTTTAATGCTTCATCTTTTCCTATGGTTTTTAGAATGCAAAACGGTGTATTTAGTACTAAAGCCGAATGATTAATAGCGCCATAGTTAGCAGCATCAACTACACGTAACGGTTTTTTTTGAAAACCACCTCTTCCAAAAAGGACTAAGACGCTTAAAATTAAAAGGCATAAACCTGCTTGCTTCAATCCAGTAATTAATGTGATTTTTTCACTTTCTGATGAAGGTTTTAAATTTGGAAGGGCCTTCCAAAAGACAAGACCTAGAATCACAGCAATAAGAGGTAAATACCAAAACTCAAGTAAAAAAGAAAGTATTAATCCGCCAATTTCATTTTCCATGCCTTCAGCAGTAATCATACTATAAGAGCTTCGTCTTCCAGTAAAATCATAATATTTAAAATCAACAAAATTGGTAATGATAACCAGCATGTTAACAAAGAAAAAGGCAGATTTTAAAACCTTTTGATATCTAGGTTGATATTTAAAATTTCCTGGAGCTAAGTGTAAAATGGCAAAAACAATATTGATATATGCAATAACAGAAAGGTCAAACCTTAAACCTCCTTGAAATACATCAAAGCTTAGATTGTTAAATGTCTTAAAGTTGAAGTATAAAAATAAGAGTCGACATAGTTGGTATGATACGATGACCCAGAAAATACGCTTAAAAAAGAGCTTAAGGCTTTCAATGTAATTAGACATATAATAGAAATTAAACAGCTACATCATATTCACGTAAAGCATCGTTTAAAGATGTTTTTTTATTGGTGCTTTCTTTGCGTTTTCCAATAATTAAAGCACAAGGGACATTGTAATTTCCAGCAGGAAATTGTTTGGTATAACTGCCAGGAATGACAACCGAACGTGCAGGAACAACACCTTTCATTTCTTTAGGCTCTGGACCTGTAACATCAATAATTTTTGTACTCATGGTTAAAACCACATTCGCGCCTAATACTGCTTCTTTTTCAACTTTCACGCCTTCAACAACAATACAACGTGAACCAATAAAAGCTCCATCTTCAATAATAACTGGAGCTGCTTGTAAAGGTTCTAAAACACCTCCAATACCAACACCACCAGATAAATGCACGTTTTTGCCAATTTGAGCACAACTACCAACAGTTGCCCAAGTGTCAACCATAGTACCTTCATCGACATAAGCACCAATGTTTACATAACTAGGCATTAAAATCGTGCCTGAAGAAATATAAGCGCCATGTCTTGCTACAGCATGAGGCACTACACGAATACCTTTTTCAGCATACCCTTTTTTTAAAGGAATTTTATCATGATACTCGAAAATACCAACTTCAAAAGTTTCCATTTTTTGAATGGGAAAATATAAAACTACAGCCTTTTTTACCCATTCATTAACTTGCCAGCCTTGATTTGTAGGCTCAGCAACTCGTAAAGTTCCTATGTCGAGTAACTGTATAACTTCTTTAATGGCATTTATAGTTGGTTCTTCTTTTAGTAACTCTCTATTATCCCAAGCGGTTTCTATAAGTTGCTGTAATTTTTTCATCGAAAATTAGGTTTTTGGTGTAGTAATCATGCAAAGATAATTTTATTAAAATTTATTTTTAAAAAAATGTGACTTAAGTTCAGTTTTAGGGTCTTAATAATAGATGAATATGATAAAAAGGTTAATAGGTAGAGGGATTAATTAATATTATATCATCTTAAATATAAGTAACTCCGTGCTTATATGCCACTTTAGATTTTAGGAGGAATGAGTTAGAATGCCCTCTTTATATAAATCTATTTTAAAGTGAAGTCAATAAAACTCTCTTATTTTTATAAGAGAGTTTTTTGTTTCTACGACTTTAAAAACTATTAATAATGTTATTTTTGCAATTAATGGCAAGAATATTAGCAATAGATTTTGGTACTAAACGCACAGGAATAGCTATAACAGACGAGTTACAGATAATTGCGTCTGGCTTAACAACTGTAGAAACTAAAGCTTTAATTCCTTTTTTAAAGGCTTATTTTGAAAAAGAAGCGGTAGAGTTAGTTGTTGTAGGAGAACCTAAACAGTTAAATAATGAAGCATCTCAAAGCGAAAATGCCATTAGGTTATTTATTGAAGACTTCAAAAAAACATTTCCTAAGATGCCAATGCATCGTGTAGATGAGCGTTTTACTTCAAAAATGGCATTTCAAACTATGATAGATTCTGGATTAAGTAAAAAACAACGACAGAATAAAGCTCTTGTAGATGAAATAAGTGCAACTATTATTTTACAGAGTTATTTATACTCTAAATAAGTCATTTTTAACTGTTTGTTGTCGAAAATCGTGTATTTCATCGATAGAAAATGCATATCAATTCACTTTAACGAAAGTTTTTCTTACCACATCTAAAAAATTGATGATTAAATAGTTGCGCCTATATATTTGTCATCGAACCTCAAATTAAAAATATATGAAAAATTATTACTTATCAATGCTAGTCTTAGCATTATTTAGCTTAAACCAAGCTTTTGCACAATTTTGTCCACCAACAGGATTCGCTACACCATCAGAACTTTTCTTTATTTATGATGCAGGCACATCTCTTTGTGTAGATAGACCAACGACAGTAACTGTAGAAGGATCTACTTTTACTCAAACTTCTTGTAGTGATGAATTATCAGTTTATGATTTAACATCTGGAAGCCCTTTATCTGATCCAAATAATATTGCTGTTGATTTCGGATTTTCAATTTGTGAATATTCTGGAGGAACTTTATCAACTGAGCAATTTGAAATGATTTTCAAAAATATGCTTAAAGTTTACCCAAACCCTATTACACAAGGCAACGATTTAAATATCAAATTAGGAATAAATACTTCAGTAAAAGTAAGTGTTTATAGTGTTACAGGAAAGCAAATGTTAACAACAGATAACACAAATCTAAATAGCTTAACTGTTGATATATCAAGTTTAGAAAACGGGATTTATATTGCTCAAATCATAACTGATTTAGCTACAATCACAAGAAAAGTGATTGTAATGAAATAAAAATTTAAATTACCTTTTATAAAAAAACTCCTTCGTTTGTAGGAGTTTTTTTATGTCTTTTATTTAAATTAATACAGTAAGTATTGTACTTTTGCATGAAATTATTCAAGATATAATATGATTTTACCTATTGTTGCTTTTGGAGATCCCGTTTTAAAAAAGATTGGAAAAGATATAACTAAGGATTATCTAAAGTTAGATGAGCTAATTGCTAATATGTATGAAACGATGTATGCTGCTTTTGGTGTTGGTTTAGCTGCTCCTCAAATAGGTTTGCCAATACGTTTGTTTTTAGTAGATACAGCTCCTTTTGCAGAAGATGAGGTCTTTACTTCAGAAGAACAAGAATTATTAAAAGGGTTTAAAAAAACTTTTATTAATGCCAAGATAATAGAGGAAAAGGGTGACGAATGGGCTTTTAATGAAGGATGCCTAAGCATTCCAGATGTAAGAGAAGACGTGTTTAGAAAGCCTGAAATTACTATTGAATACTTTGATGAAAACTTTAACAAGCATACAGAAAAATATGATGGATTAATAGCGCGTGTTATTCAGCATGAGTACGATCATATTGAAGGTGTTTTGTTTACAGATAAGTTGTCTAGTTTAAAAAAGCGCTTAATTAAAGGCAAGCTTGCCAATATTTCTAAAGGAAAAATAAACGTAGATTATAAAATGCGTTTTCCTAATCAAAAAAAGAAACGATAAAATTTGTTTGGCATTATCAAACACATGATATTTGCCCACTTTAATAATTAATTTATGAGTTTAGATAAAGTTTTAGCAATTTCTGGTCGACCAGGTTTATTCAAATTAGTAACACAAACACGTAATGGTTTTATTGCTGAATCACTTTTAGATAGTAAAAAATTATCTGTAAATATGCAGCATAATGTGAGCGTTTTAAGTGAAATAGCCATTTACACTTTAAGTGAAGAATTACCTTTAAAGGACGTGTTGAATAAAATTAAAGCCAAAGAAAACGGCAAACAAACTTCTATAAGCCATAAAGAAAGTAAAGATAAGCTTGAAGAATACTTTTTTGAAATCTTACCAGATTATGATGAAGATAGAGTCTATGCAAGTGATATAAAAAAAGTGATTCAATGGTATAATTTGCTTGAGAAACACAATATGTTAAACTTTGATGAACCTGAAGATTCTACTGAAGAAGAATAACGAATTTGCTTAAAATATTTAAAAATCCAACTCTAGTAGTTGGATTTTTTGTTTGTACTTTTGCTTAAATTAAATACTATGAACACTAGAGAGATTCAACTTAAAGCCTTTGATAGATTGTTAACTATTATGGATGAATTGCGTGAGCAATGTCCATGGGATAAAAAACAAACTATGGAAACCCTTCGTCATTTAACCATTGAAGAGACTTATGAGCTTGGAGATGCTATTTTAGATAATGACTTAGATGAAGTAAAAAAGGAACTTGGAGATGTGTTATTGCATATTGTATTTTATGCTAAAATTGGTAGCGAAACTAAGGCCTTCGATATCGCAGATGTATGTAACAGTATTTGTGATAAATTAATAGATAGACATCCTCATATTTATGGAGACATTGTTGTTGAGAATGAGGAAGATGTTAAACGCAACTGGGAAAACCTTAAGCTTAAGGAAGGGAAAACAAGTGTTTTAGAAGGTGTGCCTAAGAGCTTACCTGCTTTAGTAAAGGCAAATAGAATACAAGATAAAGTTGCTGGAGTAGGGTTTGATTGGGAAGATCCTAAGCAAGTTTGGGAGAAAGTTGAAGAAGAACTTAATGAGTTTCAGCACGAAGTCAATGAGGGCAATCAAGAAGCTATGGAAAACGAATTTGGAGATGTGCTTTTTTCGATGGTTAATTATGCGAGGTTTTTAAATATTAGCCCTGAAAACGCCTTAGAACGTACAAATAAAAAATTCACAAAACGATTTCAATATCTAGAATCTAAGGCTAAAGCTCTTAATAAAAATTTAAAAGACATGACACTTTCTGAGATGGATGTGTTTTGGGAAGAAGCAAAGTTTCTTTGATTTTTTGAAGTATAAAAACTGAATATAAATATTTTTTTAGAGTCATATAATCCAAACTCACTTTTATAACGTATATAAATTAATGACACGATTTCATGAGTAGATTAATAGCAGATCAAAACCTTTTTGTAGTGTCATTAATGCATTATTCTTCTTACAGAATAAATGTTTAGTTAGTTTAGTTAGGAACTAAATCCTATTTGAGTGTTAAGTCTATTCAAATAGGATTTTTTCATTAGTATAATTCCTTAATTTTACGAAGTTTTGATTTCCAGATTTTTAAAGATTCTTTGTGCTTATTTATATTGTTATGCACTTCTTTTACAACTGGATTATCATCTGCGACGTTTGTAAAAAACTGTAAATTATTTTCTAGTTGATTGATTTCACTTTTGACTTCATCAATTTTCTTTCTGATATACGAACGCTCATTGTCTAAATATCTGCTATCTGTAGCATTGCTTAAGTTTTCAAGTTTATTTTCAAACTTTATCATTTCAGCTTCAGCTTTATCCATCTTCAACGAATTAAATAAAGTGTCTAAGGTTTTACTAAATTTACCTTCAATATATCTTTTATTGGAAGGAACATTTCCTAAGGCTTTCCATTCAGCCAAATGCGATTTTATTAATTTTAAATCTGCCTCATTTTTACCACTTAATTCTAAGTGCTTTATTTTCTCTAACAACTCTTTCTTTTTGTTATAGATTTCATAACCTGCTTTATTTTCTTCATCTTTTACGGCATGAAATTTATTGAAGTAATGGTTACAAGCAGTTTTAAATTGTTTCCATATTTTATCGCTGTCTTTTCTTGGCACATGACCAATGTTTTTCCACTCATGTTGTATTTTTTTCATTAGTGGTGTTGTGCTTTCAAAGTCTTCGTTATCTTTATTGTCTTCAGCAATTTTAATGAGATCTAACTTTTTTTGAAGATTTACATGCTGTTCTTTTTTTAGGTTTTTATAAAAAGCATTTTTATTTCTATTAAAAACCCGAACAACGTCTTTAAACTTAGCCCAAGTGGCTTCATTAACTTTTACAGGGACTTTTCCAGCACTTAAAAACTCTTTGCGTAAGTCTTCAACTTCTTTTATTTTCTTTTGCCAAGAGTTATGCGATTTAGCTTTTTCTTTTGAAATCAGTTCAATTTTAGAAATGATAGCATGTTTTTTCTCAAGATTAAACTCATAAATTTTGTCTAAATCATTAAAATAATCTTGACGCTTATCATGAATAATTTTTGTAGCAGATTTAAAGCGTTCCCAAATTTCGTCTCTATGTTCTTTTGCTACTGGACCAAGTTCTTCTTTCCAAAGTTTATGTAGAACTTGTAACTCTCTAAATGCGCGATTAAGATTGTCATCTTGTGCTAACTCTTCAGCTCTTTCAATTATTTTTAGTTTTTGCTCTAAATTGTGCTTGAAATCTAAATCTCGTAAATCTCTGTTTAAATGTAAAAAATCATAGAAGATTTCAACATGATGGTGGTAATTGTTCCAAACATTATTGTATTTATCTCTTGGGATTGGACCAGCATTCCGCCATTG
Source organism: Lacinutrix iliipiscaria (assembly GCF_042686125.1). Lineage (NCBI taxonomy): Bacteria > Pseudomonadati > Bacteroidota > Flavobacteriia > Flavobacteriales > Flavobacteriaceae > Lacinutrix > Lacinutrix iliipiscaria. Next base: position 165,034 of record NZ_JBHUOV010000007.1, read on the forward strand.
TTCTTGTAATGCTTTAAAATGCTTGTAAGTTGTGTTTATGTTTTCTTCTACATTTATCAAGCCTTTAATCTCTTCAATAATCTGTAAGCGTTCTGCTAAATTATCTTTGTGATTTTTTTCAATGCTCTTATAATGTGCTTTTATTTTGTCTCTATAATGATTGTAAGTTTCTTTAAAGCTTTTTTGTATTGGACTAGAGTAATGAAAGTCTATGACATTGCCGCCATCATTTAAAAATTCCTCCTTTTTTTCGTCTAATAGTGCATTAAATTTTGCTTTAAATTCTGATCGTATACTTTCAACGTGAGATTTAATGGCTTGTACTTTTTCATATTTCACCAATTTTTCAAGCTCTTTCGTAAGCTCTTCAAGTTCCATAGCATGATAATCTTTGACTTCTATTTCATGCCTTTCACTTGTGCCTTCATCTTCAGCATCTTCTGCGTTTGTAGCATCAATCTCATTAATAGCGTCATCTTGCTGATCTTCGCTAATCTTAAGTTCTGTTACTTCTGATGCTGTGTTTTCTTCTGTTTCTAAAGATTGTTCTGTAGATTGTTTTTCTAATTTTCCATCTGCTTGAGGCAGGTTATCTTGCTCTGACATTTTAAAAATGTTTGGTTCGTTAAAAGTACTATAACGTTAAAGATACTAACAACTAGGATATTTTCAAAAAGTTATAGTATTAATTAGCGATTCCAAATTCGCCAAGATTTTTTTGCTTGTAATTCTAGCATTTTTAAACCATTTATTGTGGTTGCATTTTTTTGCTTCGCTAATTTTAAAAATGTAGTTTCTTTAGGGTTATAGATAAGATCAAAAACTAAGTGTTTTTTTGTTATTGCGTGATAAGGGATTTTTGGACATTCTTCAATATTTGGTGAAGTCCCAATAGGTGTGCAATTAATGATGATAGTATGGTTGTTTATGTCTTTTTCGGAAAGTGAATGATAGGTTATTGCTGTGTTTTCTGAGACCTTTCTGGATACATAATTATAGTTAATATTCATGCTTTTAAGTGCATAAGCAATGGCTTTGCTGGCACCACCAGTTCCAAGAATTAGTGCTTTGTTATGATGTGGTTTTAAATGATTTACTAAAGATTTTTTAAATCCATAATAATCTGTATTGTACCCTTTTAATTTTCCTTTTTTAGTGATTTTTATAGTGTTTACAGCACCAATTTTTTTAGCTTTCTGGTCTAATTTGTCTAAATAAGGAATGATTAATTCTTTGTAGGGAATGGTAACATTTAAGCCTTTAATACTATCGTCTAAAATAGCTGGAAAATCAGTGATATGTTCAAGATCAAAATTTTCATAGGAAGCATCTTCTATTTCTTCAGATTTAAATTTTTCAGCAAAAAAAGCTTTCGAAAATGAATACTCAATATTTTTACCAATTAAACCAAATCTACGCATGAGTCTTTCTGGTTTTTTGTCCGTAAATTTCTAAAGCTAAAACGATAGCAATTCCAATAATAATAAAAAATATTGCTAAGTATGTTTCCTGATTAAACTCTGGTATAAAGCGTTTGTAGTTTTCTACTACTTGATGTCCTGCAGAATCTAGTATAAACACACCTTCTTCTGATACTTTATAAATGGTCTTTTTCCAAGGCCAAACCACACCAAGAGACCCAATAATAAAACCAATAATAGAGGCCAGCGTTATACTTTTATAGTGCTTTAAAATATAATTTATAACATGTGAAAAAGTCACTAAACCCGTTGCAGATCCAAGCGTAAAAACCCCTAGAACTTTGAGCATTCTAACACGTTCGTTGTCTTGAATGAAAGAAAAATCACCTTGAAGCATATCTGCAAAAGAATCATATAAAGCATTTACAGAATCGACTAGAAGTAACACATAATTGCCTAAAAGAATCAAAATAAATGAGCCTGAAAAACCAGGAAGTGTCATGCCAGAAACACTAATAATACCACAGAAGAATACAAACCAAAGGTTGTCATTTTCTTTAGCAGGATCAAGAAAGCTAATGCTAAGACCAATGACTATTCCTATAAAAAGTGCGAGATAAGTTCGATAATTCCAGTCTTTAAAATCTTTACTTATGTAATAAATGGAACCTACAATCATTCCAAAGAAAACACTCCAGACATAGAGTTCGTAGTACTCTATTAAATAATCCAAAATTTTAGAAACACTAAAGTAACTTATTAGCATTCCAAAAAATAGCAGACTTAAAAAGCGTCCATTAATATATTGAAAAAAGCTATTAAATCTTCCGTTAATTAGTAGTTTAAATGCCTTAGTATTTACTTTTTGTAAAGAGTAAATAAATTCTTCATAAAACCCTGTAACAAATGCAACAACACCACCAGAAACACCAGGAACTTTATTTGCAGCTCCCATTCCTAAGCCTTTTAAGACTAGAAATAATTTATCTGAAAATGTTCTTGTGCTTTCCATTATTGGACTTTAGTTCCTATTTTTTCAAGAATAAAAATGGTTAAAAAACCAATAACCATTAGGCCTATTGCTAACATCGTTTGTGGGTCTATTTGATTATTGATTTCTGAAAAAGTAGAAGGCATAATACTTTGTTCCACAATTGTTTTATAAGCCTCAAAATCCTGTACATTTTTTTGATAGACCGAAAGTGTGCCTAAATCAGAAATGCTTGAAAACGGAATAACATCATTGCTGGTATTACTCATTATCGTTATTGTTTTTTTCCAAGGCCATATTTTATTTAGAGAGCCAAATATAAACCCTGTTAATAAAGCTAAAGTTAAGTTGTGATAATGTTTGAATAACCATTTTAATACACGTGAAAAACTTAATAAACCAATAATAGCACCTAAGATAAAAATTAGAATCTTTTGAAAATCTAAGCTGTCTATAGCATTGCTTAAAGATTTATATGCTCCAAGAATTACCAAGATAAAGGATCCAGAAATTCCAGGTAAAATCATGGCGCAAATAGCAATTGCTCCAGCAAAAAACAGGAAAAAAGAGTTGTCATTACTAGCCATCGAAGGTAAAGAGGTAATATAGTAAGCTAATGCTGCACCTGCAACAGTTGTAATAATTGTACTAAGTGTCCACTTTGTAATTTGTTTTCCAACAAAAAAAATACTCGCAATAATAAGTCCGAAAAAGAAAGACCAAATTAAAATAGGATGGTATTCTATTAAGTATTTTGCAAGCTTCATAAAAGTTACAAAACTGATAATTATACCTGTTAGTAGTGCGAGTAAAAAACTCCCATTTATTTTTTTCCAAAAAGGCTTTAGACCTTCTGTTTTTAAAACTTTTAAGGTCTTAAAATTAACATTGCTTATTGTTGTAATTAATTCCTCATAAATCCCAGAAATAAATGCAATTGTACCACCTGAAACGCCTGGAACTGCATCTGCAGCTCCCATGGCCATACCTTTAAGTGAAATGATAAGATAGTCTGTTAATCGTCTTTGCATGCTTTAGCTTTTTTACGAAAACCAAAGGTAGTATTTTTTAGCTAGACGATTTTTGAAAAGGTTTACTTTAATAACTTTTTTACGAGTGTTTTTTTAAACACATTTGGAAAAAGCTCTTCAATGATAAACGCGTATTCTGGATTACTCCGAACAGCATTTTTTAAGTGAAAGGAACCTTTTTCAGTTTCATGCTGTAAGAAGTATAAACCCGCAAGTCTATATTCTAATTCTGCATTTTCAGGATAGAATTCTGAGGCTTGTAAAAAGTTAAAAATTGCAGCTTCAGGCTCTCCTAGTTTTAATAAAATATCTCCACGAGCAATCCAAGTGTCAACTTCATAATTTCCTAATTCTAAGGCTTTTTTATATCCTCGCTCTGCTTCCTCTAAAAAGTTAAGACGTTGATTAATTTGAGCGTACAACTTCCAATAAATGACATTCTCTGTATCAATATTAATAGCCTTGTTAATATAATATAGAGCCTTTTGATAGTTTTTCTTTTTATTATAAAACTTGGTGATAGCAATCCACCCTTTGTCTAATAAAGGATCTTCATGTACAGTTTTATAGAAGTACTGTACCGCTAAATCGTCATTACCCAGTTTTTCATAACAAAAACCAATTCGTAATAAAGCAAATGAAGTTGGGTCATCTAACTGTAATGATATGGTATAGCTTTCTATGGCATCATTATAACGCTTTAGTTTTTCAAGAACTTTACCTTTTTCCAGATATGCACCAACAAAGGTATCTTCAGAAATTATGGCAAAATCAAAAGCAGCTAGGGCTTTAGTATAGTCTTTAATGGCAAAATATTGTTTCCCTAATTGATGCCAAGCCACTTCGCAATAAGGCTTGTTGTCTAAATAATTATTTAGATATTCAATAGCATTTTCATTTTGTTCTAGAAAATCAAAACAATAAATCATGTTATAAAGTGCCGAATAATCTTCAGGGTTTTCCTCTAAACACTTCATGAAATAGTTTTTTGCATCTTCAAATTGATCTAAAAACAGGTGTTCCATACCAATTAAAGAATAAATATCTGAGATGTCTTCAGTGAATTCTAAGGCTTTCTTTAATACATCTATTGCTTTAGCATGTTCATCTTTTTTTGAAAAAATATTAGCCTTTTGAATATAAATCTCTTCATTTAAAGGATCGATGATATAGAGTTCGTTTAATAATGTATCTGCTTCGTCAAGGTAATTTTCAAAAATATAAATTTCAACTTTAAATAGCTTTAAATTGATAGAAGTAGGATGTTGTTCTAAACCTAGTTTTATGGCTTTTTTAGCTAAGGCTACTTTACCTTGATTAAGGTAATGGTGAATAATATTTTCAAATTCTTCTGAATCAAAAAACAAAACATGATTTGTTTTTAGCATGGATTCAAATTTGGTAAGCGGTAAATTGTTGTTGTCATTTTGACTAAACTCCATAGGCAATATGTATGGTTCTACTTCAATAAATGTAATATTCTAAACGTGTTATAAGGTTTTGAAGCTTAAATGTTTTTAACAAAGTAATCAACAGTGTTGTTTTGAGTAGTTTTTTTTATTGTAATTTGATTATCAGGTGGTTGGAGTGTCTTGACTTGGACTTATGCGATTCAAAATATCAATTATGATACTACAGCCTTTAACTATTTCTTTATTCGATATAGTTAGTGGAGGCGTAATTCGGATAGCTTTAGGTTCAAATAGTAACCAAAAAAGTATTAATCCAGCATCTTGACAGCGTAAAATAACTTCGTTAGTTATTTCTGCAGAAGGTGTTAAAGCGGCAAGCATGAGTCCTTTTCCTCTAATTTCTGTAATTAAAGGATGTACTAAATGCTTTCTGAAGAGTTTTTCTTTTTCTAGTGTTTGTGTAATTAAATTACTTTCAATGACTTCTTTTAAAGTGGCTAAAGCTGAAGCTGCAATAACTGGGTGGCCTCCAAATGTAGTGATGTGACCTAATTTTGGGTGGTCTTGAAGAAGATCCATTAGTTTGGCAGAAGCTGTAAATGCACCTATTGGCATTCCACCACCAAGCCCTTTACCACTTACCAAAATATCTGGAGTGCAGTTGTAATTTTGAAAACCAAAGAGCTTTCCTGTTCTTCCAATTCCCGATTGGATTTCATCTAAAATTAAAAGAGCACCAACCTCATGACAACGTTCTTGAACTTTTAATAAATAATCTTTTGAAGGAACGATAAAACCTGCACCACCTTGTATGGTTTCTAGAATAACACAGGCAGTTTTAGTTGTAATTTTATCTAATTCATTTGTATTGTTATAGGTTATGAATTGAACATCAGGTAGTAATGGTCTAAAAGCTTTTTTACGTTCCTCATAACCCATGACACTCATGGCTCCCATGGTGTTACCATGATATGCATGTTTTGCTGCAATAATCTGACTTCTCCCTGTAGCGCGTTTAGCTAATTTTAAAGCGCCTTCAACGGCTTCAGTTCCAGAGTTTGTTAGATATGTTTTTTCTAGTTTTTTAGGTAAATGCTGAGCTAATAACTTAGTGAGTTCAACTGCAGGTTTTTGAATGTATTCTCCATAGACCATAACATGTAAATAGCAATCAGCCTGTGTTTTTATGGCATTGATTATTTTAGGGTGCTTATGACCTAAAGTACATGCAGAAATTCCAGCAACAAAATCAAGATAGGGTTTATTGTTAGTGTCATATATATACGAGCCTTCAGCACGACCTATTTTCATGGCTAAAGGCTGTGGAGATGTCTGCGCTTGATATTTAAAAAAATCTGTTTTGATACTTATTCTTTTTTAGGCTGAATGAGTTGTGGCTTTTTTTCAGGTTTAGCTTTTGTGGGTAAATTTCTAGATGCTTTTGGTAGTTTTACAGGTTGCTTCGATTTTTTAATTTCAGCTTTATCTGCTTTTTCTATTCTTTCCAGCATGTTTTCGTCGAAGAATTCTTCTTGTGGAACATAATCTTCCAAACCTTTAATGACAGGTAGATGTAAAGGAGGATCTTCACTAAATAAATCTTCAACGCTTTTAGGTCTTTCTTCTTCACGCCAATCAAAGCCACGAAGTTTTCTTACGTTTTTAGGAAACTGAGATTCTGGATATGTTTTGCCATCAACTTGTCTAATCTTCCGAAGTTCATCAATTTCTCCATCTGTAAATAGCATCATAATACTACCAGATTTAGACTTGTCTATTCCGACTAGTTCGTTTTTTTCATTTCTAGCAAAGTAAATTGACTCCGCATTTTTATTGATGTCTACTTGTTTTAATTTGTTGTCTTCAGAAAATAAGCCAATAAGTTTTTTTCCTGTAATTTGATTATAGCCAGCATCTAAGGTATCTTTATTAATAATAAATGCATTATCAAAGACAAGAAGTGAATCTAGTTTTTCAGTTTCAGGATTTGATTTTATGTGAATGGTGTCTCCTGTCATTTGATTACCTAGATTCCATAATACAGGACGTCTCTTAGTCGCAAATGCATCTTTAGAGTCTAATCGCGATAAATTAATAAGTTGTGTGAGTCCTGTTTTGTGATTTACATGTACAGAATCGGCTTTTCCACTCATGTCAGATTTAAAAAACTTGGCATTTCTATAGGCTCTTGTAATTCTTTTTTCAGCTTTTCCAGTGACCATTAAAGTGTCAGCATGCATGTACACGGAATCATTTTCTTGAACCGTAATAGCTAATGCACGTTTGGTAATAAACACAGAATCTTTGAGTTTATAGACTTCAGCATAATGCCCTTTAACAATACTTTTGTTTGCGGTATCTGTGACTTTTATATTGTTTGTAGCAGAGGCGAAGCTTCGGTTATTATCAAAATACATACTGTCACCTTCAAACACTTGATTTTCATAATCAATCTTCGCTTTTTTAACAGCGTAACCTTGTTTGGTTTCGGTATTATAAAAGCCTTTTTCACAATAGGTTTTGCTTTCTGCGGTGACTATTGTTGAAGGTCCGTAAAGGAAGGCATGACCAGTTTCTGTATAGAAATCGAGTTGTTGCGTATCTATCGTGTAATCAGGATTGACTAGCTTCACATTTTTTACAAACTGATATTTTTTAGCATTCATATAATAACGACCTATACGACTAGTAATAGTTCCAGAAGAATCACGAACGACTTTTCCGCCACTTTTATAAAAGGATTGTTGTTTGGCGCGATCAAAATATAAAGTGTCTGTAGTTAATGTTGAAGCAGGCTCTTTTAAAACGACTTCGCCACTAGCAAAGGCAAGTTTGGTTTTTCCGCTGTATTCTACATATTTCGCAACCATGTTTATAGTATCGCCTTGAACCATTTTTACATTTCCATAGGCTTCTACAAAATTCTCGTCAGAGTAAAGTAATGCTTGGTCGCACCACATATCAACACCTTCATGTACAATATGGATCTGACCAGAATCATCACGCGTCATGATTTTTAAACCAGGTGTTTCTTCTTCTTTAAATTCTAGAAATCCAGAATATTTTATCTCAATTTGCTGCTGTGCTAATGTAGAAGCAAAAATCAGAGAGAAGAATAAGATAAGTATATGTGCGTTTTTCAACTTCAAAATAAATTAATTGTGGTAAAAATAACGATTATTATAATGTATCATTACGCATTAAGGTTTTTTTAATACAAAAGACCTGCCAAGTTTATAACAAGGCAGGTCCTAACGATCATTTTTTTTGATTTACATAAAAATAGTCTGCTTTCTATCTGGACCAACAGAAACCACATGAATTGGAATTTCTAATTCTTTTTCTAAGAAGGCTATGTAATCATTAAGCTCTTTTGGAAATTGTGATTTATCTGTCATTTTAGTTAAATCATCACTCCAGCCTTTAAAATCTGAATAAATGGGCTGAATATTTTCAGGTTCAATGTTATACGGTAAATGCGAAATCGTTTCACCTTTATATTGATATGCTGTACAGATTTTCAATGTTTTAAAACCAGAAAGCACATCGCCTTTCATCATCATTAACTTTGTTACACCATTTACTTGACAAGCATATTTTAAAGCCACTAAATCCAACCAACCACAACGCCTTGCTCGACCTGTAACAGCTCCAAATTCATGACCTATTCGCGCCATGTCTTCTCCAACTTTATCAAACAATTCTGTAGGGAAAGGACCAGAGCCAACACGTGTTGTATAGGCTTTAAAAATGCCGTATACTTCACCGATTTTGTTTGGTGGGACACCTAAGCCAGTACAAGCTCCTGCGGCAGTAGTGTTGCTTGAAGTTACAAATGGATAAGTTCCAAAATCGATATCTAGTAAAGAGCCTTGAGCACCTTCAGCTAGAATTGTTTTTCCAGATTTTTGAGCTTGATGTAGGTATTCTTCGCTATCAATAAATTGTAATTCTTTTAAAATTTCAACCGATTTAAAAAATTCAGTTTCCATTTCTTGTAAATCATATTGTACATCAACATTATAAAAATTAATCATGGCTTCATGTTTATTTGCCAAAGCACGATATTTCTCTTTCCAATTTGGCAATTCTAAATCGCCTATACGAATACCATTTCTACCAGTTTTATCCATATATGTTGGTCCAATACCTTTAAGAGTAGAACCAATTTTAGCTTTACCTTTTGAAGCCTCTGAAGCAGCGTCTAGCAATCGGTGAGTGGGTAAAATGATGTGAGCTTTTCTGGAAATGATAAGTTTTGATTTATAATCTAAATTAAATTGATCTAAACCTTCAAGTTCTTGTACAAAAACGACAGGATCTATAACGACACCATTTCCAATAATATTAGTAGAATTTTCGTGAAAAATTCCAGAAGGAATCGTTCTTAAAACATGCTTGATGCCATCAAACTCTAAGGTGTGTCCAGCATTTGGGCCACCTTGAAAACGAGCAATAATATTATAGTTTGAGGTTAACACATCAACAATTTTTCCTTTGCCTTCGTCTCCCCATTGTAATCCTAGTAGTAAATCTACTGCCATTGTAATTTAATTATTTAGTTGATTTTTTATGACCATAAAAGTAGAGTGAATGGTTTGTGATTTCAATTTCAAAAACCTCTTCAATGGTTTTTTTGATGGATTGAATTCTTGGGTCACAAAACTCAATAACTTCTCCAGTATCTGTAAGAATAACATGATCATGCTGCTTGTCAAAATAAGATTTTTCATAGTGCGCTTGATTTTGACCAAATTGGTGTTTTCTTACTAGAGCACAATCTAGAAGTAATTCAATAGTATTGTAAAGGGTCGCTCTACTCACACGATATTTCTTATTTTTCATGCTTAGGTAAAGTGACTCTATATCGAAATGTTCTTCGCTATTATAAATTTCTTGAAGAATGGCATAACGTTCTGGTGTTTTACGATGACCATTATCTTCTAAAAATTTAGTGAAGACATTCTTAACTATTTCTTGGTTTTTTGTGTCAGTTTTTACACTCATAATTTCGGCGTAAATTTACATTATTTATACTCTTTTAACCTTATCAATTCCATTAATTTTTTTAAGGTTATCCATGAGTTTTGTTAATAAGTTTTTGTTTGCAACAACGACATTAATTTTTCCTGAAAAGACGCCGTCATCGCTTTGAAAGCTTATACTTTTCATATTCACATGCATGTTTGAGGAAATTACTTTTGTGATATTATTGACTAAGCCAAGATTATCAATTCCAGATAGTATTATTTGTGCAGCAAACTCTTGTTGAGAGGAGTCGATCCATTTCGCGGACATGATTCTGTAAGCATAATTAGATTGTAAGGAAACAGCATTCGGGCAGTTTTTTTTGTGTACTTTAATTCCTTCATTAACCGTTAAAAACCCAAACACACGATCTCCTGGAATAGGGTTACAACAATTGGCTAATTTATAGTCTAATTTTTCTTCTTCTTTACCAAAAACTAATTGGTCGTATTTAGTTGTTATTTCATCTTTGTCAAGCTCTTCTTTAGGGATGTTTTGTTTTCTGGAAATTTTATTTTTAATATAGCTCATTAAGGCATTGCTTCTAGACGAAGCATAGTCTTTAAGCATCATATTGTCTATAGATCCAGAACCTACACGATAAAATAAATCTAAACTTGTTTTAAGTTTAAAATGATTAACCATCTCGTTCACAGAATTCTCATTTAAAGTAATCTTGAGTTGTTTTAGTTTACGTCTCAATATTTCTTTACCATCTTCTGCAATTCGTTTAGTATCTTCTTTTAAAGCAGATTTTATTTTTCCTCTTGCTCTGGCAGTTGTTGCATAATCAAGCCAGTTAGAATTCGGTTTTGCACTTTCTGAAGTTAATATATCAACCTGATCACCATTTTTAAGTTCATGGCTTAAAGGCACTAATTTACCATTTACTTTTGCACCTCTAGTCTTCATGCCGACTTCGGTATGAATACTAAAAGCAAAGTCTAAAGGTGTAGCACCTTTAGGTAATGACTTTAAATCGCCTTTTGGGGTGAAAACGAAAATTTCTTTAGAATAGAGATTAAGTTTAAATTGTTCAACAAAATCTACTGCATTAGACTCGTGATTTTCAAGAGCTTCTTGTAATCGATTAATCCAAGTTTCTAAACTGTCTTCTTCTTTTTTCTCTTTGTTTTTGTATTTATAATGTGCAGCATAACCTTTTTCAGCAATCTCGTTCATACGTTCGCTACGGATTTGTACTTCAACCCATCTTCCTTTTGGCCCCATTACTGTAATATGTAATGCTTCATAACCCGTAGATTTAGGAGAGGAAATCCAATCGCGAAGCCTTGTTGGGTTGGGTCTAAAATGATCTGTTACTATGGAATAAATTTTCCAAGCGAGAAACTTTTCGTTTTCTTGATCGCTTTTGTAAATAATTCGTACAGCAAACTTGTCATAAACTTCATCAAAAGTTACACCTTGAGCGACCATTTTTTTTCGGATAGAAAAAATAGATTTTGGCCTTCCTTTTATATCATAATTTAGGTTTTCTTTATCTAGAGAACTTTGAATAACCTTATTAAATTCATTTATATAAGCATCTTGTTCCTCTTTGCTTTCCTTCATTTTAAACAAAATATCATTATAGACTTCAGGTTCGGTGTATTTTAAACCTAAGTCTTCTAATTCTGTTTTAATGTTATAAAGACCAATTCTGTGTGCTAAAGGTGCGTAAATGTATAGGGTTTCACTTGCAATTTTGACTTGTTTGTCTGAGCGCATAGACTCCATAGTCTGCATATTATGCAAACGATCTGCTATTTTAATAATGATGACGCGAACATCATCATTAAGAGTGAGTAGCATTTTTCTGAAGTTTTCAGCTTGCATAGACACATCCATGTCTTTTTTAAGCGAAGAAATTTTCGTCAAACCATCAACTATTCTAGCAACAGTTTCTCCAAATAATCGTTCAATATCTTGAATGGAATATTCTTCATTGTCCTCAACAACATCATGAAGTAAAGCAGCAGCAATAGACGTCGCATCTAAACCAATTTCTTGAGCGACAATTTTAGCAACAGCAATAGGATGAAAAATATAAGCTTCACCAGATTTTCTCCGTTGATCTTTATGTGCGTCAAGTGCAACGTCAAAAGCTTTTCTGATTAACTTTTTATCTTCAGCTGAAAGCGTTCTATAGCTGACCTTAAGCAATTCTTTGTATGCTTTGGTAATGGCTAAATTTTCTTTTTCTAATTCTACTGTCGTCATAAGTATTAAAAATAGTATAAAGAAAATTAATGGACAACCCTTTTGGGTTTAAAATTGAAGGAATATATCGTCTAAAATATTATCGTCTTAAATTTTGTATTCGTTCCAGTAAAGTGGGATGTGAGTAATGCATAAACACATATGCTTTGTGTGGTGTTAAATTGCTTAAGCTGTTTTTGGATAGCTTTTTTAGTGATGAAATTAAGGGTTCGGCTTTATATGTTGTTTTGGCATAATTATCGGCTTGATATTCGAATGTTCTTGAAAACCAATTCATGAGAAGTCCAGTGATTTCTGAAAGTGGACTATACAAAATTCCGAAGGCAATTAATCCAATATGAAAGCTTGGAGTTTCGACACCCAAGGCTTGAGATAAAATAGGTTCTTTAATAAATAAAGAAAGAATATAAAGTGTGAAACCAGTAAGTAGAACTGAAGCGATTAAATTAAAAATAATATGTCTTTTTTTATAGTGGCCAACTTCATGTGCAAGCACTGCAACAATTTCATCTTCATCTAAATCATTTATCAAAGTGTCGTAAAGTGTCACTCTTTTTTCGCTACCAAAACCAGAAAAATAGGCATTGGCTTTGGTACTTCGTTTTGAGCCATCAATGACAAAAATTTTATCGAGTTTAAATCCGACAGTTTGCGCATAAGCAGAAATTTGATCTCTTAAACTCCCTGATTCTAATGGTGTTTGTTTATTGAATAAAGGGACGATTAGTCGTGAATAAAACATATTCATAAAGACCGTAAAAAACGTCATTAAAGCCCAAGCATAGAGCCAAAAGTCATTGCCTGTGGTCTGATAAAACCAAAGTATTGCTGTAAGGATAATTCCGCCAAGAATGGCCATCATAAACCAACTCTTAATCTTGTCTAACCAAAATGTTTTTTTAGTGGTTTTATTAAATCCGAATTGTTCTTCAATAACAAACGTCTTATAATAACTAAAAGGTGTTGTAATGATATCGCTTCCAATCATTATAATACCAAAAAAAATTAGTGCAATGATTGTAGGATGTTCACTATAGCTTCTAGCAATATTATCAATGGCTTCAAAACCATCAAAAACTAAAAAACCTAGTGTTAATAAAATTGAAAAAGTAGAGGTTAAAATTCCGAATTTATAATTAATCTGTTTGTAATCTTGAGATTTTTCATATTCAGCTTCATCATAAACATCTCGTAATTCTTGAGGCACAACATCTTTAAAATGCTTTGCATTTAAGGCGTCTAGAATTTTATCAACTATAAAGTCAATAATTAAAATGGCGATGATAATATAAAATAGAGTTGTGGCTGTCATGTGCTATTTAAAATGGCGTTGTCTTTTCGCTTCAAAAATAAGAATTCCTGCAGCAACAGAAACATTCATAGAATCTATTTCTCCTTGCATAGGGATAATTATATTTTGAGTCGCATATTTTAACCACTCCTCACTTAAGCCAGTTGCTTCGGTACCAACTACAAAAGCTGTTGCTTTGGTAAAATCTTGCGTATGATAGTCTGCACTTGCTTGTAAAGCTGCGCAATAAATATTAATGTTCTTGTCTTTTAAAAACTGAATGATTTCTGAGGTGCTTCCAGTGGCAACCTGATTGGTAAACACACAACCTACACTAGATCGAATAATGTTTGGATTATATAAATCGGTTTTTGGATTGGCTATAATAACTGCATCTACATTGGCCGCATCTGATGTACGAAGTAATGCACCTATATTTCCAGGTTTTTCAGGTGCTTCAGCAATTAAAATAAGAGGGTTTGGGGTGTTGAATTTTATGTTTTCTATGGAATTCGCTTTTGTTTTTGCTATAGCAATTATACCTTCTGTGGTATCTCTGTGTGCTAATTTTTGATACACGTCTTTAGAAACTTCTACAACGTTTAGCTGAGGGGTTGTTAAGTTGTTGAGCTGGTTTTCTGAAAATAGTTCTGGATAAAATAAAATAGTGTCTATTTCATAATCGCCTTTAATAGCCAAAGATATTTCACGAAGCCCTTCGATTAAAAACAATTGTGACTGTTTTCTAACTTTAGATTTTTCTTTTAAAAGGACAAGTTCCTTAATATAAGGGTTTTTAGCACTTGTTATTTGTTTGAAAGCCATTAATTCACGTATCTTTAATGGCACAAAGTTATACTATTATGAAACAAAAAGTACTTTTTTTATTAATTATACCAATGAGTTTTATGATGTATGCTGTAGAAGGTTTTTCTTTTGAAACTTATACAGATGAGTGCTATGACGACGCTTCGTTTTTTATGACACCAAATTGTGGAGGTGGAACAGCGACTATAACTGGTGATTTAGGAGGTAGTTTTGCTTTTAATCCAATTCCTTCGGATGGTGCTGCGATTTCTCCAATTACAGGAGAAGTGGTTTTTGGTGTATCTGGGGCTACTTATTCTGTGGAATATACTACAGCTGGACCATCACCAGAAACGTCTATCCAAATTTTTACTGTGTTAATTAATGATGATGCTAGCTTTTTTATGACCCCAAACTGTGGTGGTGCAACAGCAACTATTACTGGTGATCTAGGTGGCGTCTTTGCTTTTAATCCTATAGTAGGAGATGGTGCAGTAATAGACCCAATAACTGGCGTAATTTCTGAAGGCTCTCACGGGACTACCTATACAGTAATGTATACTACTTGGGGAGATTGCCCAGACTCATCATTAGAAAACGTTACAGTATTTACATCACCAGAAATTGTAACACCTACAGCAATACAAGCATGTACTGTTGGAGGTATTACGGAATATAATTTAGATTCTAGAACAGATGAAATATTAAATGGGAGCGTTGATGTTTCTCTAACTTTTCATGAATCTTTTAGCGATGCTGCAAATGGAATTAACGCATTGACTTCGCCTTATATCAATACTGTTAGTAATCAAATCCTTTTTGTTAGAGGAGAGGATTTAGTCTCCGGATGTTATTCAATTGTAGAATTAGAACTAATTGCTGTGGATTGTTTAGATACAGACACAGATGGTGTCATAGATGCTGATGAAGACATTAATCGTAATGGCAATTTAGATGATGATGATACTGATATGGATTCTATTCCTAATTATTTAGATAATGATGATGATGGCGACCTTGTAGACACGATTGATGAAATAAGTATTGTTGATGGAAGAACTATGCATGATTTTATAGATACTGATGGTGATTTAATTGAGAATTATTTAGACGATGATGATGATGGAGATGGCGTTTTAACTGTAGATGAAGATTATAATAATAATGGCAACCCTACTGACGATGATACCAATTCAAATAGTATTCCAGATTATTTAGACAGCACAGTAGCTTTAAGTATAAATACCTTTAATTTTAATAGCTATTTGCTGTATCCTAATCCAACTAAAACATTTGTAAATATTGAGTTTAATACTAATGTTAGTGAAAAGATTAACGTTAATATTTATGATGTTCAAGGCAAATTAGTATTGAATGTAAACAGTAAAATAGATGGCCATAAAGTTCAATTGGATGTGTCTTATTTGTCTAAAGGCATGTACTTTGTAGAATTAAAAAACAACCATTTTAAAACGGTTGAAAAACTTATTGTTGAATAGCGCCATACGTTAAACTTAAGTTATAAAAGCTTTCGTAATTCGGAAGCTTTTTTTGTAATGTTTATTTTCGCCTTTCGACAAAGTTTCAAACCAATAAACAAATCAATTAATGAAAAATTACATTTTTGCGATTACCCTTTTATTTGCTTTTTCAGCATGTAAAGATAACAACACAACGTCTAAAGCTTTAGATTCTAAAGAGTCTACTAAAGAGATTGTTAAAGAAGAAGCTATTAATTATCCAGAAAACCTCGTTAAAGTTTTTAGTGCACATGGTGGAATTGACGCCTGGAAATCTATGAAATCTTTAGCTTTTACCATGGAGAAACCAGACGGAAAAGAAGTGACGACAACAAACCTAAATTCTAGAGAAGCTTTAATTGAAAGCTCAGCATCAATCATAGGCTATGATGGTAAGCAAGCCTGGTTTGTAAATAAAACAGAAGACGAGTATAAAGGTTATGAACCTAAATACTATTATAATCTTATGTTTTATTTTTATGCAATGCCTTTTATTTTATCTGATGATGGTATTAATTATGCAGATGCAGAGCCTTTAGTCTTTGAAGGCGTTACTTATCCTGGAATACAGGTTACCTATGATGCAGGAGTTGGTGAAACACCAGAAGATCGTTATGTATTATATTACAATCCTACAACCTACCAAATGGAGTGGTTGGGTTATACGGTTTCTTTTGTTCCTGGAATTGATAAAAAAGAATTGCATTTTAGAAAGTATAGCGAATGGCAAAAAGTTAATGGTTTACTCTTACCTAAGACAATAGTAAGTTATGGGTTTAAAGATGATAAACCAACTGAAGCTAAGAAAAGTACAGATTTTATTGATATTCAAGTTTCCGATGAGACTATAGCATCTAGCAAATTTGCTAAACCAGAGGAAGGTGAATTTGTAGAGTAGTATTAATACCACATAAAAAGAGAGCCAATTGGCTCTCTTTTTACTTACTCTTTATATTTTTTAGAATATCTTTCATTTAATTCTGTTTGGTGCGTTTCTAAACTAATATCACGCCCTTGAATAAAAGCACGAGTGAGTTTGTTGGTTCGCATATCTAAAGCATCACCTTCACTAATAAAAAGAGTGGCGTCTTTCCCCGTTTCTAATGTTCCGCAAAAATCATCTATACCTAAAATTTGTGCTGTGTTACTTGTAATGAGTTTTAAAGCTTCTTCTTTATCTAAACCATAAGCCACACATGTTCCAGCATAAAATGGTAAGTTTCTAGAGTTCATACGTTCCATACGTCCACCATTAGCTTCTAATCCAACAAGTATATCATTATCCACTAAAATTTTTGCCATTTTAAAAGGAAGATCATAATCTTCATCATCACTAGTTGGTCTAGAGTGCACACGTTTAAGTAGTATTGGAATATTATTTTGTTTCAACAGATTTACGACTTGATGTGCTTGATAACCGCCAACAATCACCATATTCTTTATATTATTGGCTTTAGAAAATTCAATAGCATCAGTAATGCCTTTAGCGTCATTAACATGAATGTAAAGTTTTTGAGAGCCACTTATTATATTCTGCATTGCTTCAAAAGGTAGATGTTTAGATGGCTTTTCTCCATTTTGATAGGCTTTATTTTGAAGAAAATAATCGTTAAGTTCTTCAACTTGTTTTGTGTAATCTTTATTAGGCTTTAAATGTGAAGGTTCGCCTAGCCACCAACGTCCTCTTGAATATGGACTTGGCCAGTTTAAATGCAAACCATCATCTACCTTTAAAGCCGCATCTTCCCAATTCCAAGCGTCAAATTGTACAATAGAAGAGGTTCCAGAAATGCGTCCGCCTTGTGGCGTTATTTGACCTATAAGAACTCCATTAGGTCGCATAGATTCAACTACTTTAGATTCAGCATTATAGGCGATTAAACTACGTATATGAGGATTCATGCTCCCAATCTCATCATTGTCTTGAGTCGCTCTTACAGCATCAATTTCTCCTAAACCCAAAGTTGAGTTTGGAACAATAAAACCTGGATATACATGTTTGCCTTCAGCTTTAATGATATCCATGTTTGAAAAATCCATTTTAATCACTCTGGAATCTCCAACGGTTTCAATTTTTCCGTTTTTAAAAACGATAATGCTATGAGTGATGACTTCGCCATTTCCAATATGTGCTGTTGCTCCAATAATTGCAATTGCTTTTTCTTTGGTTTGTTTAGAAGCTGGAGTTTGTTGCGCTATACTTATTGAAGAACACAATAAAAAAGCTGCTAAAATGTAATGATTTAATTTTTTCATCTTTTTTGTTTTTTAGTGTGTATGCTCTTCTACTGAGTCGCAATGAAATGTTTCGTTATCTTTTTTCTTAATAGGAACTGTTTTTAGTCCCTTGTTTTTTGCTTGAAGCATCATATTAATGAGTTCGTTTTTTTCTTTTTTCATTTCTTTTCTTAACTGCACATCACGTTCAATATCAAAATAAGTGACACCTTCAATGATTGTCTTTTCAGCTTTAGCATAAATAGATAGAGGATGATCACTCCATAGTACAATGTCTGCATCTTTTCCAACTTTAATACTGCCAACACGATGGTCTATATGAAGTAATTTTGCTGGATTTAAAGTCACAAATTTCCATGCCTCTTCTTCGCTAATGTTTCCATATTTAACAGATTTCGCAGCCTCTTGGTTTAAACGTCTAGACATTTCGGCATCATCACTATTAATTGCAACAGTAACACCAGCATTATGCATAATTGCTGCGTTATAAGGAATAGCGTCATTGACTTCATATTTGTAAGCCCACCAATCGCTAAAGGTTGAGCCACCAACACCATGAGCTTTCATTTTATCGGCAACTTTATAACCTTCAAGAATGTGCGTAAACGTATTGATATTAAAATTAAATTTTTCGGCAACCTTCATTAGCATATTAATTTCACTTTGCACATAGGAGTGGCAAGTGATAAAGCATTCTTTGTTTAAAATCTCAACTAAAACTTCCATTTCTGTGTCTTTTCTATAAGGTTTTCCACTCTTTTTTAACGTCTCGTATTCTTGAGCTCTAGTAAAATAATCGATATAGAGTTGTTCTACACCCATTCTTGTTTGTGGGAAACGGTTAAAGCTTTGCCAATTACTTTGTTTAACATTTTCACCTAAAGCAAATTTGATGAATTTAGGCGAGTCATTATAAATTAATTGGTCTGCAGTCTCTCCCCATTTTAATTTTATGATGGCTGAACGTCCTCCAATTGGGTTAGCTGAGCCATGTAAAACTTGGATAGAAGTTACACCGCCAGCAAGGTTTCTATAAATATCAACATCTTCAGCATCTATGACATCTTCAATAGTGACTTCTGCTGAGGAATTCTGACCACCTTCATTAACTGAAGAGGTTGCAATATGTGAGTGTTCATCTATAATTCCAGAGGTAATATATTTTCCAGTTGCATCAATAATTTTTGCATTATTAGCACTTAAGTTATTTCCGATTTTAGCGATTTTACCGTCTTTAATTAAAACATCTGTTTGCTGTAAAACACCTTCAGATTCATTAGTCCAAACAGTTGCGTTTTTAAATAATATCGTTTCTTGTTGAGGTAATTTTTTAAAACCGTAAGCTTCATTAGGGAAAGTAATAGGAAATACTTTTACAGCATCCTTTTCTTTAGCGTTCTTTTTTGATGCTGTAGTTGGTTCTTCTTTGGGTTCTTTTTTAGCTGAGAATGTGGTCTCACTTCCATTAGGTAAAATTGCTTTACCGTTTAAAGTATTCGTATTTAAAACTTTAGAAACTAATCTCACATAATTTTGATTTGTAGAATCTAAGCTCGAAAATGTAAGATTAAGCCAATCGTCTTTAAATGTTATTTTAGAACCTAAGTCAGTATTATTGCTTTTTACTTTTGATTTTAATTGATCAACTTTTCCAGTTATAGTTAAGTCGTAAGAGTTTCCATTAAGTTTAAACTTATAGTTGCCTCGAATATCTTTAGTACTCATTGAAGTTATCTCATATTTTTCGCCTTGAACCCAGTTTTGATACAGAATAGTTTCTTTGTCAAATATATCTCCAGAGGTAATCAGAAAGTTAGCATAAGCACCATTTTTTAAAGCACCAATAAGGTTTGATTTACCTAAAATTTGCGCTGGATGAGTTGTGAGTGCTTCTAGGGCTTTGGTTTTATCTAAACCATATTCAATAGCCTTTAAAAGCTGTGGCATCATATCTTTAGGAGCATTAATTCCTTTAAGTGTAAAAGCAAATGTGATATTGTTATCTGCTAAAACTTTTGGATTGGAAGGCTTTTGATTCCATGCTCTTAAATCGGAAATATCAGCAGCATGAGATAAAAAAGGGTCTTCAACATCAAAAGCATCAGGAAAATTTAACGGAATGATAAGGGGTGCATTTGTTGCTTTTATGTCATTGATACGTTCATATTCATCACCACCACCGACAAATACAAAGTTCATGTGAGTTTCATTTCCAATGTGATTAAAACGAAGTACATTCATCTTGCTTCCAGCATCCATTATTTGAACTAAAGAGGTGTTGTTATTATAGGCGTCAAGCGTTCTGTCTTTTACTTTTGAATGGCCACTTGCATACCATTTTGCATCATAATACACTTGGCGTAATAAGGCCATGGTTCCCATTAAAGAACCAGGGTAAGATTGTCTAGATTGCACACTTTTTTTTGTCGAAAAATATTGAGCAGATCTATTATCAATGATTTGTGATGCCTGAGAGGTATTAGCTGTTAAGCCAATTAAAGCACCAGTCCCTCTAATAATACCATCTTGTAAATGGGTATTTACAACTCCAAAACCAGCTTTACGTAAAGAATGTGCTGTTTTATCATCATATTTGAAAAAATCAATGGCATTCTGTTCAGGTCTAATATGATCATTCCAATAAAACCCTTGTCTATTAGAATCATATTGTGGCTGATTTGAACGCGGTAGGGCCTCAGGTTTTGATATTCCAAAATCAGAGAATATATCTATAAAAGAAGGATAAATACTTTTTCCAGAAAGGTCAATAAGAACCGCATTTTTAGGAATTGAAACTGAAGCGCCAGCAGCAACTACTTTTCCCTCTTTAATAAGTAAGGTGCCTTTATCGATAATTTGAGTTGGTGTGATAAATATTTTTGCATTTGTAAAAGCAGTATAGTTTGAATTTGTAGTTTTTACACCATCGTTTTTCGGAAAATATTCTTGTGCTGTTGTTGTAAAACTATACAAGAACAGTGATAGTAAAAGGAGTTTTTTAATCATATTGGCTGGTTAAAATTGTAAAGCTTTAAATATAATTAAAAGGATTAATAAATTTTTAATTTATTGAAGAATTAACGTTTATAATATTGCTCTTATTTAATTATTTTTTGAATGATTCGTAGTCAATAGGTATGGTTAAGCCAGGAATCTCTAGCATTACTTTTTGCAATTCTTTCTGTAGTCTATATTTAGGGAATTCGTAAGAAGATATGTTCTTGTTAAAATTTTGAGGAGTGAATACTAAAGAGCCATTACTCATTTCATTCAGATTCTTAATAGGGAATGACGTTTTTTTTAAATTCTCCTTTAAGGCATGAATATTTTCAAACGTATAACTGTCAAATAGGTAATAATTTTTTTTAAGTAGGTTTTGTTGCTCCAAAGTTTGAGCAAAAGATAAGGTACTTATAAAAAGCGCAAGTAAAGTAATAGAAGTTTTCATAAAATGAAATATTATAACTAATATAAGGAATAAACTGCAAATAATTATAGCTTACTATCGTAATAATTTACAATTAAAGCAACGACATAACTGTAACTTTTCATGCCATCTTTTTGATTGTTAGCTTTTAAAAAAGTACTGTAACCTATTTTAAAAAAAAGTTCGCTTGGATTTTGATAGCTATCCCAAAACTCTTGGACTTCTTGGTAATTTTTCAAAATTCCTGGATTGATACTTTGTATTAATTCATTATAAATTACAGCATCTCTTCTATAAATTTCTATTAAACAATGTCTCAGTCCAAAGGTATAACCTGAGTATTTAAAGAATAAATCATTATGATGAGTGGATGCTAGAAACCCAATAAAATTAGCTTCGTTTTCTGCAGCATATCCAAGTTGATGAGCTACTTCATGAGATGCTGTCGTTGGGAACTTATAACTAGGAATTAAAGCATCAACATGTGCTTCATTGGTTAAAGGATTTAGGTAACCTGAAAATCCCATATAAGTCAAAGGCAAACTAAAGAGTGATTGTTTAATGCTCTTAAAGTTATAACTTAGATGTGGAAAATCTTTCTCTAAACTTGAATAGCCAAGTGGTACTTGTTTTAATATTTCGGTTTTGGTGTACGGAAAATCTACTTTCAAAGTATCGCTCTTGGAAAGTTGAAGGTGCAATGTATTCGATTTTTCAATTAACTGCTTAGTCACATTTATTAATTGATTTGTAGTATAGTCTGCTTTAAGGTTTAAGTTTTTATGTAAAGGCATTCGGTAATAATTCAATGCCCAAAAAAGGTGAAAAGCAAAATAAATTATAGATACAGCTGCAAAAACATCAATTAACCACTTCTTTGTGTCTTTAATAATTCGTCTTCTATTTTTTAGGAGCCATCTAAAAATGTAAATAATTGAAAAAGCATAAAATAAATCACCAAAAGAAAAAGGAATCCATCCTAATGTAAACCTAAAAAGATTTGAAATTACTGGATATAAACCATTGCTGTAGTAGTTTTCTATAAATTCAGGATAGTTAGAAAGCAACTTAACGATACAGTAAAGTGGTATAATAGAGAACGCAATATAAGGTTTTGGGTTTTTCAACATCTTTCAAAAATAAGCAAATGTTTGTAATACTATGTTAGTAATAATTACCTTTGTGAAACTTTTAAAACTTACAGATGAATTCAGAAATAAGACAATTACAGCCAGAACAACTTTGGAATAAATTTGCAGACCTTAATGCAGTACCAAGAGCATCAAAAAAAGAAGAACGCGTGATTGCGTTTATGAAAGATTTTGGAAACAAATTAGGTTTAGAAACGATTGAAGATGAAGTGGGTAATGTCATTATAAAAAAACCAGCAACATCTGGTATGGAAGACCGAGTGACTATTGTAATGCAATCACATTTAGATATGGTTCACCAAAAAAATAATGAGACTCAATTTGATTTTGATACACAAGGCATTGAGATGTATGTTGATGGAGATTGGGTTCGTGCCAAAGGCACAACATTAGGCGCAGACAATGGTTTAGGTGTTGCAACAATTATGGCTATTTTAGAGAGTTCAGAGATTGCCCACCCAGCAATTGAAGCTTTGTTTACTATTGATGAAGAAACAGGAATGACAGGAGCAATGGGTTTAAAAGGAGGCTTGTTAAAAGGCGGAATTTTATTAAATCTAGATACAGAAGAAGATGATGAAATAGGCGTGGGTTGTGCTGGTGGAATTGACGTTACAGCAACACGAACATATAAAGTTGAAGACACACCAGAGTTTAAAATAGGTTTTACTATTTCAGTTAATGGTTTGCAAGGAGGCCATTCAGGAATGCAAATTCATGAGGGATTAGGTAATGCTAACAAAATTATGAATCGTATTTTATTTGATGGCTTTGAAAACTTTGGCTTGCGTATTTCAGAAATTGATGGAGGAAGTTTACGTAATGCAATCCCAAGAGAAAGTAATGCAATAGTTGCTATAGATGCTGTGCATGAAGCTGCTTTTATTGCTGAAATGGAAGACATGGCAAAAACCATTAAAGCCGAATTAAAAACCATGGAGCCAGATTTAGAAATTACGGTTTCTAAAACAGAAACTCCAGAAACTATAATGGATCTTGGTGTGCAAGAAGGTTTGACACGTGCTATTTATGCAGCGTGTAATGGCGTGTATAGAATGAGTGCAGATATTCCTGATTTAGTAGAAACATCAAATAATATTGCGAGAGTTATAGTTAAAGATGGTGCAATTAAAATAGGATGTTTAACGCGTAGTTCTGTAGAGAGTTCTAAAATGGATCTAGCCAATACACTTCGAGCAACTTTTGAATTAACAGGTTGTGAGGTAGAATTTTCTGGCGATTATCCAGGTTGGGCTCCAAATATGGAGTCGTCGATATTAAAAGTCCTTGATGGTTTATATGAAAAAATGAATGGAGAGAAAGCACATGTTGCTGCATGTCACGCAGGTTTAGAATGTGGGATTCTTGGGACGAACTATCCAGATATGGAAATGATTAGTTTTGGACCAACAATAAAAGGTGCACATTCTCCAGATGAAAGAGCAAGTATTTCTTCTGCTCAAAAATACTGGAAGTTTGTTTTAGAGATATTGAAGCATATTCCAAAGAAATAAAATATAATTCGATTTTGTTGTTTTTTTATAAGATGATGTTTATCTTATAACACATTGATTATAAAAAACTTAAAAAATCAGTTTATGAAAATATTTAATATTTTTTGGTCATTATTTATTTGCTTTTTATTGTTTAGTTGTGGAACTAGAATTCCAGAAACAGATAATACACCACCTACATTCTCCTTTCAAATAACAGGAGATGGATTCCAGAAAACTTTTACTCAAGAAGATTTAAGTACTACTTATCAATTAAATATGAACGAGAATGCTACTTTTAGCATCGTTTTTTCTGGATTGGATAATGGAGGTATTTCTAGAGCTACTTGGGAGTTTTCGCATAGAGAAATAGAATTATTTGGGAATGTCCAAGAGGGATGGATTTTGAGACCCATTTCAACTTTTAATAATGCAATTGAATTTTTAGGGCAATCTTCAACACCTGTAAATGCGTTTGTTCTAAATCAAAGGTTTGGAATTAATGAAGATTACTTTGGATCAGGCGTTTTTAGAATTCGTGTTAGAGACTATGGAGGAGCTTCTGGAACAGAAAATCTAGTATCATACGAAATACAATTAAGTATAGGTGATTTTCCTACCGAATTAATTAGAACATAATCAAAAAGCCTTTAAATAGTATTTAAAGGCTTTTTGATTTATGGATGCAAAATGTTATTTCTTAATGCTTACAAGTTCTATATCAAAAATTAAGTTTGAATTCGCAGGAATTGGTCCGTTAGGAATTGCTCCATAGCCTAAATATGAAGGAATAAACACTTTGGCTTTGTCGCCAATATTCATTTTTAAAAAGGCTTCTCTAAAACCAGGGATTAATCCAGCATTCGGATTGTAAACACGATCAAAAGGTGCGTATGTACCATTTTCATTGTACATGCCATTTTCTTTAGCGACATCTTCCCAAGTGGTATAGAATAATCTTCCATCTTCAAAGTAACCTGCACAATCAATATTTACTTTATCTGTAGGCTTTGGTGTTTCGCCATTTCCTACTTTAGTTTTTATCATTATAATACCTGTTGGTGATTCAAAAACTTCACCTTGTAAATCTTTATTTGCTTCTTTAAAATTTTCTGCTGCTATTTTCGACTTTTCCTTTAAAGCTTCTAATTGTTTTTCTTTTAGACCTTCATGTCTTTCAGCAAGCTTAGGTTCATTTTCGGTAAACACTTTAGCAGCATCAAACGCTATTGCAGAGCTTCCTTTTCTTATAATGTTTAGCTCTTGAATAGTAACATCTTCAACAGGTCTGTTTCGAGCAGCAACCTTAACATTAGAGATAGAATCTTGAACGTCTAATCCTATAACTAACTCGCCAAATACAGCATGACAACTTACACCTCTTTGCTCGCAATTTTTTAATGAGCCATCTGGTAAGTAAGCATTTAAGTTTATGGTTGACTGAGAGACAACTTCAGTGATAAAAAATTGAGTGCCATTTGTGTCTAATCCACCAGAATTTGCCATGGATAAAATACCAGGTTTATCGTGTTTGAGTGTTTCATCAAATTCACTAAAAAAACGATATCCAGGATTTCCTGCTCCAGTAGCTGTATGATCTCCACTTTGAATCATAAATTTATCCATTACGCGATGAAAAATAAGACCGTTATAAAATGGTTTTCCTTTTAGAGAATCTACTACTTTAGGGTGAGTGCCTTCTGCTAAAGCTACAAAGTTAGCCACAGTAACTGGAGCTTTTTCGTAGAATAATTTAGCAACCATTGTTCCTTTACTGGTTACAAATTCTGCGTACAGGCCATCTTCTAAATCTGGGTATTTATCTTGGCATGATGTTGTGCTTAATAAAAGCGCAAGAATAAAAATTTTCATAGTTGTTTTTAATAAATTCATATTAATTAGATTGATTTTGAGTAATTGAGTTTACTGTGACTTCACATATTAGTGGCACACTTGTGCCAATTCTTTTGTTGTCTCCATAATAGCCATACGCTTTTTGCGAAGGAAATAGAAAAGTTACCGTTTCTCCAGTTTTCATTAGTTTTAAACCTTCACGTAAACCAGTAAACATTTCTTGCTTATCCATAGCGTAGTTTTGAGTTTTTAATTCTGTTTTAGAATATATGAGAGTTCCATTTAAATCCTTTATATTGTAATTGAAATTCACAACATCACCAAAATCTGGGGTTGCTAAAGAGTCCTCTTGTTTTGTATTGTAAAAATACCAAAACCCACTTTCTGAAGCAATATAATTTTCTTCAGGATTTTCTTTCATTATGGCTTCAATACTAGACTGTTCCTTGGCGTATAATTTTTTATTACGTTCTACGGATTCTTTTATAAAAGACCCAGATGTAACTGATTCGGGTTTTCTAGCTTCTGGTGATTTGCAAGAAAAACAGAATAAAAATACACACGCTATAATTAAAAATTTATTCATTATTTAAGGCAGTTTTATAGCTAGGTAATATACTAATAAATTTTTCAATGGTTTCACTAAGATTTAAATCACTTTTACCTCCTGCAGCATTTGTATGACCTCCTCCGCTAAAATGTAATCTTGAAAATTCATTTACAGAAAATTCTCCTTTAGATCGCAATGAAATTTTAATTATATTTTGTTGCTGATCTTCAATAAAAATTGCAGCAAAAATAATATGCTTTAGAGATAAAGCATAATTAACAAAGCCTTCGGTATCTCCTTTTTTATAATCAAATGAGTTTAATTCGTTTTGCGACAACGTAATATAAGCTGTATTGTATTCTGGCAACATCTTTAAGTTACTTAAGGCACAGCCTAATAATTGCAATCTATTAAAACTATTAGTATCATAAATAGCGTTATGTATCTGTGCGTTTTGTGCACCTTTAGTAATTAAATCGGCTATAATTAGATGTGTAGTACTGGTTGTCGATTTAAATCGAAAAGATCCTGTATCTGTCATAATACCAGTATACAAGCATGTCGCAATATTAGCATCAATTTTTGCGACATCATCTAAAAAATCAATAAAATTGTAAACCATTTCACAGGTAGAACTCATGTTTACATCACTATAGGTGTATAATGCATAATCATCAGGTTGTTGATGGTGATCAATCATTATTTTAAGGGCTTTACTTTGTTTTAGAATGGCTTCCATTTCACCAGTTCTATTTAAAGCATTAAAATCTAATGTGAAAATTATTTCGGCTTGATTAATGATAGAATTACTAGCTTCAGTTTGAGTATCATACTTTAAAATAGCGTGTTCATTTGGCAGCCATTTTAAAAATTCAGGATAATCATTCGGGGCAATAATACAGGCGTCATGATTGTATTTTAATAAATAATGCAAAAGCCCCAAAGTAGAGCCTATGGCATCACCATCAGGGTTTTTGTGAGGTACAATTACTATTTTTTTTGGCGAATTAAGTAGTGTTTTAAGACTTGAAATTTCTTGTTTTTTCATAGACAACGAATATACAATTTTTTAATAATGGTTTGTATTGTTTTTCTAAAGAAATACCTTACTTTTGCACCCGAATTATACGTGATTTAATGAAAATTTCCTTTAAGAATATTTAGATACAAAATTTCATCAAATTATATAAAACTGAAAAAAATAAATTTTTAAAAAAATGGCAACAAATAGAACATTTACAATGCTTAAGCCAGATTCTGTTGAAAAAGGGAATATTGGTGCAATACTTGAAAAAATAACAGCTTCTGGGTTTAGAATAGTAGCGATGAAATTAACACAAATGACTACAGCTGATGCTCAAGCATTTTATGCTGTACATAATGAGCGACCATTCTTTGGAGAGTTGGTTGAATATATGACTCGTGGGCCAATTGTAGCAGCTATACTTGAGAAAGACAATGCTGTTGAGGATTTTAGAACGTTAATAGGTGCGACTAATCCTGCTGAAGCAGCCGAAGGAACGATTCGTAAATTGTATGCAGCCTCTATCGGAGAAAATGCTGTACACGGAAGTGATAGTGATGAAAATGCAGCGATTGAAGGTGCTTTTCATTTTTCAGGAAGAGAAATGTTTTAGTTTAAAATCCGAGCATAAAAAAAAACCTGCAATTTAATTGCAGGTTTTTTTTGTTAGTCCTATTACACTTATATTAAATATAGAATATTATCTTTAGCAAAAAAATCAAATTGATGAAGAATTTAATTCAACTTTTTACTGCATTTTCATTTCTTACAATGACTATGTATGCTCAAAATCCTCAAGATGCCATTAAAGAGTTAGAGAGGACTGCAAATGCTAAAATTACTATAAATGAAAGCTTAAATATTGCTGAGTTTATAAGGTTTCCAAGTCATAACCCGTTAGAGGTTAGTGGCTCCACAATTCAAGAAAAAACGTTTTCTTTTTTAGAAACTTATAAGCGTATTTTTGCATTAAATTCACCTGCAAATGAATCTTTTACTGTTAAAAGTGTGAAGACTGATAATTTCGGATTTCAACATGTATCGCTTCAACAAATTCATAATGGTATTCCAATTTATGATGGAACGTTAAGATTTCATTTTAACAACGAAAGCAAATTAACTTCAGTAAATGGTAATTTTATTCCAAATATTAAATTAAATGCCATTCCAAATATAAGTGAAGCTATTGCTAATTCTGTGGCAACTCAGACTATTGAAGGGCAGGATATAAATAAATCTGGAGCGCCTTTATATATCAATAAAAATACTTTGTATGTTTTTCAAAAAGGATTAGCTCAAGGGCATTATACAACGCGTCATTTGGTATATGAAGTTGAAGTTCGTAATAACTTAGATGTTAGAGAATTTGTTTTTGTTGATGCACATTCTGGTATTGTTGTTGAACAATTTACTGGAATGGCTCATGCTTTAGATCGTATAGTTTATGAAAACAATGAAGGCAATATTGTCTGGCAAGAAGGTGATGCTTTTCCAGGATCGTTAACCATATGGCAAAGAAATGAAGTTGAAGCTTCAGCGCATATGTATAACTTTTTTAATAATGCTTTTGGATATCAATCTTACGACGGAGCTGATATTACGATGCGAACAATAAATAATAATCCTGGTATCTCATGCCCTAATGCTAATTGGAATGGTTCTACAGCTAATTATTGTGATGGGACTGCATCTGATGATGTTATTGCTCATGAATGGGGACATGCTTATACAGAATATACAAGTGGTTTAATTTATTCTTACCAATCTGGTGCCATGAATGAGTCTTATTCTGACATTTGGGGAGAAACGATAGACATTTTAAATAATTATGAAGATGCAGATGATGATGTATCCTTGAGAACTGGTTGTAATAGCTCTGACCGTTGGATGATTGGTGAAGATGCAACAGCATTTGGAAGTGCAATCCGCGATATGTGGAATCCACCTTGTAAAGGTGATCCTGGTAAAGTTACAGATGGAAACTATTGGTGTAGTACAGGAGATTCAGGTGGTGTTCATATAAATTCAGGAATACCTAATCATGCTTATGCTTTATTAGTCGATGGAGGAACTTATAACGGACAAACAATAACTGGTTTAGGATTTACCAAAGCTGCACATATTTTTTGGCGTGCACAAGAAACGTATTTAACTGCAACTAGTGATTTTGCTGTTTTAGCAGATGCCTTAGAATCATCATGTACTGACTTAATAGGAATTAATTTACAAGGTTTGTCAACAACTAGTACTCCTGCAGGTCCTTCAGGTGAAATAATTACTATTGCAGATTATAACCAACTTGTTAACACGCTTCTAGCAGTTGAATTAAGAATAAACCCTGATGCTTGTGGTTTTGAACCAATTCTTGATGCCACTCCAGATTTATGTGGAGCAGCAACAACTAACGCTGTTTTTATGGAAGATTGGGAATCAGGTACTGGAAGCTGGACCATAACAGAAATTCCTACTAATCCATCTACTTGGGATTCAAGACCTTGGGTTATTGAAACCAACAGTCCAGATAGTTGGCCAAGTCAATCAATATTTGCTGCTAATCCAGTAAATGGGGATTGTCGTAGTGATTTAGAAAATGGAATTATTAGATTACAAAGTCCGGAAATAATTTTACCGGATTATGATGAGGGTACATTTGAAATGGCTTTTGATCATTATGTTGCTACCGAACCAGATTGGGATGGTGGAAATATGAAGTATAGTATAAATGGTTTAGATTGGTTTGTTTTACCAAGTGATGCTTTTCTTTTTAATGCGTATAACGGAGCAATAAATGGAGGTGAAAATGATAACCCAATGCCTGGAGAACCAGCCTTTACTGGTGTAGATGGAGGTTCGTCTTCTGGAAGCTGGGGAAAAAGTGTAATCGATTTATCTGCTATCGGACTAGGAGCAAATGATTCTGCTTGGTTTAGATGGGAATTGGGAAGTGATGGTTGTAACGGAAGAATAGGATGGTACTTAGATAATATTGTAATTTATAATTGTGCAAGACCATTATCTGTTGAAGAATTTGAAACTTTAAATCGTAGTATAATTGTTTTTCCTAATCCGTCAAATGGCGTGTTTACTTTAAGTAAGACTCAACAAATAGATTTGAAAACTGCAGAAATACACGATATTAATGGTCGATTTATCAAGCATATCGATTTATCAACCATGAGTTTAGAGCAAAATATAGACATGACTAATTTGTCATCAGGTATTTATTTTATGACTGTAAATTCTATCCATGCTAAAACTGTTATTAAACTGGTTAAAAAATAATATTTAAGTAAATTATTTACAAGCGTCACTTTTCAGGTGACGCTTTTTTTTGAAAATTTATCATAAAAAAAACGCAACCATTGGTTGCGTTTTTTGTTCTAAAAAGATAAGCGTATATATTAGATAACTTTTACGTTTATTGCGTTTAATCCTTTTTTTCCTTCTGTTAATTCGAATTCAACTTCATCGCCTTCACGAATCTCGTCAATTAATCCCGAAATGTGTACAAAATGTTCTTTGTTTGAACCTTCTTCTGTAATGAAACCAAAACCTTTAGTGTCATTGAAGAACTTTACTGTTCCTTTACTCATTGTTAAAATATTAAATATTAATTATTTATGTTAAGGCAAATATAGTGCCAATAATTTTAATAAAACATAATTATTCATGTTTTATCTCAAAACTAATTTTTTAATGAGGTCTTTTCCTAAGTTTTCATTAAGCATGTTAATGATTTTTTCTTTACCATAGCTTAATTCTTCTCGTAACACACTAGAACTTAATTGAATGTATAAGGTGTCACGTTCTAATTGTATGGCTGTTGTGTAATTGTTGACACCATTTCCCATTAAATTAGCCCAAGCATCAGCAACGTTTATTTTATCTAAACCTCGCTCTAGTTTATTGGTTTCCACAAATTCTTTTAATGCTTCTGAGATGCTTAAATTTTCATTATTGCGCTTGGCCATTATTCTAAGTTTAAAGGTTGATAGCGTTTGTATAAATATACATCCTTATTTTGATTTATTATTTTGAGCTGTTCATTTGTTACGAATAAAATAGTTTCTTTCCATTGGGAGAAAGGCGTTGAGTAGTATAGGTTTAAACTGTCGTTTTCAAAAATAACTTTTATGTTTTCGACATCTTTTGAGGTTTCAAAGGTGCCCACAAAATTGGGTTTTAATTTTTTTCTAAAACCGATTAGGCTATCGCTGATTTCAAAATAATCAATTGTATCGTTATAGTTGTAATCTTTTTTGATTCCATTATGAAGAATTACTTGGTCAATTTCCCAATATCCATCAATGTATTCTATAAAAGTTTTAGGATCTGGAGAACAGTTAAAAATCAATAACACAAAAAATAATAAGTAGGAATGCTTCATAATTTAAATATCTCAAAAGATTGATGTACTTGTTTTACTGCGTTTTCAGTGCGTTCTGCATGTGTGTCACTAATAAATA
The DNA here is from genome assembly GCF_042686125.1 of Lacinutrix iliipiscaria. Lineage (NCBI taxonomy): Bacteria > Pseudomonadati > Bacteroidota > Flavobacteriia > Flavobacteriales > Flavobacteriaceae > Lacinutrix > Lacinutrix iliipiscaria. The sequence goes on from NZ_JBHUOV010000007.1 coordinate 196,958, forward strand.
ACTGTCCGAAGTTTTCATCATCTACTAATTTAATTATTTGCGCTACACGTTGTTCATCTAATTTATCAAAAATATCATCTAAAAGCAGAATAGGATTAACACCACTTTGCTTTTTTATAAAATCAAACTGAGCCAATTTTAAAGCAATTAAAAAAGATTTTTGCTGACCTTGGCTTCCAAATTTTTTAATAGGATGTGATTCAATAGTAAAGTTTAAATCGTCTTTATGTATGCCCACACTTGTGTATTGTAAAGCTTTATCTTTATTGATATTTTGATTTAAAAGCGTAAGTAGATTGTTTTCAAATAAATCACTTTTATAAAGTAAATCTACAGCTTCATTTTTATTGCTAATTGCCTCATATCTTAATTTAAAAATGGGTATAAATTCCTGTAAAAAGGCATCACGCTTTTTAAATATGTCTGTACCAAATTCAGTAAGTTGATTATTATATATTTCAATGGTGTCAGCATTGTAAGTATTGTTAAGTGCGAAATACTTTAATAAAGAATTGCGTTGCGACAAAACCTTATTGTATTTTATTAAATCATTTAAATAGGTCTTATCACTTTGAGAAATTACACTATCTATAAATTTGCGTCTTGTGTCACTACCTTCAGTAATTAAATCACGATCTGCAGGAGAAATAATAACTAAGGGTAAAAAACCAATATGTTCACTAAATTTTTCGTAAGCTTTATTATTACGTTTAATTATCTTTTTTTGTCCACGTTTTAAGCTAACGACGATTTTTTCAGTAGTTTTTTCTTTTTCATAATCACCATTAATAACAAAGAATTCCTCATTGTGTTTAATGTTTTGTGAGGCTACTGGATTAAAATAACTTTTGCCAAAAGAGAGGTGATAAATTGCATCTAAGATATTGGTTTTTCCTATGCCATTATTGCCAACAATGCAGTTTATTTTTTCATTAAAATTAAAAGAAATACTCTCGAAATTTTTGTAATTCAGTAAAGAAAGTGATTTTAAAAACATAAAAAAGTTGGGTAAAGCCTATTTAAGAAGTTGTTTTCTTTAAATAGGTCTTGCAAAATATTGAAAAATAACAAATAAATAAACCTTATTTCTGAAGAAAAATTTTATTTTTGCCACGCATAAATTAAGAATATATGGCAACTTACAAGAAAAGAGGGTATAAACCGAAGACGAAAGAAGAAATAGAACATGTTGCAGAAGAAAATTCAACAACAGCTGAAGTCTTTAATACATTAGATGAAACCGCTTCTAAAACAGAAGATTGGGTTATCAAAAATCAGAAGTATATTTTTGTTCTTATTGCTATTGTTGCAGCAGTAGTGTTAGGTTATTTAGGTTATAAAGAATTTATAGCTAAGCCTGCACAAACTGAAGCTATGAATGACATGTTTCAAGCTCAAAAATATTATAATGAAGCTATAGTGGCTACAGATAAAGATTCATTATTTAATTTAGCATTAAATGGAGGAGAAGGCAAGTATGGGATGTTAGATATTGTTTCTGAACATAGCGGAACACCTGCAGCAAATCTTGCTAATTACTACGCTGGAATGGCTTACTTAAATATGAAAGATTACAAAAATGCAGTCACTTATTTAAGTAATTTTTCTAGTAATGATGAAGATGAAGTTTTTGGACCAATAGCAAAAGGCGCCATAGGTGATGCCTTTGTGCAGTTAAATCAAAAAGAAGATGCATTAGGCTATTATATTGAAGCTGCTGAAATGCGAAAAAATGATTTAACTACACCTATGTACTTATACAAAGCTGGTATTACTGCTCTAGATTTAGGGAAAGCGGCAGATGCTTTAAAGTATTTTAAAAGAATTAAAGAAGATTTTTCTTCAGCTACAGAAGCTATAGATATTGATTTGTTTATAGGAAAAGCAGAAGTGTTGGCAAATAAATAACATGGCAACAGTAAATAAAAATTTATCAGATTACGATAAAGCTACAATCCCAAATGCGAAAGACCTTCGATTTGGGATTGTTGTTTCTGAATGGAACGATAAGATTACTGAAGGACTCTTTGAAGGTGCTTTTAATGCACTTATTGAAAATGGTGTAGCAGAAGATCAAATACTACGTTGGAATGTTCCAGGAAGCTACGAACTTATTTTTGGTTGTAAAAAAATGCAACAACAAAACGTTGATGCAGTTATAGCTATTGGTAGTGTTATTCAAGGTGAAACCAAACATTTTGATTTTGTTTGTGAAGGTGTCTCTCAAGGAATTAAAGATTTAAATGTCTTACATGATGTTCCTGTAATTTTCTGCGTGCTTACAGATAACACCATGCAACAAGGCTTAGATCGTTCTGGAGGTAAACATGGCAATAAAGGCACAGAGGCTGCAGTTGCTGCCATTAAAATGGCTTTTTTAAATAAAAAGTAAAAACCCTCTCTTTAGCTTTATAGCCTAAAATGTTAACAATTTTTAGCACTTAAAAACCGTTATTTCTTAGTAAATTAAGTAAATTTGGATGTAACGAATACACTAAATTTCAGGTGAATTTATTTAAACAACGCAAAAATAAAAAGTTTAGCTACACACCTAGGCACCAAAGAGCGTTTGAGCAAAACCAAGAAGAAGATATAACTTCTAAATGGAAAGAAATGAAACGTAGCTCTAACCAAAAAGGAAGTTCTTTTTCTAGATTACCAATTATGGTGTTATTTTTGATAGCTGTATTAATACTGTTATATATTTTAGGACGTTATTAAAATCAAGAGATTATGGGACCAATCAAGTTTACAATAATAAAAGGATTATCAAGAAATAAAAGATTTAATTATACACCTAGGTTTTATAAAGGCAAAGAAGAAGTAGATACATCCAAATATCCTACTAAGTTTGATGCTTACTCAGATAGCTATAATAAAAATGATTTCTCAGGGCAATGGCATGAAAATAGAATAAGTTATAGAAATAGAAGTAATGTTGGTTTTAATAAAACCATTTACATACTGATTGCTGTATTTGTTTTAATTTTCTTATTTATTATAGATTTTGACTTATCCATTTTCTTTTCAAAATAATTCATGGCAGACATTATTCAACTTTTACCTGATCATGTTGCGAATCAAATTGCGGCTGGAGAAGTCGTTCAACGACCTTCTTCTGTTGTTAAAGAATTACTTGAAAATGCCATTGATGCGCAGTCCACTTCCATAAAATTAATTGTCAAAGATGCTGGAAAAACCCTAATTCAAGTTATTGACGATGGTAAAGGGATGAGTACAACTGATGCGCGTTTGAGCTTTGAACGTCATGCAACTTCTAAAATCCGTACTGCAGAAGATTTATTCCAACTAAACACTAAAGGCTTTCGTGGCGAAGCCTTAGCGAGTATTGCTGCTATTGCTCATGTTGAACTAAAAACAAAGCAAGAGCAAGATGAAGTGGGTTCTAGTATTATTATTGAAGGTAGTGAAGTTGTAGAGCAAGAGGTTGTTGTGACTCCTGTTGGCACGTCGATTTCTGTTAAAAATTTATTTTTTAACATTCCTGCACGACGTAATTTTTTAAAGTCTAATCAGGTTGAACTTCGCCATATTATTGATGAGTTTCATCGTGTGGCATTAGCACATCCAAATATTACTTTTGAAATGTACCATAATGGAAGTGAAATGTTTCAGCTTCCTGAAAGTAATTATAGACAACGAATTGTAAATATTTTTGGAAGCAAAACCAACGAGAAATTAGTGCCTGTTGAAGAAGATACGGAAGTGCTTAAAATTTCTGGATTTGTGGGTAAGCCTCAATTTGCAAAGAAATCTCGTGGTGAACAATTCTTTTTTGTCAACAATCGATTTATAAAGAGTGCTTATTTAAATCATGCGATAACTTCTGCTTTTGAAGGTTTATTAAAAGATGGTGCACATGCAAGTTATTTTTTAAATCTAAAGGTCAATCCTAAAACCATAGATATTAATATTCATCCTACAAAAACAGAAATAAAATTTGATGATGAGCAGACTTTGTATGCTATTTTACGTGCTTCAGTAAAACATAGTTTAGGGCAATTCAATATTGCGCCAGTATTAGATTTCGAGCGCGATTCGAATTTAGATACTCCTTATGGTTTTAAAGATAAAAATGCCAATAGCCCAAGTATAGAAGTTAATAGAAACTTTAACCCTTTTCAAGAGGAAAAAGCAACTGCTTCTAGAACACAAATGTCTTACAAAAAGGAAGTCGCTGGTAATTGGGAAGGCTTGTATGTTGGATTAGAATCAAAAGGAACGAAGTCACAGCAAGACTTTAGTGAAATACAATTTGAAAGTGATGAGCAAACGGTTTCAATGTTTCAAAATGAACATGCAATAGGTCAACAACAATCTACGTTTCAACTTCATAATAAATACATTATAAGTAAAATAAAATCTGGGATGTTAGTCATTGATCAGCATAGAGCACATCAGCGTATTTTGTATGAAGATTTCCTTAAGAATATAACGGTTAAAGAAGCGATGAGTCAGCAGTTACTGTTTCCTCTGGCTTTACATTTTTCGCCACAACACATGACCATTATTAATCAAATTAAGGAAGATTTAGAGCATACAGGATTCGTGTTTGCAAATCTTACCAATGAAAGTTTAGAAATTACAGGCGTTCCTGTTAGTGTTCCAGAAAGTGAAGTCTCAATAATTTTAGAACAACTTATTAACGATATTGAAAATGAAGTGCCTGATAGTAATTTTAGCGCAACCGATTTGTTGACCAAATCAATGTCAAAAAGCCTAGCGATTAAAACAGGACAAAGTTTAACCATACAGGAACAAGAGTATATGGTTAACAAGTTATTTGCTTGTAAAGAACCTAATGTGTCGCCTAATCATCGGCCAACTTTTGTAACCATGACTTTAGATGAGTTAGACAGAAAATTTTTATAATATTACTGAATAAATGAATAGAATCACAGATACCGTAAAGCACTTATTAATTATTAACGTCCTCATGTTTATAGGTACTTTAACTATTGGTGGCGGACAATTATTCTACGAGTGGTTTGCGTTATATTTTCCTAAAAACGACGCTTTTCAGCCTTGGCAGATTATTACGCATATGTTTATGCATGGAGGCTTCACGCACTTGTTGTTTAATATGTTTGCCCTTTGGATGTTTGGTTCACCAGTAGAGCAGGTTTTAGGAAGTAAAAAGTTTTTGTTTATTTATATTTCGGCTGGACTTGGTGCGGTTTTATTTCAATTAGGGTATTACTATTTTAATTATGTGCCTTTGTATTCTGAATTAATAAGTTCTGGACTTACCAATGATCAAATTATTCAAATGCTGACTTCAAATGAAGCTCTCGTAGGAATAACGGATAGTCAATTACTAAATCTGAAAGATGCTTTTCCTATATATAATGCATCTATGGTTGGTGCATCTGGTTGTATTATGGGGGTTCTTGCCGCTTTTGGTATGATGAATCCTGAAGCAAAACTCATGATGATTTTCTTACCAATTCCTATTAAGGCGAAGTATTTTATTCCAGGAATTATATTATTAGATGTTATTTCTGCAATTTCAGGACAATCGTTCTTTAGTCCAAGTAATACAGCCTATATGGCTCATGTTGGAGGCGCAATTACTGGATTTATTATCATGTGGTATTGGAAGAAAAATCAGTTTAATAAAAACCGTTGGGATTTATGAGTCTAACACAAGATATCAAACAAAAATTAACACAACTAAATGTTTTTGAAAAACTGATAGTTGCAAATGTTTTTGTGTTTTTTATCGCTCATATTTTAAAGCTTGTTCTACATACTGAATCAAGTTTAAGCTGGTTTGAATTACCTAGTAATTTATCAGATTTTATGACACAACCTTGGGCTATTGTTTCTTATGCCTTCTTACATTACGACTTTTTTCATATTCTATTTAATATGCTTTGGTTGTACATCATTGGGAAAATGTTCATCAATTTATTTAATACAAAACTAGGCCTAAATGTTTATTTTCTTGGCGCAATTTCTGGTGCCATTGTTTTTTTATTAGGCTATTTACTTTTACCAAATGTGTTTGATTCTGGACATCGTTTAGTTGGTGCTTCAGCTGCTGTGAGAGCACTGCTAATTTTTATGTGTGCGTATATGCCAAATATGGATTTGCGCTTTTTCACCTTCAATATTAAGCTTAAACATGTAGGAATAGCAATTGTAGTATTAGATTTTATGGGTTTGTTTGGTGGAAACGCTGGCGGAAACTTAGCACATTTTGGAGGAACTATTTTGGGTTATTTTTATGGAACACAATTACATAAAGGAAACGATATAGGAAAAGGGTTTGAACGTTTTATGGATGCGATTGTTAACTTTTTTAAATCTAATAAATCAAACTTAAAAACCGTTCATAAGAAGAGTGGGAAAGTCGCTGGTTATACTAAAGAAGAGTTTAAAGAGTTTAATAATCAAAAGCAAATAGATATCATTCTAGATAAAATTAGTAAGAGTGGTTATGATAGTTTGACAAAAGCAGAAAAAGAACTTTTGTTTAGAGCAGGAAAATAAGAGACTTATTGGCTAATGAAAAAATTAAATTTTCTTGATAAAGTTGTTTTCTTCTTCAATATGGTTGCAGCTATTGCTCTATTGATGTCTTTTGTCTTACCCTTTATTCCGCCAAAATCATTTTCAGTATTGTCGGTGTTAAGCTTAGGTGTTCCAGTTTTAATTCTGCTTAATGTGCTGTTCTTTTTATATTGGTTATTCAAGCTTAAAAAACAATTTTTCTTATCCCTTTTTGTTTTGGCAATTGGTTATTTTTCTTTTGGATCTTTGTATAAGTTTTCTTCTTCTACAAACAATAAAAGTGATAACAGCCTAACAATTATGAATTATAACGTGAGGCTTTTCAATCTTTACGATTGGATTTCTGGAGAAAATATTGAAACCAAAATGGTAGATTTTATTAAAGAAAAAGCACCAGATGTCGTTAGCTTTCAAGAATATCATCCACATAAAAACATAGATTTATCTTTCTTTAAATATAAATTTGAAAAGCTCTCAGGAACTAAAACCAGATATGGTCAAGCTATTTTTTCACAGTACCCAATAGTTAACTCTGGTTCTGTGGCGTTTCCTAACACCTCTAATAATGCCATTTTTGTTGATATTGTCAAGCAAAGCGATACGATTAGAATTTATAATGTACATCTGCAATCGTTACATATTGATGCAAATGTAGACAAGTTGGCAGAAGAAGATTCTGAACGTTTATTTAAACGTGTAGGTCAAACCTTTGAGATGCAACAATCTCAAACCGAATTGTTTTTAAAACATAAAAAGCAATGCAAGTACAAAATGATTATTTGTAGCGATTTAAATAATACAGCTTTTTCTTATGTGTACAAAGAAATTAAAGGCGATTTACAAGATGCCTTTAAAGTTGCAGGTAATGGCTTTGGAATTACTCACGACTTTAAATTTTTTCCAACTCGTATCGATTTTATTCTTGTTGATAATGCTTTTACTGTAGATGCTTTTAAGACGTATGGCGATCATTATTCAGATCATTATCCAGTTATGACTAGTATATCCTTACATTAAAGCACAATCTACATAATCAGCAAGTATATGAATACTTAACCCAAGTCCAATAAGTCTTGTACGCTTCGGAAATAACAATAAAACATAGATTATCATTGCGTAATACGTATGTAAAGGGTGAAAGTTAATACTGCATCTGTTGGCATCAAAAATGGGATTTGCTAAAAGATGATCTATATCAATAAGCATTCCAGCCAACATAATTAAATAGGCTGTTTTCCATTGATCTCTAAAGAAGAGTAGTGCGACGAATAGAGGCAACCCAAAGTGAATGCCATAATGCAAAAGCGATTGTAACATTATAAATATTTAGATTGATTTTCTAAATAGTTTACAGCATTAGTTCCTTCATTAAAAAGTAAATCAAGAATGCTTACATTAGAAATAAATCCATGTTTATCTCCAAACACTTGAGTGTAAGCATCAAATGAAAATGGTGTTTCTTTTCTTGCATTAGCTAAAGGTCTATAATCTGTTTTTTCTGAAATCGTTTTCTCATAGATTTCCGTTTTAGAAAATTTTAAATCGATTTGTAAGCTATCACACACAAGCTCTAAACACTTTAAGTTAAAGTCGAGTAAAAATTTAAATTCTTTTGTAAATAAAGGATGAAAGTCATCTTCAAAAAACTCAAAAAATGGTGAAGTTCTATAAGCAGACTCTAAAGATTTCCAGTGTACAAGTTGCCATTTCTCAGCATTGTATATTTTGATGTCACTATACTTTTGGCGTTCTTTTTGTGAATGTATAATTGGGATACTTAGCTGTAACTTTCCATTAGCACCATAGATATGTGTCCTATTTCTATAGGTTTGCTTTTGGTAATTATCATGCATCTCTAGGGTCACTTTACTAGCTTTAAGCATAGCAGTAAAGTTCGCTATATTTGGAAAATAAGTAGGATGGATAATGATGTTCATTGACAGGAATGATAATAAACAAATTAACTATTCGCTTGTTTTCTTTTTCTCCATTTATTGAATCCAAACCAACCAGCTAGCAAGATTAAAAAAGGAATGAAATATGACGTTGCTTTTCCGCTTCCACCAACAGTCGTAAATAAACGTTCCCAACGAATTTTGTTTTTAATACCAACAGCATTACTATCCCAACTCATCCAAATAAATACAGGCTTACCAACCACGTGATCAAAAGGAACAAATCCCCAAGAACGCGCATCTTGAGAGTTGTGTCTGTTGTCTCCCATGAGCCAATAGTAATCCTTTTTAAACGTATAGTTAGTCGCTAACTCCCCATTAATAAATATTTGATTGCCTTTTATTTGCAAGGTATTATTTTCATAATCTGTAATCACACGTTTATAAAGGGGTAAAACATCTAGATTTAAGTCTATGGTCGCTCCAGCTTTAGGAATGTATAATGGACCAAAGAAGTCGTTATTCCAACTGTAGTTAGGATCATGAGGAAAAACACTAGCTTCTCTTTCGCCTTTAACACGTTTAAATGGAATCACATTTTTTACATTTGGATGATTTCTAAACTTAGCTAAGTTTTCATCAGAAATACCAGGAAAATAACTTACAGAAGCATCTTGGTTGTATCTAGGGAAATCAGTGATATCGTATCTGTCAGCAAGCTGATAATTATTAAAAGGGCCATTTTTAGTTTCAATTTGATATGAAAACTGAAGCTTAGCTCTATCTGGTAAAACATTTTGTTTTCCATTAATATAAACATAGCCATCACGTACTTCTAATGAATCGCCTGGCAAGCCCACACAACGCTTTACATAATTAGTCTTTTTGTCAATAGGTTTATAGTAATTTCTATCCGCAGGTTTATACATGTTGTAAAGCGTGTCAACAGGCCAACTAAATACAACAATATCATTGTGTTTTATTTTTTGAAATCCAGGGATTCGTATATAGGGCAATGAGAGTTTATTAATAAATGAGGTGTTTTTGTTTTCTTTTCTGTCATCAAATAAATATGACTTTTTCTTTATAAAAGGGATGGTGTCATGTACCATTGGTGCAGAAATGGTAGTCATTGGTACACGTGCGCCATAATGAAACTTACTCACAAATAAGAAGTCACCGACTAAAAGTGATTTTTCAAGAGATGAGGTAGGAATTGTATAAGGTTGAATAAAATAGGTGTGTACTATAGTTGCTGCAACAATAGCGAATAAAATAGAGCTCACCCAATCTCCTGCTGCTGTTTTAGGTTGTAAGCTTCGGTCTTTAATATGTTCAACATCTACAAAATAATTCAAATAATAGTTGTAAAAACCTAAGGAAACTACAGCTAAAATGGTGTCTATAGTTTCGTTTTTACCAAAGCTTCTAGCGGTTTCTACCCAAATCACTGGAAACATAATAAGGTTAACAATTGGAAGGAAAAGTAAAATGGTATAATACCAAGGCCTGTTTATAATTTTCATTAAAACTACAGCGTTATAAACAGGAACAAAGGCTTCCCAAGCTTGTCTTCCAGCTTTTATATAAAGCTTCCAAGTTCCTAATCCATGTACTACTTGAATTACCAAGAAAAAAATAAATAATTGAGTCAATGTCATAATTGAAAAATGAGAATCGCCTAAAAGACAATTAATTAATTGTTGTTAGTTGTTGATAATGTTTTGAACGTTACAAATATATTATACCTTAACCAATATTTAACACATCTTTCATAGTAAAAATGCCTGTTTTACCTAAAAGCCATTCCGCAGCAACCACAGCTCCAAGAGCAAAGCCTTGTCTGTTATGTGCTACATGTTTAATATTAATGGTATCTATGTCGCTATTATAATTTATTGTGTGAGTTCCGGGAACATCCTCTTCACGCTTGGCTAAAATTTGTATAGCATTATCAGTTTCTTTATTTAATTGCCAAGAATTATAATTTGAATGTACAGAAATAATATCATTGGCAAGTGTAATTGCGGTTCCACTAGGAGCGTCTAACTTTTGTGTGTGATGAATTTCTTCAATAGATACTTTATACTGTTTTAAAGTATTCATCATTTTGGCCAAGTTAGTATTCAATTCAAAAAAAATATTAACGCCTAAGCTGAAATTGGAAGCATAAATAAAAGCTCCATTTTTAGCTTCACATAAAGCCACTGCTTTGTCATAATCTTTTAACCAACCTGTGGTTCCAGAAATGACAGGAATATTGTGTGTTAAGCTATGAGATATGTTTTTAAAAGCAGCACTAGGAATACTAAAATCGATAGCTATGTCGGCTTGAGTAATATCGTAATTGTCGTTGTGATTTGCTTTAATAACTATGGTATGACCACGCTGTAGAGCAATTTGCTCAATAGTTTTTCCCATTTTGCCATAACCAAGTAAAGCGATTCGCATACTTAAAATTTAAAATTTAGAGTGAGACCTAAATCTCCAGTATTGTCAAACTCATTGAGTTTATAATGAGGTTTAAGAGAAAGGTTGTCATCAACATTGTATTGTAATAAATGCGCATCAACATTGGCATCAATAATATTTAAGGCATAAAATCCAATGGTCACTAAAAGCGATAGTTCTTTATTTCTTCTTAAGGTTTTTTGGGCTTCTCGTAAGCCATCATCTGTGACAGATCCAAAAAATTCATCATCCTCATAACCTGCTAATCGACGCTTGTACGCATTGCGATAGCGCTTATATTCTTTATCGTTATCTAAATAAAAATACGTTCCAGCACCAAGAGCAACATATATAATCGGAATTTTCCAATACTTTTTATTATACGCTTGTCCCAAACCAGGAAGCACAGCAGAGTAGAAGGCTGCACGTGCAGGCGTTAGAGGATTTATAGGTTCCCTTGTGTTTAATTCACCTTCAATAAGAATGCCTTCCTGTACTTTAGGAGTGGCTTCTTTTTGATCTTTAGTTTCATCTTCTTGCGCTAAGGCGGAAAAACTAAAACAAAGGCATAATATGAATATGAAACACTTATTTGGCACGTTGTACTAACTTTTTAATTCGATTAAAGTCTTCTTCAGAATGGAAAGGAATTGTGATTTTTCCTTTGCCATTGCTAGATACTTTAACGTCTATTTTATGACCAAAGTATTCTGAAAAATCTTTAATACCTTTTTTAACAAACTTTGGCAATTCTTCTTTAAATTTTGTTGGCACACTTACCTTTTGAGTCGTATTATATTGCCTAACTAAATGTTCGGTGTCTCTTACCGAAAGTTTATTTTCTAATATTTTTTCGTAAATATCAAGTTGAATGGTTTGATCTTCAATATTAATAATAGCACGACCATGACCCATTGAAATGAAACCATCTCGCATACCAGTTTGTATGATTGGATCAAGTTTTAATAGCCTTAAATAGTTCGCGATGGTTGAACGTTTTTTTCCAACACGCTCACTCATTTGTTCTTGCGTAAGGTTTATTTCATCAATGAGGCGTTGGTATGATAATGCAATTTCAATTGGATCTAAATCCTGACGTTGAATGTTTTCAACTAAAGCCATTTCAAGGCTTTCTTGATCATTAGCAATACGAATATATGCTGGAATAGTTTCTAAGCCAATAAGTTTTGAAGCTCTAAATCGGCGTTCTCCAGAAACTAATTGGTATTTGTTAAACTGTAATTTTCTAACAGTTATAGGTTGAATAACGCCAAGTTCACTTATAGATGATGCTAATTCACGAAGGGATTCTTCATTAAAATTTGTTCGAGGTTGAAATGGATTCATTTCAATGAGCGATAATTCTAACTCTACAATATTACCAATAACTTTATCTGCATTTTTATCTTTTGCAGATTGAATATCGTTACTTGGATCTTTTAAAAGTGCTGAAAGTCCTCTGCCTAACGCTTGTTTCTTGGTTGCCTTCGCCATAATCTAGGAGTTTTTTGTAATAACTTCTTCTGCCAAACTTAAATAATTCGTTGCACCTTTACTAGAAGCATCATAATTAATTATACTTTCTCCATAACTAGGCGCTTCACCTAAGCGTACATTACGTTGAATAATGGTTTGAAAAACCATATCATTAAAATGCTTCTGAACCTCTTCAACCACTTGATTAGATAAGCGTAAACGTGAGTCGTACATGGTTAGTAATAAACCTTCAATATCTAATTCAGGATTGTGAATTTTCTGAACACTTTTAATTGTATTTAGTAGTTTTCCTAAACCTTCTAAAGCAAAATATTCACATTGAATAGGAATGATAACAGCGTCTGAAGCCGTTAATGCATTTAAAGTTAATAAGCCTAAAGAAGGCGCACAATCGATAAGAATGAAATCGTAATCGTCCTTAACTTCCTGTATGGCTTTTTTTAGCATGTATTCACGTTCCTCTTTATCTACTAATTCAATTTCAATCGCCACTAAATCTATATGTGCAGGAATGATGTCTAGGTTAGGAGTGTCTGTTTTAACAATGGCTTGTTTAGCAGAATTGGTATGCTCTAAAAGTTGGTAAGTACCAATCTCTACAGTTTCAACGTCTATACCTAAACCTGATGTTGCGTTGGCTTGAGGATCAGCATCTATAAGAAGTACTTTTTTTTCAAGAACACCAAGAGAAGCTGCTAAGTTTACTGAAGTTGTCGTTTTTCCAACACCACCTTTTTGATTAGCAATTGCTATTATTTTACCCATTAATTTGATTTGGTTTTATTTGCGAAATAATCAAAATTACTTCACACCAAAAATACGATTATTTACGAGTAATTAAAACGGAAGTTGTTAACATTAAGCGAATATTTCTCAATAATTAACTCCTTTTCTCATTACTCCTTAGGAGAGCGAGGTACAACAAAAGAAATTAAAATATCTTTTTCTTTAGCGCCAACATAGCCATAACCTTTTTGATAGAAAAAGGTAAACTCACCATTTGAAAAAATTGATTTTAGTTCCAATAAGTTTTTATAAGAGCAAACAGGTGTTTTTAATTCACTTTCTATGCTGATTACTTCATAAGTTACTAGGCCATCAGCAGTTTTCCAAGTGTCTCCTTTTTGAGGATGGTTTGGCATTCTAACAGTGTCATCATCACAACAATCTTCAAATTGGTAAACGACTCCTTTTTCTTTTTTTAGGTATAACTTCACAACATCACCACTTTCCCAAGACTGAGAATATTCAACATAAGTTTTACCATTTAATTGCTTCTGGCGTTCCATTTTTTCTACATAATAAGTATTCCGCCAAATGATATATTTGTTAGAGTCAAGAAGGGTAAAATAGTCAGAATTAGGATCTCCATCACAAAATAACTGACCTTCTTTTTGGCTAAATGAATTGATGCTTACAAGAAACAGTGTTAATAGGCAGAAGTATTTCATGATGTCGTTTTAATCAATTAAAATCTCTAAAATTTGAATAGCAGCTTCACTGATTTTAGTGCCTGGACCAAAGACTGCAACTGCACCTGCATCAAATAAATATTGATAGTCTTGCTTAGGAATAACACCTCCAACAATCACCATAATATCATCCCGACCATAGGCTTTTAAAGCGTCAATAACTTGTGGAACTAAGGTTTTGTGTCCTGCAGCTAATGAAGAAACCCCCAAAATGTGAACGTCATTTTCTACAGCTTGTTTTGCTGCTTCTTCTGGTGTTTGAAACAGTGGACCAATGTCTACATCAAAGCCTACATCAGCATAACCTGTAGCGACTACTTTTGCACCACGATCATGTCCGTCTTGCCCCATTTTTGCAATCATAATTCTTGGACGTCTCCCATCTTGTTCGGCAAATTTATCGGCTAATGCTTTTGCTTTTTGAAAGCTCTTGTCGTCTTTTATTTCTTTACTATACACACCAGAAAATGATTTTATTTGTGCTTTATAGCGTCCGAATTCAACTTCTAACGCGTCGCTAATTTCTCCTAAAGTAGCTCGTTCACGAGCTGCTTCTACAGCTAAAGATAGTAAGTTTTCTTTTCCTGTCTTAGCCGCTTCAGTTAATTTTGATAAAGCAGTTTGTACTTTATTAGAATTTCTTTCGGCTTTTATTTTATTTAAACTTGCTATTTGTTGATTGCGAACCGTTTGGTTATCGACTTCTAATGTTTGAATTGGGTCTTCTTCTTCTAATCTATACTTATTAACACCAACAATAATATCCTGACCAGAATCTATTCGCGCTTGTTTACGAGCTGCAGCTTCTTCGATTCTAATTTTTGGAATTCCAGCTTCAATGGCTTTAGTCATGCCTCCCAATGCTTCAACCTCTTCGATTAAAGTCCACGCTTTCTGAGCAATATCATGTGTGAGTTTTTCAACATAATAACTTCCAGCCCAAGGATCAACCGTTTTAGTAATATCAGTTTCTTCTTGTAAATAAATCTGTGTGTTTCTCGCTATTCTAGCCGAGAAATCAGTAGGCAAAGCAATGGCTTCGTCTAAAGCATTTGTATGTAAAGATTGTGTGCCACCAAAGGCAGCAGCTGCTGCTTCTATCGTAGTTCTGGCGACATTATTAAAAGGGTCTTGTTCAGTTAAGCTCCAACCAGAAGTCTGACAATGCGTACGTAAAGCTAATGATTTTTGATTTTTAGGATGGAACTGTTTTACCAACTTTGCCCAAAGCATTCGAGCTGCGCGCATTTTAGCAATTTCCATAAAATGATTCATACCAATAGCCCAAAAGAATGATAAGCGAGGTGCAAAGGTGTCGATATCCATTCCAGCAGCTAAGCCTTTTCTAATATATTCTAAACCATCAGCTAGAGTGTAAGCCAATTCGATATCGCAAGTTGCTCCAGCTTCTTGCATGTGGTACCCTGAAATACTAATGCTATTGAATTTTGGCATGTTTTTACTGCTGTATTCAAAAATATCAGAAATAATTTTCATAGATGGTGTAGGAGGATAGATGTAGGTGTTACGCACCATAAACTCCTTTAAAATATCATTTTGAATGGTTCCAGATAATTGTTCTGGTGTAACGCCTTGTTCTTCAGCAGCAACAATATAAAATGCCATGATAGGTAAAACAGCACCATTCATTGTCATTGAAACAGACATTTTATCTAATGGAATTTTGTCGAAGAGAATTTTCATATCTTCAACACTATCAATAGCAACTCCTGCTTTCCCTACGTCGCCAACTACACGTTTATGGTCAGAATCATAGCCTCGATGTGTCGCTAAATCAAATGCAACTGATAATCCTTTTTGACCAGCAGCTAGATTCCGTCTGTAAAAAGCATTACTTTCTTCAGCAGTTGAAAATCCAGCATATTGACGAATGGTCCATGGTCTTCTCACATACATTGTACTGTATGGTCCGCGAAGGTTTGGTGCTATTCCAGCTACAAAATTAATATGTTCGACATCATGTAAATCTTCTTTGGTATAAATAGATTGTACAGGAATATCTTCAGCCGTTTGGAAGTGCTTATTAGCTTCTGCTTTTTGAGTTTTAGCTTCAGATTTTATAGCTATATGTTGGAGGTTTTTTCGCATTAATTCTTATTACTTAGCAGGTCTTTTGTTGAAATCTACTTTAGTGTTCTTAGGTTGAAGCGGTCTTACTTGATTTGCTTTTTTTGCTTCTATTTCTTTAGCCTGTTTTGCTTTTTCTTCATCTCTCTTTTTAAAATCAATTTTAGAAAAATCACTCTTAATCAATTCAGCATAAAAGTACTCCAGCGCAATGTAAAGGCTTAAATGTTTATCTTTTGCTATTTTAGAAGCACCACCATTTAGTGCAGGTTTGTAAAGAGATTTACTCATGCTATTTGTGGAGAGTAAAGCATTAAAAGTAATTTTTAAATCATCTTCATTCATGTTCTTTGCAATGCATTTTATGATGTCATGATTATAGTTTAATCCATCATTATTAAACACATTGGTTTGCTTTAAAATAGTTGCCAGATTTACAGAATGCTCAGAAACAAATTTATCGTACGACATTCGGTTTGTTCCAACATCTCTTAAAAAACTACTATAAGCACGAATTGCATTTTTTTGCTGAACATCATAAAAATTAATGATATCATCCTCAAAAGCATAAAGCGCTTCGTTTAACAATTTATTGTCGGCATCTGGGCAATTAATTGTTTGAGGTTGGTCTGAATACTTGTACTCTGATAGAGAAGAAGACGAGTTTTCGTTTTTACAACTTGTTAAGTTAAAAATTAAGAGTACTAATAAAAGTTTGATACTAATTGTTTTCATTTTTTAATAAATTTAATTTTCAGTTTTTAATCGTTCTTGTTCTATATTTTCTGCTAAACGTTTTTCAATAATAGGCCGTATTAAAGTTTTACGAATATTCGTTTTGACAAAAGGGAATAATTCTAATTCCTGTTTCATTTTATCGTTTTTATTAGGATGTTTATTTGTGCCTAATAAAACAGTTTCACCAGCATCAAATAAAGCCTGTTCTTTAAGTGCGCTATCTTTAATTTTACGTTGAATAGTGCCCTCTTTTAACTGACTTAAAAAACCGCCTTGTTTTTCAATAATTTTGAAAACATCTAGTGCTTTTTCTGCAAGTTGATTCGTAAGACTTTCAATATAATAAGTGCCTTCTGAAGCATTGCTAACGAGGTTAAAATAACTTTCGTGTTTTAATATTAACAATTGATTTCGAGCAATGCGTTCACCAAATTCATTGTCTTTATGATAAATACCATCATAAGCTAAATTACAAATCGTATTTGCGCCTCCAAGAATTGCACTCATGCATTCGGTTGTGGTGCGTAACAAATTTGTGTTATAATCGTAAATGGTTTTGTTTCGTTTTGTAGGTGTTGCAAAAATATGACAGTTTGCTTTAAAGCTGTATTCAGAAATTAAGGTGTTAAACAACAATCGCAAGGCTCGAAGTTTAGCAATCTCGAAGAAGTAGTTTGTGCCAATAGAAACATTAAAGTTAATGTTTAAGACTGGAGTGGCTTCATCTTTAATTAGAGATACAGCATTGATATGATTTAAATATTCGTTGGTTTGCGCTAAGGCATAAGCCAATTGCTGTACCATTGTAGCTCCAGCATTTTGAAATAACGAAGCATTAACAGAAAGCGAATGCGTCTCTTTTAATATTAGATTGAATTGATCGTGATCTGCTTTTAAATGAGTATACCAATTGCCTGTTTCAGCAAGATGGCCAATAATATCTGTGTTAATGTAAAAGCTTTTTTTGTTCGTGTCCTTTTGACTGCGTTCTAGCAGATTAAGATTTAATTTTTTAACAAATTCAGAATCTAAAAAGTGCAATTCAAAATATAATACGACCACATCAAGATTGATATTTTGAAGTAAATCATCAATTGAAATGTCTTTACTAGGTAAAATAAATTTGATGCTATCTGCACCTCGCTCAATAACATTAACCGCTTTTTTATTGCTTAGTTCTACGTCATGAACAAAAATAGATTGGCAGATGGACCATATTTTCGGGTTTGAAATATTATTCAAAGGATGACTAAATTCATCAGCGTGATAAAATGGTTTCACATCAATACCTTCGTTGGTTTTCCAAATCAGAGTATCGTTATAATCGGCACCTTTTAGGTCGACCTGTATTTTTTGTTTCCATTCTTTAGAAGAAACCTTATTGAAATCTGTGAACAGCTTTTTACTCATTTTTCTTTGTTTTTAAGCTATCTTCATATTCGATGATATAGATGTCTTCATTATCTCTTTTCATATAATATTCTTCACGAGCAAATTTTTCTAAGCCTTCGTCATTACTTAGTTTTTCTAATTCTTTGTTGTCTTTCTCAATTTCTTTTATATAGAATTCTTTTTCATCTTCAAGATCGCTGATATCATTATTTAATTCATTGTGAATAATTAAAGAATTTGCATCAAAAAACAGCATCCATATAGCGTAGATTGTAAATATAATAATGAATATGTTTTTGAAGTATTTAAGCATTAGCTAATTCTTTCATTAATAATAGTACGAACAATATCAACAGCAACTGTATTGTATTTATTGTTAGGAATAATAATATCTGCATACTCTTTCATAGGCTCGATAAATTGCTGATGCATTGGTTTCAGAGTGGTTTGATAGCGTGTTAGTACTTCATCTATATCTCTACCGCGTTCAGCAATATCACGTTTTAACCTCCTAATTAATCGTTCATCACTATCAGCGTGGACAAATATTTTAATATCAAATTTTTCGCGTAATTCAGGATTAGTAAGAATTAAGATGCCTTCTACAATCATGACTTTACGTGGTTGCGTATGAATTGTGTCGCCAGTTCTATTGTGTTTTACAAAAGAATATACAGGTTGATCTATAGGGTTTCCTCTTTTTAATTCTTCTAAATGATTAGTTAAAAGATCGAAGTCGATACTTCTTGGATGGTCAAAATTAATTTTGATACGTTCGTCAAACGACAAGTGAGAGGTATCTTTATAGTAAGAATCTTGAGAGATTACGCCAACTTCACCTTCAGGTAATTCGTTTAAAATCTGATCTACTACAGTAGTTTTTCCACAACCAGTTCCACCAGCTATTCCAATTATGAGCATGAAAAATTATTTTGATTTAAGTCACAAATTTAAGATTATTTCTTCGGAATAATTTTAACAATGCCAACATTTTCTACACCAACATAAATATATCCATCTGGACCTTGACGAACACTACGCACACGACCAATACCATCTAGTAACCGTTCTTCTTTTACGACTTTATTATTTTCGATAACACATCTATCTAAATATTGAAATTTTAAAGAACCTACTAAAAGGTTGTTTTTCCAATTAGGATATACATTACTTGTAATAAAAGTCATGCCACTAGGAGCAATGGAAGGATCCCAATAATGTATAGGTTGTTCCATTCCTGGTAAACTAGTGTTGTTTGTTATTTTTGTTCCATGGTAGTTAATACCATAAGTCACTTTTGGCCAACCATAGTTTTTTCCAGCTTTAATAATATTTATTTCATCGCCTCCACGTGGTCCGTGCTCATGAGTCCATATTTCTCCAGTTGTTGGATGTTTAACCATACCTTGAGGATTACGATGACCGAAGGAGTAAATTGCTTTTTTAGCATTTGTTTGATTGACGAAAGGGTTGTCATTAGGAATAGAGCCATCATCATGTAATCTGTACACTTTACCACCATCTCTAGTAATGTCTTGAGGATTAATATCTCGTTCTCCACGTTCTCCAATGGTAAAGTATAAATAGCCTTCATTGTCAAATTCTATACGAGATCCAAAGTGTTGCCCAGCATTGGTGTTAGGTAAAGCTTTGTATATTATTTTTTGATTTATAAGTTTGTTGTCTTCAAGTTGAGCTCTTAAAATTGATGTATGTGCACCGCTGTTTTCATCATTTGAAGACGCGTAAGAAATGTATAACCAGCCATTATTTTTAAAATCTGGGTGTAATTCAATATCCATTAAACCACCTTGTCCTAATACTTTTATTTCTGGTAGGCCACTAATTTTTATTTTCTTTTCATTTTTATAATGAATCATCTCTCCTGATTTTTCATTTATTAATATTGAACCATCAGGAAGGAAAGTAAAACCCCATGGATTTCTGAGTTCAGAAACAATAATTTCATAGGAATGTTTCGTGTTTGTAGGGTTTTTGTCTTGTGCGCAAGAGCAAAAATTAAATAAAATTAGTAGTGTTAAAAAAAAGGGTTTTAAAGTCATTTTAAATAAAATTAATTGTAGCTACAATTTACTAATATTTATTGTTTGTTTTTAAAGAAAAGCTATATATTTGCAGACCTTAAATGATGACCAATTTTTCGGGGTGTAGCGTAGCCCGGTTATCGCGCCGCGTTTGGGACGCGGAGGTCGCAGGTTCGAATCCTGCCACCCCGACTAAAATGAATACCAATAGAAACTAAAACCTTGTAAATTGTATGATTTACAAGGTTTTATGGTTTTTGGGTTATTCTAAAATTACTACAACTCCAATTTATGCTATAGTAATTGAACGAAAAGTTAGTGTGGATTTCAATATACTTAAAGAGAAACTAAACAATAAAAATTAGTGTTTATAAGAATGATTTAATTTTTTCACTAAATTTGGAATTATGGCACTTAATTTAAAAGAATTTTTCCTTTCTAAACCTCATTTTAATAAACTTGTTAGTGACGACTATATGTTTGTGGAGTTTAATTGCCCAATTGAAATGGAAAATTTTAAGTTATGGACGGAAATCCCATTCCTTACCTATGTTGTAAGTGGTAAAAAGGATTATAAGGCTTTAGACAAAACCTATAATGCAAAAGAAGGTGATGCTCTTTTTATTAGAAAGGGTGTTTATAATACCAAACAATACTTTGAAGAAGACTATTGCAGTTTATTGTTTTTTATAACAGATGATTTTGTTAGGCGTTTTTGTAAAGAAAATAAAGAATCAATTCCTAAAGTCTCTGTGGATTATCTTAAAAATCAAATTTATGAGATTGATGTTAACGACCCATTACGTTCTCTTTTCTTAACGGTTTTTAATTATTTGAAAGTTGGGAAGGATATACCTAGAGGTTTAGTAGAAATGAAATTTAAAGAACTTCTTTTCAATATTTCATTAAACCCTTCAAATAAAGAGTTAATAGGGCTTTTTAATTCTATTCAACAGGTTGAGAAAACAAATCTAATCGACGTTATGATGAAAAACTTTCAAAGTGATTTAAATTTGGAAGACTACGCACGATTATCAGGTAGAAGCCTCTCAACCTTTAAAAGAGATTTTCAGAATCACTTTAAAGAAACACCAGGCAAATGGCTAAATAACAAACGTCTTGAATATGCTAAATTACTACTTCAAAACGAAGAGCTAAATATTAACGATATATGCTGGGAGAGTGGTTTTAAAAACACCTCACACTTCAATAGTAGTTTTAAAGAAAAGTACCAACTTCCACCAAATCAGTATAGAAAGCAGTATTTTAAAAAATAGATCACATAATTTTTATTAATTTAGAGTGATGGCAGTAGATGTGTTTAAATACTTTAGTAAACATCCAAAATACAACAAACTTATAGGAGAAGACTATATGTTTGTTGAATATAAGTGTCCACTTGATGTTGAAAACTTTAAGTTGTGGACAGATGTGCCTATACTTAATTATGTAATAAAAGGTAAAAAAGATTGGACAGCATTAGAAAAAACTTATCAAATAACCCAAGGTGAAGCAGTATTTATAAAACAAGGTGTTTACAATACCAAACAGTATTTTGATAATGACTATTGTGTGATGCTGTTTTTTATTACAGAAGATTTTATTCGGCGATTTGTTAAGAACAATGAACAGGTAGTAAGACCTAATAAATCGGAAGTATTGAACAATCAAATTTACCCAATTGAGGTAGGTGATTCGTTAAATGCTTTATTTATTTCGGTATTCAATTACATGAATCAAGGAGATAAAATCCCAACGGGTTTAGTAGAAATGAAATTCCATGAACTCTTTTATAACATTGCTTTAAATCCACAAAACCAAGATCTTGTTAATTATTTTTGTTCACTTAAGCAAGTCGAAAAATCTAACCTTGAAAATATTATGAAGAAAAATTTTCATTGCGATTTACAACTTAAAGAATTTGCACGCTTAACAGGAAGAAGTCTCTCAACTTTTAAAAGAGATTTTCAAAATCATTTTAAAGAAACACCAAGGAAATGGTTAAATAATAAGCGCCTTGAGTATGCTAAAATGCTTCTTCAAAATAAAGCGCTAAACATTAATGACATCTGTTGGGAAAGTGGTTTTAAAAACACATCACACTTCAATAATAGTTTTAAAGAAAAATACAATTATCCACCAAACCAGTATAGAAAATTGTATCTACAATAGTAAATTCTATAGATTTTTTACAATTGAACTTTTTACCAAATTAATTGAACTTTAAAGAAAATCCAACACTTTAAAGTCAAGATACATTTGTCCTGTAATTAAAACTTAAAGTTATGGACAGCGTATTTACTTTAATTCAAACCCATTATTTAAGCATTCTAAAAGTAGTATTTGCTATTTCTTGTATAGCATTTTTTGGCTATATATTTATTCAATACTTCTTCATGAAAGCTTTAATAAAGTATTTACAAAACATGCGTTAAGTACGTCATTATTAAAAAATAATTTAAAACCAATAACAATGAAAACAAAATTATGTTTCTGTTTTGTATTGATTCTTTCAATCAAAACAACAATCGCACAAACCATCGCAATTCCAGACCCAAACTTCGAACAAGCACTTATAGATGCTGGTCAAGATTCAGATGGAATAATTAATGGACTTATTTTACAATCTGATGCCGAATCTATTATTAATTTATCCCTTAATAATAAAGGTATAAACTCTTTACAAGGTATTGAAGGCTTTATAAATGTAACATCTCTTGTTTGTAGTAATAATAATTTAACAAGTTTAAATGTTAGTAACAATACAGCATTATTGACTTTACAGTGTCATGGTAACAATCTTTTAGATTTAGACTTATCATATAATACGGTCTTAACAACATTAACCGCTAGTTCAAATCAATTTACAAGTTTAGATGTTAGCGCTAATGTAGCTTTAACCTATTTAAGTGTACCATTTAATCAATTAACGAGTTTAAATGTTAGTAACAATTCAGCATTAGTTTCACTGTTTTGCATAGGCAATGCAATAACAAGTTTAGATGTAAGCAATCTTACTAATTTGGAAACGTTGCATTGTTTTAATAATGAGTTAACAAGCATTAATCTTACAAATGCACAGGCTTTAAAAGAACTTCAATGCTACGGAAATCAATTATCAAGTTTAAATGTTAGTACAAACATTAATTTAGAAGAACTTCGTGTTTCAGATAATAATATAACAAGCCTTGATGTAAGTAATAATATGGAGTTAATCGATTTTAGAGCTTGGGGAAATCAATTAACCAGTGTAGACATAAGCAATATTCCAACACTTGAAGTTGTGTCTTTTGGAGATAATAACCTATCTAGTTTTAATATCAAAAACGGAAACAATACGGCTATTACATATTTTAGCACATCAAATAATCCAAATCTTTTGTGTATAGATGTCGATGACGCAGCTTATAGTACGGCTAATTGGACGACTATTAGTCCTCAAACTAGTTTTAGCGAAGACTGTATTGCATCAGCACCAACAATTTCAATTCCAGATAATAATTTCGAACAAGCACTTATAGATCTAGGTTACGACACCAATGGTTTAAATGGAAACATTATGCAAATCGAAGCAGAAGCGGTAACCAGTTTAGATATCAATTCAAAAAACATTGCAAGCTTACAAGGCATTGAAGGTTTTATAAACCTAACCGTTTTAAAATGCCATACAAATAACCTTACAAGTTTAGATGTAAGTAATAATACGGCATTAGTGCAATTAAACTGTCGTACAAATCAGTTAACCAGTTTAGATGTTAGTGCTAATGTAGCTTTAGAAGTTTTAAACTGTTACAACAATCAAATAACTTCTTTAGATTTAAGAACGAACCTACGGTTAAGGTCTTTACTCTGCGATGGCAATGATTTAACAGAATTAAGTGTTAAGAATGGAAACAACACAAACGTCACATTCTTTAGTTCTTTAGGAAATTATAATTTACACTGTATCGAAGTAGATGATGCGGCTTATAGTGCTGCAAACTGGCCTGATATTAATTCGCAATCTTTTTTTAGCGATGACTGTCATCTTGGAGAACCAACTATAGCCATTTTAGACGAAAATTTTGAAATCGCACTAATAGATCTAGGCTATGATACCAATGGTTTAAACGGAAATATCTGGCAAAGTGAAGCTGAAGCTCTAACAAGTTTAAACCTAAGTAATAAAAATATTTCAAGTCTAGTAGGTATTGAAGGGTTTGTTAACCTAACAGACCTTACTTGTAGTAATAATCTTTTAACAGCTTTAGATGTTAGTAATAATGTAAATTTAAGGCAATTAGATTGCCAATACAACCAATTAGCAGCTTTAACACTTGGAAATAATACAGTTATCTATGAATTGTTTGCTACTAATAATCAATTAACAGCTTTAGATGTAGGTTATAATAGTGCACTAACTTCAGTATTCCTTTCAAATAATTTACTTACTGATTTTGATGTTAGTAATAATTCTCTATTAATTGAATTATTTATAAACGATAATCAACTTACAAGTCTAAATCTTAAAAACGGGAACAATACAAATATTTCTGATGTTTTCACAGAAAATAATTCAGATTTATTCTGTATTGAAGTAGATGATGCAGTCTACAGTACAGCAAATTGGACATATATTGATGCGCAAACCAATTTTAGTGAAGATTGTAGTGTGGCTGTATTTCCTACCATTGCTATTCCAGATGCCAACTTTGAGCAAGTGCTCATAAATCAAGGTTACGACTCTAATGGTTTAAACGGAAATATTCTACAAAGTGAAGCCGAAGCAATAGAAATATTAAGTGTGAGTAATGCTAATATTTCGAGTTTAGAAGGTATATCTGGATTTATAAATCTAATAGACTTAAGGTGTGACAATAATGTATTAACATTTCTGGACGTAAGCAATTTACCTCTTTTAAAGATTCTATATACAGACCAAAACAATTTGGCAGAAATTGATGTGAGTTCAAATCTTGAATTACAAAACCTAAATGTGAGTTCAAACCACATAACAGCATTAGATATAAGTGTAAATACAGATTTAGTGTCTTTTGAAGCTAATGAAAACAACTTGCAAACACTAAATGTAAAAAACACAAACAATGCTAACTTCTCTTTTTTTAGCGCACTAGATAATCCGAATCTATATTGTATTGAAGTAGATGATGCAATTTATAGTAATGCAAACTGGAACCAAGTTGATGCACAAACCAATTTTAGTGAAGATTGCAGTATTGCTTTTCCAACCATTGCTATTCCAGATGCTAATTTTGAACAAGCCCTTATAGATTTAGGTTACGACACTAATGGGTTTACAGGAAATATTTTTATAAGCGATGCCGAAGTAATAACAAGTCTTAATGTTAGCAATAAAAATATTTCTAGCCTTTCGGGAATTGAAGGTTTTTCAAATTTAATCGTCTTAAACATTGCACACAATGATCTTAACTCGCTGCAAGGTTTAGAAAATCTAACAAACCTAGAGACTTTAAAATGTAATGGTAATAATTTAACAAGTTTAGATATAAGTAATCTTACAAACTTAAAGGAATTACATACAGGAAGTAATCCTCTAGGAAGTATTGATGTATCAAACAATGTGTTATTAGAATCATTGACTAGTTCTACATGTCAACTTACAAATATAAATGTAAGTAACAATCCAGATTTAACGTATCTGGAATTGTATGAAAATCAACTAACAATATTAGATATTAGTAACAATCTTGATTTAGAGGAATTAAATTTTGCAAGTAATCAAATAACAAGTATGAATTTAAGTAATCATACAGCGTTAATTGAAATTTACGCAGCCAATAACCAACTAACAAGTTTTAATGTTAAAAATGGGATTAATACAATTATTACAGATTTTGAAGCAGATGGCAATCCAAACTTAACTTGTATTCAAGTAGATAATGCGCCATACAGTACAGCACTTTGGAGTAGTTATATAGATGCTCAAACAAGCTTTAATGAAGATTGTTCAACATTAGGTGTTGATGAGGTGTCGTTAACAGATACTTTGAATCTATACCCAAACCCAGCATCAGACACCTTTTATATAAAAGGACTTCAAGAAGACACACAAGTGACCATCTACGATATAAATGGTAGAAACATTCTATCAACAAATATCAATAACAATCAACCTGTTAATGTAAGCCAAATTCCTTCAGGACTATATCTGGTAAATATTAAAAATAATACAGGCGAAACCGTGAAAAAACTGATCGTCAACTAATTCAAATTACATATAAAAATTACAGAAGCCATCATAGGTTTGGTGGCTTCTATTACTTAAAAATCAAATAAAAACAAAATTAAAAACAATGAAAACAACAAACCTAATCGCTTTAAGTCTAATCATAATTTTAGCTTTATTCTCATCCTGTAGTAAAGATGATGACAGCAGTCCAGAAAATAACACAGTTGCTATTCCAGACACAAATTTTGAACAAGCTTTAATTGATTTAGAGATAGACACGAATGGATTAAATGGAAACATTCTAAAAACAGATGCAGAAGCAATAATTACATTACATATTGAAGAGAAAGACATCTCTAGTTTAGAAGGTATAGAAGCATTTACAAACCTTGAATATTTAGAATGCTATGGCAATAACTTAACGCATATGGATTTAAGTAAAAACACAAAATTAATAGGCTTGTATTGTGAGGAGAACCAACTTATAAGTTTAGATGTAACCTATAACCAAGCATTAACATCACTGTCGGTTTATGAAAATAATTTAACATACATTGATGTCAGCCGCAATATCGCCTTGGTTTCTTTGGATTTAAGAGGCAATCAATTTACTGCTATAAATCTTGAAAACAATGAAAATTTAAAATATTTGAGATGTTCTTATAACACTTTAACAAATTTGAATGTTTCTAATAATACTGAATTAAGGTTGCTTAATGCTGATTATAATCAACTTACAAGTATAGATTTAAATGCAAATAGTTTATTAGAGCATCTTAATGTTTCAAATAACGAATTAACAAGCTTGAATATTAAAAACGAAAACAATATCAATATGTTCAGTTTTGATGCAAAATCAAACACTAGTCTTTATTGTATAGAAGTCGATGATGTTACTTTCAGTAATGCTAATTGGTCAAGTGGTATAGACGGATTTTCTGTTTTTAGTGAAGATTGTAATTAATTAAAACAAGAATTCTGGGAACTGAAAAGACTGCTTTTTTTAAAAGTAACCTTTTTACTTTGAACCAATTACCAAATAAGTTGGACTTTAGAAAAAACGTTATCCTTCATTTCTACAATATTTTTGTAGTATAAATATTAAATAATCCACAATGGAAAAAAATAATTCAAATTGGTCAAAAACAGATATAAAAATATATTTATTACTGTTCTTTATAAATACCGATTATACAGAATCAATACAAAATATAGACTATAATACATTTGAGATTAAGAAACCTATATTTGATAAAATTTATAATGAGTTTAATAAGGATAATGATTATCAAAGCATTCAAAAAATTCGTTTCGCATTAGAAAACAAAGCATATTCTAAAGAAGAATTACATACCTTATTTCTAGAAATTAAAACAATGTTCTCATTGTCGAAAAAAAGGAATAACTTGATTATTAATTCTGTTTTCACAAACCTAGAACGCATTTTAGATAGTGCAGCATAACTATTACATTGAAAAATAATCCGAATACTATGGAAAAGCATAGAACATCACCATTAGAAATATCATCAAAAGATTTTAAATCTTTAGGGTACAAATTAATCGAAAGTATTTCTGAGTTTAATGAAACTATAGCGAATAAACCTGTAACAACAGGCGAAAAACCAAAGCAATTACAAGGTCTGTTAGGTAATAAATCATTTCCTGAAAGTGGCATGTCTAATGAAACTTTATTAGGTCAAGCAACCGATTTATTGTTTAATCATTCCTTATTTAATGGTCACCCAAAATTTATGGGTTACATCACAGGTTCTGCTGCTCCAATTGGTGCTTTAGGTGATATGCTAGCAGCAACCGTAAACCCAAATGTTGGGGCATTTGCTTTAGGTCCAATGGCTACTGAAATTGAAAAACAAACCATTCAATGGTTAGCTGAGTTTATAGGTGTTTCTTCAGATTATGGAGGTGTGTTAGTCAGTGGTGGAAATATGGCAAATTTCACCGCATTTCTTGCTGCACGAGCAGCAAAAGCTCCATCTGATATTAAAGAAAATGGGATTAATTCTAATTCTAAAAAATTAATGATGTATTGTTCTAAATCTACACATACATGGATAGATAAGGCAGCCATTCTGTTCGGACATGGAACAAAAGCCATTAGGTGGATTGAAACAGATGCCGACAATAAAATGAATTTGGAAGCTTTAGAATTAGCCATCACTTCTGATATTAAAGATGGTCATGAACCCTTTTTTGTAGTAGGAACAGCTGGAGATGTAAGTACAGGAACTGTGGATGATTTAGAAGGTATTGCATCGATTTGTAAATTATATGACCTTTGGTTTCATATAGATGGTGCGTATGGAGCACCAGCAAATATTCTTCCAGAATTAGAAATGACATTTAAAGGGATTAAAGATGCAGATTCTATTGCTATCGATCCTCATAAATGGTTATATAGTCCGTTAGAAGCAGGTTGCACCTTGGTGAAAAATCCCAAACATTTAGTAGATGCCTATAGTTCTCATCCTGAATATTATAATTTTGCGACCGAAAACGCGGAACAGAATTTTTATGAATACGGACTTCAAAATTCTCGTGGATTTAGAGCATTGAAAATATGGTTAATGCTTCAGCAAGTAGGAAGAAAAGGCTATAGAGAAATGATTAGTGAAGATGTTGAATTATCAAAACTTCTATACAAATTATCAAATAAGCATCCAGAATTAGAAGCAGTAACACAACATTTAAGTATCACAACATTTAGATATATCCCTAAAGAACTATCGAAGGACGTTATAGATAAAGAAACATACTTAAACGAATTAAATGAAACCTTAGTAAATAATTTGCAACAAGGCGGAAAAGTTTTTGTATCTAATGCTATTGTTCGTAATGCCTATTGTTTAAGGAGTTGTATCGTAAACTTTAGAACTTCTAAAAAAGACATAGAGGAAATCATTGATATTGTTGTTGCTGAAGGACGAAAATTACATAAAGAATTACTATCAAAATAAGTTATTATATAACCTTAAACCAATTGAAATCCAAGATCATCTGTAAAAAAGATGGTCTTTTTTTTGCTTTGAACTTTTTACCAAACAATTTGAACTTTAGGGTAAATTCTACACTTTGAAATCACAATACATTTGTATCAAACAAATAATAATAATTTTAATTTTTAAAACAATGATTACAACAGCAAACATTAAAAACGGAGTAAACGTAGACCAACTAGTTGAAACTATTGGTGCAGTACAAACCAATCCAGAATTGGCAAAATTCCAGTTCAGAGCAAAAAACAATTGGATAGATGGTGGACATTGTGTGTCTAATATCAAAGGATTCTATGGCGTAGGAGCCGAAGACCAATCTCGTCAAGAAACTTTCTCTTTAGAATGTAGCCATCCTCAAGTATTATTAGGACAAGATGAAGCACCAACACCTCCAGAAGTAGTATTACATGCTTTAAGTTCTTGTTTAACTGGAGCGATGGTTTACCATGCTGCAGCTAATGGGATCGATATTGAAAGCGCTGAATCTAACATTAAAGGTGGAGTAGATTTACATGGCTTTTTAGGTTTAGATCCTGAAGTACGTATGGGATTTGATGGTATCAAGTTTACATTAAAAGTAAAATCGGATGCATCTGCAGAGCAATTAGAGCAATTAGCAAAATTCTCACCAGTATTCGATATGATTACTAACCCAACACCAGTTTCTATTGAAATTGTAAAAGAGTAATTAAGGCATTCCTATTCTAAAAAAGGCTGCTCATTTTGTAGCAGCCTTTTTTAATTCTATCAAAAACAAGTCAAAATTAACAATGAAAACACCAATTTATCATATAGTGAATGCAAATCAGGCGGTTGCAAAAATAGCGTATAAAACCAATGAGGTTTGTCCTATTTATCCAATTACGCCAGCATCTGAAATGAGTGAGTTGGTGGAACAATGGAGTGCCGAAAAACGACGAAATATTTTTGGTAGTATACCAACAACTTTCGAAATGCAAAGTGAAGCAGGAGTTGCAGGAACCATGCATGGAGCTTTGCAAACGGGTTCATTATCAACTACGTTTACAGCATCACAAGGCTTATTGTTAATGTTGCCAAACATGTATAAAATTGCAGGCGAATTAACCCCAAATGTCATCCATGTAGCCACAAGAAGTATTGCTACACATGCACTTTCTGTATTTGGAGACCATAGCGATATAATGGCAGTTAGGCAATCTGGTTATGCCATGTTAGGCAGTGGTTCTGTTCAAGAGGCTCAGGATTTTGCTTTAATTTCTCAAGTAGCGACTTTGCAATCTAAAGTGCCTTTTGTGCATTTTTTTGATGGTTTTAGAACGTCCCATGAAATCTCTAAAATTGAAGTCATTCCTGATGGTATTATTCAATTTATGATGAATAATAAAGATATAATGTCACACAGAGAACGTGCTCTTAATCCTAATAATCCTGTAATTAGAGGAACTTCACAAGGACCAGATGTGTTTTTTCAAACTAGGGAAGCCATCAACTCATTTTATGATGTTTGTCCAGATATCGTACAAGATAAAATGAACGCTTTCGCGGAATTAACAGGAAGACAGTACAAACTTTTCGATTATGTTGGTCATCCTGAAGCCCAACAAATTATTATTTCTATGGCATCTTCGACGGAAACGATTGAAGAAACCATCACCTTTTTAAATTCTAAAGGAGCAAAATACGGACTCATAAAAGTGCGCTTGTTTAGACCGTTTAGTACAAAACATTTAATCAAAGCATTACCAAAAACAGTACAATCAATTACTGTTCTAGATAGAACCAAAGAACCTGGTTCAACAGGTGAGCCTTTGTATTTAGATGTGCTTCAGTCTGTGTCTGAAGCTTTTCAAACAAAAGAAATTCTAACCTTTCCAAGAATAGTTGGAGGACGATATGGATTATCGTCAAAAGAATTTACACCAAATATGGTTGCAGCCATTTTTCATAATTTGAAACAAGAGCAGCCAAAAAACAATTTTACCATTGGTATAAATGACGATGTGAAAAACACAAGTCTTGATTATTCGAGTAATATTCAATTAGATACAGCAATGTATCAAGCCATTTTTCATCAACAAGAATCTACTCAAGACATTTCAGAATTAGCTAAACTTATAGGTAGCCAAGATGATAACTTTGTACAATCGTATTCAGAATGCGATTATAAAAAATCAAATTCTATACACAGTTCATATTTACGAATCGCTTCATCACCAATAAAAGCACCATATTTAATTAATAATGCCAATTTTATAGCGTTACAACATGTCAATTTCATTAATAGTGACACAATCCTAAATAACATACAGTCAAATGGCACACTTTTGGTTAATTCGTCATTAGCGTCTAACGCCTTTTGGCAAGCCCTTACCTCAGAAATACAAGAAAGGATAATTGATAAAAACATCTCTTTATATATTGTTAACTCAAGTAATTTAAAGTCTAGTTATGTCGTTAAAGAGTACTCGATTTCTATATTACAAGCCGCGTTTTTGGCATTAAATAATGAATTTATTTCTGAAGAATTACCAGAAGAAATTATTCAAAATATCATAAAAGTTGATACTGAAAACCAAACCAATTTTAGTACTATTGCTATTAAAAAACATGATAGCTTTTCTAGCACAATGTTAGGAAAGTTATTAGAGAACAAAGGCAATGATATACCTGTAAGTGGTTTACCTAGTGATGGTACTTTTGCTAGTGATACCTCTAAATTTAATTCCATACAATTATCAGAACATATGCCAATTTGGGATGCTGAAGCATGTACGCAATGTGGAGCATGCAGTATGGCTTGTCCGCAAGCAGCATTGCGAATTAAAGTGTTTGATGATGGTTTTTTAGAAACTGTTCCTCGTAATTTCAAGTGCACTAGTTCTAATGAATTTGATTTATTAAACTACACCATTCAGATCAATTCAGAACAATGTAATAGCTGTAATAATTGTATAGATGCTTGTTTTGTTAATGCTCTTGATTTTAAAGAAAAACAAGCACATGATATTGATAACTGGAATTATTTTGAAACGATTCCAGAGTTTGATAGAACAAAAATAGACGTCACAAAAGTAAGTCAACAACAACTTCAAGAACCATTATTTAAGTATTCAAATGGAGTAGAGGGTTGTGGTGAAGCGCCATATTTAAAATTGATGTCGCAATTGTTTGGGGATCGGCTTTTGGTAGCAAATGCAACGGGATCAAGTTCTATTTTTGGTGGTGCATTGCCCACAACACCATGGTCAAAAAACAACAAAGGACAAGGTCCTGCATGGTCAAATTCACTTTTTGAAGATAATGCTGAGTTCGGACTAGGTTTTCGTTTATCAATTACTCAACAAGAAGAACAAGCAAAGGATCTATTAAAAAGACTGAGTTCTACACTAGATTTAGATTTAGTTACTAATATTCTAAATGCGTCTCAACAAACTGAGATTGAAATAAGTGATCAGCGAGGTCGAGTAGAACTATTAAAAGAACAGTTAAAAAACAGGACTACTTTTGAAGCAAAACAATTATTACTAGTTGCTGATAATTTAGTTGAAAAAAGTGTTTGGATTGTCGGTGGAGATGGTTGGGCTTATGATATAGGCTATGGTGGATTAGACCACGTGATAGCTTCTGGAGAGAATGTAAATATTCTTGTCTTAGATAATGAGGTGTATGATAACACAGGAGGACAAACTTCTAAATCGACACCATTTGGAGCCGAAGCAAAATTTTCATTTGGTGGCAAACAAAAGAAAAAGAAGGATTTAGGATTAATGGCAATGAATTACGACAATGTTTATGTGGCATCTGTTGCGATTGGAGCTGATCAAGAACAAGCTTTAAAAGCCTTTAATGAAGCAGAAAGTTTTAAAGGACCATCTATTATAATAGCATACTGTCATAGTGAATCACATGGTATTGATATGAATAATCCGAGCCAGTTTCACAAAAAAGCTGTTGCTTCTGGTCAGTGGTTATTATATAGAAATGACCCTAGAAAATCGAGCTCATTTCAACTAGATTCTAAAAACCCATCAATTAATATTAAAGATTATTTAAAGTCAGAAAAACGATTTGAAAATTTTTTAAAAAATCAAGAGACAGATAAACAGGAAATAATTAATCAATTACAATACAGTATTGATAAGCGATTCAAAAAGCATAAAATGCTAACGCATACATAAAATAAGAATGGAGCAAGCAAAAAGAGTATCTAAAAAGAATAATGATGTTGATTTTCTTTCTAAAAAAATTGTTTTAAATCATTTAGACTCATTTTATAATCACGATATAGATTCAGTAATGAGTGATTATACGAATGAGTCTATAATTATCACATTAAAAAATACTTATAGAGGACTACAAGAGATTAGAGGTTTTATTACAGAATTTGTTAATATTTTTCCAAAAGGTGAAACAATTTTAGTTTTAGATAAGATTGCAATTGAAAATGAAGTCGCATACATTGTTTGGCACGCAAAAACACCAGAACTTGAAGTCTCTTTGGGTTCAGGTACTTTTATAATCAAGCAGAGTAAAATAGTACACCAAACATTTATAGGACAATTAAACGCAAATGAAGATATCGTTTAATGTTTAACCACTTATACTCATTTTAGAGCACCAATAAAGCTTTAGTGAGTTTTTATTTTCTTTTATATACTTTTTAATTACTAAGCCTATTTATTACTGACTTTAGTTCATTGACTTGGCTCTCTAAATCTTTAGTTTTAATAGCTTCAAAATTTAAACGAGGCTTTCCTTTAATTGAGTTGTTTATAATATAAAGTTCATGGATAAGGAATTGAAGATGTTCTAATTCGGCCATTTTTTTACCTTCAGATCCTGCCTTTTCCCAAATTCTATTAAAATTAGCGATAATGTTTTCCCATTTCTTATCTGTATTATTTTCTCTTGAAACCAATAGCAAACAAAGTTCAATATTTAAATAGTCAACCATATCCCAGTAATTCAGGTCTTCAATGTTAGATTTTTCAGGAAGTTGTGCATAAAAGGCTAACAGTATTTTTTTTGCTTTTGCAGCTGTACGTATACTATATTTTGAGTCATTAATAGTGAATCCTTTGGTTTCACCTTTTTTAAAGTAAAACTCGAATAATGTGCCGAGCTCTATAGCATTAATCAATGAATATTTACTGCTCTTCTTATTTTGGTAAGCATTTTCATAGTATGAAATGGCGTTTTTATAGGCTAATATTTTTTTCTTCTTATCTGGTGCAACAATAATTAAACGTTTATAAGCAGCTGCAAGAAGGTTTAATCGTTCTGTAGTTTCACCAGCAAAGCGAAGCATTTTAAGATCATCTATAACTTTTATTATTTTGTTATAAGCTTCAGTTTTTGTCGCCTTAGTATGTTTAGGAATTTCAAAATATGATTTTATATAAAGCTTAGCTCGAGTGGAGCAGTACCTTTCCATACACGCAAAGGAAAATCCAGCATTTTCCATTCCCAATAAGTCTTTATACTTTTCTACAGCTTTATCATATAAAGCTAACTCTTGATATATTTTAGCTATTCTTTCTGCTATTTGAGGTGTGTATAACACATCATTATCTTTTTCAATAGCTTCAATTATCGTATTTAAATCACTTTCATGATTATCATCCATACTAGTAGCCATCTCTAATTTATTAAGCAAATTGTCTAGATCCATTTCAGCTTGTTGAGGAACTATATAGTTAGGTGTCCATGCTTTGTATTTTTTTGATATATTTTTTAGCTTAAAGAAAGGATCTCCATAGCATTGGTAGGCTCCCCAAGTATTATTATCTGGGTGTTTATCGTAAATGAAGTTACGTGCTCTTTGAACAGAATCTCCAAAATTATCACCTGAAAACATTCCTGTGTAAAAGATTTCAGCAAAGTCGAAAGCAGCCTCATCATTCACGGCCCAACCAGCGGCAATAACAGCTTTGACACCAATGCGAATTAATTCTGTTCCAATGTTTGCAGCTAATTTGTATCTGTTTTGAAAAAACTTTTCGTCTTCGGTACTACTAAAACCTAAATGACAACAATTAACAAAAACTAATTCAGGCACTACTGGCATTTGTTGGATTTCAAAGACAGAGAGAAAAATATTATCACCTATAACCATACCTGATTTTTTTGGCGATTTCGGATTGAAGATTCCATGTCCTGCTAAATGGATTATAGAGTAATCTTTACAGAATAAACTTTTAACGATGTCTGCTGCATTTGCACCAATAAGCGATTCAAAAGGATAACCAGCATTTTCCATTGTGTCTTTAACTAATGTACCTTCTCTTCGAGCGCCAGGTAATTGATTAACATATCCATTTAATATTGGGTCGGCAATAATTAAAGCATTATTTTCTGCAACACGTTTAATATTAATTCGATAATCTTTAGTTGTCAATTGTCGAATCATACCAGCACTAATACATAGTGGTTTGGCATTTACAGAATTATCTTGTAATAATTCCCAAGGATAAGAAGCCGTTTTTCCTTCTAATATCCATAAAATATTACTTTTCCTTTTTAGTTTTTCTTTTAAAGCATTTGGTATTAATAGTTCGAATAATGTTTTAGCTGTGCAGTCGTTCCATTGATTACTACTTGATATTTCTGAGATAAAAAGATCGATTAAAGGCGTACTGCTATGCAACTCATTTTTTTCTTCTCTAGAATCTGTGGTTGAAGATGCAAAAACCATGCTTGATAAATCATTTGGGTCTTTTGGAAGATTGTATTTAACAGTAATACGTTCCCACCAGTCTTCAGAAGTATCTAAAGGGATTCTTTTCCTGATACCTAAAAGGTTTTTAATCTTTCGGTTATCAATTCTAATATTGTAAGCTGAGTTTTCTTGTTTTATAATTTTATCAAGAACGTACATGCAGTTTAATGCTCTGTATGCATATAGTTCTACAAATTCTATATGCTGAATAGTATTTATACTTCCATTAAATAGTGATTTAACTTTTTCATTCGCTCGGTTTACACCACCAATGATAGCTTTTAACGAACCTTCAACTGAAAGTCCGCCATAACCAGATGCAATTGATAAAGAGGAAATCCCAATGTCTTTATTAGAAGGTATTGTTCCTCGAATGCTAAGTAAATAATTTAAAATAGCTTGTTCTATAGACTTCGAAAGTTGAAATGAAGTTAATTTGTCAGGTTCTCCTAAGCCTACTATAATAGCGCCCGAAAAATCACTGCCTGGCATTTTATCAAAAAAAGCATTTGTGCCTATGCTGCCAGGATACAAGCCTAAGCTATGCTTAGAGGAAAGGCTGCCATTTAAATAATTATCTATTGCTTTTTCAGCATAAAGTACGGCGTCATTTGTAAAATGTCCTGCAAGAATTGGGTACGAAGAATAACGAAGGTCGCCATTACTAATTGTAACATTAACAGGTATTTGGCTTGCTATAGGTTCGGTGTTATTTGGTAATCCAAAAATTGTTTTTTCTAAACCATTTTCAGAAAGATCAAAATCAATATCTGGTTCTGCTCTAAAAACTTTTTCTTCTCCTCTTAATAAAGGTTTAGAGGTGTGTAAAAGCTTAGTCTGTCCTGTTGATAAGATGTCTTCAATAGCATTAAAAAGTGAAGGGCTGTTTGCTAATGCTCCATGAGTAACGCGTGAATAATATACTGCATTTAAAGCTTCCATTTGCTTTGGGATACCTAATTCCCAAGTAACACTTTGATCGCCTTCACCAGTATAAAGGAAATAAAGTTTCTTTTTATGAGAAAAATCTTCAAGATAATAACCGCATGGTGTCATTTTATCTTTTCCTGCGATATAAACCATATTAGAATAATCAATATGATCTCTTTTTGCAATAATATTATCTCTATAGGTTTTAAAATTGTTTAAATCTTTAACAGTAGGTAGTGGCCAACTTGGTTTGCCAAAGAACTCTCGCATTTTTTTCCAAGTCGCTATTTGAGCAAAATCGTTTTCAGCATCAGTTGTAATTGGTAATAAACTTAAAATCCCAGGGAACTTAGAAAACATTTTTAAAAGACTCTTTTTGGTGTGGAACAGATCAAGTTTACTTAGTTTTTTAATGATTGCATCTTCACCAAATAAAACCGCTGGAATTCTGTGTGAGCCACCTAACGGAGAGCCTAAGTACACTAACTTAAATCCATTCGAAGCATTTAATTCTTGCCAAGTCTCATTGTGACTAATTATAAAATCGCGGACCAGTACACCTCCCATTGAATGGCCTATAATTTTTATAGGCTGACCAATTTTTAGAAGGCTTTTAATTTTTAGATTGAAATCATTAGTACATGAATTCAAGGGTTTACGCCAATCAAAAGGAAACACGACAACATCGTATTTTCCAGATAACCATTTGTATAACTTATAATATGATGTTTTTACAACTGATTCGGCTTCAATTTTATTAATATTGGAATAGTTAAGGTTAATTAATCCTCCTGTTAGAATACGACCATAGTGTAACCAAATTTCTTTGTCCTTTTGAGATAAGTTTGATCCCATAATACCAGGAAGTAAAACAACAATTGGTTTTGTACCAGATGGCGGATTAGGAGAAGGGTATAATTCACCATGTTCTATTGCTCCTCTGTCACTACCAGGTATTTCAAGTTGTGCAATAGATTTAAAGCCTGGAATTGGCTTGCCTTCATCTGTTTTTAAAGCCAGATTTATGGCGTCTCTAGTTTTTTCTTTTTCGAAATAATTGACATGATTAACGTCGTCGCCTTGACTAAAGAAATACTGAATGTTAGTCGCTCGTTTTGCTCCTAAATACATTGAATCCGTATTAACAACTAGATCATTGCGCTGCCAATAAAACAGTCTTCCTAGAATGACTAGCAAACCTTTTTTGCTTGCACTTACTGTACCATTTCCAGAGATTACAGCAAGCGGTTTCCCGTCTATGGCATTTGCTTCAGAAGGGTCGTTTAATATTTTTATAAATGGTGATTCTGGGTTTTGGGCTTCCAAACCTGGTAACACATCTACATCATCTTTAGTTTCAATTGCTGCAGCGACTAATTCATTTAAAATATCTCCAAATACACCTCCAAGTAAATTTGAAAAGACATTAAGAATATGAGATAGCCTTTTCGAGGCTAACTTTGTTCCAGCAGCAGGACAGCCTACACGAATAAATTTAGAAACACGTATTTTTTTGTCTCTGTAAATAGTGTTTAATGCTTCAATAGCCTCTATATCTTTTTCTCTTTTTCCTTCCTTTTCTAAGAAGGTGATATGATCATTAGAAAACCCAATCGCCTGATCAGAATCGCTAGTACTGTATTTGTTAATAATATCACCAACAATGCCACCTCTTGAGTGTGTAATCATATGAATAGTGCTGTTTTCTGGAAGCATTTCAGACAATTTCACTGCATTTTGTAGTGGACTTTCGGTTAGTGTTCTATGTTGAAATGCTAAAACATTGTCGCCATAAGTTTCATGAAGTGTTGACCAAGCTGTAGATTGTTTTAAGTCTTCAAAAGCACCTTGAGCATTTGAATTGGTGCCATGTATAAAAAGGAAAAATGGTTGTGCTGAAGGCTTGCCATTAAAGATACTAAATTCAAAATCTTTAGAGACTTTAAAAAGCCCTGCACCATGATCTAAATAATCTTCTTTAGTAACGGTTTTCCATATTAAACTATCCTTAGGAATGCCAAACTCTAAATTTTTGTTTTCAAGATTTCTTGCAATTTCTGCAACGCTTTTTGAAATTGCTTTTTTAGCAAATACTTTTAAAATTTTAATGGCTATTTTTCCAATAATACCACGATCTGAACCCGATTCATCAATTTTACTTGGGAGAACAAAAGTATCAGAATCACCATCGCGATTTTCAGGTCTTTCTATTGCAGGATCGACTTTTGGAAATACCTCATGAAGGGTTGAAGGATCACATTTCCAAGAGACACCATCTTCTAAAACAAATTCAAGAATTTTATCATTTTCTTTGAGAGAAATCTCATGTTGGTTAGACAGGTCACGATTACTACTTTCTAATTTATAAACAATATTTCCATCTTTATCGGTTTCTTTATTTCCATGTAAAATGAGTTTCTTAATTGGCTCCATAGCGTTTAACTTAGACGTTTTAAAATTAATGTTTGAATATATTGTTTAGTATTAAGCTAGAATTATCTAGGCATAACTATGCCATTAATCGTAAGTTAATCAATTTGATAAACTTATATATAGCTTTTAAGGAGGATTAAAAGTTACAATATTTTTTATTATGAAAAAATATTTTATTTGGGCCTTAATTTCTCTTTCGATTAAAGGGAAATGGAATCTATTATAATTATCTATAAAATTATAAGAACTGTTGATAACTTAAGTGTAAGATTTCTATCAAAAATCCTACTTTTGTATTGATAAAATTATAAAAAAAATGTCTGATACAATTGAAAAAATAAAGTGCTTAATAATAGGCTCTGGGCCTGCGGGTTACACTGCTGCAATTTATGCTGCACGCGCAAATATGAAACCTGTTTTATACCAAGGCACTCAGCCAGGAGGTCAATTAACAACGACTAATGAAGTTGAGAATTTTCCTGGTTATCCTGAAGGAATAACTGGACCAGAAATGATGATGGAGCTACAAAAACAAGCCGAGCGATTTGAAACAGATGTTCGTGATGGTTGGGTTACTAAAGTTGATTTTTCTGGAGATGTACATAAGGTTTGGGTGAATGAAACTAAAGAAATTCACTGTGATACAGTTATTATTTCTACTGGAGCATCTGCTAAATATTTAGGATTAGATTCTGAACAAAAGTATTTAAAACTAGGAGGAGGTGTTTCTGCATGCGCTGTTTGTGATGGGTTCTTTTATAGAAATCAAGAAGTTGTGATTGTTGGAGCAGGAGATAGTGCTTGTGAAGAAGCGCACTACCTTTCAAAATTGTGCAAAAAAGTTACAATGTTAGTCAGACGTGACGAGTTTAGAGCGTCAAAAATTATGGCAGCTCGTGTAAAAAACACAGAGAATATTGAAATATTATTCAATACAGAAACCGATGAGGTTTTAGGTGATGGTCAGGTTGTAACTGGTGTACGTGTCTTTAATAATCAAACGAATGAGAAGCATGAGATTCCTGCCACAGGATTTTTTGTTGCCATTGGTCATAAGCCAAATACTGATATTTTTAAAGGCTTTTTGGAATTGGATGAAACAGGTTATATCGTTAATGTACCAGGAACATCTAAAACAAATATTGAAGGTGTTTTTGTAAGTGGTGATGCTGCAGATCATGTGTATCGACAAGCCGTTACTGCTGCAGGAACTGGTTGTATGGCTGCTTTAGATGCAGAGCGATGGCTAGCTGCTAAAGATTCTACTTTTGAAGTGAGTACATCGACCTATAACTAAAATTAAGTGGTGTATATAAAAAAAAACCGAAGCCAACGCTTCGGTTTTTTAGTTTTAATATATTTTCAAAATAATTATTATAAAGTTTCAGGTAGTGTGTAAGTTCTTCCTTCGTTTTGTTCTTTTAAATATGTCATTAAAGGCGCAAAATATTCTAGCATTGGTTTAGCACTCATTTCACTACCTACACTTTCTTTTAACAATTCACGCCAATCATTATTTGCTCCAGTTTTTAATACCTCTTTTAGGAAGTCACCAACGGCTTTACTACCATAATAATTAGTTGCATGAGGATCTTGTTTTAAAATGTTCTTAGCAATATGGTCATGAAATTGAAACAGTAGAATATACGACACTGCATAGTCATAATATTGAGCGGCATCGTTATTTATGTGTGTTTTAGAAGCAGCATCACAATATTCTTCACCGCGATTTGAAGGCGGAACCATACCTTGGTACTTTTTTGCTAATGCCCACCACTTTTTGTTGAATTGATCCTTAGGTAAATCTTCAGCATATAAAGCGTTTTCAAATTCGGTCATTACACCAGCTGAAAAAGGTAAAAAGATCACATAGTTCAATGCTTCTTTTAGTAGGTTTTGTGTTTCATCGATTTCTGCATTAGCATCAACTAAACCTTTGCTAGCAAGAAATGGTTTTTGCATAGCAGCTAAGCCTAATAGACTCCCAATAGCTTCGTGGTAACCACGATTAGCACCTCCACGAAGTAAAGGTGGAACATCTGGATTGGTATAAGCTTGATAATAGTAAATATGCCCTAATTCATGGTGAATAGTTTCATAATATTCGGCTGTAGGTTCAACGCTCATTAAACAACGTAAATCGTTTTCTAAATCCATGTGCCACGCCGAAGCATGATTATTTTTTTTGTAGGTGGCATCTTCAGGTAAAGGATACATGCTTGATTTTTCATAAAAACTAGCAGGCAAAGCATCAAAACCAATACTCTTATAAAAGTTTTCGCCTTCTTTAACAATCCATTCAGGATCCTTGTCTTTTAAAGCACCATCAATATCTAAACCTTCTACATTCACTAATGCACTCCAATCTTGTCCCCAGCGGTTAGGCAACCAATGCGCAGGAATATATTCAGGTACTTCTGCATTGTATTTTTTTGCTAATTCATAACGTGCCCAAGTATGCAATTCTCTGTATAAAGGCCAAACATCACTAACCATTTTATTCATGTCATTTAGCATGTCTTCGCGAGTCATTCCGTAGTCTGAAACCTGATAAGAAAAATAGTCATCATAGCCTAAAGCACTAACTGTTTTATTTCGTAAATGTCTTAAGTTATCTAATCCATCTTTCAAACTTTTACCAACTTCTTTAGACGCTTCCCAGTTTTTCAGGCGTTCTGTTTCGTTATTTGATGTTCTTAAAACGTTATCGATATCTCCTGTCGATTTAGACTTTCCGTCAACCTTAAAATCAAAACCAAAAAGGGTTTCATTTTGTGCATTTTCTGCAGCAATACGCTCCTTTACTAACTCTGAAACGGTTTGCGGATTATTAGCGGCACCATATAAGATGGTGTTTAATTGGCGCACTTGAACTAAATCTAATTGATCTTTATTCTCTAAAAATTTCTTAGTTTTTTCAATCACATCTGTGCTTCCCGAAAATTTAGCATAGGCTTCATTTGTTTTTTGAACATTATAGGCATTTGTTGTATCACCAGCAACAATTTTAGTGTTAGCATCCCATTCAGCCAATGCAGAAGCATAAGCCAGTTTTTTATACGTTTTAGTATAGTCTTCTAAAAACGTTTGAACCTCAGCCTTTATATTGTCATTATTAGGCTTGGAGTTGTCTTTTTTACAAGCAACAAGAGTAAAAAGGAAACAGAGAATTAAGAGTGAATTTTTCATTGGATTGAATTTAGTTGAGCTTTAAAGTTAAAAAAAAACCGAAATACAAATTAGGGTTTATCGTTTTATAATTCTTTTTTGTGAATGGACGAGGTGTCTTTAAAATTGTTTATAGTGATTTTAGGATCGCCATATAGATATATTTCACTACTTCCAGAAGTTTCTATAGTTACCTCGTCTATAACTTGAATAGTAGCATCACTAGAATCCTCTGTGGTAACTATACATGTATTAATGCTTAAATTTTTTGCAGAAAAATCTGAAGCGTTTATAGTCGTTAGAGTTAAGTAATCGACATCACCTTCAATTTTTGCATAAGCTCTTTTGTACATATCGACATATAAACTATCGGTTTCAATAAGCGCTTCGGTTTTGCTATTTTCATCTAACTCTAAAGTGACAGTTTTGCTTTCAATATTTAGTTTTGATTTTGAACTAATTCCGAATGTTGACTTGTTATTATTGATTAATTTAAAATATTGATTTTCAATATTTAAGAAAGCTCTAGCGTAATCTTTAATTTGTAGCTCTAGGCTGTCGTTTTTGATCGTGTTGGTTGCGCTAATTTCAGCATCTTCACTGACTTCTATTTTATGTAATGCAGACGTGTAAAAAACGGTTATGTTTAAGCGTTTACTCGACTGAATTTTAGCTGTTGTTTTAAATTTTAGGACATTATCTTTTACAGAAAAACGGATTACATCATGTAGATTTTCATCGGTTTCAATTTCAACAGAAGGGGAGTCACTTTCAATGAGTTCAATTTCAAATTTTTCACCAAAATCAATGGTATTAAATTCATCAATTTTAGTTTCAATGGTTGTTACATTTTTATTTCCTTTAATTTTTTCTTGTGCAAAACTAGTACATGTTATGGTAACAATGCATAGGAAGGAGAGCCATTTTTTTGACATGC
The DNA here is from genome assembly GCF_042686125.1 of Lacinutrix iliipiscaria. Lineage (NCBI taxonomy): Bacteria > Pseudomonadati > Bacteroidota > Flavobacteriia > Flavobacteriales > Flavobacteriaceae > Lacinutrix > Lacinutrix iliipiscaria. Next base: position 240,447 of record NZ_JBHUOV010000007.1, read on the forward strand.
TTTTTTAAGTGTTAATTTTGTTGAAACAAATATATACAAAAACCATCCCAAACTTGATTTTAAGTTTAGAATGGTTTGATTGGTTGGTTGCTTGGTTTGAGTATTCCTTAACAGAAATACGCTTTTAGATACTAAAACGAGTTTAGTATGGTGTTATTATCGTTTTGAGATACTTCCAGATACACCATCGCTTTTTTCTACTTTTTCTGGATTACCATAATAAGTAACATCGCCACCACTAGTCGCTTTGGCGTAAAGCTCTTTTTTTGAGTTAACCGTTATTCCTGCGCCACTTGTTGCTTTAACTCGAGAAGAATTTGCGATTAAATCTTCAGCATCTATATCACTTCCGCTTGTCGCTTGAGCATTAAATGTATTGGTTTGACCTTTTAATTTTAAATCACTTCCACTAGTCGCTTTGCATTTTAAAGTTTCGGTTTCAACTTCTAAATCCATATCGCTGCCACTTGTAGAAATGAGCTCTAATTGGTTGGCACGAATAATTTTTGTTGAAAAGACATCACTTCCGCTTGTCGATTTAATGCTTGTGAGATATTTAAATGTAAGATTGATTTTTTTAGCTTCAGCATGACCAATATTTTTATCTGAATAAATTCTCAATACTCCATTTTCAACTTTAGTTTGAATGAGGTCATGTAAGTTTTCGTTAGCCTCTACAGTTAAACTTTCTGTGTCACCTTGAGTTAGGTATAGATCTAGTCCATCACTGATTTTTACAGATGAAAAATCGGAGTCTAATGTTCTATTTACAGAAGAAACTGGACCAGTTCCTTTAATTCCGTTGTTAAAAGTTACATCGAAATTACAGGATAGTAAAAACATACTTAATAATGTGGTTACAATGATTTTGATTAGTGTTGTCATGATTGTTCGTTTTTTGATTGATTACGTTGTAAATGTATTACAACAGACTGATGGTTAAAATATTAAAATTCTGAGTTGTTGTTTTTAGTTGATGAATTGTTAATTATCGTCTGATGTGATTTTTATACCATCATCATCTATCTTTACTTTAATATCATCAGACTTAGCTTTAACACCATGATCGTCAATTTTTAAAGTAGAGTCTTCAGTCTTAAGTTCTAAGCCATGATCATCTATTTTTAGGTTTGTCCCTTTGTCATTAACATTGAATTTAATTTTGAAGTCATCATCATCATCATCTTCAATTGGACAATCATAACAAATCAGTTTATTACTATCAACCGTTAAGTAATGCTCTTCCATGCCATGATCTAGAATGTCATTATAATAGCTAGAATTACTATGGTATGGATAGGTGTTGTTATGAGCATAAAGTGTTAAGCCTTCAGGTAAGTATAAAATAATTTCTACTTCCTGATCTCTAAATTTATTTTTTGCCTCTGTAATTAAATAAGAATCTAATTGTAATTCGTTTCCAACTAAAGCATAATTGTAATTAATTTCATTTGCACGATCTTTAGCTAACTGAAAGTTTCTACCATCTGAACTTTTATCAATTTGAATTGTTGCTATAGAATCTTTGGTTGAGCGTACAATTAATCTTATATCTGATGAATAGATTAATTTTTCATTATTCTCATCATAAACAATGCGTATAGAATGTCTATGATTATAATTATGAGATTTAGAGTATGCTTCGTGATCTACCATTTTTAAATATAAAGTGTCACTTGGTGTTATGTACAACTGTTCTTTTTGCGTTACACTTGCATCAAAAGCATGTTCGGTAGCTTGTCTAATTCCAAGAATTATAAGACCAATGATTGCCATTATCCATAAACCTAGTAATGAAAATTTCGCAACGTTTCCGATAGATTTTAAATTGTTAATTAGAATTTTTAATCCTAAGTAAAAGACAAAGAAAAACGGAATACCTACAGCAAATAACGTTAGTAATGATACTAGCCAAACAGGAGTGTTGGCTGCATTTGCTGTTTCGACGATATCAAAACCAGGAACGTCTATAGCGTCAGAAACACCTACAGTAAACATGCCTATAATCATACCTATTAATACTGAAGCACCAACAATGATTAGTAAAACACCAATGAATTTGGCAGCGACTTTAAGGAAAAACATAAAGATATCTCCAATTGTATCAAAGAATGATTTTGAAGTAGATTTTAATGAGTTGGTCTGTTTTTGAAAATCCACATTTTTTGCAGCATCAGAAACAGAATCTGAAACATTTCTTGCTACATCAGAAACGGTATCTGTTACTGTAGAAATACCGCCTTTAATTTTTTTTTCAATGTTGCTAATGTTAACAGGTTCACCTGTCATCATTAACTTGTCTGAAGTGGTTACAGCCTCAGGAAGTAAAATCCATAGTAAAATGTATAATAGTATTCCTGTTCCAGCACCAAAAATTAAAAGAATCCAGATGAGTCGAATCCAGATGGCATCTATTCCGAAATAATGCCCTAAACCAGACGATACACCACCTACATATGAATTTTCGGTATCTCTAAAAAGTTTTCTTGACGATTTATGGCTAGTAGGTCTAGTAGGTTCATCTTCAAATATTTCGTCGTCTACGAGATAATCTTCAGGTTGGCCCATAATAGTAATAACTTCGTCTACTTCAGCATTACCTATAACTTGTTTTTCATGTTTTACTCGCTCGTTAAATAATTCGGCTATACGAGCTTCAATGTCTGATATAATTTCAGAACGTCCTTGAGAGTCTGTAAATGAACGTTTTATAGCCTCAAGATAGCGTTGTAGTTTTGCGTATGCATCTTCATCGATGTGAAAAAATATACCTGCTAAATTTATGTTGACTGTTTTATTCATTTTTTTGTTGTTTTTTGGCTTGTTACTATATTAACTGCGTTTTGTAATTCGTTCCAAGTAGTGTTTAACTCTTTAAGAAATAGTTTTCCAGTTTCAGTTAAACCATAGTATTTTCTTGGAGGTCCTGAGGTTGATTCTTCCCATCTATAATTGAGAAGTCCAGCGTTTTTTAAGCGTGTGAGTAAAGGGTAAATAGTACCCTCTACAACAAGCAATTTGGCGTCTTTTAATGTTCCTAATATTTCTGCAACGTAAGCATCATTATCTTTTAAGACAGAAAGGATACAGTATTCAAGAACACCTTTACGCATTTGTGCTTTTGTGTTTTCAATCTTCATATTGTCATGCGATTTAAAATTATTAAACTGTTCATTTTTTGATTGATTTGATTGATGAAACTGAAATTAATTCAGCATAAATTATTTTAAAAAATTGATGGTTAGTGGGTATTTATAAAAATCGCCTTCTCTGGCTGTTAAACTCGCTTTGATGATGAACACTAGTTCTAAAATAAAACCAACTACTGCTAATCCTGCAAAAGCACCTCCTATATATAATAGAGGAGAAGGCTTGTCTATGTTTATTTGAATACTTTCAAAAGCATTAATATCTAGAAAATCAATACCATTAAAGAGATTAAAAATAAAAAAGGGCACAGTAAGTAAGCCTACTACTATACTGTATAAAAGTATACTAATTTGAAAATTAATCGCTTGCTTACCATGAGCATCTACAAAATCCGATTTATCTTTATTAGCAACCCAAAGAATGATTGGTCCTAAAAAATTACCTAACGGAATAATAAACCTAGAAAATGTAGATAAATGTATAAAAGTGGCAATATTTTTTTGATGTGAGTCTTCCATTTTAAAAAAGCATATAATAGTTTCTTATGCAAATATATATCTAAAAGAAGGTATTGTGCAATACAAAGTACTAAAAATTAACAAAAAATTAACAAATTGCATTGTCAAATATTTTCAATAATTTTGAAGATATATAACGAACAAATGAAGCTTACACCTAGAAAAATAAACACCTTTAACTGCTTTAAACTTCCAGCCGTATTTTTTACTGGAATCCGCGTTAAATCAATTAACAATGAAGTTTGTACAGTGTCAGTAAAGCATAGATGGATTAATCAAAATCCTTTTAAATCAATGTTTTGGGCAGTACAAGGTATGGCTGCAGAGTTAACTACTGGCGCATTAATGCTTATGAAAATTAAAGAAAGTGGACAAAACATCTCTATGCTTGTTGCTAATAATAATGCGACATTTACTAAAAAGGCTACAGGACGAATTACTTTTCAATGTCAAGATGGCAATAAAATAGATGAAGCTATAATTAAAGCTATTGAAACAGGAGAAGGACAGACCATTTGGATGCAATCTGTTGGAACAAATGAAGATGGAATAGAAGTGTCAGTCTTTAATTTTGAATGGTCTATAAAAGTTAAATCTAAGACCTAAGCTGTAACAAAAAAAAGCAATTCACAACATATATACAATTATAACAATCAAATCAAAAATATGACAGCACACGAAATAGATTACAGAATTTACGGCGAAGAAATGCAATTCGTAGAAATAGAACTCGACCCTCAAGAAGGCGTTGTTGCTGAGGCTGGAAGCTTTATGATGATGGATGATGGTATTAAAATGGAGACCATTTTTGGAGATGGCTCTGAAAAGGATACTGGTTTTCTCGGAAAAATTCTAGGAGCTGGTAAACGAATTCTTACAGGAGAAAGTTTGTTTATGACTGCTTTTTATAATAACCTAACAGGAAAAAAAAACGTAAGTTTTGCTTCGCCTTATCCTGGTAAAATTATTCCTATAGATCTAACCGAGTTTGGTGGTAAATTCATTTGTCAAAAAGATGCCTTTTTATGTGCAGCTAAAGGAGTGAGTGTTGGGATTGAATTTTCTAAAAAACTAGGGCGAGGTTTATTTGGTGGAGAAGGCTTTATCATGCAAAAACTAGAAGGTGATGGTATGGCATTCGTTCATGCAGGAGGGACTATGGCAAAAAAAGAATTGAAAGTAGGTGAAACCTTGCGTGTTGATACAGGATGTATTGTTGGTTTTGATCAAACGGTAAATTATGATATTGAGTTTGTTGGTGGTATAAAAAACACAGTTTTTGGTGGTGAAGGTTTGTTCTTTGCTAAACTTGAAGGTCCAGGTACGGTTTTCGTACAATCCTTACCATTTAGTCGATTAGCAGGACGAGTATTAGCTAGTGCACCAAGAGGAGGAGGAAAAAGTAAAGGTGAAGGCAGTATTCTTGGTGGTATAGGCGATCTGCTGGATGGAGATAATAATTTTTAGAGCATAATTATTCTGTGTTAAAGTTTTCTTTAAATGTAAAACCAATTCATTTTTTTATTACATTTAATCAATCTAAAAATATCATGTGCCTATAAAACAGATCTACTTTTTATTTTAATACCTAAACCTAATTAAATTATGGCAAGAGCAATGTTTGAGTACACAAAAACTGTACTTAAAAAAGTAAGTTTTGATGCGACGTTGTTTTGCAAAGAAGTACAAAAAGCGATTCAAAGATTATTACCTTATGAAATAGAAGAGTTAAAAATCTTTATACAATCGCTAGTACAGCAAAACCCAGAATTAAATCAATGTTTAATATATTTAAAACCATAAAAAAAAGCGACTTACGAGTCGCTTTTTTTAGGTTTATTAAAATACCTTCTGTCTATAATTATGCTCTATTATGATTTTTTTTATTACAATTCCTAAAGTTTATTTTGTTGCTAAAGGGCTTATAATTTTTACATTTTGAAAGGCAATAGCACCTCTTATGATTCCAGAAATAGTGTTTTGTAAAGCATCAATTATTTGCATTTTTAATTCACTTTTATGATAAATTAAGCTTACTTCTCTGGCAGGATTAGGTTCATTAAAAAGGCGAAGATTATTCTTGTGTTTTTCACTAATATCTAGAGAATGTAAATAAGGTAACATCGTCATTCCTAAACCTTCATTCGATAATTTTACTAAAGTTTCAATGCTGCCACTTTCTAATTGAAAATTATCATTTTCATGATTTTTGAAAACTTTACATAAATTAATAACACCTTCTCTAAAACAATGACCATCTTCCAGTAGTAGCATATCTTCTATTTGTAAATCGGAAACATCTATATTTTTCTTATCGTGAAGGCGATGATTTTTTGGAATGTAGGCTACAAAAGGTTCAAAAAATAAAACACGCTCTTTAATGGTTTCATTTTCTAAAGGTGTAGAGGCAATTGCAGCATCTAAGTGACCATCATTAATTCTAGAAATAATTTCTTCAGTCGTAAGCTCTTCTATTTTTAATTTTACTTTTGGATGTTTCTTAATAAAAGCTTTTAAAAACATAGGGAGTAAGGTTGGCATAACCGTTGGTATGATTCCTAGTTTAAATTCACCTCCAATAAATCCTTTTTGCTGGTCAACAATATCTTGTATGCGATAAGATTCATTAACAATATTCTTAGCTTGATGGACTATTTTTTTTCCAACGTCTGTAAGCTCAATAGGTTTCTTGCTTCTATCAAAAATAAGAATGTCTAACTCGTCTTCAAGTTTTTGTATTTGCATGCTTAAAGTCGGTTGTGTGACAAAACATTTTTCTGCAGCTTTGGTGAAATTCTGGTTTTCGGCAACTGCTAATACGTAATATAATTGTGTAATAGTCATATGTATCAATTTAGACTATAAAAATATAAAAACTATCAATAAAATTTATTATAACAAATGTTAATTATAGATTAAATTTGTATAAACAAAACAAATAGAACAATTATGACACTAAATAGTATAGGATTAGATTCAAAAATAACTAAAGAATTAGCTCAAGATTTAAATGGTTTGTTGGCAAATTTTCAAACATATTACCAAAATTTAAGAGGTATTCATTGGAATATTAAAGGGAAGGCTTTTTTTGATCTTCATGTGAAGTTTGAAGAATTATACACAGATGCAAATATGAAAGTCGATTTAATTGCTGAACGTATATTAACCTTGGGAGAAACACCATTACACACGTTTGATGATTATAATAAATTAACGAAAGTTCCTGTCGGAAAGAATGTATCTGAAGACTCTAAAGCTGTACGTTTAATTGTAGATTCTTTAACTGAATTATTGCAAATTGAACGTCGGATATTAAATAAATCTGGTGATGCAAACGATGAAGGAACAAACTCTATGATGAGCGATTTTATTACTGAACAAGAAAAAACAGTATGGATGATGAAAGCTTGGTTAAATGAAACCGTCTAACAAAATAATCCTTCTCTAAAAGGATTGATTAATAGCAATGAAAAAGGCCACGATATGTAAATATCGTGGCTTTGCTTTTATATAACTTTTTAGAAACGAATAATCAAAGATGCATCTTCGTCAGTCATTTCAAACTTTGCTTCACTAAATTGTGGAGGTCCATAAGATAAAGGGTTGTTAGACATGCCATAGCTTTCTTTTGGCATACCATTTTCAAAATCCATTTGCTTGTTGTCATTTTCATCATGAATGGCCATAATAGCGTAAGTTCCTGGCAGCACATCTTTAAAAGTTACAGTTACTGAATTTCCTTCAATCGTAGACACTTCATTTTGAAGACCTTCAGATTTCATGAACGTATCTGCCGAATGTAATGACATGATAACTTTACCATTATTATTCTTAACATTGTTAATGGTTACTGTAATAGTTTGTCCTTTAGTTTCAGTTTGAGCTTGGCTCAAGTAAGACGATAAAATAAAAGTGATAATTAAGGCTAGTGTTCTCATAATTGTTTGTTTTTAGTTGATTACAGTGTAAAAGTCCTCTAAAAGCATGTAGTAAACTAAAAAGCTTGACTCAATTGTATTTTTCTTAGGATGAAATGTTATAAAAGTCCTCTAGCTTTAATTTCTAGGTATTTATTAATGGTATTAATGCTTAATTTTTCTGGAGCAGTTAAGATGGTTTGAATACCATGTTTTTGTAGCTCTTTAACCATTAAACGTTTTTCAAAACTAAATTTTTCTGCTATGGTTTTATGATATATGCTTTGTATATCTTCAGCGTTTTGAGTGATAAGATTGTCTAGTTCTGTATTTTCAAACATAATAACAACAAGCAAATGTTTTTTTGAAATAGCCTGCAAGTAAGGCAATTGTCTTTTTAGGGCACTTATGTGTTCAAAGTTTGTGTAGAGTAGTAGTAAGCTTCTGTGTGTGACTTTTCGTTTTAATTGTGCGTAAAGTAAGCCAAAGTCGCTATCGTTAAATTGCGTATTAATATTGTATAAATTCTCTAGTATCTTGTTTAAATAAGTGAGCTTATGTATGGCTGGTAAAAAAGATTCTATAGTTTTTGAAAAAGATAACATACCTACTTTATCATGCTTTTTTAATGCAACATTGCTGAAAGCTAGAGTTGAATTAATGGCATAGTCGAGTAATTTTAAACCATTGAAGGGCATTTTCATGACACGCCCTGTGTCAATAATTGAGTAAACTGGCTGTGATTTTTCATCTTGATATTGGTTAACCATTAATTGCCCACGTTTGGCTGTAGCTTTCCAATTTACAGTTCTAAAATCATCTCCTTGCACATAATCTTTTATTTGCTCAAACTCTTGTGTGTGTCCTATTTTTCTAATTTTTTTGAGACCAAATTCTGAAAGGTGATTGCTTATAGCCAGGAAGTCGTATTTCTGCATTTGAATAAATGAAGGATATACCATAACCATCTGTTCATTCTGAAACTGATATTTTCGTTTTACAATCTTTAGTTTTGAAGAGGCGTAAATATTGAGGTTGCCAAAGATATATTCACCTCGTTCTACTGGACGAACATCATAACTAAAATCATGAATGTCATTAGATGCTAAAGTTGTTATATATGAAAAATCTCGTTTTTGAAATTGTATAGGCAATTCATCAATAACATCTAATATTATCTGAAAAGGATAATGATTAGTAATGGTTATAGGAACTGGATTTTCATCACTATTAGAAAATTTATCAGGCAGTAAACGCCTTGCTTTTATAGCATTATTAAAACGATAGAGTAGTAGAATGTCAACAAAAAATAGTACAGAAATAACAAGTACAATAATCCACGCTATAGGATACAAAATGGATACCCAATAAGACAATAAGAAGCAGATAGCAGCTATTGTCATATAGATGTAAAATTGTTTGTGTATGTATAGCGATTTGAAGAATTTCATTATCTAGGGACTTCAACCGATTGCACAATCATGTCTATAACTTGCTCTGTAGTCATGCCTTCCATTTCGCGTTCTGGTGTTAAAATAATTCTATGATTTAAAACAGGAGCCATTGCTTTTTTTACATCCTCTGGAATGACAAAGTCACGACCATGAATTGCAGCAAAAGCTTTTGCAGTATTTAGTATAGCTATAGATGCTCTTGGTGAGCCACCTAAGTATAAATGCGGATGATTTCTTGTTTTAGAAACCACTTCCGCGATGTACTTAATGATTTTTTCTTCAACGACTATAGCTTGAGTTTTTGCCTTATAATCAGCTAATTTTTTGGCATCTAAAACAGTACTTATCAAGGTTTGTGGTTGCTCTCCTTGACGTTTATGATGTGTTTCAATAATTTTGATTTCATCTTCTAAGTTAGGATAATCGACTTTAATCTTAAAGATGAAGCGATCTAATTGTGCTTCAGGTAATGCATAGGTGCCTTCTTGTTCTATTGGGTTTTGAGTTGCTAAGACCATAAAAGGTGTTTTGAATTTATAAGTAGTGCCATCAATAGTTGCTTGGCGTTCTTCCATAGTTTCAAAAAGTGCAGCTTGGGTTTTTGCTGGAGCACGATTAATTTCATCAATTAAAACGATATTAGAAAAAATAGGTCCTTTTTTAAATTCAAATTCTGAGGTCTTCATATTTAAAACCGAAGTTCCTAAAACATCACTTGGCATTAAATCTGGAGTAAATTGAATGCGACTAAAGTCGGTTTTTAAAACTTTTGCAAATAGCTTAGCTGTAATAGTTTTAGCGATTCCAGGAACGCCTTCAATGAGCACATGACCATCTGCTAATAAAGCAACGATAAGCAATTCTACAAAGTCTCTTTGCCCAATAATGACTTTACCTAATTCTTGTTTAATAGTTTCTACAGCTTGCTTTAATTCTTCTAAAGGTATTCTGTTATCAAAATTTATGTCTTGTTTTTCTTCCATGTGTTATGAGATTTAAATTCTTCAATTAAGCGGTTTAAGCCTTCAAGTTCTGTATTGTTAATGTGAGTTTTAGCATTTAAAAGTGTAATGGTCTCAAAAAGCAGCTTAGTGTCTTCTATGGTGTTGTTACTTCGAGCTGCAAGGTGCTCTATAAACACGTCATCAATGGTTGCAGTATGTAAGTGAAAATGGACTCTGATATATTCTAAAAAATGATTGATCTTATGAGTTGCCATCTCTTTATGTTTTCCTTTTTCGTAATACATATTAGCAATCGTTCTTGTAAAGTCAACAGTTTGATTGCGTAAGGGGTTTACAATAGGAATAGCACGTTGCTTGCGCTTACCATCAAAAAGCACATAGAAAAACACTCCAATAAGCATCATGTAATATGCCCATTTAAGTTGTTTGTTATTAAGCATGATGTATAATGGAGATGTGTAAAACGTCTTTCCTGATTTGTAATGCTGATCTATGTAAATATTTTGTGATGGATTGATATATGATAATAGTCCAGCAGTATAATTTTGATTTGGTGCTGTTAATAAAAAGTAATTAGTAAATGCTTGCGGAAAGCTGCTCAAGATAATTGTGCCTTTACCAAAAGGCTGTTTTATGGTGGTTACATGTTCTTTTTCTAATTGAAATGGGGCTTCTGAAGCATTATCAATTACTCCAATAACTTTTGCATTTAGCGTGTCGATTTCTCGATAATAATAAGCGTAATTGGCTTTGTCAAAGGTGTACAAGCTGTCTTGTAACAACTGTTTGTTTTTTAGTTGTAGTTGATAAGAATTTTTTAAATTATCAATAGTGCTAATAACTGAAGACTTAATCTTTAAGGTGTCGCGTAAATTGCCACTCACTTCTTCACCAGCAATAAATAAGGTATTGCCTTTTGCAGTCCAATCTAAAAGTTCGTCCAATTCAGCTTCTCCAAAAGCAATGTTGTTGTTTATAAAAATATAAGTGCCTTGAATGCTATCGTTTCTTTTTAAGTATTCAAAAGGCGGTCTGTCTACATCAACAATATAGTTTGTGTTAAAAATACGTTTTAATTGCTCATGAAAAACAAATGTGCCAAAAGGGATTTTATGATGAGAAGCATAGCTAGGGAACCAATTAATTTCTTGAGGTTTTGAATACTCTAAAGCGACAATAGAAAGTATTGTTATAACCGTTAATATGATATATAGTTTTCCTTTTCGACTCAAGGTTTTATGTTGTTATTAAGGGTTTCAAATTGAGTTTTAAACGCTTCAAATTTTAAGACATCAATATTAAATTCGCCATACCATACATAATCATAAATTCTAGTAATGTTGGTAAATCCAGATTTTAAGCTGTTCGTTTCAATTTCAGAAATATAATCTTCATTAGTTTTTTGTTGCTCCCAAGAAATGATATGGTTTTCGCTTAATTTTTTTAAGGATAGTAAATAGTAATAGCGAATGGCTAAGCGATAGTTACCTTGTTTTATGGCTTCATTAATTAAGGCATTAATGTCTTCGTTTTTTATGATATGTTCTTCATTAGTAAATTGAACACTTGCTTGGTTTTGTTGTCCTGTAATAAGGTTTTTTGAGTTTACTTTTAAAAAGAATCTTAATAGTAAATAGACTAAGCCAATAAGAATAAGATAAGGCAATACATTAAATATAAATTTTAATATTCCTGTAGCATTTCCGACTCCAAAAAGCCATTCGAATAGTTGAGTTATGATATTCTGAAACCATAAAACAATTCTGTTTAAAATTGATGTTTCATCAACGGTTTCAGTATAATTAAAATCCTTGTCGTCTTTATATTTTTTTAAGTCGTCTTTAGTGATTTGTTGAACATCTAATTTTGAATCATCATATTGAATAGAAGTAGAGTCTTGTTGGCAAAACACCCAAGATGTAGTTAATAAAAAGAAGAGAATGATTTTAATTTTGAGCATTTAGTCTTCTGTCTTTCCTAGTGATTGAATTCGTTCAAAGGTTCCTGTGAAATTTTGCCTTTCGTTTAAATTAAAATAAATTAATGCTGCGCTTACAGTTAAGATTAAATTTAAAAGGAATTTAAATAAGTAACTTAAAACGTTTAGTAATATATAAACAGGATCAATAAAATCTTTCATATTTGCTGGATCGATCTCACCAGAGAATACACCCATTTTTAAAATACTATAAATTGAAGCTGGAATATCTAAGGCATAGCTGGCAATCATAGCTATGATACCAATAACAATAATTGTAGCAAAAGTTATCCAGAATTCACTTTTAATCAAGGAAAAACTATAACTATAAGCTGTTGTTGCATCTTTATTTTCAAAAACATAAATACAGAATACAACATACATAGGCACCATAACATAAAATACAGGTAAGCAGCAAATTAATACAGCGACAAATAGAGTAATTAATTTTAGAATACTTAATCCTAAAAATCCCCAAAAAGTATCTTTTACGTTTTGTTTAACTTCATCTATATTGATACTTCCTTCGTTTTGAACATATAATTTTATATAATGTAAAACGGTAGAATCTGCAACGGTATAAGCGATTACTCCAAATATCATAAATGCAAATAACGACCCAAACATTAACGGTAAATTATCTTGTCTGAGTTCATTGCCTAATTGAAAATTGAACACATCACCAGAACTATAGATATAAAAAGCGAGAGCAATTAAAAACAACAATAAATATGGTCCGCAAATTTGCAGAACTGTTTTAAAAAAAGGTTTAAATTCCTGTCTAATAAACCCAAAGGTATCAGTTAGAACCTCTCCAAGTTCACGTTGTTTTTTAAATTCTATTAATTTTTTCATTTTGAAGGTATAGTATTGTACTCTTTTAAAGCTTTTTGCTTTAATTGTTGTTTGTGTAATTGCCTTGGGTAGATGACGTAGTAAAAAAGAATAAGAGCAAGAGAGCTAACTATAATAGTAATGGCTAGCCAATCTGGCATTTCTGTATGTCTGGTGACAAAACCTTCTAAAAATCCTGCGATAATAAAAAAAGGTATTGTGCTTATTAAAATTTTTAATCCGTTTTTAACGCCTTGCTTAAAAGATTCTAGTCGAGTGTAAGTGCCAGGAAAGAGCATGCTATTTCCTAAAACTAATCCAGCACAACCTGCAATAATAATTACAGAAATTTCAATTGTACCATGAATCCATATGGTTCGAGCAGATTCCCATAATAAACCGTGATCATAAAAGAAGTATTGAAAACTGCCTAGCATGACTCCGTTTTGTAACATGATATATAATGTGCCAAGACCAAGAAGTAAGCCGTAAGCAAATGCCATTAGAGCAACTTTAATATTATTTATCGTAATTCCAAGAAACATATTAAATTCGCCTTGTTCTTTATAAACAGCCATTGGGTCTCCATTTTCAATATTTTGAAGTGTCATATTAACATAGCTGTCACCTAAAAAGGAGCGCACAAAGTCACCTTCATTTGCTGCAGAAAAAGCTCCAACAATAACAAACAAACTAAAGGTAAGAAAAGCAATTAGAAGCTCACGATGATGTGTGTAAAACATTAAAGGAAACTCTGTTTTAAAGAATGAAATAATTCTGTTTTTCGACTCTTTTTTAGTCTTATATATTTTTTGATGTGCTTGTGATGCTAATTGGTTTAAGTAGCGTTCTGTATTACTTTTACTATAAAAGGTTTTCGCGTAGCTTAAATGGTCTGTAATTTCAATATATAAATCTGATAACTCATCTGGATTAATCTCAATATTATTTGAAAGAACACTTTCAAACTTTAACCATTTATCCTTATTTTGCTTCACGAAAGCAGCTTCACGCATCTACTGTAGAGTTTTGCTATCAAAGAAAAGAAAATATGGAGGAATTTCAAATTGAAACAGCGCAAAATGTTGGTATAAACCAAAACGTTGCTCATCTTGGTGACAGAATTTTGGCTTACCTTTTAGATAGCCTAATTATCTTCGTGTATTTGGTTTTAATTATGATGCTCTTAATCTCACTAGATTTAGATCCAGGAGATTCTTGGGCCTTATATTTATTAGCATCTTTACCTGCCTTTTTATATTATGTCTTATTAGAAACCTTTTGGGATGGACAAACCGTTGGAAAGTTTACAATGAAGACACGAGTGGTACGAATAGATGGTTCTAAGGCTACTTTTGCAAATTATTTTGTGCGATGGATTTTACGTATCGTTGATGTGAGTCTGACTAGTGGAGGTGTAGCTGTGCTTAGTATTTTAATTCGAGGCAATGGTCAGCGAGTTGGTGATATTGCAGCAGGAACCACTGTAATTAGCGAAAAGCGCAAACTTAGTATAGATGATACGATTTTAAAACACATTGAACCTAATTATGTGCCAACATATAGTCAAGTTACGGTCTTTAATGATAGTGATATGCAGACGATTAAAAGTTTATATGATACAGCTAAACGGAATGGACAACATAATGTGATTTTAGAGTTGCATAATAGATTGGTGAAAGTTATGCAAGTTACTCCAACAGAGAATCCTATAGATTTTGTTGGTATTGTTATAAAAGATTATAATTATTACACACAAAATATGTAAATCATATAATAAGTAAAAAACGGTTAAATCACATCTAAGTATATGTTTGAAATTATAGATATTTTAGGAACTATTGCTTTTGCTATTTCTGGAGTTTTGGTTGCTATGAATAAGAAAATGGATCCTTTTGGGATTCTTATTATTGCTTTTGTAACTGCAGTAGGAGGAGGAACATTACGTGACATTCTTATTGGTCAAACTCCAGTAAGTTGGATGACGAATATGATTTTTACTTATGTTATATTAGGATCTACAGTACTTGCTGTAGTGTTTAGAAGTAAAATTAATTATTTAAGAACCTCACTATTTTTATTTGATACTATAGGAATTGGACTCTATACTGTTGTAGGTGTAGAAAAAGGCTTGTCTGCTGGATTGCACCCAATTATTTGTATTGCTCTAGGGACTATTTCGGCTTGTTTTGGAGGAGTAATTAGAGATATTTTGTGTAATGAAATTCCAGTGATTTTCAGAAAAGAAATCTATGCAACAGCTTGTATTTTAGGTGGATTGGTTTATTTTTTAATTAGAAAATTACCAATAGAAGACAATTTTGTGTTTATAATATCAGGAGCAATTGTAATTATTGTACGCTTAATTGCAGTGAAATTTAAAATTAGCTTGCCTAGCTTGTATAAAAAATAAGTTTTATTCTAAAACTTCTACTTTTTTTATGTAGACATTACTCAATGGCCAATCTGCATTATCGGTTTTTTGTTTCGCGATTTCATCAACAACATTCATGCCTTTAATAACTTCACCAAAAATAGTATAATTGCCATCTAAGTGGTAGGCACCATCTTTTTTCTGAACAATAAAAAATTGATAAGGTGATGCTAACTTATGTGGATTTTCAACATCACGACTAGGCATACTTACCATGCCTCTATGATGCTTTAAGCCATGATTGGTATCTGTTGGTAGTAGATACTTTCCTATTTTTCTACGCTTCCGTAAAACATCAATGTCATCTGTGTTTCCTCCTTGAATAATAAAATTATCTATAACTCTATAAAACTGCGTATTATCAAAATAAGCTTGTTTTGTAAGGAAAATAAAATTAGCACGATGGTATTTGGTTTCATTAAATAATTTAATGTCTATCTTACCAAAATAGGTTGTAATTCTTACAATAGATTCTTTGTTTTCTTCACCATATTCTGAAAAGAAATCTAAAGCATTTTTATCTGTTAGGTAAGGGAACTCACGAATTGGCTCTACAAAGGTATCTTTTTGTATATCTTTTTTAGCTTCAGAATACACATGAGCTGTCGGGGACGTTTTCTTGATTTCGGTAATGTTGTCCTCACAATTAAAGACAAAGAGACAGGCTAAACAAATAATAAATAATCGCATTAGGAAATTTTATGGTAAGCCCAAAGATAAAAAAAGACACCTAAAAAGCTGTTTAACAGCGGTTAATAATATTAACAAAAAGTGCTACTTTTTAACAAAAATACAGTTCGTCGTTTTTTCGATACGTATATCGATTTTTAATTAAGGTTTAAACGGTGTTTAGATAAAAGATTAAAACCTTATTTTTGAATTTCTAAAATTTCAAATCGCAAGAATGAATTTTAATCAGTTTTTAGAATCGATATCTAATATTGGAGATATGCCACTTCCAGCAGAAGCTTCACAGTTTAAAATGTCGCCTCCTTTTCGATTGGAGTTATTAAAACAGCAACAGGATAAAATAAAAAACGCGAAACAATCTGCTGTATTGGCTTTGTTTTATCCAGACACTTTGTATAATACCAACCTTATTTTAATTTTAAGAAAAACATATAAAGGCGTGCATTCTGCTCAAGTTGGTTTTCCAGGTGGGAAAGTAGAAGAGGAAGATGAGTCGCTAGAGCATACGGCTTTACGTGAAACAGAAGAAGAAGTAGGTGTGCCAAGAAAGCATGTTAAAGTGCTTAAAAAAATGACACAAGTTTATATTCCGCCTAGTAATTTTTATGTGCATCCCTACATTGGTGTGGTAAATCAGACTCCAAATTTTATAAAAGAAGACAGTGAAGTTGAAGCACTTATAGAAGTGCCACTGTCACATTTTTTAGATGAGCAGAATGTGATAACAAAAACGGTGTCAACCTCTTATAAGGTAAATGTTGAGGTGCCAGCATTTAAATTAAATGATCATGTGGTTTGGGGAGCAACAGCAATGATGCTTAGCGAAATAAAAGACTTGTTAAAACTCTACTTGTAAAGCTTCAGTTTTATTACTTTTGTAAACTAACTAAATTGTAAAACGCATTCATGGGTTTATTTAAAAAAAATCCTTTTGGTCATATTCTCTTCATTAAAAAATGGTTAATCCGAATTTTAGGCGCAATCACTCATAGGCGTTTTCGCGGATTTAATGAGCTTCAAATTGAAGGCTCAGAAATCATTAAAAATTTGCCAGATACTAATGTGTTGTTTATTTCTAATCATCAGACTTATTTTGCTGATGTGGTTGCCATGTTTCATGTGTTTAATGCAAGCTTAAGTCAGCGTGAAGATTCTATCAAAAACATAGGCTATCTATGGAATCCTAAATTAAATATTTATTATGTTGCTGCTAAAGAAACAATGAGCGCAGGTTTACTACCAAAAATATTGGCTTATGTTGGGTCTATTAGTATTGAACGGACTTGGCGCTCTGAAGGAAAAGATATAAATAGGCAAGTGAAAATGAGTGATATTTCTAATATTAGTAGGGCATTAGATGATGGTTGGGTGATTACTTTTCCTCAAGGGACTACGACGCCTTTTAAACCAATAAGAAAAGGAACAGCTCATATTATAAAAAGATATAAACCTGTTGTTGTGCCAATTGTAATAGATGGTTTTAGACGTTCTTTTGATAAAAAAGGGCTTCGTATAAAAAAGAAAAATATAATGCAATCTTTTGAGATCAAGGAACCGCTTCAAATTGATTATGACAATGAAAGTGTAGCGAGTATCGTTGAGAAAATCGAGTATGCTATAGAGCAACACCCTTCATTTTTAAAAGTAATTCCTCAAAAAGAGCTTGAGCTTCAAGAAGAGTTGAATAAACAACGAAAATGGAGTAAAAAAGAGGCTTAGACTTCCAGTCGTTTTAATTCCTTATAATTGTTATTTAGGCGTTTTAATAAAATACCATAAATAAGGTAATAGAATCCTAGAATAATACCAATGAGTACAGCTGAAGCTGCTAGTGCGATTAAAATGGTAACAGCATAAAACTGAAATAATTCACCATTAGCTGTCGCCTTTTCAATTAAAGAAATCATTTCTTCATCTTTATTAAACTGAATGCCCAAAACAACAAATACCGAAAGCGCCATATAGATTAAGTTAAAAGCGACATATTGTTTTATCGTTTTTCGTGTTTTAAGGATGTTTTCCATGAGTTTTTTAGCATTGTCTGTTGCTGAAATTGTTCTGTAATTCATGAAAAATTTATAAAAGAAATAGGCTAAAATTAAATAACCAAGAGCCATAAAAGGAATCATTATGTTTTCTGCATGATAAGACTCAAAACGTTTGTTGTAATCTGCATCTTTTAGTGCAAAAGAAATCAATGTCCAGAAAACAAATTCAAGGATACTAATAATGAAAATCCACTTTACAATTGAAGATGATTTTTTTAAAATCATGCTGTATAGCTCATTGTAAGTTAATTTCGGAAAGCGAGAGGTGTCCTCTTTCTTCCAATCTTTTTTTAATAATTCTAATTCATCCATAGGGTTACGGATTTAAAATGGTTCTTAATTTGTTTTTTACACGATTCATTTTTACACGTGCGTTAACTTCACTAATCCCCATTGTTTCACTTATTTCTTTATAGTTCTTGTCTTCTAAATATAAGAATACAAGAGCTTTTTCGATGTCGTTTAATTGGTGTACAGCCTTGTATAATAATTTTAACTGTTCTTCTTCAGTATCATCATATTCGTCTGCTTTTATTTTAAATTGAATTGTATCAAACTGTTGTGTTGTAATTCTGCGCTTGCTTTTTCGATATAAAGTGATTGCAGTATTCAGACCTACACGATACATCCATGTACTAAATTTGGCATCGCCTCTAAATTTTGGATAAGCTCGCCAAAGCTGTATGGTAATCTCTTGAAACAAATCATTATGCGCATCTTGATTGTTGGTGTATAGCCTACAAACTTTATGCACTATATTTTGATGCTGTTCTAATTGTTCTACAAAACTATGTTCTAACTCTTTATTCAAGGTGATGGTTTAGTTACTCTATAAGTAGCATTTTATAAAAAATGTTACACGAAGGATTAAGATCGTTTAAAAATAGTGTTTAAGATGCTTATTTTGTAACTTTGTGAAAGATATTTTTTAGTCTAGACATATGAATATTCCTAAGTCTGAAGTCCCTAGAATTGTTATTATTGGAGGAGGTTTTGCTGGCATTAAATTGGCCAAATCTTTAAAAAATAAAGCCGTACAAGTTGTTTTAATTGATAAAAATAATTATCACACTTTTCAACCTTTATTATATCAGGTTTCTAGTGCTGGATTAGAGCCAGATTCAATAGCTTATCCTTTACGTAAAATTTTAAAAAAACATGAGAATGCTTTTTTTCGTTTAGCTGAAGTTTATAGTATTAAGCCAGAAAACAAATCGATTACAACAAGTATTGGTCAGTTAAATTATGATTATTTAGTTATTGCGACTGGAGCGAAAACCAATTTTTTTGGAAATAAGGCGGTTGAAGCCAATAGTATGGCAATGAAAACGGTTCCGCAAGCGTTGAATATTAGAAGTTTGATACTTCAGAATTTTGAAAAAGCAGCTATTGCAAATTCAAAAGCTAGTCGAAAAACTTTTTTAAATTTCGTAATTGTTGGAGCAGGACCTACAGGAGTTGAGTTGGCAGGAGCTATTGCAGAGCTTAAAAATCATATTTTACCTAGGGATTACCATGATTTGAATGCGAGTGATATGCAGATTCATTTACTTGAAGGAAGTGCGCGTGTGTTGTCGCCTATGAGTCCGCATGCTTCTAAGAAGGCTGAAAAATTTTTAAAAAATCTCGGTGTTCATGTACATTGTAACACTTTTGTAAAGCACTATGATGGCTTAACTGTAATGACAAATACTACCTTGCAATTGCAAACAGAAACTCTAATTTGGGCTGCTGGTGTTACGGGAAATCCTGTTAATGGCCTTCGAGCTGAAGCGTTATCAGAACGTGGAAATCGTTACGTGGTGGATGAGTATAATATGGTGGAAGGGTATGATTCAATTTTTGCTTTAGGTGATATTGCGTTAATGAAAACGCAAAAATACCCTAAAGGTCATCCGCAAGTGGCTCAACCTGCCATTCAGCAAGGTGAATTATTAAGTAAAAATTTATTAAAATTAATACAGGGAAAACCATTAAAAAAGTTTGTTTATAATGACAAAGGATCTATGGCTACTATTGGAAGAAATAAAGCAGTTGTGGATTTAAGTCAATATAAGTTTGCAGGAATTTTTGCATGGTTTGTTTGGATGTTTATTCATCTTATGGCTTTGGTTGGATTTAGAAATAGAGTTGTGGTTTTATTTAACTGGATTTATAATTATATCAATTTTGATAAATCTGCTCGACTAATAATTAGACCGTTTAATAAGTTGAAGTAAAAGTTTATATTATTATATTTAAAGTATTGATTAATAATATTATAAATTTTAAGTATAGATATTATCTATCGTGATCAAAGACCTAAAAGTTATATAATTATAAGCGTCATTCGCAGCGCATTATTCATCATGCCATTCGCCTCTATGTGGTTTTAGTTGGTCTCTAAAAGGTTTCATATCTTCTTCATTTACCACAATAAAAGTTAAGGAGTGAAATTCATTTATTGTTTCGTGACCAATCATTAAAACCGTTGAGTTTTGATGCTTCACATATTCGTTTAAATGTATTTCGTGATGCTGAGCAGTTCTTAATGCTCCAGGACCTCTAAAATCCCATATAAGTTTTAGTTTACGCTTCATTGACTGATATATCGTTTTCTGCAAAGTTTTTAAAATCTAATAAGTATTTCATCGATTGCTTTTTAAAAGCTCTAGGCATGAGTAAAATCATCATTCGTAAGGTGAATGTTGTTGGTAAAAATTCATTTTTGCTCGTCCATTTAGTAAATCCTTCAGGTGTTGATTCAAAATAATTTTTTTGAATGTTATGTACGCCTTTGGTGTCATAAGTCATATGAAGTTCATGAGGTAGTTTGCTATAAATAATAGTTTCTGTAAGGTTCATTTCGCGCTTACCTAGTTTGTAAAAGAGCTCCATTTTACTACCTAATTCGCCAGGAATACCAGAAATATATTCATAACGAACTAATCCTTTTTGCCAATGCTTCATGTTTTCAGCATTGTTTAATTTTTTTATAAAGTCATCTAACGGAAGTTCAATAATGATTTCTGTTGTATAAGTCATTGTGTATAATTTATTGCATAGTATAAAGATACTATTTTATATAAAAACAGATAAAAAAGCCACCTTGGTTAAGGTGGCTAAAAAAGGGTTATAATTAAAGTTTTTAATGAATCGTTTTAATTACTTGAGTTGTATTACCTGATTCAAGCTGAACAAAGTATACTTTATTCTTATTAAGGTTTAGATCAAAACTAGTATTTGCACTTATGTTAATGTTTGTATAGTGCTTAACTAATTGTCCATTTATGTTATATACGTTTATGGAAATAGTTTCATTTTTTGAGGCCATTAACTGTCCATTAACAATGCTAAATGAAAGTTCGTTTTTCTCAATATCTGATGTAGATAAAGTTGTTACAGGAACATAGCTGGCTGCTAATCCGCTAAAACCACCACTAGCTGGATTTTGACTTCCCATGTTGTCATTATAAGTGTAATATATTTCGTCAATTGTAGTGCCATTTGGGTAAAAATCAGATAAATCAATAGTGACTTTATACAGGTCAGCACCTAGGCTAGCCATTATTGTGCCAGGGAAGCTTCCTAGTGGTTCAGAAGATATGCCATTTGAAGCATCGGAAGCGTCAATAAATAAATACAGATATATATCATTGCCATTAGCATCCCAATCGTCTCCATCAAATGTGTCGTCAACGTTAAATGTAACAAAGTTGTCGTCCGTTTGAATACGCATTTGGGCATTAGCTATTGTCACACATAAAACACCTAGTAACAATAAAAGTAATCTTGTTTTCATAAGTTATTTCTTGTAAAATTAATAGTTTAAGCTAAAATATAATAACAATAACAAAATTCCATGTTTTCATGTTGAAAAGCTAAATTCAACGTTTTTGTGTTTAATCATGTGCAACTAATATAAAATTAATACTAAAAAAACTTATTAACCGTTTGTTAATGCGACTTGGTATATAGCTTAATATTTCTATTTTTGCAAGACTTTAAAATAATACCTTAAGATACATTATGAGACTATTATCCATCCTATTCTTTTTTATTTTTACAATAAGTTTTCAGGCTCAAAATAAAGCAGGTGTACTTTTTACCGTAGATAATGATCCTGTATATAGTTCAGAGTTTATTCGTGTTTTTAATAAGAATCTAGATTTAGTTAAAGATGAATCTCAAAAAGACGTAGATGAATACTTAAAGCTATTCATTAATTATAAGCTCAAGTTAAAAGAAGCTAAAACTTTAGGTTTAGATAAAGATGAAAAATATTTAAGAGAACTTGGGAGCTATAAAAAACAGTTATCAAAAAACTACTTAACAGACAATAAGGTTACAAATGAATTGGTTGAGGAAGCTTATGAGCGAATTTCCAATGAAGTAAATGCTAGCCATATATTGGTTCGAGTAGATGAAAATGCAAGCCCTAAAGATACGCTTGTAGCTTATAACAAATTATTAAAATTAAGAGCGCGTGTTATTGAAGAAGGTTATAAAGCTGTTCAAAAAGATGTGCATGATGGTAAAACGGTTTTTGCAGAAGACTTAAATTATTTCACTGGGTTTAAAATGGTTTATGAGTTTGAAAATGTGGCTTTTAATACTCCTGTAGGTGAAGTGTCACAACCTTTTAGAACCCAGTTTGGATACCATATTGTTAAGGTGTTTGATAAAAGAAAATCTAGAGGTCAGCGTGAAGTAGCTCATATTATGATTAATTTAAAAGAAGATGCTGAAAGTAGAATTCAGGATATATACAAGAAAATTCAACAAGGGGAAGATTTTGGGTCTTTAGCTAAACAGTTTTCAGAAGATAAAAGCACGTCCAATAAAGAAGGAAAATTAACGCCGTTTTCAGGAGGAGAATTACGTTCTCCAGAATTTGAAAATCAAGCTTTCGGAATTCAAAATGAAGGGGATTATACTCAACCATTTAAAACCGATTTTGGATGGCATATTATAAAACTTATCAAAAAAATAGAAATCGGTTCTTTTGAAGACATGAAACCTACGCTAGAATCGAAAGTAAAACGAGATTCTAGATCTAAATTAATAAGTGAATCTAGAGTTGAAGAACTAAAAAAACGATATACCATTTCTAATGTAGATCAGGATTTGGAATACTTTACTTCTATACTAAACAACGAATACTACAATAGTAAATGGAAAGTGCCAGAAGACTTTAATCCTGAAAAAGCATTTGTTAAAATCGAAAGCAAACAATTAACATATAAGGATTTTGCAGATTTCTTAATTAAAAATCAACGTCGTACAACAAAACAAGTCGATTTTAAAGAATTGGTTACTACAACGTATAATAGTTTTTTAGAAGGCAACTTGCTAGAATTTCAAGAAGAAAATTTAGAAAACGAAAATGAAGAATTCTCTTATATTTTAAGTGAGTATAGAGACGGATTGTTGTTGTTTGAGTTAATGGAGAATGAGATATGGAAAGCTGCAGCCAAAGATACCGTTGCTGTACAAGAATATTACAGTGCAAACCAAAGCAACTATTTTTTTAATGAACGTATTGATGCTATTGTAGCGTCTTCAGCTAAAAGAAAAGATATAGAAAAGGTTGGAAAGTTGATGAAAGAAGGAAAAACACCAGACGAAATAAAAGAGCTTGTTAATACCAATGATGAAATCCGTGTCATCTTTACATCAGATAAAATGGATGCAAGTCATCAAGCTATTCCTAATGGATTTTTATTTAAAAAAGGCGTGTCAGAAGTTTTAGAACATAATGGTGCTTTTATAGTGGTAAAAGTTAATGAAGTGCTTCCAAAAACGTTTAAAACTTTTGAAGAAGCTAAAGGAAAAGTTGTTAGTGATTATCAAGAGGCTAAAGAAATGAAATGGCTAAAAGCACTTGCCAACAAGTATAAAGTAGTCATTAATCAAGAGGCTTTAAAAGAAGTGAAATATAAATTAAACAAATAATTTGCGTTTTAAAATCGTCATATTAGTCGCTGTTGTCTTTCTTTTAATGTCTTGCGATTTTTTTAAAGAGCAAGAAGAAAGAACACCAATAGCACGAGTTAATGAATCGTATTTGTACGAAGAAGATATCGAGGATTTAATGACTCAAGAACTTTCTATAGAAGACAGCACGATATTAGTTAACAATTATATTAATAGTTGGGCAACTCAGCAGTTGCTTGTTCAAGGTGCAATGCTTAATTTAAGTGAAGAAAAACAAAATGAATTTAACAGATTAGTTGAACAGTATAAGAGCGATTTATATTCTAAAGCATATTTACAAGCTCTAGTAAACAGAGGTTTAGATACAATTGTGTCTTTTGAAGAGGCTGAAATTTACTATAATGCAAACAAGGAGGCTTTTAAGCTTAATGAAGAGTTAATCAAGTTTCGTTATATCAATCTAGATGAAAATTGGAAAGATAACAACGAGGTGGCAAAGAAATTTAAAAGGTTTGACGCTCAAGATAAAAAAGAACTCGACTCCATGTCTATACAATTTAAATCGTATTCGTTAAATGATTCTATTTGGATAAAGTTGAACCAAATAATAGAAAAAATTCCTGCAATAAATGCAAATAATAAAGATCAACTGTTAAAAAAATCTAATTTTATACAACTCGAAGACTCATTAGGTTTATATTTGATGCAAATTAATGACGTGCTATTGCAAAACAGTATTGCGCCAATAGAATATGTGAAACCTACGATTGATCAGATAGTCATTAATAAAAGAAAATTAGAAAAAATCAGAGAATTAGAAAAGGATATTACAAAAGATGCAATTACAAACAAACAATTTGAAATTTACAAATAATCTAAAACACATATTTACATTATGTGTAGCAATTTTTATCTCAAGCGAATTATCAGCGCAAGAAATCATTCCAGATGAAGTGAAAGAAGAGGTAAAAGATAGTGTACAACCATTTCAGGCTACTAAAATTGATGGTGTTGCTGCTGTAGTTGGAGATAATATTATTTTAGAATCTGATATCGATAAAACCATTTTACAAATGAAATCTCAAGGCGTCAACGTTGAAGATATTCCACGCTGTCAGATTTTTGGATCACTTTTAGAAAATAAACTTTATGCACATCATGCCGTTCAAGATAGTATTGAAGTGTCTGATGATGAAATACGATCAAATGTCGATTTTCAAATTCAACAATTTCTGGCTAATACAGGAGGAACATTAGAAGACCTTATTAAGTTTTATAAAAAAGAAGATGAAAAGAGCTTTAGAGAGGAAATGTACCAGATTAATAAAGGAAATGAACTTGCTAAACGCATGCAAAGTAGTATAGTTGACGAAATTGAAGTCACTCCAGAAGAGGTGAGACTTTTTTTTAATAAAATTCCAGAAGATGAACGACCAACATTTGGGACAGAATTAAAGGTGTCTCAAATTGTAATCGAACCAAAAGTTTCTCCTGAAGAAAAGGAAAAGATTATTAATAGACTTAAAGAATTTAAAGCAGATGTTTTAGAAAATGGAGCAAGTTTTAGATCTAAAGTAGTTCTTTATACAGACGATAAAGCATCTATTCCAAAAGGAGGTTTATACACTTTAAATAGAGAAAAGCCAGTGTTTGTAAAAGAATTTAGAGATGTTGCTTTCTCTTTAGAAGAAGGTGAAATTTCTGAGCCTTTTGAAAGTGTTTTCGGATTTCATATAATTCAGCTTGAAAAAATACGCGGACAAGAATATGACGCAAGACATATTTTATTGATTCCTGAAGTTTCTCAATCCGCAATGGACGAAGCTAAAGAAAAATTGGAAGCCATTCGAGAAAAAATTGTAAATGGTGATATCACTTTTGAAGAAGCTGCTAGAGAGTCTAGTGATGAAAAAGAAACAAAAAGTGAAGGCGGATTTTTAATTAATCCTGCAACACAAGATTATAATTTTGAGTTAACACGAATGGATACAGAATTATATACTCAAATTCAAGATTTAAAAGATGGCGAAATTACTTTAGTTCAAACTGAAAGAGATAGAACAGGTAAGGTTAAGTATAAAATTCTTCGTGTAACAGATAGAGTTGACGAGCATGTTGCAGACTATTCTAGAGATTATTTGAAAATAAAAGATTTAGCACTCACAGAAAAACAATTTAAAGCTATTGGAAAATGGCAAGATGATAAAATCATGGATACCTATGTTAAAATTAATGGAGAACATAGAGACTGTGATTTTACGAGTAACTGGTTAAAGAAATAATATGTCAGACGTAGCAGCTGTAGAACAATTTGTTAGAAAATATAAAGCCTTAAGACAAGAAATTGCTAAAGTTATTGTTGGGCAAGATGATGTTGTAAACCAAATCCTAATTTCTATTTTTTCTGGTGGACATGCATTGCTTATTGGTGTTCCAGGATTAGCAAAAACATTAATGGTCAATACAATTGCTCAAAGTTTAGGTTTAGACTTTAAGCGTATTCAATTTACACCAGACCTTATGCCTAGTGATATACTAGGAAGTGAAATTTTAGACGAGAATAGACAGTTTAAGTTTATTAAAGGACCAATATTTGCTAATATTATTTTAGCAGATGAAATAAATAGAACACCACCAAAAACACAAGCCGCTTTGCTTGAAGCTATGCAAGAACGCGCTGTAACAGTTGCTGGACATCATTATAAGCTAAGTTTACCTTATTTTGTATTAGCGACACAAAACCCTATTGAGCAAGAAGGAACGTATCCTTTACCTGAAGCTCAATTAGACCGTTTTATGTTTGCTATTAACTTAGATTATCCCTCGTTTCAAGAAGAAGTACAAGTGGTTAAAACAACGACTACAGATGTACAAGT
The DNA here is from genome assembly GCF_042686125.1 of Lacinutrix iliipiscaria. NCBI lineage: Bacteria > Pseudomonadati > Bacteroidota > Flavobacteriia > Flavobacteriales > Flavobacteriaceae > Lacinutrix > Lacinutrix iliipiscaria. Next base: position 267,227 of record NZ_JBHUOV010000007.1, read on the forward strand.
ACAAGTCAATGCTTTGTTTTCTGCTGATGAGATTATTAATTTTCAACAACTTATTCGTCGTATTCCTGTTGCAGATAACGTGATAGAATATGCGGTATCTATGGTTGGGAAAACAAGACCTAATAGTGATTCTGCAATAGATTTAGTTAAGAACTATATCGATTGGGGAGCAGGTCCAAGAGCTTCACAAAACTTAATTTTAGCAGCAAAAACTCACGCTGCAATACACGGCAAATTCTCACCAGATATTGAAAATATCCAAGCTGTTGCGCCTAGTATTTTACGTCACAGAATTATTAAAAACTATAAGGCAGAAGCTGAAGGGATTTCTGAAGATCAAATTATTAAAAGCTTATTTTAATAATTACCCTTGTTAAATTTCACTTTAATAAGTAATCTCAGATAGCTTCTAACTTATTAAATCATCTAAAATCATTAGTTTTTTAGTTTTAAACACTTGTTAATTTATTATTTTTTTAATAAATAAATTAGTAATAGCGCAAAATATATTCATAAAAATGCTTATTTATTGAATTATGTTTAGTAATCGTTCGTTTTTATTATATATTTTTTAAAATATCGTAAAAATGTGTATTTTTGCAAGACCTAAAAAACTGTATTAATCAACCAATAAATAAATAAATATGGCATTCGACATTGATATGATAAAAAAGGTTTATGCTCAAATGGCTGAGCGTGTAGATAAAGCACGCGAAGTTGTTGGTAAACCATTAACACTTTCTGAAAAAATATTATATAATCACCTTTGGGATGGAAATCCTACTACTGCATTTGTAAGAGGAAAAGATTATGTAGATTTTGCTCCAGACCGTATAGCCTGTCAAGACGCAACTGCTCAAATGGCTTTATTACAGTTTATGCAAGCAGGAAAAGCTAAAGTAGCAGTTCCGACTACAGTACACTGTGATCACCTAATACAAGCTAAAGATGGTGCTTCTGAAGATTTAAAACACGCCAATACTGTAAGTAGTGAGGTTTTTGACTTTTTAGAATCTGTATCTAATAAATATGGTATTGGTTTCTGGAAACCAGGAGCTGGTATCATACATCAGGTGGTTCTTGAAAATTATGCTTTCCCTGGAGGAATGATGATTGGAACCGATTCACACACTGTAAATGCAGGTGGTCTAGGAATGGTAGCAATTGGTGTTGGAGGAGCAGATGCTGTAGATGTCATGGCTGGAATGGCTTGGGAACTTAAATTCCCTAAATTAATTGGCGTTAAATTAACTGGAAAAATTTCTGGTTGGACAGCGCCTAAGGATGTGATTCTAAAAGTAGCTGGTATTGTTTCTGCAAAAGGAGGTACTGGTGCTATTGTTGAATATTTTGGACCTGGAGCGACATCAATGTCATGTACAGGAAAAGGAACCATTTGTAATATGGGAGCCGAAATTGGAGCAACAACTTCTACTTTTGGTTATGATGAATCTATGGAGCGCTATTTAAGAGCTACAGAACGTGCTGATGTTGCTGATGCCGCAAATCAAGTTAAGGAATACTTAACTGGTGATGCTGAAGTCTATGCTAATCCTGAGCAGTATTTTGATCAAGTTATTGAAATTAACTTATCTGAATTAGGGCCTTTATTAAACGGACCATTTACGCCAGACTTATCTACACCTGTGGGAAGCAAAATGAATGAAGCTGCTACAACTAATGATTGGCCAATAAAAGTTGAATGGGGATTAATAGGTTCTTGTACGAACTCTTCTTATGAAGATTTATCAAGGGCTTCTTCAATCGCTCAACAAGCTTTAGATAAAGGATTAAAAATGAAAGCTGAATTGGGAATTAATCCTGGTTCTGAACAAGTACGCTATACAGCAGAAAGAGATGGAATTCTAGAGGTTTTCGAAAATCTAGATGCTAAAATATTTACCAATGCTTGTGGACCTTGTATTGGTCAATGGGCTAGATATTCTGACCCAAAAAATGCACCAAAAAATAGTATTGTGCATTCTTTTAATAGAAACTTTGCTAAAAGAGCAGATGGCAATCCTAATACTCATGCCTTTGTTGCTTCTCCTGAAATTACTGCTGCTATTGCTATAGCTGGACGTTTAGACTTTAATCCTATTACGGATAAGTTGATTAATGAAAATGGAGAAGAGGTGATGTTTGATGAGCCAACAGGATGGGAGTTACCTCCTAAAGGTTTTGAAGTAAAAGACAATGGTTATTTAGCTCCAGTTGCAGATGGAAGTGGAGTGCAAGTTACTGTAAGTCCAACTTCTGAAAGATTACAATTATTAACACCATTTGAGCCTATTGGTAATAAAATTGAAGGTGCTAAATTGTTAATTAAGGCTTTTGGGAAATGTACAACAGACCATATTTCAATGGCTGGACCTTGGTTGCGTTTTAGAGGACATTTAGATAATATTTCTAATAACTGTTTAATCGGAGCTGTTAATGCTTTTGGTAAGAAAACAAACTTTGTTAAAAATCAATTAACTGGCGAGTATGGAGGTGTTCCTGATACAGCTAGAGCTTATAAAGCTGCTGGAGTTAGAACAGTAGTTGTTGGTGATCATAATTATGGAGAAGGGTCTTCTAGAGAGCATGCTGCAATGGAGCCAAGACATTTAGGTGTAGCTGCTGTTATTGTGAAATCTTTTGCAAGAATTCATGAAACCAACCTAAAAAAACAAGGAATGTTAGGTTTAACCTTTAGTAATGAATCTGATTATGATTTAATTCAAGAGGATGACACGTTCAACTTTGTGGATTTAAATGAGTTTGCTCCTGGAAAACCATTGACCTTAGAGGTGGTTCACTCAGATGGAAGTAAAGATATTATCATGCTAAATCATACTTACAATCAACCGCAAATCGATTGGTATAATGAAGGTTCTGCACTAAATCTTATTAAGAAAGAGAATAATGCTTAAATAGTATTAATTCAAATTAGCATTAAAGCTCCTGAATAATTTTAGGAGCTTTTTTTGTTCAATTTTGTAAGTAATATAAGTGTTAACCGACCATTTGTGAAACATGTAATATTGTAAAAATGAATTCACTTTGGTTTTTCGATGATGTCAATTTGTTTAAAGTTCTGTGCCCTCACAAATTTAAATCATATAAGCAGAATCATAACTTTGATGCTTATAAAAAAAAGGATTACATTTATTTTGTAGAAGATTCTGCAAATAAGGTATACCTTATAGAAAAAGGCAAAGTAAAAATAGGATATTATAATGAAGATGGAGATGAGGTGGTTAAAGCCATTTTAACACGCGGAGAATTATTTGGAGAAAAAGCCATTCTTGGAGCAAATAAAAGAAATGAATTTGCACAATCTGTAGATAATGAAACGTCAATTTGTCCTATTGGTGTTGAAACCATGCATGATTTAATGCGCAACAACCAAACCTTTAGTTTTAAAATTTATAAGTTTATTGGTTTTAAATTTCAAAAGCTAGAAAGACGCTTACAGTTGCTTCTTTTTAAAGACACTAAAACGCGCTTAATTGAATTTTTAGATCAATTGTGTGAAGAATATGGATATAATTGTAAAAAAACAGGAGATCATGTTATAAAACATCCATATACTCAAAAGGATATCGCCTCACTAATCGGTACTTCAAGACCTACACTTAACATTCTTTTAAATGAATTAAAAGATGAAGAAATGCTTGACTTCAGTAGAAAAGAAATAAGAATTTATAAAAAAATTGCTTAGTGTTAGACAGCTAACATTTTATGATAAGTCTGTTGTATAATTTTGGTTCATAATTATAAACTAAAATTATATGACAATGATTAAAAAAATGTTTTTAGCAATTTTGGCATTAGGAATTTTTGCCACTTCATGCAGTAGCGATGACGATAACTCTATTTCTACAACAGCAGAATTAACACTAAACTTAAATGGTTTAGAAGCTCTCGGAAATGATTATGTATACGAAGGCTGGATTATTGTTGATGGCGCACCTGTTTCAACTGGAACATTCACTAGCGTAGCAGCATCTCAAACATTTACAGTTAATGCAGCACAATTAGCCTCAGCGACTACTTTTGTAGTATCTATAGAACCAGCAGTAGACCCAGATCCAGCTCCAGCTGACACAAAAATACTAGCTGGAGATTTCTCAGGCGATACAGCAAGTATAGATACAGGAATAGTTGGTGATTTTAGTAATGCAGCAGGCGCATTTTTCTTAAGAACACCAACAGATGAATCGGGAATGAATAATGGTAATGATGAAAATGGAGTTTGGTTTGGAACTCCAGGAGCACCTCCAATGCCAAATTTTGTTTTGCCAATGTTACCAGATGGTTGGGCTTATGAAGGTTGGGTTGTAGGTGATTCAGGTCCTTTAAGCACTGGAACTTTTACAGCGTTTAATTTAGCTGATAATGCAGCGCCTTTTAGTGGTGCTTCAGCTGGACCACCAGTCCCTGGAGAAGACTTTTTTATGAATGAACCAGTAGGTGAAACCTTTCCTTTAGATATTAGAGGGCGAACTGTTGTAATTTCTATAGAACCAGTGCCTGACGATTCTCCTGCTCCTTTTGTAATGAAACCATTAGTCGGAGTGGCAGGAGTAGATTTAGCGCCAGCGCTACATGATTTTAATCAAAACCTAATGTCTTTGCCGACAGGAAGTGTAACAAGGTAAATGCTTATTCATCAAAATTATAAAACACCGTTTTAATAAAAAATTATACGGTGTTTTTTACAGATAAGTTGTTGAAATATTGTGCGCACGAGAAGATTCGAACTTCCACGTCCTAATGGACACTAACCCCTCAAGCTAGCGCGTCTACCAATTCCGCCACGTGCGCAAAAATAAAAAGCAATATAAATAAAAAAAGTTAAGCTACTGCTTAACTTTTTTTTGTGACCGGGCTGGGGCTCGAACCCAGGACCCTCTCCTTAAAAGGGAGATGCTCTACCAACTGAGCTACCAGGTCATAATTGTTTCTCTTAACGAGGGTGCAAATATAAAATGTTTAATTAAAAAAACAATACTTTTTTTAGATAAATTTTTGTTTTTTTGTGAAGTACTAGCCTATGTTTTTAAGAATCAATTTATAACATAAAAATGAAAATAATTCTCTTGGGATATATGACCTCTGGAAAGTCACTAATTGGAAAAAAATTAGCACAAACTTTGGATTGTGAATTTATTGATTTGGATGAATGGATTGAAAAAAAAGAGAAACTAAAGATTAGTGAAATATTTAAAAAACGAGGTGAAATCTATTTTAGAAAATTAGAACACGAAACCCTTAAGACTTTAGTTTTAGACACTAAAAGAAATGTGATTAGTTTAGGTGGAGGTACACCTTGTTATAGTAATAATTTAGATTTACTAATAAATAAATCAGATTTAAAAACACTCTATTTAAAAGTTTCAATGACTAATTTAGTAGACAGACTCTTTAAAGAAAAAAAGAATAGACCATTGGTTTCTCATATTAAAACAAAAGAAGAATTAACAGAGTTTGTTGGGAAGCACTTATTTGAACGCATACCATTTTACACACAAGCAGAGTTTACAATCGATGCTGATAGAACAGAAAACGAAATCATAGAATCCATCCTCTTTAAATTATTTTAGAAAAGCTTCGAAGCGCTTACCTTCTAATACAACATCGATATGCTCATGTAAGGAGGTCGATAATGAAATGCCTTTGAAATCGGCTTTAACAGGATATTTTTTATGATTTCTATTGACTAATACTGCGGTTTTAAATTGTTTTAATGGGACATCCAAAAAATGCTTTACTCCATATACAAGTGTGGTTCCGCTATTTAAAACATCATCAATTAGCACAACTGATTTATTCATGTAGTTTTCAGCCGAAATCGAAGTTTTAATAGGTTGTCTTGGATTTTTCTTATCAATTAATACTTTGCATAAAATGGGATTAATTGATGATATTTTAGAGATAATCAATTTTAATTTTTTAGCTAAAATATAACCATTACTATCTATTCCAGCTAAAACAACTTCATCTTCATTCATATTGCTCTCATAAATTTGAAAAGCAATGCGTCTAATTTTATGATTAATTTCTTCATGTGTTAATATGCTGTTTTCTTTGCTTTCCATAAGATGTAAGTGTTTTTCAATTATAAAAGAGAAAAGTTAAAAGTACTAAATTTAGTTTTCATTCTCATCATGATAATCTTCAATATCTCTACGATCTTTTTTAGTTGGTCTTCCTGTTCCTTTTTTTCGATAATAATCTTTTGAATACTTAAGAATATCCTTAGCTTTAAAGGCTTCTTTTGGTGTAGTGTCTGTTCTGTAAATATCAACTAACTTAGCACCAACTCTACTAGAAGGAATATCATTAACTTTTAAGGTGTAGTTAATTTGATCTTTTCTGACTGTAATCATATCTGTAGCATAAATTTCTCGACTAGGTTTTACAGTATCACCATTAACTTTCACATGGCCTTTTTTACACGCATTGGTTGCAATATTTCTTGTTTTAAAATACCTAACACACCATAAATACTTGTCAACTCGCATATAATATATTGAAAAAACTACGTTAATGTTCTTGTGCAAAATTAGTTTAAAATTGTATCTTGCAAGCAAAAAAAATAAGCAATAATGAAATTAAGAAAAATTACTTTAGGGATTGCAGCTTTAATGGTTACTGTTACTAGTTGTAATAAAGATGATGAAAGTACTTCAACGGTTCCTGATCGTGATAGAGCAGAAGTTTATGCCGAAGACATCGTTGAAATTGAAGAGTATTTAGAAACCCATTTCTATAATTATGAAGAATTTGATTTTGGAGATCCATATAGTTTAGCAAATGACACTTATAAGATTGTTGTAAGCGAAATACCTGAAGGTAATCCAGACAATGTAACGTCTTTAATGGATAGCCCAGAGCTAAGCTTTAAAATGGTTACAGATCCATCTGATGAAACCATAGAATACAAATTATATTACTTAACAGTAAGAGAAGGTTTAGGAAGTCACTTAAATTTTATTGATCAAGCTTTTGTGAGTTACGAAGGGACATTGTCTGATGAAACTGTTTTTGATAGTGCTGTGACTCCTGTGTCATTTAACTTAACGACTGTAGGGCTTACCTCTGGAGTGGTTACAGGTTTTAGAGAGTCACTTCTTGAGTTTAAAACATCTACAGGGTTTACAGATAATGGAGATGGTACACTTACATATCATGGTCATGGTATTGGTATGAGTTTTATACCTTCAGGTATTGGTTATTTTTCTCAACCTATTGGTGATGTTGATAGCTATACACCAATATTTTTTAAATTTAATCTTGTTGATACTGTTATTTTAGACCATGACAATGATGGAATACCTTCATATCTTGAAGATTTAGATGGTGACAAAGATGTTTTTAGTGATGATACAGATGAAGACGTATCTCCGAATTTTTTAGATACCAATGATGATGGTGATTCACTTTTAACTGTTGATGAAATTGAAAAAGTCGAATATATTGTAGATACAAACATTGGAGAAATGGAACCAATACTTGCTTCTAATGAGTATGAGGTAGATAGAAGTGAAGAAGATGGAGTTATTACAATAAATACGATTATTTTAACCGATTCGAATAGTGATGGAATACCAGATTATTTAGATGACACAATCGAATAAACTAAATTAAAGATAAATAAAAAAGCCACTTTGTAAAGTGGCTTTTTTATTTTAAAGGAGTAATGAAATACTTAAGATAAGTTGATCTGGCCTTGTATCAATCCTACTTATATCTATGTCATTACTGTTTATAAATGTCGCTTCATTTTCACTAAAACCACGCTCATATCTTAAATCTATTCCAATTTTATTAATACTAACTCCAACTCCAAAATTAAGACCTACTGTAAAATCATTCTCAATGTCATCAATAGAAATACCTTCAAATTCTGTATCTATAATATATTGTAAAGAAGGTCCAGCAAAGACATTAAAATATTTCAAGAATGTCACACCAGCTAAAAGTGGCGCATCAAGTTTTTGCATTTTAAAACTATCGTCATCATAATCACTTCTAGTACTAGTAAATACAAGTTCTGGTTTAACGAAAAATTTTCCGCCTAATTTTCCAAAGAGGCCAAAATGAAATCCTACATTTCTATCAGGATTTTCTGAACTTGAGCCTATAGATTCAAAATAATCACCATTGGCATTATAATTTAAACCACCTTTAAAACCAAAGCCTTTTCCTTGTTGCGCATGTAAACTAAATACAAAGGCAAAAAGTAAAAGGCTAGTAAATAAGAATCTCTTCATAATATGCGTTGTATTGATTTATAATTACAACGAATAATACGACTAATTATTTTCTTTTCATAACGGTTTCAACAGCTTTAATAATAGCGTTGCTGTTTAAACCGTATTTTTCCATAAGCTGAGCAGGAGTTCCAGATTCTCCAAAAGTATCATTAGTAGCAACAAACTCTTGTGGTGTTGGATTGTGTTTTGCAAGTACTCTAGAAACACTTTCTCCTAATCCACCTAGATAGTTATGTTCTTCAGCAGTAACAATACAGCCCGTTTTTGCTGCTGAATCTAAAATCGCTTTATCATCTAGTGGTTTAATCGTATGAATGTTTATCACTTCAGCAGAAATACCTCTTTCATATAACGCTTTAGAAGCTTCTAAAGCTTCCCAAACTAAATGCCCTGTAGCCACTATAGTAACATCTTTACCTTCAGTTAATTGAATTGCTTTTCCGATTTCAAAAGTCTGGTTTTCTGGAGTGAAAATAGGAACTGAAGGCCTTCCAAAACGTAAATATACAGGACCATGATAATCTGCAATAGCAATAGTTGCCGCTTTTGTTTGATTATAATCACACGGATTAATAACAACCATGCCAGGAAGCATTTTCATTAATCCAATATCTTCTAATATCTGATGCGTTGCACCATCTTCGCCAAGCGTTACACCAGCATGAGAGGCACAAATTTTCACGTTTTTATCTGAATAAGCAATACTTTGTCTTATTTGATCGTAAACACGACCTGTAGAAAAGTTAGCAAAAGTTCCTGTAAACGGTATTTTTCCACCAATGGTTAATCCTGCTGCTATACCCATCATATTGGCTTCAGCAATTCCTATTTGAAAAAAGCGTTCAGGGTTTTCTTTTATAAATTGATTCATTTTTAAAGAGCCAATTAAATCGGCACAAAGTGCTACAACATTTGGATTTGTTCTCCCTAACTCTGTAAGTCCATCTCCAAAACCACTTCGTGTATCTTTTTTTTGAGTATATGTATATGTTTTCATTATTCTTATTTGATGATTAATAATCTCCTAACGTTTCAGCATTTTGAGCTAAACCAATAGCTAATTGCTCGTCATTTGGTGCTTTACCATGCCAAGCGTGTGTGTGCATCATAAAATCTACACCATTACCCATTACTGTTTTTAGTAAAACGCAAACAGGTTTTCCTTGACCAGTTTTAGACTTCGCTTCAGCCATTCCGCTTATAATGGAGTCAATATCATTTCCTTGTTCAATCTCAATAACGATCCATCCAAAAGCTTCAAATTTTTCTTTAATATTTCCCATGGCTAAAACGGTGTCTGTAGAACCATCAATTTGTTGGCCATTTAAATCTATTGTAGAAATTATATTATCAACTTTTTTTGCTGAAGCGTACATAATAGCTTCCCAATTCTGACCTTCTTGCAATTCACCATCACCATGAAGACTATATATTAAATGATTATCATTATTTAGTTTTTTTGCTTGCGCTGCACCAAGAGCAACACTCATACCTTGACCTAAAGAACCAGATGCGATACGTATTCCTGGTAAGCCTTCATGCGTTGTAGGATGGCCTTGTAAACGAGAATTAATTAAACGAAAGGTGTTTAATTCTTCAACTGGAAAATATCCAGATCTTGCTAAAACACTATAATAAACAGGTGAAATATGGCCATTAGATAGAAAGAATAAATCCTCTCCTTTACCATCCATATTAAAATTAGTGCTGTGCTCCATTATATGGTTATAAAGACTTACGAAAAATTCAGCACATCCTAAGGAACCTCCAGGATGTCCAGAGTTGACTTTGTGTACCATTCGTAAAATATCTCTACGGACTTGAGTAGTTAAATCTTTTAGTTGTTGTGTGTTTGGCATGTTTTTAAAGTTAAATTTAAGTAGTCAAAAATAGAGGTTTATAAAGCTATAGCAAAAAGAGAATGTGTACACTTATTAACCAATTTCATGCATTTGCTAACAATTTTGATTTTATTAAGAAGCTCCTCCCATTTTGTTAATTATATTTGCCCATTCATTATATTAAGTATGACATTTGAATTAAAAGCAAAAGATGCACAAAGTAGTGCAAGAGCAGGAGTAATGACTACAGATCATGGTGTTATCGAAACACCAATTTTTATGCCTGTAGGAACTGTGGCTTCTGTAAAAGGAGTACATCAACGAGAACTTAAAAATGATATTAATCCAGATATTATTTTAGGCAATACTTATCATTTGTTTTTAAGACCTCAAACACCAATTTTAGAGAAAGCAGGTGGCTTACATAAATTTATGAATTGGGATAGAAATATTCTAACAGATTCTGGAGGCTATCAGGTTTATTCTCTATCGGCTAATAGAAAAATAAAAGAAGAAGGCGTTAAATTTAAATCACATATTGATGGTAGTATGCACATGTTTACACCAGAAAATGTAATGGAAATTCAACGTAGTATTGGTGCAGATATTATCATGGCATTTGATGAATGTACACCTTATCCTTGCGATTACAACTATGCAAAGCGTTCAATGCATATGACCCATCGTTGGTTAGATAGATGTATTAATCACCTAGAAAAAACACCTTTCATGTATGATTATAGTCAGACGTTTTTTCCAATAGTACAAGGGAGTACTTACAAAGATTTACGTAAACAATCTGCCGAATACATTGCGAATGCTGGAGCAGAAGGAAATGCTATTGGTGGGCTTTCTGTGGGTGAACCTGCTGAAGAAATGTATGCCATGACCGAAGTGGTTACTGACATACTGCCTGAAGATAAACCTAGATACCTTATGGGTGTGGGAACACCAATTAATATTCTAGAGAATATTGCGTTAGGTATAGACATGTTTGACTGTGTGATGCCAACACGTAATGCTAGAAATGGCATGCTGTTTACAGCTCATGGAACTATAAATATGAAAAATGCTAAATGGAAGGATGATTTTTCTCCAATAGATGAAATGGGAATTACGTTTGTCGATACGGAATACAGTAAAGCTTATTTAAAACATTTGTTTTCTGTAAATGAATTACTCGGAAAACAAATCGCAACCATTCATAATCTTGGTTTTTATATGTGGTTGGTTCGCGAAGCAAGAAAACATATCTTAGCAGGAGATTTTAGAATTTGGAAAGATAAAATGGTTAAGCAAATGAATAAGCGTTTATAGTTTGAAATGCGAAAGGCATCTGACCAAAAAAGCAATATAAAATAACTGATGAAAATTTTAGATTGGTACATATTAAAACGTTATTTGTTTACATTTTTCATGATGTTACTGCTTTTTATTCCTATTGGAATTACAGTGCATCTAGCAGAAAAAATAGGGAAAATCCTTGAAAACGAAGTGCCTATTAGTGAAGTACTGCTGTACTTTGTAGATTTTACAATTTATTTTGCTCACCTTTTATTTCCATTATTTTTATTTCTTTCAGTAATCTGGTTTACCTCCAAACTAGCTAACAATACCGAAATTGTGGCGTTTTTAAGTTCGGGTGTTTCATTTTCTAGGTTTTTACGACCATATCTCATTGGCGCAACTATTGTTGCGATACTATCTATTGTCTTGGGATTGTATCTTGCTCCAGAAGCAAGTAAAGGATTCAATGATTTTGATACAAAATATTTATCCCGAAAAAAGAGCAGTAATAATAACAATGATGTATTCAGACAGATTAATGATAATGACTATATATATGTAAGTAGTTTTAATATTAAAAATAAGGTTGGACAAAATTTCACCTTAGAGCATTTTGAAAATGATAAATTAATATATAAAATTTCTGCTCAAAATATAAAATATCTTGAAGGTGATTCTTTATATAGATTAACACGGTATGTTAAACGACAGATTGGTGACCATGAAGACATCATAGAAAAAACGAAAAGAAAAGATACACTGTTCGCTTTTGATTTAGACGATCTAACACCTGTTGAATATATAGCAGAAACCTTAGCTTATAGTGACTTAACTCGTTTTATTGATAAAGAAGAAAAAAGAGGGTCATCAAATATCGGACGTTATAAATTGGTTAAATATAGAAAATGGAGTTTACCAGTTTCAGTATTCATATTAACCATTATAGCCGTAGCAGTTTCTTCAATAAAGCGTAGAGGAGGAATGGGAGTCAACCTTGCCTTTGGAATTTGTATTGCCATGATTTTTGTGTTTTTTGATAAGATCTTTGGAGTTATGGCTGCTCAATCTAATTTTTCACCTTTATTAGCAGTTTGGTTTCCAAACATCTTGTTTGGTATTTTAGCACTATATTTATTATATAATGCTAAACGATAAATTAAAAAATTATCTACACCTACATGTTCTAGTATTTATTGCTGGTTTTACAGCTATTCTTGGAGAACTTATATCTATTACTGCAGTCCCCTTAGTTTGGTTTAGAATGAGTATTGCCACCATACTTATAGGTTTTTATGTGTGGTTTTCTAAAACCAAAATTAAATTGCCAATAACTGCCATTGCAAAACTATCTTTTGCAGGAATCATTATCGCTTTACATTGGATTACTTTTTTTGGAGCTATAGATGTTTCAAATGTTTCAATAACGCTAGCAATGTTTTCTACTGGTGCTTTTTTTGCTTCTTTGATTGAGCCCATAATTTATAAACGAAAAATTATTTGGTATGAAATGCTCTTCGGTTTAATAGTCATATTTGGAGTTGTAATAATTACGCAAAGTGAAATAAAATATTTAAGCGGAATTGTACTAGGGATCATATCAGCATTCCTATCTTCTTTATTTGCAGTGCTTAACGGAAAGTTTCTAGAAAAATATTCAGCAACAACGATTTCTTTTTATGAATTTATTAGCGGAGTAGCATTTATAAGTATTTTTCTGCTCGTTTTTTATGACGGTTTTTCGGTTGAGTTCTTTCAGTTGTCTACTACAGATTATATCTATTTATTCATATTAGCATCTGTCTGTACAGCGTATGCCTTTATAGCTTCAGTATATGTGATGCGCTATATTAGTCCATATACAGTAGTACTCACGTATAACTTAGAACCAATTTATGGTATAATTTTGGCCATTATTTTATTCCCTGAAAAAGAAAAAATGTCCTCACATTTTTATTATGGTGCATCGATGATTCTTGGTGTAGTAGTATTAAATGGGATTTTAAAAAACAGGAAGGCTTTAAAAAGAAATCAGTCTAAATAAATTAAGACATTAAAGTTTTTTATATTTGTGGGCTAACTAAAATTAATCTATAAATTCGAATATGGAATATTTAGAATTTGAACTACCTATAAAAGAGCTAGAAGATCAGCTTCAAAAGTGCCAAGTTATTGGTGAAGAAAGTGATGTTGATGTCACTGAAACATGTAAGCAAATTGAAAAGAAACTCATAGCAACCAAAAAGGATATATATAAAAACTTAACACCTTGGCAACGTGTACAAATGTCACGTCACCCTAATAGACCTTATACCTTAGATCATATTAAAGCACTTTGTGGCGATACCTTTTTGGAGTTACATGGTGATCGTAATGTGAAAGACGATAAGGCTATGATTGGAGGTTTAGGTAAAATTGGAGATCAAAGCTACATGTTTATTGGTCAGCAAAAAGGGTATAATACTAAGACTAGACAATATAGAAATTTTGGAATGGCTAATCCTGAAGGCTATCGTAAAGCCCTTCGTTTAATGAAATCTGCCGAAAAGTTTGGAATACCTGTAGTTACCTTTATTGATACTCCAGGCGCTTATCCTGGTTTGGAAGCTGAAGAGCGCGGACAAGGAGAAGCTATTGCTAGAAATATTCTTGAAATGACTCGTTTAAAAGTCCCAATTATTGCTATTATTATTGGTGAAGGCGCTTCAGGAGGTGCATTAGGTATTGGTGTTGGCGACAAGGTATTGATGTTAGAAAATTCATGGTATTCAGTGATTTCACCAGAAAACTGTTCGTCTATTTTATGGCGAAGCTGGGAGCATAAAGAAAAAGCAGCCGAAGCACTTAAACTAACTGCAACAGACGCTAAGAAAATTAAAGTTGTTGATGGGATTATAAAAGAGCCTATTGGAGGTGCGCATAGCGATAGAGAAAAAACATTTTTAGCTGTTCGCGATGCCATTGTTAAATCTTATGATGAGCTTAAAAACTTATCACCAAAAGATTTGGTAAAACAACGTATGGAAAAATATCTAAGCATGGGTGTTTTTAAAGGTTAGTCCTTATAAACCCACACGCTTAAAAAATCTGAAGCCTATCACTTCAGATTTTTTTATGCTTATTAACAATATTTTGAAACTTATTAACACTTTCTTGTGAAGATTCAAGTATCTTTATAAAATTAAAATTCTCCATAATTTACTTACTTTCGCTCTCCATTAAATGAGCTAAATTTAATTCTGAAAGAAAAGTAAAATTGATTTGGCGAATCATTCTGACCTCTTATAAATAATTTATTATAGATGAAACAACCTAATCCAATAAAAGGCTATCAAGTCGATAAAAGCACGATAATTAATCTTGAAAAAGGGAAAATACCTCCTCAAGCTATTGATTTAGAGGAAGTAGTGCTTGGTGCGATGATGATAGACAAAAAAGGGGTAGATGAGGTCATTGATATTTTAAGTGCAGATGCTTTTTATAAAGAAGCACATCAGCATATTTTTGAAGCTATTTTTCAGCTGTTTGAGAATAGTGAACCTATTGACTTATTAACAGTTTCTAGTCAATTAAAGAAAAACCAAAAACTAGATATAGCTGGAGGTGATTTTTATCTCATTTCATTAACTCAAAAGGTGTCTTCTTCAGCACATATAGAGTTTCATGCACGTATCATTTTACAGAAATTTATTCAACGTAGCCTGATAAAGATTTCAAGTGAAATTATTGAAGATTCTTATGATGAAACAAAAGATGTTTTCGATTTATTAGATAATGCTGAAGCTAAACTTTATGAAGTCACTCAAGGCAACATTAAAAAGTCTAGTGAAACAGCTCAAAGCTTAGTCATTCAAGCCAAAAAGAAGATTGAAGAAATTTCTAATAAAGAAGGAATGAGTGGTATTCCTTCTGGATTTGATAAATTAGATAAGTTAACCTCTGGTTGGCAAGAAAGTGATTTAATTATTGTTGCTGCTCGTCCTGGTATGGGAAAAACAGCGCTTACTTTATCTATGGCGAGAAACATTGCTGTAAATCACCAAATCCCTGTAGCTTTCTTTTCATTAGAGATGGCTTCGGTACAGTTAATAACGCGTTTAATTTCAAGTGAAACGGGTTTGTCTTCCGAAAAATTAAGAACAGGTCAATTAGAAAAACATGAATGGGAACAACTAAATGTAAAGGTTAAAGGATTAGAAAAAGCGCCACTATTTATAGATGATACCCCTTCGTTATCTATCTTCGATTTGCGAGCAAAAGCACGTCGTTTAGCCTCTCAACATGGTATTAAATTAATCATTGTCGATTATTTGCAATTAATGACTGCAGGAGGAAGCCAAAAAGGAGGAAATAGAGAGCAAGAAATTTCAACAATATCTCGTAACCTTAAAGCGTTAGCAAAAGAGTTAAGTGTTCCTGTAATTGCATTATCTCAATTATCACGTGCAGTTGAAACTCGTGGAGGAAGTAAAAGGCCTTTACTATCAGATTTACGTGAATCTGGAGCTATTGAGCAAGATGCCGATATTGTAAGTTTTATATACCGACCAGAATACTATAAAATTGAAGAATGGGATGATGAAGAACGCTCACCTACAGAAGGTCAGGCAGAATTCATAGTGGCTAAACATAGAAATGGTGGATTAGATAATATTCGCTTAAAATTTATTGGGCATTTAGGTAAATTTGATAATCTAGATGATTTTGATTCGCCTTTTGAGTTCCATTCAAAAATGAATGCTGCAGCAAATGATGATACGTTCAAAACTCAAAATTTACCATCACCAAATGATGCATTTGGAGCTCCAGATGATAACGATGTGCCGTTTTAATTAATCTCATAAAAGAAGCCAAATGTTAAACGAACGTCGTACAACCAACATATTATTATTAATTATAGTTATTCCAATTGTATTTTATTTATTAAAAGTACTGTCATTTATCTTTATACCATTAGTATTCTCATTATTTAATGCCTTATTATTTTTACCATTAATGCGTTGGTTTGATAGACGTAAAGTACCTAAGTTTATTAGTCTTTTTGTTATTGTTCTTATTATAATTTCTGGGTTTTTTATCGCTGTTGAACTCGTTCAATTATCAAGCAAGCAAATCATGTCATCAGATACTGAATTCTTTGCTAAGGCCGAAGAAAAAATCAATGAAGCTTCATTTTATTTGGAAGATACTTATGGAATCGAAATGCAGCAAGATAAAAATCTGTTAACTCAAATAGTAAAAAAGGAAAACATTGGTACAACTGTTGGGTTTTTAAGAAAATTTGTTACCATGCTACTTATGATTGCTTTTTTTGTAGTCCTTTGGTTAGCCGAGTCTATTAATGTTCACGAAGTATTAGACCGAATTATTTTAAAGGGCAGGTATGCTTCTATACGAGCGTTTAGGAAAATTGAAAAGGAATTAATAACCTTTATAAAAGTTAAAGTTTTAGTGAGCTTTTTAACAGGAGTTGGTACTGGGTTGGCTTGTTATTTCTTCGATATAAGTTTTCCTATTTTCTGGGGAATTTTCGCCTTCCTTATTAATTTTGTTCAAATGGTTGGATCATTTGTCTGTGTGATTATACTTTCTATTTTTGCTTTTATTGAATTAGAAACTTCAAGCTTCTTGCTGTTTTTTATATTGACTATAACAGGAGTACAAGTGCTTTTTGGGGCTATTTTAGAGCCTATTTTTATGGGAAAATCTTTCTCTATAAACATTATTACAGTTCTGGTAATGCTCATGTTTTGGGGTTTTCTTTGGGGTATTCCTGGCCTCATAATGGCTATTCCAATTACTGTTTTTCTTAAAATTATTTTCGAACAATTTCCTGGTACTAAAAGATTTTCAGATTTAATATCGTAAAAATTAAAATTCATTTAAATGATTATAAATTTGCTTAGGTTAGGAATCCTAACTATATTTGTTTTGCAATGTTGCATTAACATAAATTATAATACAATGAGTAAATCTATTTTTTATCACGCTGGATGTCCTGTTTGCATTAGTGCAGAACACGATATCATTGATCTGATTGGTGCTTCTAATGTTGAAGTTATTCATCTTGGAGAAGATAAGTCTAAAATCGCACAAGCTGAACAAGCAGGGGTGAAGTCGGTACCATCTTTAGTGACTTCAAACGGAAATGTGTTACATATTAATTTTGGAGCATCGCTTGCAGATGTTAAAGGCTAATTTAATTACATTATATTAATGAAAGTATCAGTTTGGGACACATACGTTAGAAGAGAAGATGGCAAAACCATGCATTTTGACATTCTAGTTCCTCATCATTTAGATGACCAATCTATAATATTTAATTATGGAGATTTGTATTTAAGTCAAAAACCATTTAAAACGAATAGCCTTTCAACTCAAGAATGTAAATTATGTCATATTGAACAGGCTACACCTCAAATAATTGAAGACATTAATAAAAAAGGATTTTCAATTATTGAAATGGAAAATTGTATTTAAGTTTTTTTGATTAATATAATTAGGATTACTAACTTAGCTTGTTAAGACATTATCTTAACAAGCTTTTTTTATGACTAAGAGTGCATTCAATATCAAGCAACAAGAAACCAACTTAACGAGTAAAATAGTGGTTGGATTAGAACGTGTTTCAGAAGCCTTTAAGGTTTTACTTTGGGAACACGCTAAAGCTATTGGTTTAAGCCCTATTCAAATTCAGATATTAATTTTTATTGCTCATCATAAGCAAGAATACTGTAATGTAAGTCATTTTGCTCAAGAGTTTAATGTGACTAAACCAACTATAAGCGATGCTGTTAAAGTCTTAGTCAATAAAGGGTTTGTAGTTAAAGAGTATTCGTCAACCGACAGTAGAAGGTATTCTGTTTTCTTGTCAGACATTGGTCAGGATATTGTTTCTCAAACGGAAGGATTTGCTAATCCTATTCAGAAAGAACTCAATAAGATTAATCATTCAGATTTAGAAATGCTTTACAAATCAATAACCAATCTTATATATGGTTTAAATAAAACAGGACAACTAAGTGTACAGCGTATGTGTTATTCGTGCAAGTTTTATGAGAGCATTAATAAAAATCATTTTTGCCATTACTTGAATCAAAAATTAAATGACAAAGATATTCGAGTAGATTGTGCAGAATTTGAACTAAATAAATAACATTTTTAGTATCTTTCATTTTCATTAAAGCGATTATTATTTCATGGTTCATGGTACACATAATGCTATTGAAGATAGCAGAAATAAGGACATTAAAATTTATATTAATGGCGAATTTTTTAATCGAGAGAATGCTAAAATATCAGTATTAGATAGTGGTTATCTCGTAGGTGATGGTATTTGGGAAGCATTACGCTTACATCATGGTGTTTTGGTCTTCTTAAAAGATCACTTAGATAGATTATGGCAATCTGCTGCTACTATTGGTATGACATTTCCTTTTTCTCGTGAAGAACTCATCGCTGAAGTCTGGAAAACTCTCAATGTAAATAACATGCAAGATCATGTGCATGTGCGTATCATGATTACAAGAGGATTAAAAAAAACACCTTCTCAAGATCCTCGTCTTACGATTTCTGGACCAAATGTGGTGATTCTTCCAGAGTATAAAAAAGCTTCAACCGAAAGCAAAGAAAAAGGAATTACTCTTTTTACGAGTACCATTCGTCGTGGCTCACCAGATTACCTCGACCCTAGGTTGAATTGCCACAGTAAACTTCATGAAGTACAAGCACTAATTCAAGCTATTGAAGCTGGAGCCGATGAAGCCTTAATGTTAGATATACATGGTTTTGTATCGACGTGTAATGCGACTAATTTCTTTATCATTAAAGATGGGGAAGTATGGACATCTACTGGACAATACTGTATGAACGGGATTACGAGAGCTAAAGTTATTCAAGTGTGTCATGAAAATAATATCGTGTGTCACCAAAAGAATTTTTCATTGTTTGATGTTTATGGTGCAGATGAAGCTTTTGTAACAGGAACCTTTGGAGGATTAACTCCAGTCACCAAAATAGATGGTCGTCAAATAGGAGAAAAGCCTTTTGGAGATACTACTAGAATTTTAAGTGGTTTATATCAAAGTTTAATTGAAAGAGAAGTACAAAACAATGGCTAATATTAAACGTATATGCTTGTGGTCTGGTCCACGAAATATTTCTACAACATTAATGTATGCCTTTGCTCAAAGACAAGATACTAAAGTGTTTGATGAACCATTATATGCGTATTATTTAAGTAATACAAGTGCTATAGCATATCATCCAGGAACTCAAGATATTTTGAATAGTTTAGAGCATGATGGTAAAAAGGTGATTGCAAAAATGATGTCTAATCAGGAAAAGCCTGTACTGTTTTTTAAAAATATGACGCATCATCTTTTAGATTTAAATCGAGATTTTATGAAAGAAGTCTATAATGTGATTTTAACTCGTGATCCTGTAGAAATGCTTCCTTCTTTCGATAAAGTTATTCAAAACCCTTCAATTGAAGATGTTGGCTACGCCAATCATACAGAATTATTAAACTATTTTGAAACCCATCAGATTCAACCTATCGTTTTAGATTCAAAACGCGTCTTATTAAATCCGAAGAAAGTATTAACCGAGTTATGTGAATTTATCGGCATTCCTTTTAATGATAATATGTTGCATTGGGAAGCTGGACCACGAGTAGAAGATGGTACTTGGGCCAAATTTTGGTATGCAAACATTCATAAATCTACAGGATTTTTAGAATATAAACCTAAAACAGAACCCTTTCCGAAGCATTTAAAACCCTTATTAAACGAGTGCTTACCTCATTATAATAAATTACTAAAATATGCCATAGGTTAAAATTGTTTTAAACTGGCTTTAAAAGGAACAATTTTTGAGTATCTTTCTTGCAATGAAAAAACTAATAACACTCTTATTAATACTGTTTGTAACCCAAACATTTGCATCGTATATATTAATTCCTATGGATGCCGAAAGCCAGAAAAACCATTTAAAAGCTTACGGAATTACCTATTGGACACTTAATAACCAACTAAAAGTAAAATGGTTACTTAATTATCGTGGAGGTTCTTTTCTTTTGCCAGACAGCGATGAGATTCAGCGTGAATGTCAGATACGTGGAGTCTCTTTTGAAGTACTCTCTGATGCTAAAGCAGAAAGTATCCTTGAAGAAATAAGTAGTCCAAGTAAAAATATGGAAGCTGTAGTTTTAGAAAAAGCACCAAAAGTTGCAGTGTATTCACCAAAAGGGAAACAGCCTTGGGATGATGCCGTTACTATGGTGTTAACTTATGCCGAAATTCCTTACGAAACCATATACGATGAAGAGGTTTTAAATGATGGATTGATATTGTTTGATTGGTTGCATTTACACCACGAAGATTTTACAGGACAATATGGTAAATTTTATCGCATGTACCGAACAGCTGCTTGGTATATAGAAGAAAAAAAAGAAGCTGAGGCGTTAGCCAATAGATTAGGCTACTCTAAAGTTTCTGAAGAAAAGCTAGATGTCGCTCTAAAAATTAGAGATTATGTGATTGGTGGCGGATTTATGTTTGCCATGTGTAGTGCTACAGATAGCTTTGATATTGCTCTTTCTGCTCAAGGCATCGATATTTGTGAAGCCATGTTTGATGGCGATGGAAGCGAAGCCAATTATCAAAATAAAATAGATTATAGTAAAACATTTGCATTTACAGATTATACACTTGAGCAAAGTCCGAATATCTACGAATTTTCTACTATCGATATGACGCAAAAAAGACGTATTCCTAAAACAACCGACTATTTTACGCTCATGGATTTTTCAGCAAAATGGGATCCAATCCCAACAATGTTATGTCAAAATCATACCGCTTTAGTTAAAGGCTTTATGGGACAAACCACTTCGTTTACTCGAGATCAAATTAAGAGCAATGTTTTGGTCATGGGCGAAAATAAAACCAATGGCGAAGCTAAATATATCCACGGCATAAAAGGTAAAGGCTTTTTTACTTTTTACGGAGGTCACGACCCTGAAGATTATACACATAGAGTAGGTGACCCAAAAACTGAACTAGAGTTGTATCCTACGTCTCCTGGATATCGACTCATTTTAAACAATGTATTGTTTCCAGCTGCACGTAAAAAGAAACAGAAGACTTAGTCTATTTTGGGCGTTCCTCTACGTCGCTTTAGCGTCGCAGAGTCAGGCTTTCCGTTATATCTTTTTATACTTAAAAAAGCATAAAAAGGATGCCACTTCAATCCTTAACGCAATCTATTCCAATTCTTTTTGGTAACTTTAATTCGTATAAAACAATTTAAAATATGGCAACTAAAGAAATCATCTTAAATAAAATCCAAATCTTAATTACCAATAATTTTAAATCGCCAGAAGAGGCTTTTAACTTTTTTGATCAAGATGGAAGCGGAAAATTGTCTAAAAATGAAATTGTAAAGCTGCTTAAAGACGCAGAAATAAGCGGATTTATTCGTGGGTTGGTCGCTACAAAACTTATAGAAGGTTACGATAAAGATGGAGATGAGTTAATTAGTTGGGAAGAGTTTAAGTTTGCTATAGACGAAATTACAGACGAGAGTAAATAATTTAAAATTTAAGCTGAACAAAAACCGCATTACCAGCAAACTTTACATCAAGGACTAACGCTTTACTATTTTTTTTCCAGGCTTTATCTGCATTATTTGGTCCAGTAGCATTTCCATTAGCATAGTTTCTATATGTGTTTCTATTCATTGTTGTGTTTTGTACAACATCGCCTTTTTCAGGAAGCATATCAACTGAAGTAATTTCACCATCTTCACGATATATTAAATCAAATACACGATCTGATACAATACGACTATCATTTTTTCTTCCGCAAAAAAGCCATACTGTCTTTCCCTCTGTGTCATTAGACTTTATATTTTCTAAAGCAATGCTTCGGTATTCATCTTTGGCTTCAGGTTTACCTTGGTGCATAATATAATTTAAATAGGAAGTGGTGTTTTTGGCTGCCATCGTTTGATTCCAAAAACCTATAGGTGTTTGACTCTTGCTTAGTTTATCTACCACCTCTTGAAGCGAATCGTTTTTCTTTTTAATGTCTAATAATTGCTCTTCAATCGTTTGGCCTTGTTCTGAAATTGTGTGGTCTTTCTGTTTCTTTTCTTTCTCGCTGTTTAAGGCATAGGCCATAAACGCAATAATTAATACAACAAAAGCAATGTAAAGGACACGACTGCCTTTATCCTTTTTTTCTATCTCTTTTATTTTCTCGTCAATACGTTTCATATTAATTGGTTTAAACAGCTATATATTTATCAAACTCGTTATTGAAATCATTTATTTCTTTTTCCGTTAGTTTATTTATAACTCGCGTTAAGCGTTCTCTTTTAATTTTTAACAAGTCTAAGAGTTCAATGTTTTTTGATCTTTTAGTATTACTTCCGTAAGGTTTTATAGACAAAAGATTCAACATTAAGCAGCCTACTATAGTCTTCCATCCACCACCAACTAACCATTCGTATGACAATGAAAAATCTGATTTAATTAAATACAATACAACTAATAAACTAATGCTGCTAAAAGCTAAAGCTGCAATTAGTTTCCAGTTTTTTTTAATGGCTTTTTGATGCATAATGATAGCGCGATCAATCTCTGCTTCTGAAATTAATAAATCTTCTAAGTTTTCAGTATTAGTCTTTGTAATATGCTCTGTGGTTTGTTCTTGAGGTTTTGGTGGAGCTTCGGAGACACCAATTAAGGACAATACATTTTTTAAATTTGAAGTTGCAGTTGCTTGGAGTCCGAGAAAATTTAATATATCACCAATAGCTTTATCAGGATTATTAAGAAGATCGGCATATTGTCTGCGTTTCCAGCGCATTGGAAGATCACATTCTTTAATAAGAATAGGGACAAATTTCTTGTCAGTACTTATCGCAATAGAAACTTCATCTTGTACATTAGGCGATTCTACAGACGTTGGTGATAGAATAAGCATCACAGTGTCTGATTTTTCTAAGGCTTCCTCAATAGCATTATCCCAGTTTTCACCTAGTCCAATACCTAATTGATCAATCCATACGTTTGCACCTAACTTTTTTAACTCTTCAGTGAAACTTACTGCAAATGGTCTATCCTTACTTGAATAGCTTACAAATATTGATTCAGTACTCATTTAAATTAAGAACATTAATTAATAGCCTTCTAAAGGTACGATAAAATTAATTATTCTACGATATTATAAGTTTTATCAAATATTTCTTGATCACAAGGGTAAAGTTCACCGTCTATTCCAACCATAAGCCAATCGCCTTTTTTTCCTGTTAAAACACCTTCTAGTGTTTCAACTTCAAAGGGTTCATTCATTTGATAGCATTGAATAACAATGGGTTTTTTCCTTGCGTTTTTAAATTCTAATTCTGGAAGATGTTTTGAATTGAATTTAATCATCATTTAATTTTTAAATAATTTACGATAAAAATTTAGATTTTAAAAACTTAATATATCCATCCTGTGGATCATCTGTTTGCATCATGCTTGTATAAGCCATATATGCATTAGTGTGAATCGAAATTTTTTCTCGTATTCCAGCCATTTTTGAAGCTTGTTTGTAATATGATTTTGAAGCTTCAAGATCTCCCAAATACAAACTGGCTTCACCTAAAGTTGCTAATTTCCACATGTTGTTTAGCGGAATTTTTTTAGTGGCTTCTAATGCTTGTTCTGCATAAACTTTCATTTGGGTGTAATCTTCATTTATGATTAAACTAAGAAAAGCTAAATTAATTGCATGATAATAAATCTGATTGATGTCGTTCTTTCCTTCGGCAATTTCTAAAGCTTGTTTATAATATTTAATAGCATTCAGACCATGTTCTGCTTCATATTCTGCTAAATATTTTCGCTTATATCGTCCGCCTAAAATACCAAGTAAATCAGAATTATCTTTTGCTAAGTCATGAGTGTTTAGAATGTCTAAGGCTTCTTTTCTTCGATCCATGCCTTCTAATGCAAATATTAATTTAGTCAATCCTTTTTTGTCTAAAGCCTTGGTGTTTGGGAGTAGTTTTTTAATAACAGCATCATATTCACCTAAAACCAAATTGATGTCTTCTTTAGAGGTAAATTGATTCAAAAAAGTAGTATTAGTTAATGTACTTTTAATTAAATCGTAGGTGTCATTTTCCCGATCACTTTTTTGTATTATAGAATAATGAGAGCCTTCAACAGTTACAGAATCTTCGTCTTTAAATGGTGTTAAATTAGATTTTACAGTCACATATTCATCGTTGGTTCCAGCGATAACTTTTAGTGTAAAAGGATAAGCATGATTAAAAGCTGAGTTCCAATCTTTTCGAAGTGATTTTATAAAAGGTGATTTTGCATGAAGGTCTTTTAACAGATTGTTCCATCCTTCATTTTTAGTCGAGCTGTCTAAACCATTATTGGGTGTTCCAAATAAGAACACATGACTTATTTTATCCTTTAAGTTCTTGTCTAAATCTAATATTGCACGTTGTACAACAAGACCACCAAGACTATGTGCTATAATCGCTATACGATCATATTTCTCATATTTATGTTTGATTGAAGTTTTTAAATAAGCGCTGTTAATTTTAATATCGTTTTCTGAAGCCCAAGTATTTTTACCTAATTCAGGAGTCATATTTTCACTGTAACCTAAAGGAAACATATTCCAGCCTTCAAGATCTGATTCATTGGCTAAGAGCTCAGGAATTTCCCCAAAGCTTTCAGAAGATTGACCTGAAAAACCATGAACAAATAAAATAACATTATTGGCATTTTCTGTCTCTTTATAAACCGTTACAACTTTCTTACTGGTTTTATTAGAATCGATGCGTTGTTCCTCTGTATTGCTACCTTCAATAGGAATTACTTTATCCTGTAAGTTTTTAGGCACGTTACTAAGAATAAAATCATCATATATTTGAAGATTAGCATAAGGGTTTTGAGTAGGATAACGCTCAGGAACTTTTTTAAAGATATATCGAACTACCTCTGATATCCTAACATAAGGCTCGTCAAAATACGCGCGATGCTCTCCTTTTAAAACTTCAATTAAGCATTTAGTATAAAGGCTATTCACATCACCATCTAAAATATAGGATAACTGATTTTCTCTACATGACGAGACAATAGACATTCCTCTGCCGTCATCTATGCGTTGGGCTAATCCATCAGCTTGTTCTAAATTATCTTTAGCACCAGTTTTAGCAGATCTTGTATTGGTTACAGATTGTGTCATTCCAGCAGCATGGCAACAATCCAAGAAAAAAATTAATCGTCTTGAAGTAATACTTGCAATTTTTTCCTTAAGCTCTTCAGCAGTAACCCAAGTGGTTTCATAATTAACATCATCAAAACCATTTGGAACTAAATAAAATTGATTCCAAGGTTCGTATAAGCCACCATGCCCTGAATAAAAAAGCATTACTGAAGAGTTCTCGTCAGTTTTTGAGATTATAGTATCAAAAGCCTCTAAAATGCCTTTTCGATTGGCTTTTTTATTAGTGATAAGAATGATGTTTTCTTTAGGGTATCCTGCGAGTTCCTCATCTGCAAGAATACTATATATAGATTCTGCATCTTTTACAGAAACAGGTAAGTCATCTCCAACTCCAATTATTAAAGCATATGCATTAGATAGTGTCGACATAGTTTATTCTTTAAATTTTAGTGCCAAAAATTCATAACACTTTCAAACTCTTTAGTTTTTAAGTAGGATTTAAAATGAGGATCATTTTGGAATGAAGTCGATGTGTATAGATGACCATCTAAAAGCGATTTCCGTAAATGCTTAAACATGTCCTCTTTGTTTTCAGTAGAAGCATAGTATTTCGCAAAGGCATAATCGATGTTTCCATATTGATAGTCCGCTCTTAAATCATTTAAAGAAAGTATAAGGTCTTCTGCTTTTTGAGCATGACCTAACTTGTAATTTGAAATGGCTAAATAGGTTGTGAAATTTATGTTTTTAGGATTTGCTTGATATAGATTTTTGAATATTTTTTGTGCGTTTGAAAAATCTTCTTTCATATAATAAGCCTTAGCCAAAGTATAGCTATTACTCTCAAGAGGACTTGAATGGATTATTTTTTCAAAATATTCATCAGCCTTACTTTTTTCATTTAAAAGGACATACTCATTACCAGCAAAAAGACACATGTTTTGCCAATCTTCAAGTGGCAATTCTAGCTTTAGGAGATCAATAAAAGTATTTACTTCTGCGGATTTATTTGATCGTATATAGGCGGTTACTAATGGTTTTTTTAAATACGTGTCTTCTATGATTTCAATAGCTGGCTTTAAAGCTGTAATAACATCATCATATTTTTTGAGCTCAATATCTGCTAAAGCTTTGGAATAAATTCTATATGGACAAAAGGCACAATTTAATAAATCGAGTCCTTCCATAGTAACTTCATTGTATATTGAATCAAGTTCTTTTGGGCGATTTACAAATTGCAAAGCTACTGTCATGAATGTAGAGTTGGTTTGAATATCAAAAGGCGCAAAATCGTATTCCTTTTTTATAGTGCTGTATATCTTGTCGTTCTTACCATGTATTAATGCCTCATAATGATTTAATAAATTACGCTGTCTTGTGTTATTAAAAGAACTAGGACGAATAGCCTTTCTTAAAGAATCAGCTTTTTTATATTCGCCTAAACCATAATAGTAAGCAATTCGTAATACTTTAGGTTCGAAATAATTAGAATCGATTGCAATAGCTTTATTTAACAAGTCGATATACATAGCCTCATTTGAAAAATTAGCTTTAGCGTTTAAAACATTTTGGTACGCTTTATATTTCGGAGGCGTTTGCTGTAAATTAAGTTTTGGATGATCTTTAGTAATCAAATAGCCAATGATACGTTGTTTAAGTTCTTCGATACAGTCTAAAGGCTTATCCTTATCACATTCATTATTTTTAAAAGCAATAATTGTCTCGTTAATGTTTTCGCCAGCAATAGCGCATTGCAGAATTAATGTATTGCCTTCTAAGTAGAAGTTTCCAGAAATTATTTTACTAGGTTTAAAATAGTCCTGTAATATGGTTTCATTATCCTCAGAAGTTGCCTGAGCATTTAAAATGCTTAGATAGTCACTTACTATTTCAGGAGAGACTACTTGAGCAACTTGATTTTCAGTAATGCCATGAACAATCCAGTCTGCAGCCATTTTTCCTATAATATCAAATTCTGAGTTTCCTGTATTATTGCCAAACTTAAGTACAGCAATTTTATCACTTTTTTCAAAAACAGGTAATTGTAATTTGGTAAGAAATTTATTGTTTACGATAAAAACAATAAATAATGCGCACAATAATGTGATAATGGATAGAGACGAATAAAATAATTTTTGAAATTGATTTTGCTTCTTCTTTAGTTCGTCCTCATCTAATTGTTCTTTTTCAGATTTAGAGATTCTATATTTCCATATAAATAAAGTGTAAATGGGAAATATAGCAAGTAGGGTAATGATTAAATAAGTTACAGATTTCTCAGGTAAACCAAGAGGTTCCCATGTTATAGCTAAGGCTTGAAGAGCGACCCAACTGGATACAATAAATATGGATAGCTTTTTAAAAATTTGCTTATCCCGACATTCTATTAAAAAAGGTCTAAAATTCATTAAACGTTGAAATATATAGCAATTACATTTTAACAATGCTGTTTAATAATTGCATAAGTTACATATTTTTAGTAATATAGTGTATTCTATCTTATAGAAAAAATCATGGTAAAAAGATTATCATGAATAAATGCTATTAACCAATTAATCCAACTAATTATGTCAGCAAAAGCAAAACCTGGAGTTAGTATTAAGCCGCAAACAGGAGCAAAAGCAAAACCTGGAGTTAGTATTAAGCCAACAACAGGAGCAAAAGCAAAACCTGGAGTTAGTATTAAACCAACAACAGGAGCGAAAGCAAAACCTGGAGTTAGTATTAAACCACGAACTAATTAATCAATCCATTTGACTAATTAAAAGATCTTATGATTATTTTAAATATAATCAATGAAAATCCAATGCACTAGGCATTGGATTTTTAATTCTAATGAGATCCTATAGAACAACCACAACTGTGTCTCATAAAACTCTGACTCTCTTCATGCCAAGGAAAGGCACTATTATACTTTAAGTTTTCCCAGTAAAACTTAGTTCTAGACTTGGGATGGTTGCCAATTTCATTCATCGTATTCGTATCATAAATTCTGCCATTAATAATGGTGTATAGAATGCTCTCAGAATTACGAATATCCTCTAAAGGATTTTTATTCATGATAACGATATCTGCTAGCTTTCCAACTTTTAAAGAACCAATATCATTGCCCGCACCAATGTAATCAGCGCCATTTAATGTTGCTGACTTTAACGCTTCCATAGGGCTCATGCCGCCTTGTACAAGCATCCACAATTCCCAGTGCGCACCTAAACCCTGTAACTGGCCATGAGCACCTAAATTGACTTTTACGCCTGCATCTGCAAGAGCTTTACATGTTTTAGATACAAGAATGTGTCCGTTTTCATATTCACTTTGTGGGATTTTCATTCGATATCTTGAGCGAGCATCAATAATACTTCTTGGCGTGTACTTTAATAATTTCTCATTTTCCCAAACGTTTGTTCGTTCATACCAAAAAAACTCGCCATTAACTCCACCATAATTAACTATAAGTGTTGGTGTGTATCCAACTTGACTTTGTCCCCAAAGCGTTAAAACATCTTTATAAACAGGAGCAACTGGAATGTTATGTTCAATTCCAGTATGTCCATCCATAACCATAGTCATATTATGATAAAAATGCGAGCCACCTTCAGGAACTACAAAAATATTTTCTTCTCTTGCTGCTTGAATAACTTGCTGTCTTTGATCGCGTCTTGGCTGATTATAACTTTTTACTGAAAGCGCACCAAACGCTTTGGTACGTCTAATTGAGGAACGCGCATCTTCTAAGTTATTGATGACGGCTTTAAAATCGCCATCTGCTCCATATAAAATAAAGCCTGTAGAGTAAAGGCGAGGACCAACTAAAGTCCCATTTTTTTGTAGTTCAGATAGCGCAAAAACCGTTTCAGTATTGGCTGAAGGGTCATGAGCAGTAGTCACACCATAGGCTAAATTGGCATAAAATTGCCAGTGCTTTTGAGTGGTCAGTCCATAACGAAAGCCACCAACATGTGCATGAGTGTCAACAATTCCTGGCATAATGGTTTTTCCATCAAGTTCGTAAACTTTAGCATTTGAAGGAATGTCAACTTCAGAAGTTTTACCTAGAGCTACAATTTTATTTTCTTTAATGATTAAGGTACCATTTTCAATCACTAAATCATTTTCCATCGTAATTATTCGCGCTCCTTTTAGCGCAATAGTACCATCAGGTTTATCTGTTTTGACATTAAGATTAATTTTAATGCTTTGCTCTACTAATGTGTCTGTTTTTTCTGAAGCTTGAGCTGTGAAATATTGATCTCCTAAAGACCAATGTAAATTTTTACTGTTTTTAGACCAACTCAAATTAATACCAGCATCTTTTGATAATTTTGTAATTGGAACAAAGGTTGCTTTATCTAAAGCATCAAAATTAAGTGTTTGACCAATACTAGGCATAGGAGATAAGTAGACCTTATGTAAGTGTTGAAGAGCAATCCATTTTCCATTAGGACTAGGTAGTATTCTGTTTCCATGTTTTGATTTGACTAGGATACGTTCATCTTTACCATTCAGATCGACACTCTTTAATTCTTTTGTTAATGCGCCAAAATAGACACCTCCTTTTTGGTAAATAATACGATTATTTGTTGGATTAAATGTTGGATAATCGCCTTCTTTGATTATAAATTTAGGGTTAGAACCATCAGAGTTCATTGTGTATATTCCAGATTCTTTTGAGAAGGTTCTTCCTTGTTCATTATTGCCACTTTCTTTTCTATAAGTTATAAGTTTACCGTCATTAGAATAAGCAGGATTTCTATAAATTCCTTTCTTAGAACTAAGTTTCTTAGGGTTTCCGCCATGTAGTGATAAAGTATATATAGCACCTAATTGTTCATCATTCCAGGTCACATAAACTATTGTTTTTCCATCAGGTGAGAATGCTGGTTCAAATTCAAAATCTAAACTTTTAGTTAATCGCTTTGGTTTTCCATTTGGTAGTTTCTTTACCCATAAATAACCAAGGGCATTAAAAATAATTGTGTTTTCATCTGGAGAGGTTACAAGATGTCTTATAACTTTAGCGTCAAATGATTCAGGAGCTACTGGTGTTTCAAACTCTAATGCTTTAGCAATTTTTAAAGTCACATCAACTGTGAATGGTATATTCTCGACAGTTAATGAATTGATATTAATTCGATTTATTTTACCACCAGACCAAAATACAATATCATTATTGTTTGGCATCCAACTAAAATTCGGGTATACGCCAAATATAGCCCAAGCTTCTTGTTGATCTTTATTAAGTTGATCATAAATTGGCCATTCTTCTCCAGTTTCTAAATCATGAATGTAAAGTACTGTTTTAGTGCGGACACGTTTAATAAAAGCAAGTTTTTTGCCATCTCTAGATATTTGAGGTCTAGCGGCACCACCAGGTCCACCTGTGATTCTTTCGGTTTCACCTGTGTTCATGTCATACCTGTTAATGGCATAAATTTGTTTATTCGGATCTTTATTGTACTGAAAAAATCCACCAGGATAAACATCTTCACTATAATATAAATGCTGACCATCAGGCGATAAAGTAGGCTCATTAACATCCTGTTGGTCATTTTTTCTTGTTGTTACTTTTAAGCCTTTACTGCCTGATTTATGATACATCCATAATTCACCAGCTCCAGCAGACCGCGTAGATGTAAAATGTTTTCGAGCTATAAGATAATTGCCATCAGGCGTCCAAATAGCATTGTTAAGTAATCTGAATTTTTCTTTAGTTATTTGCTTGGCATCAGTACCATCTATATTCATTGTCCATATATTATCACCTCCACCAGCATCACTTGTGAAAGAAATCATAGTACCATCTGGACTGAATCTTGGCTGAACTTCAAATGGAAGTCCGCTTCTAAGAAGTTTTGCTGCTCCACCATTAATATCCATTATATAGATATCTCCAAGCAAATCAAAAGCAATTTGTTTTCCATTTGGACTAACATCTATGTTCATCCATGTGCCTTCATTTGTTGATAGGTTAACTTCTTTAAAGTCCCACTGACCCTCTGGGTTTGAAACATCCCAAGATTGATCTTTTTCTTGGCTAAATGAGTGGGTAAAAAGAAAGATAAAGGTGAAAGTAATTATTTGAAAGCGCTTCATGAAATGAGAATTTTGATTTTTGAAACTGGAAGATAATTATAATTAATAAGATATTTTGTTAAATGGCTATTTAATAAAACAAAAAAATCCGATGCATTAGCATCGGATTTTTTATAAGCGAAATATGTTTTACAATAGGCGAAACGCCTTATTTTACTTTATCTACAATAGCTTTAAAAGCTTCTGGGTTATTCATCGCTAAATCTGCTAAAACCTTACGGTTTAATTCCACATTGTTAGCTTTTAATTTCCCCATGAATTGAGAATAAGACAATCCGTGTTCTCTAGCTCCAGCGTTAATACGCGTTATCCATAATGCACGAAATGTTCTTTTTTTGTTTCTACGGTCTCTATACGAGTATTGCATCGCTTTATCTACCGCATTTTTTGCTACTGTCCAAACGTTTTTACGTCTTCCAAAGTAACCTTTTGCTTGCTTAAGAACCTTTTTTCTTCTGGCTCTCTTTGCAACTGAATTTACTGATCTTGGCATAATTTAATTGTTTTTTGTAGTAGGCGACTAACTTAATAGTGCTTTTAATTTGCCTAACTCCAGGGTTATTAATTTGTTTTAACCTATTAAAAAAATATTACTTTAAACGTAACATGATTTTAACATTGTTCTCGTCAGCCTTATGTACAACTGTATCATGAGTTAACGCTAGCTTACGCTTTTTTGATTTCTTTGTTAAGATGTGACTCTTAAAAGCGTGCTTTCTTTTAATTTTACCAGTACCTGTAAGCTTGAAACGCTTTTTGGCACTAGATTTTGTTTTCATTTTAGGCATTTTATTCCTAGTTTTTTTACTTCGCTTACTATTTTAAATACTGAGCTTTTCAGTATATTATTTTACTTTTTTTGGAGCGATAAACATTGTCATACGTTTACCTTCTAATCTTGGCATTTGCTCCACTTTGCCAAACTCTTCTAAATCTTGAGCAAGTCTTAATAATAATATCTGACCTTGCTCTTTAAATATAATAGAACGTCCTTTAAAGAAAACAAAAGCTTTTAACTTTGCGCCTTCTTTTAAAAACTTTTCTGCATGCTTCTTTTTAAAGTCATAATCATGATCATCTGTTTGAGGACCAAAACGAATTTCTTTTATAACCACTTTTGTGGCTTTAGACTTTAAAGCTTTATCACGTTTCTTTTGCTCGTAAAGAAACTTCTTATAGTCCATAACTTTACAGACAGGCGGAACTGCTTTAGGAGATATTTCAACAAGATCTAAACCTTGTTCATCTGCGATTTCTAAAGCTTGTTTAGTTTTATAAACGCCTATTTCAACATTATCACCAACTAATCGAACTTCTTCAGCTCTAATTTTGGTGTTTATTCTGTGTTGATCCTCTTTAATAATTCTAGGCGAGGACTGTCTTCTTCTACGTATTGCTATGACTATTGAGTTTTAGTTAAACTTATATTTATTAAAATTGTTTTAATGTTTTATTTATTTCTTTATCAACAATTTCCGAGAATGCTTCTACACTAATCATGCCTAAGTCTTCTCCACCATGTTGTCTTACCGATATTTTTTCTTCACCTTCTTCATTTTCACCAACAATAATCATGTAAGGGATTTTTTTCATTTCGGCTTCACGAATTTTCTTACCCATCGTTTCATTCCTATTGTCAATTAGGGCGCGAATTTCGTTATTTTCTAGCAAATTTAAAACTTTTTTCGCGTATTTTTCATATTTCTCACTAATAGATAATATAATAACTTGATCTGGCATTAACCAAAGCGGGAAATTTCCAGCTGTATGCTCTAATAAAATAGCAATAAATCGCTCCATGCTTCCAAAGGGTGCACGATGTATCATTATCGGTCTATGTAGCTCATTATCACTTCCTTTATACGTCAAATCAAAACGTTCTGGAAGTGTATAATCAACTTGAATAGTTCCAAGTTGCCATTGTCTGCCAAGTGCATCTTTAACCATGAAATCTAATTTCGGACCATAAAATGCTGCTTCACCAGTTTCAACAACATAATTTAACCCTTTGTCTTTCGCTGCATTTAAAATAGCACTTTCAGCTTTATTCCAATTTTCTTCACTTCCTATATATTTTTCAAGATTTTCTGGATCTCTTAAAGAAACTTGTGCTGTAAAATTTTCAAAACCTAAAGAACCAAAAACATAAAGTACTAAATCAATAACATCTTTAAACTCCTTGTCAAGTTGATCTGGTGTGCAAAACAAATGGGCATCATCTTGTGTAAATCCTCTTACTCGAGTTAATCCATGTAATTCACCACTTTGCTCATAACGATATACAGTGCCGAATTCTGCAAAACGCTTTGGTAAATCTTTGTACGACCATTGGCTACTTTTATAAATTTCACAATGATGTGGACAATTCATAGGCTTTAATAAAAATTCCTCGTCTTCCTTTGGTGTTGTAATAGGTTGAAAACTATCTTCACCATATTTTGCATAATGACCAGAAGTAACATAAAGCTCCTTTTGACCAATATGTGGAGTAACCACCATTTCATAGCCTGCTTTCTTTTGAGCGCTTTTTAAGAAATTCTCTAAGCGCTCTCTTAAAGCTGCGCCTTTAGGAAGCCATAAAGGCAAACCTTGACCAACTTTTTGAGAAAAGGTAAAAAGCTGAAGTTCTTTACCTAGTTTCCTGTGGTCTCTCTTTTTAGCCTCTTCTAAAAGCTCTAAATATTCAGTAAGTTCTTTTTGTTTTGGAAAGGAAGTCCCGTAAACACGTGTTAATTG
This sequence comes from Lacinutrix iliipiscaria, assembly GCF_042686125.1. Lineage (NCBI taxonomy): Bacteria > Pseudomonadati > Bacteroidota > Flavobacteriia > Flavobacteriales > Flavobacteriaceae > Lacinutrix > Lacinutrix iliipiscaria. The sequence continues at coordinate 301,685 of NZ_JBHUOV010000007.1, forward strand.
CTTGTTTTTTTCGTCACCTCGCCAATAAGCTCCAGCAACAGACAATATTTTAACAGCTTTAATAATTCCTGTATTAGGAATATGACCACCACGACACAAATCTGTAAATGTATCGTGATCACAGAAAGTTATAGTGCCATCTTCAAGATTTTCTATGAGCTCTGTTTTATATTCATTTTCTTTATATAAGGATAAAGCTTCAGCTTTAGTAACGCTTCGCATTTTAAACTCATGTTTGCCACGAGCAATCTCTATCATTTTATTTTCAATGTCTTTAAAGTCTTTTTCTGATATATGATAGTCTCCAAAATCTACATCGTAATAAAAACCACTTTCTATTGCAGGGCCAATTGTTAACTTTATTCCAGGGTAAAGAGATTCTAATGCTTGTGCTAATACATGTGCACTTGAATGCCAAAATGCGGTCTTTCCTTCATCATTATTCCATGTAAAAAGCGTAAGCGAACCATCTTCGGTTAATGGAGTAGAAGCTTCTACGGTTAAATCATTAAAACGCGCTGAAATAACATTTCTAGCTAAGCCTTCGCTAATACTTTTAGCAACATCCAGTGGAGTCACGTTTTTTTCAAACGATTTCACACTTCCATCTGGCAAAGTAATTTGTATCATTATACGGTGTAATTTAAAGAGGCAAATATAATATGATAAATATTCACTGACAATATATATATAGGTATAAATTTTATTGCTATTAAAATGAAGTTTCCATTTTATATTAATATTAATGGCGTTCCCTTGATTTTCAAGGGCCAGGCTTTCCTCTCTATCTTTTTATTGGATTAATAAAAAGGATGCCGTATCAATCCTTAACGCGATAGTTTCGTTTTGTAAGTAATTGTAAATAAGGGTTTGGGGAGCGATAAAAAAATAAATTTCAAAAAAGGTTAAAAAAGGCATTGTAGGATTAAAAAAGGGTTTTATATTTGCAGCCCGTTACGGATTAAAGTGATGGAAAAAAGTTCTATAAGTTTTAGATTATGAGTTAGGGAAAAAATATTTTCAAATTTTTTATCAAAAGCA
>NZ_JBHUOV010000008.1:0-80012 GCF_042686125.1 Lacinutrix iliipiscaria
GTGTTTTTAGTAGAGTTTCCACCAGCATTCCAGTCTAAACCAGGATTGTTACCAATGATACCTAAGATGTCAATAGCATTACCATTGTTATCTAATGATACGGCATCATTACCATTCCACATAATACCATTAATTAAATCCACATTACCAGTAGCTTCAGCATCAGAGAACTGTTGACAGATTACATAGGTATCATCATTAGCGATAGATCCTAATAGAGGCCAAACTTGTGGTGTTGTAATTCCATTAAAATAAATAGATATACTGTAGTTACCAGTAAGTTCAACAGTATTACCAGTACCATTATATATTTCTATACAATCGTTAGCATCTGGTCCATCAATATATTGAGAGATAATTAAATCACTTAAATCCCCACCAGTATCCGCACATGTAAAGTCAGCAGAACTATTTCCGTCGATAGTATATGAAGCAATACCACAGTTATCAGAGGAATTATCATCTAATTGACTAGCAGTTACATTAACTTCACCATTACCGTCTAATACAACAGTAATAGCAGCACAATTAACGTTAGGCGCTTCATTATCATCAACAGTTACATCAAAGCTACAAGTAGCAGTGTTACCACCAGCATCAGTAACTACAAACGTGTTGGTAGTTGTTCCAACAGGGAACATTGTACCAGAAGGTAATCCTTCTGTTTGAGTAATTACAGAGTTTGGACAGTTAGCATCAGCGTCAATAGTGAATTCAACTACAGCACCACATTCACCTAAATCCGTATCTACTTCAATGTCCTCTGGACACGAAATAGTTGGTCCATAGATTTCATATACGGCAGGATTACGACAACCAGGTAATGCTACACATTCTGCATAGAAAGTATAAGAACCAATAGTATTTGTATTTCCACCAGGTAAGTAAGCTGCAGGATCGAAAGAAGAACCTGTACCAATAACCTCAGTACTAGTTTCAGTTGCGTACCAAAGAATATTACCAGGAATATCATAAGAAACAGTTATCGTGATGTTTGTAATATTAGCATCAGCAGAGCTTGTTCCATCATTATAAGTTTCTCTAAATCTGAACGTCCAATCCCCAGAAGGATCATCTGCTCCCCAAGAACCAATATTAGCATCAGTAATTGTACCACCACTAGTTAAAGTAGAAGGTTGTAAATCGGTTTGCACAGCTCCAGATGGAGGTGTTGCTTCAACACGCATTTCACTTCTCCAAGATCCGCCAAGGGTAGTATAAGATATCATAACTTCTGTATTTGTTATGATAGCACCCGTTGGAAGTGTTGGGAAAGTAATATTTATAGGTGTATTATCAGCATAAGTATCACTAGCTGTTCCGCCAGGATTTAAACCAGATTCACCACCAGAACCTGTAGCACTAGCACTTGGCATAGTTTCAGGACAAACAGTTGAGACTTCAAATGCTTGAGTATCACCAGCACATACAGAAACCGTTTCTATTCTTGGAAGATCGTTGTCAATTGTTACAACAAAGCTATCTTCAGCAGTACAGTTTCCATTATCAGCAAATACATAAACTGTTGTAGTTTCTGTAATTGCAGCACCAACAGCTAATGCGTCACCAGTTCCATTAGGACCAGTGTAATATGCACCATCAGCTATAATTGCAGGTAAGTTATAAGAATCACATGTTAATACATCTTCTGGAGCAATAGCTACAGTTTGTGGATGTATTGTGAAATCTACAGCCGTACGACAAGCCGGAGCTGTTGAACAAGCAGCATAAAGTGTATAAATACCAGGAGTATCTGTATTACCACTAGGTAAAAATGCAATAGGGTCAAAAGTATTGCCAGAAGCAATTGATGAACCACCAGTAGCATTAGTATACCAGTTTATTACACCAACATCTTCAACTAAATATGTTACTGTTATCGTAATATCAGTAATATTAGCATCTACTGTAGTGCCACCGTCATTATAACTTTCTTTAAATCTAAAAGTCCAATCTCCAACAGGGCTATCAGAACCCCAAGATCCTAAGTCGGCATCTAAAGTTGTACCACCTAGCCCAGTACCTGGTGCTAAGTCAGTTTGCACAGCTCCAGATGGAGGTGTTGCTTCAACTCTAAGTTCACTTTGATAAGAACCACCATTAGTTTCAAAAGAAATTTGAACACTAGTTCCTGTTGCAACTGCTCCAGCTGGTAATGCAGGTACAGTAATATTAATAGGAGTATTGTCTGCATAAGTATCAGTACCAGTACCAGTTGTTGGGTTTAAACCAGAAGTACCACCAGAACCAGAATACGATATTGAAGTTTCTTGAAGACCTATTCCACAAGCAGCAGAAGCACTAACTGTTTGACTAGCATCGCCAGCACAAATTTCAGCGCCAGTGGTTGTAGGGTATGTATCTCCAATAATTATAGAGAAACTTCCTTGAGCAGTACAATTTGGAGTAGTAAAGCTTTCAGCAAAGACGTATAAAACAACAGATTCTTCAATTATATCACCACCTTCATATTCTTCACCATCTCCATCAGGTTCAGTGAAATAACCACCTTCATCTAGTTCTTCTAACTCTACAGGGCCACATGCCACTATATTGTCAGGAACTACTATTTCTGGTAATTCAAGAATTTCAAATTCAGTTGCTGTACGACATTCATTTTGAGTAGAACACGCTGCATAGAAAGTATATACACCTGGAGTATTTGTGTCACCATTCGGTAAGAATGGAACAGGGTCAAATGTATCACCAGTAGCAAGTATTGTTCCTCCAACATCATCAGCATACCATTGTATTTCAGGAGTACCACCAGATACTATATAGTCTACAACGATTGTCATATTTGTTACAGTTGCATCTACAGTAGTCCCACCATCATTATATGTGTCCATGAATCTGAATGTCCATGTACCATCTACACTAGGGTAATCTATATTATTGAAATCACCTATAAAGTTACCTGAAGATCCAGGTGCTAAGTCTGTTTGAACAGCACCACTAGGAGGGGTTACTTGAATTCTAAACTCTGTAGGGAAGGTACTTGTATATTCAACATATACCGTAGTATTTTGAACTACTGCACCAGGAGGTAAAGTAACATCCATATCCATTCTGTAAGCTTCGTTATCTGCATAAGAGTCTCCACCAGTACCAAAACCAGTACCATGACCAGATTCTCCACCAGCATCAGTAACTGATACATTTCCTGAAGTATCTCCAGCTTCACAAGTTGTGAATGCTTCTAATAGAGCAGTACCACCACCTAAACAAGTTGCTGCACCTTCAGTTGAAACAGGGTTAGGACAAGCAGGAGGAGGAACTAAAGTTGGTAATAAACACCAAGAAAGTAAAGTTCCGTCATCACCACCAGCATCATCAACAATACTTAATGTCCAAGTACCATCAAAAACATCGTATAAGAAATCACTTAAATTTCCTGTTGGTTGAAAAACACCAATAAGCGGTCCTGTTCCAGTACAATCTACAGGAGTACCTTGATCATCTAAGATGATATTCAAATTATCATCACCAAAACATTGGTCAAAGAAAAGATCTACAACCGTTCCTTCTGGACTTGTTAAAGTGATATCTAAATCACCAATATATGTATGATCGATAGCAATTGCGACATTTAAATCATCAATTACGTTTCCTCCAGTACCAGTTACTACTATAGTACTTACAGGATCATTTGCATCGTCAATAGCATATTGATCTGTACTTGTATATGCACCGCAATCGTCTGTTGGTACAGGAGTACAATCTTCAGGCGCTTGGAATAGCGCTAATGCTTCAAAAGTACAGAATGCCTCTTGAGAAAAACTTACATTAACATCAACGATTTGGCTATCAGCTGGTAAATCTGTTAAAGTTACTGTCTGTGGACTTGTTTCAATAGTAAAAGATTGACCATTCACATCTAGTGTACCAGAAGCTGGTGCATCATTATATGTAATAATAATATCTTGAGAGTAAGTTATAGTTGTTTCATCACAAGGTGATTGTGTTCCAGCAGTTACATCTGTAATCGTACACGCAGGAGCAACAAAACAAGATACATCCCAATCTAAAGGCACATATCCATTGGCTTCACAACTTACTGAGCTGTCACTATCCATTCTCATGAATACAGATCCAGAGTTAGCAATTACTGTAACGCCAGTCATATCAGTTAATCCAGCATTAAATAATTCTATTCCAGAGTCGTCTGTACCATCATAAATTTCAATATCGTCACAGCAAGATTCCATTTGTCCAGCATTAAATGATACTAATAAAGGACCACCATCTGAGCTTGAATAACTCCAAGACGTAGTGTCATCAGAATTTCCATAACAGAAAGTTGTGTTTCTAACTTCTGATGTTGAGCAATCTATAGGAGGGATACACTCACCTGGAGCAGTAAAAACTGCAGTCTCAGCATAAGAACATAATAATAAGTCCGTGAATACTGCATTTACATCAACATCTAATTCATCAGCCAATAAGCCTGTAAGAGTTACAGTTTGTGGGCTTCCTGTTATAGGAAATAACTGACCGTTTACATCTAAACTTCCTGTAGCAGGAGCATCGTTATAGGTTACAACAATATCTTGAGAATATGTAGAAGTTACACCATCATAAGAGCAAGGTGCTTGAGCTCCAGCTGCAATATCAGTAATTGCACAATCTGGAGGAGTAATTACAGTAGGGAATAAACACCAAGAAATTAATGTTCCGTCGTCACCGCCTGCATCATCTTCTACGGTTAGAGTCCATGTCCCATCAAATATTTCACCATTAAAATCGCTTAAATTTCCTTCAGGGCTAAAAGTTCCAGTAAATGGAGCTGTTGCACCAACAATAGAAGTCGCAGCATCATCGTCAAAAACAGTATTTTCGTAGTTGTCTCCACCACCACCATTATCGGTAGTAAGTTCAACAACAGTACCATTTGGACTTGTAAGAGTAATATCAACATCGCCTGTAAAAGTGTGAGGTAAGTTAATTGCTACATCTAAGTCAGAAATAATATCAGTTGGCGATAATGCAACTGTTAAATTGTCTATAACTGGAGAACCATTAGTTACGGTTGCACCAGGAGTACTAGTGAATGCTCCACCACAAACATCTACAAAAGCAGGTTCAGTAGTGATACATACATCGAAAGTCGTGTCTTGACCAGATGTACTTGTCCAAGAATATACTCTAAGTAAATATGTGTTCCCAATAGTTAAACCAGTTATTGTACTTGAGTTAGGATCACTACATGATAAATTTGTAAGTGAACCAGAAGTCCCTTCCCACACTGAGTGGTATAAGTCAGTTGTTGAACCAGCAACATTAAGTAGTGAAATGTTTTGTGTTTCACCTAAAGCAACAAAAGAGTACCATACGTCATCATCTTCGGTACCACCACAAGCAGTAGTGTTTTCACCAGATGCAGTTGCATTTTCAATTGTTCCTGAAGTTGTATCTGTACAATTAAGGTCTGCATTAACTGTTAAAACTTCTGCACCATCAATTGTGTTGTTAGCAGGTGGCGCTGGAGGCGTACCTATACATACATCAAAAGTTGTGTCTTGTCCAGCTGTACTTGTCCAAGAGTAAACTCTAAGTAAATAAGTGTTTCCAGGAGTTAGACCCGAAGCTATACTAGAATTAGGGTCACTACATGATAAATTAGTAAGAGCACCACAAGCACCTTCCCACACTGAGTGGAATAAATCGGTTGTTGAACCTGAAACATTAAGTAAGTCTATCGTATGAGTAGAACTTGATGCCACAAAAGAATACCATACATCATCATCTTCAGTACCAGAACAAGTAGTTGAGTCTTCACCAGAGTCTGATGCCAAATTAATGGTTCCAGAAGTCACTACTGAACAACTTTCATCGGTATTAACTGATATTACTTCTGCATCGATACAAAAGTTATTAGCAGGTGGTGTTGCCGGAGCAACTTCTGCAGCATTAAGACAGAATTGACCCGGACTCTGAGGAGTTGGGTATGTCGAAATGTGAATGTAATACGTCACACCAGCTGTTAGACCAATTGTTAACAGGCTTTTTGAACTAGTACTACTATTAGCGCTGCCAACACAAGTTCCTCCAGTTGGAGTTCCTTCAGTTACCATCATACCTGACCAGGTATTTGATGTTGTTAAGTCTAGTTGAAGTGCACTTCCATTTCCTACATAGGAGAAAATGTAATCGTCACCACCACTATAGCTTGCAGAACAAACGTTTCCGTCTGTATTATCAAATCCTGTAGGGTCTCCGGAGTTTGCACCTCCACTAGTACCTACGCAGTTTGAATCAATCACCAATGGTTGCGCAAGCGCGACCGTAGAATGATCCTGTGCATACGATTGCCAGGAGACGGCAAGCAGCACAAAAAGTAATAATGTAAATTTTTTCATAATTTAAATTAGTTAGTTAATAAAATAGCATGTTTGAAACTGAATAAGTTTCAAATACCTTAAATTAGAAGTAAGTTATGAAAGAAAAGGGGGACTAAATCTTTTATATGAATCCATGAAAAAACAAAGAATTTTATTGAATCACAGATTGTCTAAGTTAGAAATACAAATTAATTTATTATATATATCAAGCTAGTTTTCGATAATATGTAATAAATGTTAGTTGAACTTCAACTATTTATATGTTTTCAAATATACATTTTTAAAATTAAATTTTAACATTTTTTTATAATTCGTTTTTTTGTTTACTTAAAAACATAATGTATTCCTAATATTTAACTATTACTTTTTTGTTAACTATACCTATTGAAGTTTCCACTTTAATTACATAAGCACCTTCAGATACATTCTTTACAGGTATGGTAAACTCATTAGTCATTGATGTATTAGTATTGTCCCAAGACTTTAATCTTTGGCCTAGTATATTAATAAGATAGACTTGTTGTGCATCAATAGAAGGTGGGATCTTAATATATATTTCACTAGAATCTTGAAGATAATTTATTATAACTTGTTGTAGAGTTTCGTCTTCAACTGACAATGAGGAGTTGTCGTCTGTGAAAGTAATATAAAATCTATTAAGGTATTCATTAGGCTCTAAGTGACTGGTAAAAGTTAATTCATCATTTAGAGTAGTATAAGAATCTAATAATGCATCATATACAAAAACATTAATATCCTCATCAAAGTTTTCAAGTTCTTGCAATGAAATTTCGACTGATCCAGAAGAATTTAAAAACATCCCTAGAGGATATCGTTTATCTTCATCAAAATGGCCAACACCTTGAATAACATGTTTTATATTATTTATCATCCATGACATGTCATTTGGAAACATCTCAGTGTTTATAGCATCGTATCCATAGTCGATACCATCTGTAGCTAAATCATTAGGAATAAAAGCAAGTAATAAAGGTCTAACCGCACCTTCTGGAGTTTTAAAGTTAAGTCTAAGGCGTTTTATTAAAGGCTCTTCAGAGGAAGGGTTTCGATGACTTGATCTAATAAATACTGAGCCGTTATCAGCAGCACCAGTTACTGCTTCTTTAACAAAAATACGCTGATCGTTTTCAAAAAGAATAGTGCCACCAGTAGCATTTGATTCGACAAAGAATCCTTGACTAATAGGAATATAGCGTTCAGGAATTTTTGCAGGAGAGCCAAGTCCACTTATTAAGGCAGGTGAAATCGCACCATTACCTCCTGATAAATTGTAGCTGGCATAACCACCTTCATAATCACTTAAGACATGTGAATTGTTTGATACGTAATGTTCCCAGAAGTATAAAGTTCCAAGAGTACTACTACTATTATCATTTATAAACTCATGGGCGTCGATAGCTGAAGGGTATGGGTTTCCTATTAAGGCTTGGTTTCCAGCAACAATTGGTGTTGTAATATTTCCATTATTAGGTTTTCCAATAAAAACATAGTTTTGTTCGCTAGTGGCGCTTCCGCTTCCTTTCATTGTAAATCCAAGACCCACATTTAGTGAAGAATTTTCATCTAATTGAACCCAACTCGCATAGGAATCAATAGGATAGTTTTCAAAGCTGTATAACCATCTGTTGCTTAATGTTATAGGGTTGGTGGTTCCTGCTGCGTCATGGCTGGTTGTCCATAATATGTTTTGAGGGTTAGTCGCTGTAGTGCCATCATGTAATACCGAGCCAATAGTATAGGTGTTTGTTCCATTGTTTACAGGGGAACTCCAATAATTATAATTATAAAGATTAGTAGTGCCTTGTTGATCGCGTTCTAAAACTCCAGAACTTAAATCGTCGACAATACTTCCTGTGTCTTGAATTAATTGAGATTCGCCTACTAGGTCTAATACACCATCGACTTTTAAATACTGTGTTAAGCGTAAACTTTGGCCATCTAATGCATCAGAATTATCAACAGTAAATTTATTATTAATAATATCTAATCCATATAAAATGATATCATTATCCCTTGCAATAACATTGTGAGATGTTCTAACAATGTTCCAGTCAATAGGAGTTGATCCATCTATACTTATACTGTTTGGGAGCTGTTGTACATTGCCATATAGCCAAGTAATTGGGCTAAAGAATCCACCATTTCTGGTTGATAAATAAGGTAATGGTGCAGATTCTGCTTGATCCGTTACCATGTTTCTTAATCTACCATTTATACCTGAATTTCCATTAGATAATAATTCTCCAGCAAAAATATCAGTGGCTTGATTCATTTGATAATACCCGTAAAGATCAATCCAATTTAAGCTTCCAATGTTTATAGGAACCACAGAACCTCTTAATGGCCCAGAATTGTCCTCAACTTCTTGATTCATCATTGCACGAATTTCATTTACAGTTAATGCTTTATCCCAGACGCGTAATTCATCAAGTGTTCCACTAAAATAATTTAGTGGCCTAAATGGAGGTATTAATTTTTGATCCATAGCACCTATTACACAATCACTTGTGTTTGAAATAGGCAGACTGCCTGTTGTACTATTCATTTCAACACCATCTATATATAAGGTATAAACACTACCATTATAGGTTACTGCAATATGATACCAAGTGTTGGATGCGATAGCGTAAGGCGAAGATAAAGATTGACCGTTATTCCAATTAAATGAAACAATATTATTTACAACCCTTAAATCATAACCGTCTAATAAATCATTAGCTTCTCGTTTAGAAAAAATAGTTTGAACATTAGCAGAGTTAATATCTGTTTTTGCCCAAATTTCAATAGAAAAAGCGGATGAAAAATTGTAAGAGTCTCTAAATGTAATATTGTCATCTACACCATCAAAATCAATGGCATTACAACCAACAAAAGTTATGGTCATAGAATCTGAAGTGTCTACACAAGGATCTGGATTATCTATACTCCAAGTTAACACATAAGTTTCTCCTACATCACCAGTAAAAGTAGATGTAGGGCTTGTTGGATCAGAAAAACTAAATCCAGAGGTTTGCCCCGAAGTTACTGTCCATAAAGTTGTAGCGCCACTTCCAGTTACGGGGTCTGCCGCTAGTGTAACGGTTGTATTTGTACAAACTGAATTAGATACATCTGGACCAGCTTCAGCAGGAGGATTGTAATCGCTAACAGCAATAAAGAGGCTGTTACTTACAACAGGACCAGCACATGCTGATAAACTAGAAGTTATTAAAACAGTTATTTCATCTCCATCAGCTAATGTTGTAGATGTAAAAGTCGATCCAATTTCACCAGGCACAGGTACGCCATTAACCTGCCATTGATAAGAAGGTGTGCCTGCATTTGAAGGTGTTGCTGTATATGTTACTGAGTCATTTTCACAAATTAATGTTGCGGATTCTGAAATGATAACGGATGCATTATCACTTAAGTCAGTTATGGTAACTATAGCATCACAAGTTGCGGTGTTTCCTCCAGAATCTGTTGCGCTTAAAGTTACTGTGTTGGCACCTATATTAGTACAATCAAAATCAGATTGTGAAATCGTTAAATTAATTGGGCAGTTATCAGAAGACCCATTGTCTAAATCAGCAGGAGTAATACTAGCTGTTCCGGTTACAGGGTTAAGTTGAAGAGTTATGTCTTGACAAATAACTGTAGGTAGAATAGTATCTACTACTTGTACTTCTCGAATTTCTTGAGTCGCATGTGAAGCTACTTCTGTGACGTCAAAATCAAGTGGAATAAATCCATTAGAGACACAACTTGTAGACGCATCACTAATTATTTCGATAAATACTGAGCCAGAAGGAGCATCAACTGAAACACCCGTCATGTCTGCTAAGCCATCATTATATATTACGGTTCCAGTGTTGTCAATTCCATCATAAATAATGATAGAATCACAGCATGTTTGAAATTGTCCAGCATTAAAAAACACATTCAATGGAGATGTTCCTGTGCCATCGAAATTCCAAGTCATTGTTTCATTATCATCATAACAATAAACAGTATTTATTGGAGCTCCGGAAATTCCACCAGAAACATCATAGGTTACATAGTAAGTTCCAATCGTACTTGTGTCTACTGTTGAATTATCAATAATGATACTAGATGTTAAATCCCCAGAGCAATCCGTTGCTGTAGCACCTGGTTCAATATACGTGTCACAGGTTTGTATAACTAATGGATTGTCGCCATTTAAAGTGATAACTGGAGGAGTTGTGTCTATAACAATAACCTCTCTAATTACTGGAAACGAGGTATTTCCTAAAGCATCAGCTGCTTCATAGGTTACAAAGTAAGACCCTAATACGGTATTATCAATTGCTGAATCATCAATCACAATGCTAGAAGTATAATCAACTCCGAAGCATGGGTCTATTGCTGTTGCTCCTGGGTCTACATAGGTGTCACAAGCTTCTAAATAAATAGGGTCATCAACAAATCCATTCCCATCGGTATCAACTCCAAGTAGAGTGATAATTGGTCCAGAACTGTCAACTACTGTTACATCTCTTGTTATTGAGGTTGCAACATTTCCACTATCATCAGTTGCGCTATAAGTTAAAGTGTAAGTGCCAAGTATTGTTGTGTCTACAGTTCCGGTGATCACCAAATTCGTAGAAGCAATATTACCAATACATCCATCATCTACAACAGCTCCGAGTTCTGTGTATGTTGAACAATCCCCAATAACTAATGGGTCAGGGCCAATAAGGGTTATAATTGGAGCTGTGGTATCGACAACATTTACCACTAATGTTTCATCTGAACCAGGATATCCGGGTATACTATAAATAACATTGAACGTTCCTACAGCAGTTATTTCTCCAGCACCATTTATCATTAATGCTGAAGTGTCAATATTAATTAAGCCAGATAAATCACCCAAACAAGGGTCATTCGCCGTTGCACCACCCTCGCTATATATAGAGCACACTTCTAAAGTTATTGGTCCTGGAACATTTAATGTAATGGTAGGACTCTGATTGTTTGAAACAATAATGTCTTTAGAACAGGTTGTGATAAAACCATTTGAATCTGTAGCAGTATAAGTTACAGTAGTTGTACCAATTGGATAGATGCCACTTGCATCAGCTCCCCCTGAATTATAATCATTAGTAATTGTTGCACCTGCAGCACCACAATTATCAACAACTGTTGGAGGTGGAACAGTGACATTTGCATCACATGCACCGATGCTAGTATTAGCAATTACGTCTGGACCACAAACAAGAGATGGTGGTTCTGTATCTGTTACTGTAACATTTTGCGTACAATTAGTTGAGTTTCCTGCTGCATCAGTAACAATCCATGTAACAACAGTTGTTCCAGGAGGAAACTCATTTCCTGCAGGAATTCCTGTTCTAGTAATAGAAATACCAGAGCAACTATCCCAAGCAGTAGCAAAACCTAAACTGTTAAGAACTGCGTGGCATTCTCCAGGATCGTTACTAACCGATAAATCATCAGGACATAGTAGTAATGGAGGGGTAACATCTGTAATTGTAACATTAAAGCTACATGAATCTGAACCACCATCAGCATCTTCTACATAATAAGTAACTGTAGTGACGCCAGATAGAAATGTTACCGAACTAGCATCATTTATTCCAGTTGAGGGACTAGAACCAGTAGTAGCACCAGATAGCGTATATGTTTGTAATACGACACCAACGTCATCATAAGTTGTTGGTGTTAATGAAGGTACAAGGTGAGGGCATCCTACAGTAACATTACCTGGGCAGGTAATGGTAGGAGGAGCATATGTTTTAGTAGCTACAGATGTTTCTATACTACAATCTAGTTCAACGACCAGATTTGGAGTAAATCCAAAAGTTAGGGCTGTTAAAAGAGATAAAATTAAAAACGTAATTTTACGTATGGTCATTCTAATTGGTTATCTAGTATTTTGATACCAAAACAGAATAATAAATAATCCTAGTTATATGTAAATAATTAGGATTTATAAATTAATGAGGTTAAGTTTTAATGATATAAATCTAAAATAAGGGAATTTAAAGTTATGATTACATATAGCGTTTAACAAAAAAAATCGATAAAATTACGGTTTTACCATATAAGGTGCTTTACATTATATGATAGTCTCTTAAATATGTAAGTAAAAGCGTATGTTTTTTTATAAATCACTTATTAATAATAAGATATAAACTTCTATCTAGTAAACTTTTTACTTTACCTTTGTAGCTTAAATAGTAGTCATGCACAAAGCAGGTTTTGTAAATATTATAGGTAATCCAAATGTTGGTAAATCTACACTTATGAATGCATTTGTAGGCGAGAAATTGTCTATAATTACTTCTAAGGCTCAAACAACTCGCCATAGAATTCTTGGTATTGTTAATGGAGACGATTTTCAAGTGGTTTTATCCGATACTCCTGGAATTATTAAACCAGCCTATCAGTTACAGGCTTCAATGATGGATTTTGTAAAATCTGCTTTTGAAGATGCCGATGTTTTGATTTACATGGTCGAGATAGGTGAAAAAGAATTAAAAGACGAAGCGTTTTTTAATAAAATTACTAATTCTAAAATTCCAGTTTTATTATTGTTAAATAAAATTGACACTTCAGATCAAAACCAACTAGAAGAGCAAGTCCAAATTTGGAGTGTCAAAGTTCCTAATGCAGAGATTTTTCCAATTTCAGCACTTGAAGGATTTAATGTTAAAGAAGTCTTTAATCGCATTATAGAATTACTTCCAGAATCTCCAGCATTTTACCCTAAAGATCAGCTTACTGATAAGCCTGAGCGTTTTTTTATAAATGAAACTATTCGTGAAAAAATACTTATGCATTATAAAAAGGAAATCCCTTATGCTGTAGAAGTTGATACCGAAGAGTTTTTTGAGGAAGAAAAAATTATTCGTGTACGTTCTGTTATTATGGTTGAAAGAAATACTCAAAAAGGAATTATCATTGGGCATAAAGGTGCTGCATTAAAACGTGTGGGAGTGGAAGCTAGAAAAGATTTAGAAAAATTCTTTGGGAAACAAATTCACTTAGAACTTTATGTGAAAGTCAATAAAAACTGGAGAAGTAATCAAAAACAGTTAAAACGCTTTGGCTATAACCAGTAACTATATTTAGGTTGCAGTATGAATACCTTTACTTCTTAGTGTGTCCCTCATAAATTTATGAAGTTGATGCATTTGGTCTATTCCTGTTTTCTTTCCTATTCTTGCAGCAAAATAAAGTGCAAACCAAATAATAATCATAAAACAAGCAAGGCTGAGTTGCAGCTCAAAACTAGTGTCTAAAGACCAGTTGGTATAAGTCCAAATTGAAAACCCAATAAAAAGTCCTGCAACTATAAAATGAAAGAACATAAACATGGTCCAAACCGTTGGGTTAGGCCCAAATAAACCGTATATAGTACTGTTGTTTTTAAAGTCATTTTTGTTAATTTCTAAATGTAATTGTGGCGACCAAAAATGTTGATTTTTTTTAGGGATTTTTATAAAAATATGCTCGTCTATTCGGGAAACTATAAAATGGGTTTGAGCATTTTTGGTGTTTTCAAAGAGTTCTAAAAGTTCTTGATTGTCATGATTTACATCAAATTTAAAACGTGGTCTAAGTATTATTTCGTTTGTAATTGACATTTTAAAATGTTTTAATATTTAAATGTACAGTTTTTCTATAACTAAATACTACCTTTGCAGACGCTTACAGGATATGTAATGCAGATTAAAACAAAAAATATGAGCAATATAGTAGCTATAGTAGGACGTCCAAATGTTGGTAAATCAACCTTTTTTAATCGTTTAATTCAGCGTAGAGAAGCCATAGTTGATGCAGTAAGTGGAGTGACTAGAGACAGGCATTATGGTAAAAGTGATTGGAATGGTAAAGAGTTTTCACTTATTGATACTGGAGGTTATGTTAAAGGAAGTGATGATGTTTTTGAAGCCGAAATTGATAAACAAGTAGAATTAGCGATTGACGAAGCTGATGCTATTATTTTTATGGTTGATGTTGAGGCTGGTGTCACTGGAATGGATGAAGATGTTGCGACCTTATTGCGTAAAGTGAATAAGCCTGTTTTTTTGGTGGTTAATAAAGTAGATAATGGGAAGCGTGCCGAAGATGCTGTTGAATTTTACAGTCTTGGTTTAGGTGAATATTTTACAATTGCTAGTATTAATGGAAGCGGAACAGGAGATTTATTAGATGCACTTGTTGAAGCTTTGCCAGAACAAGAAGAGGAAGAAGTAAAAGAAGCACTTCCTCGTTTTGCTGTAGTTGGAAGACCAAATGCGGGAAAATCATCATTTATTAACGCATTAATTGGAGAAGACAGATATATTGTAACCGATATTGCAGGAACGACGAGGGATTCTATTGATACAAAATATAACCGTTTTGGTTTTGAATTCAACCTAGTTGATACTGCGGGAATTCGTAAAAAATCTAAAGTCAAAGAAGATTTAGAGTTTTACTCTGTCATGCGAAGTGTTAGAGCTATTGAACATAGTGATGTGTGTCTTATTGTTTTAGATGCAACACGTGGCTTTGATGGTCAAGTTCAAAATATATTTTGGCTCGCTGAACGCAACCGAAAAGGAATAGTGATTTTAGTGAATAAATGGGATTTAGTTGAAAAAGACAATAAAACCATAAAAGAATTTGAACGCTATATTAAATCACAAATAGAACCTTTTGTTGATGTGCCAATTGTATTTATTTCTGTGCTGAATAAACAGCGAATATATAAAGCTATTGAAACTGCTGTTGAGGTTTATAAAAACAGAAGCAAGCGTATAAAAACAAGTGTTCTAAATGAAGTTTTATTGCCAATTATAGAAAATCAGCCGCCTCCTGCTTACAAAGCAAAATTTGTTAAAATTAAATACATCATGCAGCTGCCAACACCTCAACCACAGTTTGCTTTTTTCTGTAATTTACCTCAATATGTAAAAGAACCTTACAAGCGTTTTTTAGAAAATAAATTGCGAGAGCATTTTGATTTTCATGGTGTGCCAGTAAGTGTATATATGCGCAAGAAATAAAAAAACCTTTCACATAAGTTTATCATTTTTTTAAGAAAATTCATACGAAAAACAATTTATCTTCGTTGTTAAACAGATCTGATAATCATCAATCAAGTCATGAAGAAACTATTTTTCTGCGTCGCACTTTTATGCGTAACTTTTTCGTTTTCACAATCTAAAGACTTTAAGATTTTTGGATCTATTATTGCTGAAGAAGACCAGAGTCCATTAGAATCTGCAACCATATATTTAGAGCGTGTAAAAGATAGTGCTTTAATTACTTATACTATTTCAGATAAAGATGGAGGCTTTTCTTTAGAGGGGAAAACTTCAGATAAGACTGCAAATTTATTTGTGTCGTATGTTGGGTATCAAACCTATTATAAAAAGATAGATTTAAGTGCTTTAGAAATAAATCTAAATAACTTACCACTTACAGTAAGTACAAATAGTTTAGATGAAGTAACTATCAAATCCCAAGCGCCAATCACCATTAAAAAAGACACCTTAGAGTTTAATGTCAAATCGTTTAAAACGAAGAAAGATGCAACCGTTGAAGATTTATTAAAATTGCTTCCAGGTGTTGAAGTGGAAGAGGATGGAAGCATAAAAGTAAATGGAAAACCAGTCAATAAAATTTTAGTTAATGGTAAGCCTTTTTTTGGAAATGATCCTACCATAGCTACTAAAAATTTGACCAAAGATATCATTGAAAAAATACAAGTCGTTGATACTAAAACAAAATCTGAGGCCTACACTGGTGAAGAAGGTGATAAGGATAATAAAACGATTAACCTTACCATTAAGGAAGAAAATAATAAAGGGGTTTTTGGACGTGTTTCAGCAGGAGCAGGAACACAAAAAGTATATGAATTTGCAGGCATGCTTAATCGTTTTGATAATGATCAACGCGTTAGTGTTTTGGTTGGTGGTAATAATATAAATTCACCAGGATTTAGCTTTGGTGAAATTCGTAAAATGTTTGGTGGAGGCTACAGTATGTCTATGTCAAGCAATGGATCCTTTTCAATAGATGGAAGAAGTTTTGGAGGAGGAGAAGGTATTACAATCTCTAAAAATGCTGGTTTAAATTATGCAGATGTGCTAAGCGAAAAAGTAGATGTTTCTGCAGATTATTTTTATTCTGGAAGTCGCTCAGATAATGAAACAATTACAGAGCGAGAAAATATTTTATCTGATGGGAGTTATTTTACAAATTCAAATTCGAATTCGCAAAATGATAGCGATAGTCATAGTGCTAATGTTGCGTTTGATATTGAAATAGATTCAACTTTATTGATAAATATAGAACCTTCGTTTAGATACTTTAAAAGTGAAACGCGTTTTAACAGAAATGAAGCCTCTTTAGATGAATTCAATACGTTAACCAATGAGTCAACCACTACTTCTTTTGTAGAATCTGTAGGAAATAATTTTAGCAATAAAATAGAACTTACTAAAAAAATGGGAAGCAATGGTGCTTACATAAAATTTGAAATCAATAATGAGTTTAATACTACATTAACCGATGATTTTTTAAACTCTGAAACAAATATCTATGGCGATACTCCAGAAGATATTATTAGAGATCAGTTTACTGATGGAGAAAACAAGCTTGATAGGTTTTCAACTGAAGTTACTTATAGGTTGCCAATAATTGCTAAAAACCTTTTTTTGAATTTAGATTATGAATTTAAAAGCGATAAACGAACAGATGTTAAAAGTACATTTGATAGAAATGATGTCACAGATGCCTATGATATATTCAATACCGATTTAAGTACAGATTTTGAATATATTGATGAGGAGAGTACACCAGGAATATCTTTAAATATTAGAAAAGAAAAATTTTCAGGAAGAATTGGTGCGAACTATGTATTTAGAACCCTAGAAAATAAAGATTTTTTAAGACCAGCTTTAAATATTGAACGCAATTTTAAAGCCTTAGAAATGAGTTCATATATTAATTATAGATTTAGTCCAAAATCTTCGTTTTATATGAATTATAGATTAAGTAATGATTCACCACAATTATCGCAATTGCAACCTTTTCTAAATGTGTCTAACCCTTTAAATACGATAGTTGGAAACCCAAATTTAGAACCCACTACACGACATAATGTGTATGCAGGCTATAATGCCTTCGACTTTCAAAAAGGAACAGGTTTTTATTTTAATTTTAATGCGAGTTTTAATAAGAATCAAATTGTCTCTAAAACGACAGTGAATGAAGATTTTGTAAGAGAAACTACTTATGCAAATGTAAATGGAGGAAGAAGAATTGGTGGCGGTTTTAATTATAGCAAGAAAAATAAAATAGACAGTTTAAGAACGTTTAAGTATAGTTTTGGTGCCTACGGAAACTATAATAAAAACATCAACTTTAATAATGATGTAAAGTATGCGAGTCATGTCACTTCAATCTCTCCAAGAGTAACCTTAACCTTAACATGGAAAGATGTTATGGAGATTAAACCAAGATATAGCATCTCTATTACTAAAAATAAATATGATATTGATGCTTTTGAGAATAGAGACTTCTTATATCACTCTTTAGATATTGAAACAGCTACATTTTTACCTAAAAAGTTAGAGTGGCGAAATAATATTAAATATAATTACAATCCCAATGTTGCTGATGGTTTCCAGAAAAGCGCTTGGTTTTGGAATTCTACTTTGGCTTATTCGGTGTTAAAAGACCAAGGTAGTATTACTTTAAAAGCCTATGATTTATTAGGACAAAATACAAATGCGAGCCGTACTGCAACAGAAGATTATATTCAGGATTCACAGAGTAAAGTCTTAGAGCAGTACTTCATGGTTGGGTTTAGTTGGAAATTTAATAGTCTGGGTAAAAAAGGAGAAACAGGCGGGAATGACGTATTTTATTTTGATTAAATTGGTGTAGATTACCAGCCGCCAGAAGCGCCTCCACCTCCAAAACCGCCGCCGCCGAAGCCACCACCAAAGCCGCCGCCCGAGCTTCCGCCAAAGCCACCACCTCCAAAACCTCCAGAGCTTCTACGGTAACCGCCACGTCCAGAATTGCTTAAGATGATAGCGTCTAAGATGCTATGACCAGCAGATCGATGTCCTCCATTTCCTCCGCCATTTCTTTTTTTGGAAATCGCAATAAGGATAACTAAAAAGATAATGATGATAAAAAATAATAAGCCAACAGGAAAATCACTTGGCTGATTTAGTCTAGAGCCTTGATATGCTCCAGACATGACCTCAAAAACAGCATCTGCACCTCTGTTTAATCCGCCATAATAATCGTTTTTCTTAAAGTAAGGTATAATGTCACGTTCAATAATACGTCTAGACATAGCATCTGTTAAAAGGTGTTCAACACCATAACCAGTCGCAATAGCAATCTTTCTATCGTCTCGTGCAAGTAAAATAAAAATCCCATTATCTTTTTCTTTACTACCACCAACGCCCCATTTGTGAGCCCATTGTGTAGCTAAGTACATAATGTTTTCTCCTTTTGTAGTTGAAATGATTGCGACTACAATTTGAGTGGATGTAGTATCTGAATATTTTACTAACTTGTTTTCTAGGTTAGATTTTTCTGTAGATGATAATAGGTTAATATAATCATAAACACTTGTTTGAAATTCAGGTGTTTTTGGAATATCAAACTGTGCAGTAATGGCTTGAAAACTAACTAAACAGAGTATAAGTAGGAGTATGAATTTTGGCTTGTACATTACCCTTTAGAAATTTTGTTAGTTAATTCGTTTTTATCTGAACCACTTATTGGGAAGTGTTTTTTGAGTTGCTCTCCAGCATGTAAAATGCCATCGACTAAGCCTTGTTTGTAATTTCCAGATTTAAAATGATTTTCAATGATTGTTTTTGTTTTTATCCAAAAGTCAGGTGTTACACGATCATTAATGCCTTTATCTCCATAAATACCAAAGGCTTTGTTTTGAACAGCCACATATATTAAAACCCCATTTTGTAATCGTGTATTATGCATTTTTAAAATAGAAAACACTTCTAAAGCACGACTCTTAATATCGCCTTTAAAAGTGTTTTCTAAATGTACACGAATTTCACCAGAGGTGTTTTTTTCAGCCAGTCTAATAGCTTCAACAACCTCTTGTTCTTCAATGGTACTTAAAAATTCCTCAATACAATAGTGCATGATTTTTATTTAAAATCGAAGTCAACATCAGGCGCATTTTCACTGCCTGGATCAGCTTTATAGTAATCCATAGCATCAAAATTTAAAAACCCAGCTAATAAACTATTTGGGAAGGTTTTTATATGCTTGTTGTAAGGTTCTACTGCTTCATTAAAACGGTCTCTTGCCACATTAATTCGGTTTTCAGTACCTTCTAATTGACTTTGTAGCTCTAAGAAATTTTGATTGGCTTTAAGTTCAGGATAACGTTCTACAGAAACTAATAATTTAGACAAAGCACCACTTAAACCGCTTTGCGCTTGTTGAAATTGTGCCATATTTTCAGCAGTCAAATTACTAGCATCAATAGTCGTTGAGGTTGCTTTTGCGCGTGCTTCAATGACTTCTCTTAGCGTTGTACGTTCAAAATCTGCTGCAC
This sequence comes from Lacinutrix iliipiscaria, assembly GCF_042686125.1. NCBI lineage: Bacteria > Pseudomonadati > Bacteroidota > Flavobacteriia > Flavobacteriales > Flavobacteriaceae > Lacinutrix > Lacinutrix iliipiscaria. The sequence continues at coordinate 19,930 of NZ_JBHUOV010000008.1, forward strand.
CTTGAACCGTTTTAATTAAGTTGCCAATAAGATCATTTCGCCTTTGATAACTACTTTCAACATTTCCCCAAGTTTTGGTAGCAGATTCTTTTAGATTTACTGCGGTATTGTTAAAATTCTTTCCCCAAGAAAATAATGCAAAAGCAATAAGTCCTAGGACTATTAATGGAATAAGCCATTTTTTCATAATCAGTTGGTTTTAAAGTTGTTCTTTTATTTTAATAAGTTGCTCTTTTACACCTTCTAATTTACTAATGATTTCAAAATTAGATAAGGTTTTTTGTTTTTCTTCTTTTAAATGAATTTTCGCACCTTCTAAAGTAAATCCTCTTTCTTTTACTAAGTGAAAGATGAGTTTAAGGTTTTTAATATCTTCTGGAGTGAATTTACGATTGCCTTTCGCATTTTTTTTAGGCTTTAGGGCATCAAATTCTTTTTCCCAGAAGCGTATCAATGAAGTATTAACACCAAATGCTTTAGCGACTTCGCCAATTCCATAATATCGTTTTTCGGGTAATTCTAAATACATCTAATCTAAGGATTGATTTTCTAATGATGCATGTTCCAATAAGGTGTTAAACTCTTCGGCAGTTAAACTACCATAGTAAAAGTTTATTGGGTTAATGCGCTGCTCGTCTTTAAAGACTTCATAATGTAAATGAGGAGCTTCACTTCGTCCTGTACTCCCTACAAAACCAATTAAGTCACCACGTTTTATTTTTTGATTTTTTCTCACATTATACTTGTATAAATGCGCGTATAAACTCATGTAACCAAAACCATGATCAATTCTAATATGTTTACCATAGCCAGATGCACTAGCATCAGCACGTTTTACAACACCATCTCCAGCAGCATAAACAGGTGTGCCTCGAGGTGCTGTAAAATCCATTCCCCAATGCATTTTTCTTGCTTTAGTAAATGGATCTGTTCGCATGCCATAACCAGAAGCCATACGTGTTAAATCTTCGTTTCTAACAGGTTGAATAGCTGGAATGGCAGCTAATAATTTTTCTTTTTCTGCAGCAAGAATGGCAATCTCATCTAAGGATTTAGATTGTACTACAATGCGTTTTTGTAACTTGTCAATACGCTTATTACTTTCTATAATAAGTTTAGAATTATCGTAACCTTGGTATTCTTTATATCTATTAACACCTCCAAAACCAGCTTTTCGTTGCTCTTCTGGAATAGGATTGGCTTCAAAATAATGCCTATAAATATTATTATCTCTGTCTTCAACACTTGATAGTACAGCTTCAGCTTCATCAAACTTTTTGTTCAATAATTCAAAATTGAGTTTTAAATTTTGAAGCTCTCTATTCAAGGCCTTTTCTTTTGGCGATTCAAAATATTGACTAGCTATAAAAACAAAGAAGAAACCAAATAATGCTGACGCTGATAAAAACAAAAGAATATACTTAAAAGTCTTTCGTTTTTTACGCTCTATCTTTCTATAAGACAGAGTTTCAGAATCATAATAATATTTTACCTTACTCATTACTTAATTTATACTATTTTTGCATGTATTATGAATAAAACTCATATTCAATTTTTTATTCTAAAACGATCAAACCTACAAAAATATTATTACATTATTTTTGACAGTTGTTTAATTGAAAGTTGACTTGCCCAACACTTTATAAAAAAAATGTTGAGTAAAGATAAAAATTGTTTTGCAATAAATATAATTTAACAAAAACTGTAATCATTTTATATAGATGAAGTCTCAAGATATTCGTTCTAAATTTTTAAATTTTTTCGAGCAAAAAAAACATAGTATTGTGCCTTCTGCACCAATGGTGTTAAAAGACGACCCAACATTAATGTTTGTGAATTCTGGAATGGCGCCTTTTAAAGAATATTTTTTAGGTAATGCCCAACCCAAAAATAATAGACTTGCAGATTCTCAAAAATGCCTTAGAGTGTCTGGTAAACATAACGATTTAGAGGAAGTGGGTTACGATACGTATCATCATACTTTATTTGAGATGCTAGGGAATTGGTCCTTTGGTGATTACTTTAAAAAAGAAGCGATTGCTTGGGCTTGGGAATTGTTAGTGGATGTTTACGGAATTGATAAAGATATACTTTATGTTACTGTTTTTGAAGGGAGTAACGATGCCGATAATTTAGAAATGGATATGGAAGCTTTTGATATTTGGAAGCAATACATTTCTGAAGATCGAATTCTAAAAGGCAATAAGAAAGATAATTTCTGGGAAATGGGTGATCAAGGCCCTTGCGGACCTTGTAGCGAAATACATGTTGATATTCGTTCTGCCGAAGAGAAAGCTAAGGTAGATGGAAAGTCTTTAGTGAATATGGACCATCCGCAGGTGGTAGAAATATGGAATTTAGTCTTCATGCAATACAACCGAAAAGCGAATGGCTCACTAGAAAGTCTGCCTAATAAACACATTGATACAGGAATGGGTTTTGAACGTTTATGTATGGTATTACAAGGTGTTCAATCTAATTATGATACTGATGTTTTTACACCCATTATACGTGAAATTGAAACGATAACAGATAAGAATTACGGCAAAAACGATAAGGTAGATGTGGCTATTCGTGTCATTTCAGACCATGTACGTGCTGTTGCTTTTTCTATTGCAGATGGCCAATTACCTAGTAATACAGGTGCTGGTTATGTTATTAGAAGAATTTTACGTCGCGCAGTACGCTATGGCTTTACTTTTTTAGATAAAAAAGAACCATTTATATATCGACTAGTTGATGTGCTTGTAAATAGAATGGGAAAGGCATTTCCAGAATTGAAATCACAAAAACAACTTATTGAAAATGTAATCAAAGAAGAAGAGGCTTCATTTTTAAGAACTTTAGATCAAGGTTTAATTCTTTTAGATCGTATAGTAGAAAATTCTAAATCTAAAGAAATTCCAGGTTCAAAGGTCTTCGAATTAAAAGATACTTATGGTTTTCCAGAAGATTTAACTGAACTGATCCTACGTGAAAAAGGCTTTACTTATAACGATGACGAATTTAAAAAGAAGTTACAAGAACAACAGGAAAGAGGCAAGCAGGCATCAGAACTAAAATCAGATGATTGGACGGTTTTAATTGAAGATGAAGAGCAAGAATTTATTGGTTATGATACTTTAGAAGCTTCAGTAAAACTTACACGATACAGAAAAGTAACGTCTAAAAAAGATGGCGAAATGTATCAGTTGGTATTTAATATTACTCCATTTTATGCTGAAGGTGGAGGGCAAGTTGGTGATAAAGGCTATTTGGAAGATGCCCATGGCGATGTGATTTATATTATAGATACTAAAAAGGAGAATAACGTAATTATTCATTTTGCTAAAAATTTACCTAAGCATATTAACGAAGTCTTTAAAGCTTCTGTAGATGGGAAACAACGCAGGAGAACAGAGTGTAACCATACAGCAACACATTTATTACATCAAGCTTTACGTGAAGTTTTAGGTGAGCATGTAGAACAAAAAGGCTCAGCAGTGCACTCTAAATACTTGCGTTTTGATTTTTCACATTTTTCTAAATTAACGGTTGAAGAATTACGCGATGTAGAAAATTTTGTAAATAGAAGGATTGAAGGGAAATTGCCTTTACAAGAGCAACGTAATATACCTATGCAACAAGCCATAGATGAAGGTGCAATGGCCTTGTTTGGTGAGAAGTATGGCGACACAGTTCGTGCTGTTCGTTTTGGACAATCTATAGAATTATGTGGTGGAACTCACGTGAAAAACACAGCAGATATCTGGCATTTTAAGATTGTTTCTGAAGGTGCTGTTGCTGCTGGAATTCGTCGTATTGAAGCGATAACGAATGATGCTGTTAAGGATTTTTATTTCGAAAATAATAGAGCTTATTTTGAAATGCGAGACTTGCTAAATAATGCCAAAGAGCCTGTTAAGGCTTTACAAAATCTTCAAGACGAAAATGTAGCCCTTAAAAAACAAATTGAAAGCTTATTAAAAGACAAAGCCAAAAATATAAAAGCGGAACTTAAAAGCGAATTAGCTGAAATTAATGGCATTCAATTTTTGGCTAAAAAATTGGACTTAGATGCTTCAGGAATAAAAGATGTTTGTTTTGAGCTAGGCAGTCAGTATAAAAATTTATTTTTATTGTTTGGTGCAGAAATCAATGGAAAAGCAATTCTGTCTTGCTACATTTCTAAAGAATTAGTAGCAGAAAAAGGTTTAAATGCTGGAACTGTAGTTAGAGACTTAGGAAAACATATTCAAGGAGGAGGAGGAGGTCAGCCTTTCTTTGCAACTGCTGGAGGGAAAAACCCACAAGGTATTGATGAAGCCTTAGAAGCAGCAAAAGACTATTTAAAGTAAATTTTGAAACTTCAAACGCAAATACCATTAAAAAAACAGTTAAATAATCTAATAGATTATCATTCAAATATTCTTTTATTAGGTTCTTGCTTTGTAGAAAATATAGGAAAAAAAATAGAGTACTATAAGTTTCAAAATGTCTTAAATCCTCTAGGTATTCTTTTTCACCCTAAAGCTTTAGAATGTTTAATTACAAACGCCATAGAAGGAAAAGTATATTCAGAAGAAGATGTTTTTTTTCATAACGAACAATGGCATTGTTTTGAAGCGCATTCAAAATTAAGCAGCAGTTCAAAGGATGAGCTTCTGCAGCACTTGAATACACAAATTAAATCCGCTAACCACCAAATTCTTAGCGCAACACATATTGTCATTACTTTAGGGACAGCATGGGTTTATAAACATATTAAAAGTGGCTTTAGTGTCGCCAATTGCCATAAAGTTCCCCAAAAACAATTTATTAAAGAATTACTTTCAGTTGATGAGATTATTGCGTTGCTTCAAAGTATTACTTCTAAAATCAGAGAAGTGAATAGTAAAGCGTCTATTGTTTTTACGGTTTCTCCTGTTCGTCATTTAAAAGATGGCTTTGTAGAAAATACGAGAAGTAAAGCCCATTTAATTACAGCAATTCATCAATTATTGTCACTTCGAGCGCAGTCGAGAGGTCTTCATTATTTCCCATCTTATGAAATTATGATGGATGAACTTCGTGATTATCGTTTTTATAAAGAGGACATGATTCACCCTAACGATGTGGCTGTTAATTATATTTGGGAGAAGTTTCAAAGCGTCTGGATTTCTTCCGAAGCTCAAAAAATAATGAGCGATGTTGAGTCTATTCAAAAAGGAATTCAGCATAAGCCTTTTAATTTAAAATCGGAGGCTCATCTACAATTTATTCAACAATTAAAGCAGAAGCAAAAAGACCTTCAATCTAAATTTTCTCATATCGTATTCTAAATATACGTAATTCATCGTATTGTTTGCATTTCGATTTTGTTGCAGTTTTGACCCATTATAAATCAATAAAATATTCAACAATGAGAAATTTAAAACAATTTATGTTATTAGTGATGACCTTATCATTAGTTTCGTTATCATCATGTTCTAAAGATGACGATGGAGGAAGTGGAGGAAGTGCTGCTTCAGGGACAATTAATGCTAAAGTTGATGGTTCTGATTTTAACTCTATGGAGATATCATCTTCTGCTACTGTTGCTAATTCAGGACAAAATCTAGTAATTATTGGCTCTAACAGTTCTGGTGAGGCCATCACTATCACAATTTTTGGTTATGAAGGTGTAGGAACCTATGAGATTTCTGGAGCTAATATTAATATTTCTGCGTCTTATTCTGAAACAGATGTTTCTAACCCTTCAAGTCCTACTACAGAAATATGGCAATCACCATATGAAGATTCTGTGCTAGGTGAAATTAATATTTCGGAAGAAACAGATACTAAAGTTAAAGGAACATTTAATTTTATGTGTAAAAATGTTGGTGGAGATAATTCTGTTAAAAACATTACTGATGGTTCATTTGACCTTAACAAACAAATAACTTAAACAAACGAACTAAAAATAAGAGTAGTTTCAGTTATTTTTAAGAGTAACTGCAGCTTAAAATCTCAATAAGGCATAATCTTGTTGTTGAGATTTGTTGATTGAGCGTAATATTTAGTTTTATTACGCTTAATCTTTTTTAGGAATCGTTTTGTCGAAAAATTAGTTGTAAATTAATTTTTTATACTACATTCATATTGCTATTAATCAAATATATCAAAGCATCGACGACAATCTTATTCATTTAAGCTTTTGTTATAGATGCTTTTTTTATGCTTTACTATTGAAGTAAAATAATATATTACTATCTTTTAAATTCCTAATTATTTTGGTGAAGTGATTTTAAAAAAACATTTTTTTACGGTTTTAATTTTTTGCTTTTTTTTCTCAAGTCTTGCTCAAGAAAAATTGTCGTTAGATAGCTTTTCAATTTCTATTTCTAATATACCAAAAGAGGATCAAATTAAAGCAATTATTAATATTCCTTATGATGAAGCAGTAAAGAATATTAGTGTTTTTGAGAAACTTGCAGACAAAGCAATATTACTCTCCAAAGAGTTAAACGACAGTCTGCTGCTTGCTGATGCTTTAAGTCAGAAAATATTAGCATTGCATTTTACATCTAAAAACGAAGAAGCATTAAGCTTATCTTTAAATGCGATTAGAATATATGAAAACCTTGGCGCGCAAATTAAAGTGGGTAAGCTCTATAGCGATTTAGGTTGGAAACTAAAACATAGAGATTTTGAAAAAGCATTTGCTTATTTGCAAAAAGGAATTAATATTTTAAAAAACAACAAAGACGCGTCCACCAATTTATATGAGTCGTACGATAATTTTGGAGTTTTACATGGCATGAAAAAGCAATGGGATAGCGCACTATACTATCATAATAAGTCTCTAAGGTTTAGAAAAATTATTAAAGACAGTATTAGCATTCCTTTTAATTATTCACATATTGCTAATGTATATTTAAATACTAAAAAATTTATTCTTGCCGAAAAGTATTTAGACAGCTCATTACGAATTAGAGAAAAAAGAAATGATATTTATGGTGTTACAGACTCTAAGCTTTATTTAGGGGATTTGTTTTTCGCAAAAAAAGAATTTTCAAAAGCCGCTAATCAATTTGACGAAGCCTATACATTATCTAGCGATTATAAATACTATCCTCTAAAAAAGTATGCAGCCGAATATTTGTATAAAAGCTATGATTCTTTAAAAGATTACAAGAATGCCTTAAAGTATATCATCATTTTTAATAAACTAAAAGATAGTGTTACAAATGTAGCGACTAATAGTAAAATAGCCGAATTAGAAATTGAATATCAAACCGAAAAAAAAGAAAGAGAAATTTTAACGCAACGCACCAATATAGCCGAGCAAAATTTAACATTGCAACAGCGTAAATATCAAATATTTGGGTTAATCACTTTAGCACTTATTTTAGGGTTTCTAGGCTATTTATTCTACAATCAACAAAAATTAAAAAACAAACAACTTCAAAAAGAGAATGCGCTAAAAGATGCGCTGGCCAAAATTGAGACTCAAAACCGCTTGCAAGAACAACGCTTAAGGATTTCAAGAGATTTGCACGATAACATTGGCGCACAACTCACTTTTATAATTTCTTCAATAGACAACCTAAAATATGGTTTTGAACTGCCTAAAAAATTAGATGCAAAACTAAGTACAATTAGTTCATTTACTAAATCTACAATTTATGAGCTGAGAGACACCATTTGGGCGATGAATAAAAGTGAAATTACTTTTGAAGACTTGCAATCTCGAATTTCGAATTTTGTAGATCAAGCGAATTTAGTTTCAGAAGCCATTAAATTTGAGTTTAAAGCTGAAGAAAACACTAAGGAAGAACTTAAACTCACATCAGTAGATGGTATGAATTTTTACAGAATCATTCAAGAAGCTATAAATAACGCCATTAAATACGCTGAAGCTTCAAAAATTGAAGTTTATATCAATACCATAAAAAATAAATTAAGTATTTCTATTTTAGATAATGGAAAAGGTTTTGATTTAGAACATACCAAACGCGGAAATGGAATTAATAATATGAAAAAACGAGCAAACGATATTGATGCTCAAATTTTTATAGAATCTGTACCTAATGCTGGCACAACAATTAAGGTCGAAAAATTATTAAATACGTAGTTTGTCGTATTACTTAAGACTTATAAAATTTTTAAATTAGTAGAAATCTTTGTCATGAATATTAAAATAGCTATAGTAGACGATAATTCTTTTCTAATTAATACAGTTAAAGAAAAACTATCTTTTTTTGAAGATTTAAATTATAAGTTCTCAGCGTCAAATGGTTCAGAACTCATCGCAAAACTTCAGGAAAATCATAACTTAGATTTAATTTTAATGGACATAGAAATGCCAATTCTTAATGGCATTGAAACCACAGAAATTGTCAAGCAAAAATATCCTCATATTAAAATAATTATGTTAACGGTTTTTGATAACGACGAGAATATTTTTAATGCCATAAAAGCGGGAGCAGATGGTTATTTGTTAAAAGAAATTAATCCTAAAGAATTACATAAAGGTATTCTTGAAACTTTAAATGGCGGTGCAGCAATGAATCCTTCTATCGCTTTAAAAACATTGAAATTGCTTCGCAATCCTATGGAAATTGAAAATACTTCCGAAAAGGAAGAAATTAAACTTACCAACAGAGAAGTTGAAGTTTTAGAACAGTTGAGTAAAGGATTAAGCTATAATTTAATTGCTGCCAACTTAATTTTATCAGTAGGAACAGTTAGAAAACACATTGAGAATATTTATAAAAAACTACAAGTACATAACAAGCTAGAAGCTGTTCAAAAAGCAAAGAAGAATAACATTATTTAGTTCAATTTTTATAACTTACCTAAAAATTGAAACATGCGTAAAATTCTTTTTGGTGTCATTATTACTTTAGTCGTTCTTTTTACGTTTAAATATTGTGGAGAAGCACAAGAGCATAAAATAGTGCTTCAAGAAAGCTCCACATTAATTCAAGAGCAAATTAATAATGTAGGTAAGCTTGTGGTTACAGAAGGGCATTTTAGTGAAGTTTTTAATTACAAGAATTCTAAAGAAATTTTTGGAGCGTATTTTACTTCAGATAAAAAAGCATTAGTGGTTGTGAATGCCAAAGTAACTATTGCTTATGATTTAAGTAAAATAGAATTTAAAGTCGATAAGCTTAATAAAACATTAACCATTCTTAGTGTGCCTCAAGAGGAAATTAATATAAGTCCAGATTTAGAATATTACGATATCCAATCCGACTTTTTTAATCCTTTTGAAGCTCAAGATTATAACGATATTAAAGAGACGGTCAAGGCATCGTTAATAAAAAAATTGGAAGCTTCAGATTTAAAAAAGAATGCTAAAAATAGATTGATAAGTGAACTGTCTAAATTTTATATTCTTACCAATTCTTTAGGATGGACACTTCAATATAATGAAACGTCCATCTCGAAAGTCGATGAACTGCATAGAATAAAATTGTAAATGAAAGCAGAAACACGTAAAGACGAAATCATAAAAACTGCAGCTAAGCTTTTTAAAGAGAAAGGTTATAGTGCTGTAACCATGCGAGACCTTGCTACTGCAATGGGAATAAAAGCTGCAAGTCTTTATAATCACATCAACTCTAAGCAGGAAATCCTTAAAGAAATTATTATTTCACTCGCTGAAGAATTTACAGATGGTATGGAAATCATTAAGGCTTTAAATGAAAGTAGTCTAAATAAATTAAGCTTAATAATTGCCTTACATATAAAAATTTCTAGTCAAAACATTTATGGCATGGCATCCTTAAATAACGATTGGATGCATCTTGAAGATCAGTTAAATTATTATTTAAAATTAAGAACAGACTACGAAGATAATTTCAGAAATATTATTAAAGCAGGAATAATAAATAAAGAAATCTTAAACGATAATCCAGATGTCATGTTGTTTTCAATGCTTTCAACACTACGCTCACTTTATATTTGGATCCCAAAAAAAGAAGATTTAAACCAAGACCAATTAGCACAAAGTTTAAGCAAAGTCTTAATCCAAGGAATAAGTAAATAGTTTCAAATATTTTCGTAAATTTGTCATTCAAACTAACAAGTGTTAGTTAAAATGATTTAAACTCAATATGGCAGATTTTTATAGTTTAAAAGTTGCAGATATCTATAAGGAAACTAAAGATACAGTCGTCATCACTTTCGATATTCCTGAGCATTTAAAAGAAACCTTTAAGTTTATTCAAGGGCAACACTTAACGCTTCGTAAAGAAATAAATGGCGAAGATATTCGAAGAAGTTACTCGTTGTGTACGAGTCCTCTAGATAATGAATGGAAGGTGGCTGTTAAAACAATTCGTCAAGGCGTGTTTTCTAATTACGCATTTAATGAACTTAAAAAAGGCGACGCACTCGAAGTTATGCCACCTCATGGCGAATTTTATGTCAAATGTGAGCCAGAAGTTGCTAAAAATCATATCGCCTTTGCTGCTGGTAGTGGCATCACGCCTATGTTATCCATCATTAAAACACATTTAATTAGCGAGCCTAAGAGCACTTTTAAATTGTTTTACTTGAATCGTAGAGTGAAATCTATTATCTTTAAAGAGGAGATAGAACAGCTTAAAAATGAGTTTTTTGGAAGGTTTCAAGTCTTCTATTTCTTGACTAAAGAGCAACGAGACATTCCGTTTTTAAACGGACGATTTGATAAAGAGAAACTAGCCGTTCTTACCAAAACATTTATTGATATCGAAGATACTAATCACGCTTTTATTTGCGGACCTCAAGACATGATTTTCTTAATTCGTGACGAGCTGCAAGCAGCAGGATTAGATAAAGAAAAAATACATTACGAGTTATTCTTCTCTGGAAGTTCAGAAGAGGAAAATAAACATATCGCTGAGGTTCTTGAAGAAAAAGCTGATGGAACTGAAGTGACTATCATTGATGGCGGAACAGAGTTCCATTTTATTATGGATGAGGATTCAGATAATATCCTCGATGGCGCTCTAAATGCTGGAGCCGATTTGCCTTTCGCCTGCAAAGGAGGTGTCTGTAGCACCTGCAAATGCCAAGTGGTTGAGGGATCGGTAAAGATGAAAATTAACTATGCACTTGAAGAAAAGGAAGTGGCTCAAAATTTTGTATTGAGCTGTCAAGCGGTTCCAACAAGTGAAAAAGTAGTCGTCAATTTTGACGTTTAAAATATGGGCGTTACCCTAAAGGGTCAGGCTTTCCGCTGTATCTTTTTGTACTGTCATTCCTGCCTGTGCAAGAATCCAGTAAAAAAAGGATGCCGCTGCAATCCTTAACGCAAATAACCAATTGCTTTAGGTGTATAGCCTAAAACAAATAGCTTAAAGCTTTAAATTATGAGTGAAGAACAAATAAAAAATCTTGAAGAACAATTTGAAGCACGTATTGCACGTGACGAAAAAATTGAACCTAAAGACTGGATGCCAGAAAAATATCGTCAAACACACATTAGACAGATATCTCAACATGCACATTCCGAAATTATAGGCATGCTTCCAGAAGGAAACTGGATTACCAGAGCACCTTCATTACGACGAAAAGTAGCGCTTTTGGCAAAAGTGCAAGATGAAGCTGGACATGGATTATACCTCTACTCAGCCTGTGAAACTTTAGGGGTTTCTCGTGAAGAATTGTACGAGCAATTGCATTCTGGTAAAGCGAAGTATTCGAGTATTTTTAACTACCCAACAATCACTTGGGCAGATATGGGCGCAATTGGTTGGTTGGTTGATGGTGCAGCGATTATTAATCAAGTGCCATTGTGTAATACGTCTTTCGGACCTTATGCAAGAGCGATGATTCGTGTGTGTAAAGAGGAAAGTTTTCATCAACGTCAAGGCTATGAAATCATGATTAAATTGGCAAACGGAACACCTGAACAAAAAGAGATGGCACAAGATGCCTTAAACCGCTGGTGGTGGCCTTCTTTAATGATGCTTGGTCCAACGGATGCTGAATCTGTACATACAGAGCAATCTATGAAATGGAAACTAAAACGTAAATCTAATGATGAATTACGTCAGCAGTTTATAGATCAAACAGTACCTCAGGCTGATTTAATTGGACTCACCATTCCTGATCCTGAATTAAAATGGAATGAAGAAAAAGGAAGCTACGATTTTGGTGAGATTAATTGGGACGAATTTTGGCAAGTCGTTAAAGGTCATGGACCATGTAATAAAGAACGTATGAAAGCTAGAGTTGGTGCATGGGAACGCGGAGAATGGGTTCGTGATGCAGCTATGGCACATGCCGAAAAGCAAGCTGATAGAAAATTAAATAAGGCAATGTAGAAGAAGCTTTGCGAAGCAAAAATTCAAGCCAAAATAAATAGAGATAAAAATAAAAAATAGAAATAGAATTAACAAGATACCTGCTTTCGCAGGCATTAGAAATTATGGCAACAAAAAACTGGCCACTTTGGGAGGTCTTCGTAAGAAGTAAAAACGGATTAGAACATCGTCATTTTGGAAGTCTTCATGCTGCAGATGCAGACATGGCTTTAGAAAATGCACGCGATGTCTATACAAGACGTAATGAAGGTGTAAGTATTTGGGTTGTAGAATCTAAAAATATTACAGCATCTAATCCTGAGCATAATGGTGAATTATTCGAACCTGCTCAAGATAAAATCTATCGTCATCCAACATTTTACGATTTACCAGACGAAGTAAAATACATGTAATAAATCTTTGGTTTGTTATCCTGAATTGGATTCAGGATCTCATCAAATGAAATAATTAAAATGAAAAACGAAAATTTATATAAATACATCCTCGGAATAGCAGACAATAGTCTAATTCTCGGTCAACGATTAGGAGAACTTTGCGGTCATGGACCAAGCCTTGAAACTGATATTGCTTGTACAAATATATCACTAGACCTATTTGGTCAAGTGCGTAGTTATTATCAATATGCTTCAAAAGTTGCAGGTGATGGCCGAACAGAAGACGATATTGCCATGCTTCGAAAAGAGCGTGAGTATGTAAATGTTTTGTTAGTGGAACAACCTAATACAGATTTTGCTTATACCATGGCACGCCAGTTTTTGTTTGATATGTATCATATGTTGTTTTTAAACGAATTACAGAAAAGTAAAGATGTAACGCTTTCAGCTATAGCAAATAAATGCATTAAAGAAGTGAGTTATCATTTGCGTTTTTCTTCAGATTGGATTAAAAGATTAGGAGACGGAACAGAAATAAGTCATCAAAAAATGCAAGACGCGATTGATGGTTTATGGACTTACACAGACGAATTATTTCATCAAACCGAAGCTGATAAACAAATGGTTGAAGAAGGTATTGGCGTCGATGTAATCAAACTAAAAGAAACATATTACACTAAAGTTTCTGAGCTATTACATGAAGCTAGTCTAAAAACACCAGAATCAAAATATTTCCAAAAAGGAGGGAAGCAAGGTGTTCACACAGAGCATTTAGGGTACTTATTGTCTGATTTGCAATATATGCAACGTACTTATCCAAATATGGAATGGTAATAAATTAATACGAAAGAGTTGGTCTCTTCGAATGTGCTAGAGAAGGCTCAAAATATGACAACAACAGAACAGCATATCGATCAAATACTAATTCCAATTCTGGAGCAAGTTTCAGACCCTGAAATTCCAGTATTGTCAATTATGGAAATGGGTGTTGTGCGTTCTGCTGTCATCGAAAATAATATTGTAAAAGTGCAAATAACACCAACTTATAGTGGTTGTCCTGCTATGGATGTGATTGGTGATGATATTAAAAAAGCACTAAAAGAAGCAGGTTATAATTCAGAAATTGAATTAATCCTGTCACCAGCTTGGACAACCGATTGGATTACCCCAAAAGGACGAAAAGCTTTAGAAGATTACGGTATAGCTGCGCCTTTGAGTGCCGAAGCCGATAAAGACGTTTTGCTTCACGGAAAACGCATCGTAAAATGTACTAATTGTGGTTCAACAAACACACGATTAGTCAGTCAGTTTGGTTCAACGGCATGCAAAGCACAATTTCAGTGCGATGATTGCTTAGAGCCATTCGACTATTTTAAATGTTTAAAATAAGTATAGCGTTACCCAAGGGTCAGGCTTTCGGCAGTCGCTCTTTTCAAGGAGCTCCAACAAAGCCTCAATCCTTAACGCGAAATTGAAATAAAAGTATCATGCAAAAGCATGAAAAAAAATGACCTACTAAAGGTTGACATAAAATTTGAATTGAAGAATTTGTCATTCCGCACTTGATGCGGAATCCACAATAAAAAAAATATATGGAAAGCATTCAGCTTAAAATTGAAAACAAAGTAGCGTATATCACGCTCAACAGACCAGAAGTGTTTAATAGTTTCAATCGTGAAATGGCGTTAAGTCTACAAAAAATATTAGATGATTGTGAAACTAATAATAATGTTAGAGCCATTGTGCTTACAGGAAATGGTAAAGCGTTTTGTGCTGGACAAGACTTAAAAGAAGTCACAGATCCAGAATTAAACCCTGGATTCAAAAAAATATTAGAAGAACATTACAATCCAATTATTACAAGAATTCGCGCCATAAAAAAACCAGTTATTGGTGCTATTAATGGCGTGGCTGCTGGCGCTGGAGCAAATATTGCATTAGCTTGCGATATTGTTGTAGCACATGAAAAAGTGAGCTTCATACAAGCCTTTAGTTTGATTGGTTTAGTACCTGACAGCGCAGGAACATTCTTTTTGCCTAGACTCATCGGATTTCAAAAAGCATTAGCTCTAGCAATGCTAGGGGATAAAATTGGTGCTGAAGAAGCTGAACGTTTAGGGATGATTTATAAAATGATTCCTTTAGAAAGTTTTGAAGAAGACGTTAATAAACTTGCTATAAAACTGGCAAATATGCCAACTAAAGCGTTAGGTCTAATTAAGGAATTATTTAATCAATCAATGAGCAATGATTTAGAATCACAATTAGCTTTAGAATCTAAACTGCAAATAGAAGCCGCACAAAGTGAAGATTATAAAGAAGGTGTAGCTGCATTTATAGAAAAACGTAAGCCAGAATTTAAAGGAAAATAAAGAATATAGAAATTAGAGCGCTTCGCTTTAAGATTTAAGACTAAATCAATGTGAAGCATTGAAATAAATGTTGAAATGAAGAATATAAAAATCAAATCGTTAAGAATTTCTGAAGCCTTGGAAGAAATTTAGATTTTATTTTTGGTTTTCAAGCTCAATAAGAGATTGAAAATTCCTCACTTTCAACTTGAATTTTTGGTTCGTTTTGTTTCAAGACAAAATGAACATAAAAACAAAAAAAATGAATATAGGAATAATAGGAAGTGGAACCATGGGAAGTGGTATTGCACAAGTAGCTGCAACTGCTGGTTGTATAGTGAAATTATACGACACCAACCAAGTAGCATTAGATAAGGCAAAAGCAAGTCTTGAAAAAATCTTATCGCGTTTAATTGAAAAAGGACGTATTGATACTTCAGAAAAAGATAGAATTCAAAATAACATTTCTTATGTTAATAATTTAAAAGATTTATCTGATTCTAATTTAACTATTGAAGCCATTATTGAAAATTTGGACATTAAGAAAAAAGTCTTTTCAGAATTAGAAAGCTATGTCGCTGACGATTGTATTATCGCATCAAACACCTCTAGTTTATCAATAGCATCCATCGCTGCAGCGCTTCAAAAACCAGAACGCTGTGTCGGAATTCACTTTTTCAACCCAGCGCCTTTAATGAAGTTGGTTGAGGTCATTCCTGCGATTCAAACATCTAAAGCGGTTCTTGAAAAATCAATCCAAACAATTTCAGATTGGAAGAAAGTCGTCGCTGTTGCTAAAGATACACCAGGGTTTATTGTCAATAGAGTCGCAAGACCATTCTATGGAGAAGCATTAAGAATTTATGAAGAAGGGATTGCTGATTTTGCAACGATTGATAATGCGATGAAGACCGTGGGTGGATTTAGAATGGGACCATTTGAGTTGATGGATTTTATAGGAAACGACGTTAATTACATAGTCACCGAAACAGTTTTTACAGCTTTTTATTTCGATCCTAGATACAAACCAAGTTTTACCCAAAAAAGATTTTCAGAAGCTGGTTATCTTGGAAGAAAATCTGGTAAAGGCTATTATGATTATGACGAAAATGGAAAGAGAGTTGATAATGATTCTGTCACGTCGAGCGCAGTCGAGACGTCGCTTTCGGAACAAATATTCAATCGCGTATTGGTCATGCTTATTAATGAAGCCGCAGATGCCTTGTTCTTAAACATCGCATCAGCAGAAGATATCGATAACGCCATGACCAAAGGGGTTAATTATCCAAAAGGCCTATTAGCTTGGGCAGACGAAAAAGGCATCGATTGGTGTGTTAATCAAATGGATAAACTATATAACGAATACCACGAAGATCGTTATCGCTGCAGTCCGCTATTACGCAAAATGAAAAAAGAAAACAAAACATTCTATTAATGAAAGGCGAAGCTATTCCATATAAAATGTTATCTCAGGATGCGTTCAGCCAATGGATGGGAATTGAGATTTTAGAATGTGAATTAGGGCGTTGTAAAGTCGCCATGACCATTAGAAAAGACATGCTCAACAGTATGAATTATGCACATGGAGGTATTAGTTATACTTTAGCAGATACAGCTTTTGGTTTTGCTGCCAATACACATGGAAAATATGCAGTGTCTATTGAAACAAGTATTAATCATATTGAAGCTTTAAACGAAGGTGATTATTTGGTGGCAGAATCAGTCATAGAAAACGTAAAAAATAAATTAGGCTTCAATATTATTGAAGTCAAACGAGGAGATGAATTGGTCGCACTTTTTAAAGGTGTTGTTTATCGAACTCAAAAAGATTGGGAAGAATGAAACAAAAAATCAAATTAAAGCCAGACAAATTAATGAGTGGGCTAGCTTTTGTAATCAGTCTTGCTACATTGTATGTGTTTTTTTATCAAACCTCATTAATTAAAAAGCAACAATATACAAGTGTGTTGCCATATTTTGAAATTGGAAATACTCAATTAGGTGGTGATTATAGCTTCATTCT
Organism: Lacinutrix iliipiscaria; assembly: GCF_042686125.1. Lineage (NCBI taxonomy): Bacteria > Pseudomonadati > Bacteroidota > Flavobacteriia > Flavobacteriales > Flavobacteriaceae > Lacinutrix > Lacinutrix iliipiscaria. Next base: position 36,941 of record NZ_JBHUOV010000008.1, read on the forward strand.
TGAAAATAATGGTATTGGACCTGGCTTTATAAATGAAATTAAAATTCATTATAAAGATAGTGTTTACAAAGGGTATGATATAAATGACTTTTATACTGAAGTCATTTTGAAACAAGATACTATTTTAAATTCCCAAAGTATATCACATTCTTCGATTAGAAAAGGAATGTTAATTACTGAAAAAGAGACTCGATATTTACTTCGATTAAAACAAGACGCTGAGAATTTTGACCAAAAGCATTTACGATTAAGGGATTGGTTAAACAAAAGAATTAAGATAGAGATTACTTATTCTTCCATTTATGATGAACAATGGAAGATTATTTTTCCAGAAACATTATCACCAATAAAACTAAATTAAATTGAAAGAAGCATACATCATAGACGGAGTAAGAACTCCAATAGGAAACTACAAAGGCACATTATCTGCTGTTCGCACAGACGATTTAGGTGCATTGGTCATTTCAGAAATTGTAAAACGTAATCCAAGCATTCCAAAAGTAGCTTACGACGATGTCATTATGGGCTGCGCCAACCAAGCTGGTGAAGATAATCGTAACGTTGCAAGAATGTCCTCTTTATTAGCAGGATTGCCATTTACAGTGCCTGGTGAAACCGTGAATCGCTTATGCAGTTCTGGGTTATCCGCAATTATTCATGCCAATCGTGCTATTAAAGCTGGTGATGGTGATCTTTTTATTTCAGGTGGCGTAGAGAATATGACACGTGGCCCTTACGTTATTGCAAAACCTTCAACGGGATTTGGAGGTGATTCAAAAATGTATGATTCTACTTTTGGATGGCGTTTTATCAACCCAAAAATGCAAGAGTTATATGGTACAGATGGTATGGGGAATACTGCTGAAAACTTAGTAGAGAAGTATAATATTTCCAGAGAAGACCAAGATCAATTTGCATATTGGAGTCAAATGAAAGCGACTAGAGCACAAGAAAACGGACGCTTAGCAAAAGAAATTGTCACAGTTGAAATTCAGCAACGTAAGAAAGACCCAATTCAATTTTCAAAAGATGAGTTCGTCAAACCAACAACATCTCTTGAAGTTTTAGGAAAATTAAGAGCAGCCTTTAAAAAAGAAGGAGGAAGTGTAACGGCAGGAAATTCATCAGGATTAAATGATGGTGCTGCTGCAACTATCATTGCTTCTGAAGATGCGGTTAAAAAATATAATCTAAAACCATTAGCTAGAATAGTAAGTTCTGCTGTGGTTGGTGTAGAGCCAAGAATCATGGGTATTGGTCCAGTCGAGGCGTCAAATAAAGCTCTGGCTAAAGCTGGATTAACCATGAATGATATAGATATCATAGAGCTTAATGAAGCCTTTGCAGCTCAAGCTTTGGCGTGTACTAGAGCGTGGGGAATTGCAGACGATGACCCAAGATTAAATCCAAATGGAGGTTCAATTGCAATTGGTCATCCACTAGGAGTGACAGGTGCACGTATAGCACTTTCGGCAGCTATAGAGCTACAAGAACAAAATAAGCAGTATGCATTAATTACCATGTGTATTGGAGTCGGACAAGGATATGCAGCAATTATAGAACGCGTTTAATTATGAAAAAAGTAGAACATTATGTCCAAGGAAACTGGACAACAGGAAAAGAAGAAGGAATACCAATATTAGATGCTGTAACAGGAGAAGCATTTACTAGTGTTGCTATTGAAGGTCTAGATGTTCCAGAAATTCTTCAGTATGGAAGAACAACAGGAGGTGATGTCCTTCGTAAAATGACGTTTCAAGAGCGTGGAAATATGCTTAAAAAACTAGCATTTTATCTGATTAAAAAGAAAGCTGCTTTTTATGAATTAAGCTATAGAACAGGAGCGACCAAAATTGACAGTTGGATTGATATTGAAGGAGGTTTCGGAAACCTTTTCGCTAACGCATCTCTTAGAAAATTATTCCCTAACCAATCGTACCACGTAGAAGGTGATGCTATCGATTTATCTCGTGGCGGACGCTTTATGGCGCATCATATTATGGTACCCAAAAGAGGAGTTGCTGTGCATATTAATGCCTTTAACTTTCCAGTTTGGGGCATGCTTGAAAAATGTGCAGTCAATTGGATGGCTGGAGTGCCTGCTGTAGTTTTACCAGCACCTTCTTCAGCATATTTAGCTGAAGCTGTTGCTAGAGAAATTATTGCTTCAGGAATTTTACCTGAAGGCGCTTTACAAATCATCAACGGAACGGTTAAAACCATTTTAGATACTGTCGAATCTCAGGATGTAATCACATTTACTGGATCTGCTGCTACAGGCAGATTGTTAAAAGCTCACCCAAGGCTTATTCAAGAATCTGTACCTTTTACTATGGAAGCCGATTCGTTAAACGCCTCAATTTTAGGAGAAGATGCCGTGCCTGGAACACCAGAGTTTGATCTTTTTATTAAAGAAGTTCGAAAAGAAATGACTGTTAAAGCTGGACAAAAATGTACAGCAATCCGAAGAATAATTGTTCCTGAAAAACTAGTTGAAGATGTTCAGATATCTTTAGGTAAAGCATTAGATAAAGTAACAATAGGCGATCCAAGATTAAAAGAGGTAAGAATGGGCTCTTTAGTGAGTCATCAACAAGTTGAAGCTGTTAGAAATTCGGTAAATGATTTAGCTAAAGAAGCAAAAATTGTATATGGTAATTTAGATAGTATAGAAACAATTGGTGCTGATGCTAAAAAGGGTGCATTTATTAGCCCTATTTTATTACGAGCAGATCATCCATTCCAAAATACTATTATTCATGAACGTGAAGCTTTTGGTCCTGTAAGTACCATTATGCCATATAAAAACTTAGATGAAGCCATTCAACTTGCACAAATGGGTAAAGGGTCTTTAGTATCATCAATTGCGACTAATGACGATAAGATTGCGAAAGATTATGTCGTTAATGCAGCATCTCATCATGGAAGAATTCTAGTGCTTAACAGAGAAAGCGCTAAAGAAAGTACAGGTCATGGTTCACCTTTACCAAGTTTAGTACATGGCGGACCAGGACGAGCAGGAGGTGGAGAAGAAATGGGAGGGATGCGAGGCATCAAACACTATTTACAGCGCACAGCAATTCAAGGTTCTCCAACTACGATTACTGAAATTACTGGTATTTATCAACCCAATGCAAAATATAAAGAAGCAGAACAACATCCATTTAAATACCATTGGGAAGACATCCAATCTGGAATGTCAATGAAAACGCATAAGCGTACAATTACAGATTCTGATATTATAAGTTTCGCAAATGTGACTTGGGATCATTTCTATGCGCATACAGATATCACATCACTAGATGGGAGTATTTTTGAAAAAAGAACAGCACATGGCTATTTTATTATTTCAGCTGCAGCAGGATTGTTTGTGTACCCAAATAAAGGACCTGTCTCTGCAAATTACGGGTTAGAAGACTGTAGGTTCTTACGTCCATTGTATCATAATGATACCATTTATGTGCGATTGACATGTAAACAAAAAGTAGATCGCGATGTTGCATCTGCAGAGCATCCTAGTGGTATTGTGAAATGGTTTGCTGAAATATTTGATGCAGACGACGAACTGGTCGCATTAGCTACTGTACTAACGATGGTACAAAAGAAACAGACAACTTTAGTCGAAATGACTGAAGATAAAATTCAAGACTGTTTAAATAAGCTTTCTGAGGATACTAAACCGAGTTGGGGAATAATGACACCTCAACATATGATAGAGCATTTAGAATATACTTACCGAATTGCTTCGGGAGAGATTCAAGATTTTGAAGTGGCTACACCAGAAAACATTTTAGAGAAAGTTCATAATAGCTTATACAACTACAAACCGTTTCCTAAAGAATCACATTTTCCACAACTTAAGAAAGGCGAACTAGCAGATTTACAGTACGATAGTTTGGCAGAAGCTATTTCGAAATTTGTAGAAGCAAGACAAGAATATTTAGACTATTTTAAAGAACATCCTGAAGCTAAATTAAAGAATTTAGTTTTTGGTGAATTAAACAAATATGAATCATACTTATTAGAACGTAAACATTTAAATCATCATTTTAACCAATTCGGATTATTATAAAAACTATGGAACCATACGTAAAACTAACCAATAAGAATAGTGTAGGCTATATTGAATTTTTTCATCCAGCACATAATTCATTACCTGGAAATTTATTGTCAGAATTAGCTCGATCGATTACAAATGCTGGAGAAGATGAAAGTATAAAAGTAATAGTCCTAAAAAGTGGAGGTGATCGCACATTTTGTGCTGGCGCAAGCTTTGAAGAATTAGTGTCTATTAATGATGACGAAACAGGGAAAATATTTTTCTCAGGATTCGCTAATGTAATTAATGCCATGCGTAAATGTCCAAAGTTTATTATTGGTCGAGTCCAAGGTAAAACAGTAGGAGGAGGCGTAGGTTTAGCATCGGCAACAGATTATTGCATGGCAACAAAGTTTGCGTCAATAAAACTAAGCGAACTCAATGTTGGTATTGGTCCTTTTGTAGTAGGTCCAGCAGTACAACGTAAATTAGGTCTGAGTGCTATGTCTCAAATAGCTATTGATGCCAATACATTTTATTCAGCAGAATGGGCTAAAAATAAAGGCTTATTTACTGAAGTATATGAAACAACTGAAGCTTTAGACGAAGCAGTAGTAGCGTTTGCTAAAAATTTATGTGCCTATAATCCAAAAGCGATGAGCGAAATGAAAACCATGTTTTGGAGAGGTACAGAAGATTGGGATCAGTTACTTATCCAACGTGCAAAAATTAGCGGACGGTTAGTTCTTTCTGAATTCACAAAAGATAAATTACAATCCTATAAATAATGGTTTATTCTTTTAAAGGTTATACACCAGTCATTCATCAAAGTAGCTTTATTCACCCTTTGGCTGCTGTAACTGGTAATGTTATCATTGGCAGAAACTGCTATATTGGTCCAGGCGCAGCCATTCGAGGAGATTGGGGACAAATCATTTTAGAAGATGGTGTTAATGTCCAAGAAAATTGTACAATTCATATGTTTCCTGGAAAATCAATAACTTTAAAAGAAAGTGCACATATTGGTCATGGTGCCATTATTCATGGTGCTAATATTGGTGTCAATGTGCTTGTTGGAATGAATACAGTCATTATGGATGATGCCAACATAGGTGACGAAAGTATTGTTGGTGCAATGGCATTTATAAAAGCCGAAACAATCATCCCTAAACGTAGTTTAGTTGTAGGGAACCCAGCAAAAGTGGTTAAAGAAGTTAGTGACGAAATGATTGCTTGGAAAACAAAAGGCACGCAATTGTATCAACAATTACCAGCCGATTGCCATGAAAGTTTAAAAGAGGTCGAGCCTTTAAGAGAGGTGCCTCAAAATATGAAAATGCAGGAAGATGTTTATAAAACACTTCGGGATTTTATGAAGAAGTAGTTGGGCGTTACCACAAGGGTCGCGCTTTTCACTATATCTTTTTTAAAAAAAATAAAAAAGGATGCCGTTTCAATCGCTAACGCAGATTACGGTTATAGTTAACAGAATAACAAACATTAAAAAAGCGAGTTGTCATTATACTATTGATGCGAAATCTATTAAGATAAAAAGTTAAAGAAGGTCAAAATTTGAATTTAAACTATAAAAAGTTTAGAAATGAAAGATAAACAGATTCCTGCCTACGCAGGAAATTATGAATTTAAAATGCCCAAACTGGGTGAGAGTATCACAGAAGCAGCCAACTTCCTGCGCAGGCAGGAATCTCATTATAAAATGTAATGCAATTTTGGTATATATACATAATGACAAATAAACCCAATGGAACTATTTATATTGGAATAACAAACGAAATTCAAGAAAGAATAAAAGAGCATAAGTTGAAAATTAGGCCAAAATCATTTACTGCTAAATACAATTGTGACAAACTGGTTTATTTTGAAGAGTATAGTAATGACAAAGATGCTTTAATTAGAGAAAGACAAATGAAAAAGTGGAAAAGAGAATGGAAAATCAAATTAATAGAAGATATGAATCCAAGTTGGACAGATATATCAATAAACTGGAATTTAAACTATAATAAGTTTAGAAATGAAAGATAAACAGATTCCTGCCTACGCAGGAAATTATGAATTTAAAATGCCCAAACTGGGTGAGAGTATCACAGAAGCAGCCATAATTACTTGGTTTAAAAATGTTGGCGATACAATTGAAGTAGATGAAATGCTGCTAGAAGTCGCTACAGATAAAGTCGATTCTGAAGTGCCATCAACAGTTTCTGGAGTTATAGAAAGCATATTATATAAAGCCAATGATACTATTAAGATTGGTGAAACTATTGCAATTATTAAAACAGATGGCAAAGCTTCAATTGCAAATAAAGAAACAAAAGAGAAGGTCACCTCGAACGTAGTCGAGAAGACTTCAAAAAAGAAAGAAAAAGTAAAACCTTCAGTAAAGAAGCTGGCTACTGCACAACAAAATAACAACACGTTTTTTTCACCATTAATCATTTCAATTGCTAAAGCGCAACACATCAGTTATGAAGAATTAGCGCGAATTCCAGCTACAGGTAAAGATGGACGCTTGCGCAAAAGCGATATATTTAATTATATAAACGACGGACGACCATTTCAGTTTGTTCAGCCAACAGCTGAACAGGATCCAACAGCTTATCGCATTCCACAACTAAACCTTGATAAAGGCACAGGAAAGATTGTTAAAATGGATAGAATGCGTCAAATGATTGCCGATCGTATGGTGTATTCTAAACATACATCACCTCATGTAACGGCTTATGTAGAAGCTGATTTGACAGATTTGGTAAATTGGAGAAACGCAAATAAAATCCCATTTCAAAAAAAACATAATTGTAAACTTACATTTACACCTCTATTTGTAGAGGCTGTTGCTAAAGCGGTTAAAGATTTTCCAATGATTAATGTTTCTGTCGATGGTGAAAATATCATTGTAAAGGAACATATTAATATAGGAATGGCAACAGCTTTACCTAGTGGTAATCTAATTGTACCTGTTGTTAAAGATGCAGATAAAAAGCAGCTAAAAGAACTTGCAGCTGATGTTAATAATTTGTCAGCAAAAGCAAGAGATAATAACTTAAAACCTGAAGATATTAAAGGAAGTACATTTACCATTTCCAATGTTGGAACTTTTGGTAGTGTGATGGGAACGCCAATAATTAATCAGCCAGAAGTGGCTATCCTAGCTTTAGGAATTATTAAAAAGCGAGCAGAAGTTATGGAGACTGAACAAGGCGATGAAATTGCAATACGAAGCATGATGTATTTGTCTTTATCTTTTGATCATCGTGTTGTTGATGGTTATTTAGGTGGTAGTTTTTTAAGACGTGTTGCAGATTATTTAGAACAATTTGATACTCAAAGAAAAATATAATTAAAGCTCTGTCATCCCAAACTTGATTTGGGATTCATTTAGTACAGAAGAAAGTATAATAGATTCCGCATCGTAGGGCGGAATGATATAATAAATAAAAGAGATTCCTGCCTTTGCAGGAATGACAAGTATGAAAAAAGAAGTATTAGAAAAAGGATTTTTAAAGTTATGCACTGCTAAGGCAATGTCAGAATTATATGAAGCTAATTTTAAACAAGTTTCTAAATATGTGCATGCTACATCTCGAGGTCATGAAGCCATTCAAATTGCTTTAGGGATGCAGCTGTTGCCGCAAGATTATGCATTTCCTTATTATCGTGACGATGCAATGTTATTGTCGTTTGGGTTGCAACCTTACGATTTAATGCTACAGTTGTTAGCTAAAAAAGATGATCCATTTTCTGGTGGACGTACGTATTATTGCCATCCAAGTTTAAAAGATGATGATAAGCCTAAAATTCCACATCAATCGTCAGCCACAGGAATGCAAGCTATTCCAGCTACAGGAGCAGCTATGGGCATGCAGTATAAAGAATTACAAGGCTTACATGATGAAAAAATAAAAGACTTACCATTAGTTGTGTGTTCTTTAGGAGATGCGTCAGTAACCGAAGGTGAAATTGCAGAAGCTTTTCAAATGGCAGCTTTAAAGCAAATGCCAATTTTATACCTAGTACAAGATAATGGTTGGGATATTTCAGCAAATGCAGAAGAAACGCGAGCGCAAAATGCTTTTGAATATGCACAAGGATTTCATGGCTTAGAAGCCATCTCTATTGATGGCGCTAACTTTATAGAAAGTTATGAGGCTATCGAAAACGTCATAAAAATTATACGTAAAGAACGTCGTCCGTTTTTAGTACACGCTAAGGTTCCTTTGCTGAATCATCATACGTCTGGGGTTCGTATGGAATGGTATAGAGATGATTTAGAGGAAGCACGTTCACGTGATCCTTATCCAGTAATAAAACAACAATTAATGGATAACGGATTCACTAAAAAAGAGATTGATTCCATTGAAGCTTCTGCGAAAGCAACGGTAGAAAACGATTTTCAAAAAGCATTACAAGCCGAAGACCCTAAACCAGAAGATTTATTTACTAATGATTTTGTGTCAACCCCAATTACAGAAGAAGTTGGAAAGCGTTCACCAGAAGGAAACGATAAGGTCGTGATGGTAGATTGCGCTTTATTTGCTGTTGAAGAGTTGATGAAGAAACATAAAGAGTGTTTACTTTACGGTCAAGATGTAGGTGGCAGACTTGGAGGTGTGTTTAGAGAAGCTGCAACTTTGGCGCAAAAATTTGGAGACGATCGTGTGTTTAATACGCCAATTCAAGAAGCTTTTATTGTAGGCTCTACAGTTGGAATGTCAGCCGTTGGCTTAAAACCTATAGTTGAGGTGCAGTTTGCAGACTATATATGGCCTGGACTGAATCAGTTATTTACCGAAGTGAGTAGAAGCTGTTATCTTTCTAATGGAAAATGGCCAGTAAGCATGATTCTTCGTGTGCCTATTGGTGCTTATGGAAGTGGAGGACCTTATCATTCGTCGTCTGTTGAAAGTGTGATAACTAATATTAGAGGCATTAAAATAGCGTATCCTAGTAATGGAGCCGATTTAAAAGGATTGATTAAGGCAGCCTATTACGACCCGAATCCTGTAGTAATCTTAGAGCACAAGGGATTGTACTGGTCCAAAGTAAAAGGAACAGAAGGAGCAACTTCAATAGAGCCAAGTGAAGATTATGTCTTACCTTTAGGAAAAGCATGGCTGCTACAAGAAATCTGGAAACAAGATGATGTAGAAACTTTAACAATAGTGACTTATGGAATGGGAGTGCATTGGGCTTATAATGCTACAAAAGGGATGAGGGATCAAATTGAAATTATTGATTTGCGTACACTTTTCCCATTAGATGAAGAAACGATTATGGCTTCAGTTAAGAAAACAGGTAAGTGTTTAGTCGTTACAGAAGAGCCATCTCATAATAGTTTTGCTAGAGCCTTAGCTGGAAAAATTCAAGAGGAATGCTTTAAATGTTTAGATGCTCCTGTAATGACTATAGGAAGTGAAAATATGCCTGCGATTCCTTTAAATTCTACTTTAGAAGAAACGATGATTCCTTCCACAGAAAAAGTGAAAATTAAAATAGAAAACGTGTTGAATTATTAGCTTTTTGTATCTTCAATAAATAAATCTATAATATGTATACAAAACGTATTTTTCCCATAAAAGTTGTTTTAAAATGGACACGTAGAAGTATTTTAACATTTCTTATACTAGCAACAATTCCAGTTATTTTGTTTGATGTATTAGGAATGAAATGGCTACATGTGCCTTGGTTGCCATTAGGTGTTTTAGGTACAGCAGTGGCATTTCTTATTGGATTTAAAAATAATGCTTCCTATGATCGTTTGTGGGAAGGTCGTAAAATTTGGGGAGGCATTGTTAATATGTCAAGATCTTGGACCATCATGGTTAAAGATTTTATTAATAATGATCACGCCAAAGAGACATTATCAGATAATGAGTTGCATCAAATTCACAAAGAGTTAGTACATCGACATGTTGCTTGGTTAACCGCTTTGCGGTATCAAATGCGAATGAATAAGCCATGGGAACAACTTATGACTGATAAGTCTAATACAGAATTTAAAGACACTTATTTTCTTGTTTGCGAAGACACAATTCCAATTGAAGAAGCAATAAAGCCGTATATTTCTCGAACCGAGTATGAAGAGGTATTTGCCAAAGGTAATAAGGCTTCTCAATTACTTGGAATTCAATCACGACGGTTAAAAGAATTAATGCAAAAGGGTTTAATTGAGGATTTTAGACATATGGAAATGGCAAATATGCTCGTCGAGTTTTATACACTTCAAGGGCAAAGTGAGCGTATAAAGAACTTTCCTTATCCAAGACAGTTTGCAACACTTAATTATATGTTTGTTTGGATATTTATAATTTTATTGCCTTTTGGTATTATGGCAGGTTTTGAAACTATTGGGCATGATATCATAAAGGATTTAGCACAACATACCTCTCAGACTTCTTGGGGACATTTATTGCAAGAGTTTATTGCAAGGCATTTTGTTTGGTTTTCTATTCCGTTTAGTGCATTAGTTGCTTGGGTATTTCACACCATGGAAAAGATTGGAGAGAATACTGAAAATCCGTTTGAAGGAGGGCCAAATGATGTGCCTATTACAGATTTGAGTAGAGGTATTGAAATTGATATTAGGCAACTAATAGATGATACAGACATCCCTCAACCTTATGAATGGAAGAATGATATCGTTATGTAATTAATTTAATGAGAATCATAAAAAAATTGTATATTGTATCACATAAAATTTAAACTGTATAAAATAATTACCATGAAAAAGTATATTTCACTTTTTAGCTTTATTGCTTTATTTTTTGTTGGCGTTCAACAATCTCAAGCACAAGATTCTAATAGAGTTGTAGAGGCAGAAATGCCTGAAGCAATTGCTAAAAAACAAACTCATGAATTACACCAAATGATGGAGTTAACTGGAGATCAACAAAGAGATGTGTACAAAGTTCTAGTTGATTATGAGCAAAACACAAAAGCTCTAAATAGAAATGATAATGTTGCAGCTGTCCAAAAATCAAGAGCAGCATTGATGGAAAATGTTAAAACAAGAATGAAATCTATTTTAACTCCAGAGCAATTCCAATTATATTTAAAGTCTTTAGAAAAGCCAAAGCAATAACATAGTTATTCTAAATCTTATAAAAACCACTCAAAATTATGAGTGGTTTTTTTATTTTATAGCTGGCAATATATGGTTTTTCTTTGGCGTTGATGTTTCTAAAAAAAATTGTATATTGAAATGCTATAATTTACAAATAATTTAAAACTAACTATTATGAAAAAATACATTTCACTCTTTAGCTTAATTGCTGTTTTTTTTATTGGAATGCAACACACTCAAGCTCAAGAGCTAGAAAGAAGAAGCTTAGACAATACTGAAGAAAAACAGAAAAAAGAACACCATGATAATTTAATTCAAAAACATAATGGTCCTCAAAGCTCTGATCAAATTGAAAAAAAGGCAAAACTAAGAATGATTGAAGCTACAACGAAGACTAAAGATGATGTAAGAGAGTTAGATGAGGTTCTTTCATTATCAGCAGATCAACAAAATGCAATGCATAAAGTACTTTTAGACTTAAACCTTAAGTTGTTGTTATATGGAGATGAGGATACTAAAAAGGTGCGAGAAGCTAAAGCTCCCTTAATTGAAGAAGCTAATCAAAAAATAATTAAAGTTTTGGATGATAAACAAATTATTGTCTATAAAGAACATTTAGAAAAGAAATCTAAGAACTAAATTTCTGCTCTCATAAAAAAACCACTCTAATTAGAGTGGTTTTTTTGTTATTACTGTTGACTGCCTGGAGGGTATTTTTCCAAGATTTTAGTTACAAACTCTTGGATTCGTTCTTCTTTCTTGTTTTGAGAAAGATAGCCTGTGCCTTGTCCTTGCCATATTAATTCTTTTTTTCTTGCATCAATCAAATCTATATATAGTTCACCTTCAGTAGATCGAGACACAGAATTAAAACTATTCCAATACCAAGGACTCCAATGCCATCCATAACCGTAATGGCCAAAGCCATTATTATAAACATTAATTTCTTCTCTTGATTTTGTAAAAATACTAACCAATAAATCAGGTTGTTCAGATTTTATAAATCCTTTAGCTAGAAGGTTAGACTCTATAGCACGTAAAATTCTTCGTTTATCGAGGTCGTTAATTTCTGCTTTATCAATTCCTGTTTTATAGAAAGCAAACGTTTTATAATCATCAAAATTTACTTGTTTGTCATAATCTGATGCAACCCTTACACTACTACAAGCGCTTACCAAAAAAAGGATAAGTAGTAGTGATGAGATAAGCGTCAATAATTTTCTATTCACAACTCTAAAACCGTTTAGATGTTGTCGAGTATTTTTTTTTTGTTTCATTTTTCTTTTCTTTTTTATAACGAGTCTAAAAGTGAGTCATCTACTTTGTTTGGAAGAGTTACTTTTAAATTTGGTTCTACTTCCATAGCACGTTTAATAGCAAATTCTGCTCCAGAATTTCTAGCCCAACTTCGTCTTGCGATTCCATTGTTTACATCCCAGAAAAGCATTGATTTTAAACGTTTTGATGCTTCAATAGTACCATCAAGAACCATACCAAAACCACCATTTATAACCTCTCCCCAGCCTACGCCACCACCGTTATGTATACTTACCCAAGTGGCTCCTCTAAAGCTATCACCAATGACATTATGTATAGCCATATCAGCAGTAAATTTAGAGCCATCATATATATTACTAGTTTCTCTATACGGCGAATCTGTTCCAGATACATCATGATGATCTCGACCTAAAATCACGGTTTCAATTTCACCTCTTTTAATAGCATCGTTAAAGGCTTGAGCAATTTTCATGCGACCTTCTGCATCTGCATATAATATTCTGGCTTGCGACCCAACAACCAGTTTGTTTTCTTGAGCGCCTTTAATCCACTGAATATTATCAGCCATTTGTTGTTGAATTTCTTTAGGTGAATTTTTCTTTATGGTTTCTAAAATATAGCAAGCTATAGCGTCGGTTTTAGCTAAATCCTCTGCTTTTCCTGAAGCACAAACCCAGCGAAAGGGACCAAACCCGTAATCAAAACACATAGGACCCATAATGTCTTGTACGTAACTTGGGTATTTAAAATCTATTCCATTTTTAGCCATTATATCTGCACCTGCTCTTGATGCTTCTAAGAGGAAGGCATTTCCATAATCAAAAAAATATGTGCCTTTTGCTGTGTGCTTATTAATTGCAGCCGTATGACGACGTAAAGTTTCTTGAACTTTTTCCTTAAATAATTTTGGGTTGTCTGCCATCATATCGTTTGCGTCTTCGAAAGATATATCAACAGGGTAATAACCTCCAGCCCAAGGATTATGAAGTGATGTTTGATCACTTCCTATATCAATATGAATATTTGCTTCATCAAATTTTTCCCAGACATCAACAATGTTGCCTAGGTAAGCGATAGATACTGTCTCGTTATTTTTTTTTGCTTTATTAACTCGAAAAACCAATTCCTCTAAATCTGTAATTTTTTCGTCTATCCACCCTTGATCTAATCGGACTTGTGTGATTTTAGGGTTGACTTCAGCACAGACTGTTATGCACCCAGCTATGCTTCCAGCTTTAGGTTGAGCACCAGACATTCCACCTAAACCAGAAGTGACAAAAAGATTGCCTTTAGGGCCCTTTTTTATTTTTCTAAAAGCGTTTAGAACAGTAATAGTAGTACCATGAACAATGCCTTGAGGGCCGATGTACATATAACTTCCAGCTGTCATTTGTCCATATTGGGTAACACCCAATGCATTAAATTTTTCCCAATCATCAGGTTTAGAGTAATTAGGGATCATCATCCCATTAGTGACTACAACTCGTGGTGCGTTTTTATGCGAAGGGAATAAGCCCATTGGGTGGCCAGAATACATCACCAATGTTTGCTCGTCACTCATCTCAGCCAAATACTTCATTGTTAATCTGTATTGTGCCCAATTAGAAAAAACACCTCCATTGCCACCATAAGTAATTAATTCATGTGGATGCTGTGCCACTGCATAATCTAAATTGTTTTGAATCATGAGCATGATAGCAGCAGCTTGTTTAGATTTAGCAGGATATTCTTCAATTGGTCTTGCATACATTTTGTAATCTGGACGCAAGCGATACATGTATATTCTGCCATAGGTATCTAGCTCGTTTTTAAATTCTGGTAGAAGCTCTGAATGATGCTTTTTATCAAAATAGCGTAAAGCATTGCGTAAGGCTAATTTTGTTTCTTCAGATGTTAAAATATCTTTACGTTTTGGCGCATGATTTATAGATGATTCATAATCCTTTTGCTGTGGTAAAACATCTGGAATACCTTCTAAAATGTGTTCTTTAAATGTCATAGTTAGTACTGACTTTATTTTTTTACTGTATTAGTTTTTGTATTAAAACCATAAGGACAATGTCTACAATTGCTTTCACAGCAATATCCTCTTTTTAAGTGGTATTGCTCAGTAAAACATTTATAACCTTCAGGAGTTAAGTAAAAATCGCCTTCTTCAATTTTGACAAATTTCTTCATATAACAAAGATAATGTAAATTGGTTTGATTTTTGAAAGGTTTAAAGTATGATTCTAATTTCTAAATATCTTGTACCAAGAGGTTACACAGGTCTTGCTGTGTTTCCATTTGTTTTTTTAAAGTATCGTGAATTAAAGTGGGATAAAGTTTTAATTAATCATGAAAAAATTCATTTAAGACAGCAGTTAGAATTATTCATTTTTCCTTTTTATATATTATATTTTGTTGAGTTTCTTTTTCGATTAATTCAATTTAGAAATTGGAAGTTGGCCTATAGAAATATTTCATTTGAGCGCGAAGCATATAAAAATGAAAAAGACCTTAATTATTTAAAATCAAGGTCTTTTTGGGAATTTTTAAAATATTATTAATGTCTTATTACTACTTTCTGAATTTTTTGTTTTCCATCAACTAATATTGCTTTTACAATATAAGGACCATCAGAATAGTTTGAAGTTTCAATATTTAATTCAGATGAATTAATAGTATTCTTTTCTATTAATACTCGACCTAAAAGATCATAAACTACAACAGAATTAATAGGACTGTTTTCAGAAATCACTTTAATATAGTCGTTATTAGGAGCTAATATTTCTAAGCCTAGAATTGAATTAAATTCATCAACACTTAATGATTCATTATTATAGCGTATTCTAAAACGATCATTATATATACCAACTTCAGCATTAAAACTGTAAGGATTAATACGTAAATCATGTATAATTCCATTGTACATATCTTCTAAATAAATAGCTTGACTTGATTCTAAGAATAGCCCATCTACAGTATTTATTGCAATAGTGTAATTACCTTCTTGAGGAATATCTATACCCAAAGGTACTACATCGGTATCATCAAAAGGTAATGCTTTACCTTGAATTGAAAACTCTTCTTCTTCAACAATTGAATAGAAACGTGTATTTGTTTCACTTAATTCATGAGCATCAAATAATCTATCAACATTATTTGTAGCACCATCGATATAACCAACTAAAATGGCATTAGCTGTATTACTTGGTGTAATTAAATCTAACCAAACTCTATGTTTTTCAACTTCTGTTCTAGTTTCGCTAGAAGGCTCCCCAGTTCTATAGAATTGCGAATTATCTAAAGTTTCATTACGCATCGCATTATCGAATCTTACAACTGAACTAGCAATAGGTGCACCATGCTCCATTTGAACAAAAAATCCTTGCCCAGCAGCAATATCTCCGTTGTATCCTGAAGGTGTGCTTCCAGTAGAATTATAAGCAATATAGTCGCCTGGATTGTAGTTGTAAACAAAATCATTATAGAAAGGATCTGCTTGACCATTACTTGGAGCAGTATTGTGTCTCCATAAATAAATAGTTCCATTTAAGATGGGAGCTGTTTCTGAACCTAGCACTCCAGCATTTCTTGCTAGAAATGTGTCTGCTGAAATAGCAGAAGGATAAGGGTTTCCTACAAGGTTCCAGTTATCATCATAGCGTGTGGCTGATGTTGTACTTCCAAAAGTGTAAGGCGCTCCATTATATATTCCTCTAGTTATAGGTGTAGTGATTATTCCATTATTTGGTTTTCCACTAAAAACAGGAGTATTAGCCAGCGCTGTCCCAGATATATTTCTAATAATATAGCCTTTTGCGGTTTGCATAATTCCAGAGGCTGGAATCCAATCTCCAAATTCGCCAACACCATTCCCAGGAATAGTTGTATCCCATTCATAAATATGAGTAGATGAAGGAGATACCATTGATACATCAAAACTCTCAACCGGAGTAGACCAGTATATATAATCGTATGGAGCCACACTACCTACTGTTCTTTCCATGTTTATAGTACCAGCACCTAGGTTGTTGTTTACATTAACTGCTCCATCATTAATTTGAATTAAACTTCCTGTACTTCTAATATCAATTGTACCTTCTAAGTCTACCCAATCAGTTACAACTAATTCAGTATCCGCGAGAACTTCAAGAGTTGCACCAGCTTCTACAGTTAGATTTAAAGCATAAGCTGATGGTGGAGGTAAAGGTATTGGTCTATTAGTTACATCAGCTATAGGGTAACGATTACTTCCTAATGAAGTGTCAGGAATGAGAACACAATCAGCAGGAGTTGGTATTGCTGCAGGAACCCAATTGGCATCTTCGTACCAATTTGTGTCTAAAGCTCCAGTCCAAGTTTTAGTTGATAATGTTACTACCACTTCGTCTGTTAAAGTTACAGTAGATCCACAAGTTGTAAATGTTGCTTCAGCAAAATAAGAATCAGGTACAGTTACATTTAGAGTTGGACCTGTACCAATAGAAGTACCACCACTAGCTGTTGAATACCAATTTATAGTAGGTGTAACGACAGCGCCAGAAGGCACAAAACGCCAAGCTTCGGTAGTTGTTTCCCAGTTATCATCTAATCCATTTCTACATTGTCCAGTTAAAGCTTCGCCTGCAGCAGCATTTCCTTGTATCCCTGCAATAGCGTTACCACTATTCCATGGACCTACATTACCATTTTCAATACGTTTTTCGTGAATATAAATTTCAATAACGTTTGTTGTTTCGTATAATACTGTTTTTCCAGTAAACACTCTAGATGAATCACCAAACATAGGAATATTAATAAAAGATACATTAAATGTTCTGCAACCAACAGATCCTTCAACCCAGCTATTAATTGGGCTTGTCAATCCTCTTGGATCTAAATCTTGGTAAACACTGTAAATAGTTTCATTAAACAATGCTCCTGCAGTACTAGGCAGGTTATCATTAAAACTCCATCCACAGCCAGAACCAGGTGTATTAGATGTGTCAAATGTCATCATACCGTTAGATCCAACTAACAATTGATTATAAGTTGTCCCATAAAAACAAAAGTTGAAAGGAATTGAAGTCCATGAATCAGCCCAAACATCATCGTTGGTAATGACTTGTGGTGTACTAAATCCTACTGGGCTATAATCTGCAAGTACAAGATTGTTTTCTATTTGTTCTACATTATAATCTGTAGTTAATCTTACATTAGTATATGCCTCGAGAGTCACATTAGCGGTATTACAATCAATACTAGCTGTAGGATCTGGATTAAATGGTATTGTTGTAAACGGGTTTGAACCTGTTGCAGCACCTATTAATGGGCACACTGTAGGTATCGGACTAGGTGTTCCTGTTAGGGCACAAGGTTCAGTAACACATATATCGAATGTTGTCGTTTGTCCTCCTGTTGCAGTATAGGTGAAAACTTGTATAAAATAAGTTTGCCCAACAGTTAGAGAAGTTAATTGAGATGTATTACCATCACTACAACTTATATTATCACCAACAGCCACTGAACAGTCTGGCGCTATAAATCCACCATAAACAGCATGATACATATCAGTAACACTTCCAAAAACATTATCTATACTTACTGTAAGATTAGAATTTGTAGCTACGAAACTATACCATACATCATCATCAGGTGTTCCAAAACATGCATCAATTCCTGAATTTGTAGAACTTGCTACAGATCCAGTTAATGCATTACAAGATTGACCTAAAGTTAATGGGAAAGCTCCACATGGCTCATCATTAGCTGGAGGAGGAGGAGGAGTTCCTATACAAATATCAAATGTTGTAGTTTGATTGGCTGCTCCTGTCCATGTAAAGACTTGTACAAAATAAGTTTCACCAGGGGTTGTACCAAAACTAATAGACACAGGATCTGGATCATCATAACAGTTTATGTTATCACCTACGGTAACACTGCAATCAGGTGCTATAAAACCACCATAAATACCAACAGCCATGTCTTGTGTTGTCCCTGAAACACTTGATAAATCAACACTATGAGCTGTACTTGTCGCTACAAAGCTATACCATACGTCATCGTCTTCAAAACCAAAACAAGAATCAATACCAGAATCGGTTGCCCATTCTACAGTACCAGAAGTTACTGTACCGCATAAGAAATCTGGATTAACAGTTAAAGCTATTGCACCACAAGGTTCATCATTTGGAACAGTAGGAGGTGTTCCTACACAAATATCAAATGATGTGTTTTGTCCACCAGTTGTAGTATCTGTATATACTTGAACGAAATAGGTTTGACCAATAATTAGTCCGCCTGTAGTACTAGTATTAAGATCTGAACAATTTATAAGTGCTGCTCCTGTTACATTAGGAACATTACAATTCGGAGAATTATCATTTGCAAATGGACCATATATTGTATGATTTACATCTGTGGCAGATCCAACTACATTTAAAAGTTGTACAACATGCGATGTACTCGTCGCTACAAAGCTATACCATACGTCATCATCTTCCCCACCAGGACAAGAATGAATACCCGTAGTTAAAGCACTTGTTACTGTCCCAGCTGTTGTAACACCGCAAGCTAAGTCTGCATTTACTGTTAAAGCAACTGCGCCACAAGGATCATCATTAGCTGGAGGTGGAGGTGGAGATCCAATACAAATGTCAAATGTTGTCGCTGAAGCACCTCCAAAATAAGAGTTGACTTGAACCAAATAAGTTTGACCAATTATTAATCCCGCAGTTAGACTAGAATCAGGATCTGAGCACATTATATTTGAGCCAGAAACATTGGCCACATTACAGTTTGGTGGTAAACCATCTGGAAAAGGACCAAATAAGGCATGGTTCATATCTGTTGCTCCACTTACATTTAATAAATCAATAGAGTGAGCGGTACTTGTTGCTACAAAACTAAACCAAACATCATTGTTCTCTGTTCCGAAGCAGGCATTAATACCTGTGTCTGTAGCTGCTGCAATGGTTCCTCCAGTAACAACACCACATAAATAATCTGGGTTAACTGTAAGCGCTATCGCACCACAAGGGTCATCATTTGGAGGTGTTGATGGTGGTGGAGCACAAGTCACATCTATTGTAAAATCACCAGTGGTTGTACTATTATCTGCATATTCAGCAATATACATGTAATACACAGTTCCATTAACAGTATTGAATGTATAAGTCTCTGGATCATTGGCGAATCCAACATCTTCACAAGCTATATTTGTAAAAGGACCACCACATGTTCCTGTCATAATTCCCATCTCGTGATCAAATCCACCAGATGCAGTAGTTGTAATAGTCCATTGTTGACCATCACCAGTAAAAGTGTACCAAACACCGACATCACCTAAAACACACCCCGTATTAGCACTAGATAATGAAGTCGCATTGTTGGTTGTTCCTGCTAGACCTGTAGTTGAACAATCAATGGTTATCGCATTATTACAATTATCATTGGCAGGTGGAGGAGTAACAGTATCATTAAAAACACAAATTTCACCAGTCATAGAAGCACTAGAACCTCTCCTTTGGATTCTTATTCTATATCGATTTCCAACAATTGTTCCATAGTTTAGACTTTCTTCACCAGCCGTACCACCTGCGTTGTCTCCATTACCATTATCATCTACACAAGCAACAGGGACTGCTGTAGGACTACATGCAGTAGGACTAGCAGAAGGGCCAGCGTCAAATAAATGTATAATAGCATTTCTACGATACGGGTTATAATAAATTGTTGTAGAAGTAGAGGTTGCATCAAACCAACCCCAAATATCATCACGATCTTCAGAGTTACATGAGCCATCAAAGCCATCCCAATAATCACCAGCAGTTAGTGAATCCCATGTAATTAAACTACACGTTGCTCCAGGAGTGAGTTCGCTTCCAGCAGGGTCTCCACAAGGAGAGTCTGAAGGCGTTTGACCAAAACTGGTTAAAGAAAATAAACTTAATAATAAAAATAGAGTCAACGATTTAATCGAGGCGCTGTTCAAAAGTAAATTGGAGTTCATATTTTTTTGGTGGTGTAAATTTTTCATCATAAACTTTAAATTTGGAACATAAATTAATATCAATAAAATGACATTATTCAGCCAAGAAAATAATAGGTTTGGGGGTTACATGCAATTTAATGTATATTACTCTATCTTTTAACATAAGATTGATAATTTATTAACAAAAAAATAGCAATTATCGAAAATAAAGTTTTTTTCAAATTATCTATAAATTACTCGATTAAATGAACGGTTTAACTGATAAAATAAAAATTGAAGCTGAAAACCAGTTATTTGTAAGAAAAGACTACATGAATCACGCTTTTATTTCTGGAAATAAATTACGGAAATTAAAATACAATTTAGAGGCTGCAGAATTACAAAACAAAAGCCAATTATTAACATTTGGAGGTGCACATTCTAATCATATTTCAGCTGTAGCTTTTGCAGGTAAAGAATATGGTTTTAAAACAATAGGAGTTATTCGTGGTGATGAGTTAGCTTATCAAAAATATAAAAGTCCAACACTGCTTTTTTCACAGAAATGTGGCATGCAATTTAAGTTTGTTTCTCGTGATATGTATAGAAATAAAACTCAGCCATATTTTATAGAAAATTTAAAACAAGAATTTAATGATTTTTACTTATTGCCAGAAGGAGGGACTAACACTTTAGCCGTAAAAGGTTGTGAAGAGTTATTAACAGAAGAAGATGCTTTTTATGATTATATTTGTTGTTCAGTTGGAACAGGAGGAACTATTTCTGGAATTATTAATTCAAGTTTCCCGAATCAAAAGATTCTTGGATTTCCAGCTTTAAAAGGTGATTTTTTACAAGATGAAATTAGTAAATTTGCAAACCAACCCAATTGGGAATTAATTACAAATTACCATTTTGGAGGATATGCTAAAATAAGTGCTGAATTAATCGCGTTTATAAATCAGTTTAAGGCAAAGAATAACATACCTTTAGATCCGATTTATACTGGTAAAATGATGTTTGGTATTTACGATTTGATTGCTAATGGTTTTTTTCCAAAACAGGCTAAAATATTAGCCATTCACACAGGAGGATTACAAGGAATTGAAGGTATGAATTTAGTGTTAAAAAAGAAAGGTTTGCCCTTAATTAAGTAAAAAATAAGTGTTTAAAAATATATAAATAGATAGGTATCGTGCAAAAAAAAATAATCATTATAAGTTGTTTCGTATTCGTTCTTTTTGGCTGTGGATCTAGCAAGAAAGTAGTTACCAAAAAAAAGCAGTCTAAAGATAGGACAGTAAAAGTAGAAAAAACAACAGAAGAAACTCATAAAACACCTGAAATTACTAAAGATACACCAGAAGTTTATGCGAATGCAACTGAAGAATACATCGCTATTTATAGTGATATTGCTCAAGATGAAATGCGTCAATATAATATTCCTGCTAGTATTACTCTAGCTCAAGGAATATTAGAATCCGCGTCTGGTAAAGGAAGACTTTCTGTTGAAGCCAATAATCATTTCGGAATTAAATGTCATGATTGGTCAGGAGCAAAAATATATCATGATGATGATGCGTCTCAAGAATGTTTCAGAAAATACAATAGCTCTAAATATTCATTTAGAGACCACTCTTTATTCTTAACTGGAAGGTCACGTTATAGCAAATTATTCGACCTTAGTAAAGATGATTATAAAGGCTGGGCAAAAGGACTTCGTGAAGCTGGTTACGCTACAGATAGAAAATATCCGCAAAAACTAATTAGTTTAATAGAACGTTATCAATTACAACGATTTGACGCTGAGGTTCTTGGTAAGACGTCAGGCAACGACGATAAACATACTGTAGTAAAGGGAGATACTTTATATTCAATCTCTAGGAAATTTAAGGTTTCTGTTGAAGATCTTCAACAGTTAAATGGATTAGAAAGTACGGAAATACATATTGGTCAAGTCCTTTATGTGAAACCAATGCCAAAAGATTACTAACTAATTTTTTATGAATTATACACGTAGTAGTGCTTTGTTTACTCAAGCAGAGCAAGTTATTCCAGGAGGTGTTAATTCGCCTGTTCGAGCTTTTAAAGCAGTAGGAGGGACTCCTATTTTTATTAAGGAGGCCAAAGGGGCTTATTTAATTGATGAAGATCATAACCAATATATTGATTATATCAATTCTTGGGGCCCAATGATTCTTGGTCACGCCTTTAAGCCAGTAGTTGATGCTGTCGTAGAGAAAACAAAAAAAGGGACTTCTTTTGGAACACCTACAGAAATTGAAACTCAGATTGCAGAGCTTGCGATATCAATGGTGCCACATATTGATATGATTCGCTTTGTAAATTCAGGAACCGAAGCTTGCATGAGTGCAGTGCGTTTGGCTCGAGGGTTTACAGGTAAGGATAAGATTGTCAAGTTTGCAGGTTGTTATCATGGTCATAGCGATTCCTTTTTAATCCAAGCTGGAAGTGGTGCTGTTACTTTTGGTTCGCCAAACAGCCCTGGAGTTACTCAAGGTACTGCTAAAGATACCTTACTTGCAAGATATAATAGTATAGAGCATGTTGAGCAAATTATCGCATCAAATAAAAATGAAATAGCTTGCATAATAATTGAGCCTGTAGCTGGAAATATGGGCTGCATTCCTCCATTAAAAGGGTTTTTAAATCAACTTAGAGATTTGTGTGATGCTAATAATATTCTTTTAATTTTTGATGAAGTTATGACTGGTTTTCGATTGGCAAAAGGTGGAGCGCAAGAACTATATAATATTAAAGCAGATATTGTATGTTTTGGAAAAGTGATTGGTGGAGGTTTGCCTGTTGGAGCTTTTGCAGCTAATAAAGATATTATGAGCTATTTAGCGCCTCTTGGTCCTGTATATCAAGCAGGAACTTTAAGCGGAAACCCATTAGCTATGGCAGCAGGTTTAGCGATGCTTCAAGAATTAAATAAAGACACTAAAATTTATAAACGACTTGAAGAAAAAACAGAATTCCTTCATAATGGAATAGCAAAGGTTTTAAATGAAATGAATATAATGCATACTATTAATAGAGTAGGTTCTATGATTTCTGTGCATTTTTCTGAAGATGATGTTGTTGATTTTGAAAGTGCTACTAAAGGTAATAATGAAACATTTAAGAAATTCTTTCATGGCTTGCTAAATGAAGGTGTTTATATTGCTCCAAGTGCTTTTGAAACATGGTTTGTTTCAGATGCGCTTACCTATCAAGATTTAGATCATACCATTAAAGCTGTTAAAAAAGTGGCTAGCACCTTATAATAAAAAGCACCTCAAAACCATAACATTTGAGGTGCTTAAAAAAAAACTAAAAACTAACTCTAATCTCTGTGTCTTCTCTGTTTTTCAGAATTCTTCATTTTTCTTTTGCCTTTCATATTTTGTCTTTTATCTTGGAGTTTTTCCCATTTTTCAAATTGTTCAGCATTTAAAATTGATTTCATTCTCTGCTTTGTTGCAATTTGAGCGTCTAACATTTCATTTTTCATTTTAAGACGTTCTTCTTTGCTTGGCTTCTCAGCATCTTTATTGTCTTTTCTGCTTTCAAAAGCTTCCATTTTTGCTTTTCTTGCTTTAGCGTTTTCAAGATTAATTTTGCTGACTTCTATTTGTTGTGCTTCAGTTAAATCTAAATCTAAAGTCATTTTCTTAGTTTGTAACTGTGCCATTTCTTCAGGAGTAAAATCTGCACGTCCTTTTTTTCTTTCTCCTCGCTCTTGTGCATTTATTTGTAAAGTGAATAATGCAATGGCGATAATTGCTATTTTTTTCATTTGTATTTAATTTTAATGTGTTTGTTGCTTTTATGACTTTATTATTTATGATTGGTTTAATTTATAATCGATTTTTAACTTGAGATTAACAATTTTTATCATTCTCAAAATGATTATCTTTGAAATGCTAATTCTTAACAATTTTAAAAATGAAAAAAATATGGATCCTTTGTATTGCTAGTGTTTTCATGTTCTCTTGTAAAAGCGAAGACAAAAAAGATACTGAAGTAGAAGAAAATGTTGAAGTAAAACTAACTGAAATGCAACAAAATTTAAATAAATACGTCAACGTAAAACTGACCGCTGATTTGAGTTCGCTTACAGATAACGAGCGTGAAATGCTTCCAATATTAGTTGATGCTGCAAATAAAATGAATGACTTGTTTTGGTATGAAGCTTATGGCGATCGTGATGCATTATTAAGTGAAATTAGTGATGAAGACACTAAAAAATATGTCATGATAAATTATGGTCCTTGGGACAGGTTAAATGGAAATAAACCATTTGTTAATGGTGTTGATGAAAAACCTGCAGGATCAAACTTCTATCCTAAAGATATGACTAAAGAAGAGTTTGAAGCTGCTGATATTCAAGATAAATCGAGTATTTACAATTTTGTGCGTCGTGATGCGAATGGAAAACTGTATTCTATTCCATACCACAAACAATTTGAAAATGAAGTCAAAAGTGTTTCAGATTTATTAATGCAAGCTTCAAAACTGGCAGATGATGCTGGCCTAAAAAAATATTTAAAATTACGCGCTCAGGCACTTCTTAATGATGATTACCAAAAAAGCGATTTGGCTTGGATGGACATGAAAACAAATACACTTGATATTGTTATTGGGCCTATTGAAACTTATGAAGACCAATTATTTGGGAATAAAGCAGCGCATGAAGGCTATGTGTTAATAAAAGATCAAGAATGGAGTGCGCGTTTAGCGAAATTCTCTGCTTACTTACCTGAACTTCAAAAAGGGTTGCCAGTTGATGATGATTACAAAAAAGAAACGCCTGGAACGGATAGCGATTTAAATGCGTATGATGTTGTTTATTATGCTGGCGATTGTAATTCTGGAAGCAAAACTATTGCTATAAATTTACCTAATGATGAAGAGGTTCAATTACAAAAAGGCACACGCCGTTTGCAACTAAAGAATGCGATGCAAGCTAAGTTTGATAAAATTTTAGTGCCTATATCTGAAGTTTTAATTGATGAAAGCCAGCGTAAACATATCACTTTTGATGCCTTTTTTGCAAATACGATGTTTCATGAAGTAGCACATGGTTTAGGAATTAAAAATACCATTGATGGTAATGGTACTGTGCGTTCAGCATTAAAAGAACATGCTAGTGCTTTAGAAGAAGGTAAGGCCGATATTTTAGGGTTATATATGATCCAACAATTACATGCTAAAGGAGAATTAACCGATGACTTAAAGGATAACATGGTTACCTTTATGGCTGGAATTTTTCGCTCTGTGCGTTTTGGAGCTTCTTCTGCCCATGGAAAAGCGAATATGATTCGTTTTAATTTCTTTAAAGAAAAAGGAGCATTTAGTAGAAGTGAAAACGGTACGTTTAAAGTCGATTTTGATAAAATGGAAGACGCTATGACTGATTTGTCTAACCTTATTTTAACCCTACAAGGTAATGGCGATTACGATGGTGTTGCTAAACTAGTCGCTGAAAAAGGACTCATTTCTGAAGCTTTACAAGCCGATTTAGATCGATTAAGCTTAGCAAATATACCAGTAGATGTGGTTTTTGAACAAGGTAAAAAAGTGTTAGGCTTATAACCTTAATTTAGTATATTTAAAAGGGCTTTCACATTAGATGAAAGCCCTTTTTTCGTTTAAAAATTATATATTGTATGTAAATTCATAATCTATGCCTTACTGGTTGTATGTTTTAATTATAGTCGCAATAGCTTATGCTGTTATAAGCATTGCATTGTATTACTTACAAGATTATATGTTATTTAAACCAGAAAAATTGCCTCAAGATTTTCAGTTTTATTATGAGAATCAAGAGACTAAAGAGTATAATTTAGAAACCAGAGATGGCGCTGTAATTAATGGTTTACGCTTTATGCCTAAAGGAAAAAGTAAAGGCGTAGTATTATACTTAAAAGGTAATTCGCAAAGCATAAAAGGTTGGGGAAAATTTGCTGTCGATTTTACTAGACATAATTATGATGTGCTTATGGTAGATTATAGAGGCTTTGGCAAAAGTACAGGAAGGCGTTCTCAAAAACATATTAAGCGCGACTTACAAATGGTGTATAATAAAATTAAGGAACAAACAACTGAAGATCGTATCATACTATATGGACGCTCTTTAGGTTCAGGATTTGCAACAAAACTTGCATCAACGAACTATCCTAAAATGTTAATTTTAGACGCGCCGTATTATAGCTTAACTAAAGTGACAGCTCGCTATGCACCTTTCATGCCTTTGTCGTTACTCATGAAATATCCTTTGCCAACTTATAAATGGTTAAAGTATGTGCAGTGTCCTATTCATATTATTCATGGTACGCACGATAAACTCATACCTTATAAAACGAGTGTAAAATTATCGCAAATACAACCCAAGTTAACACGTTTACATACTATAATTGGAGGTGGACATAAAAACTTAAACAACTTTGAATCTTATCATAAAATGTTGAATGAAATTATAAATAAAACACCTGAAGAAATCGATTTATCGACAACCAGTATTCATGTTAATCATGGTAAAAAGAAAAACTAAAAACACACTAATTGTATTAATTAGTATTTATATTATGATTGCAGCGTCTTTGTATTTCCTTCAAGATAAAATATTGTTTCGCCCATCAGTTTTAGCTCAAGATTACAACTATAGTTTTGATTATAATTTTGAAGAATTATTTTTAAAAACGGATAAAGACGCAGTGATTAATGCTTTGCATTTTAAAGTAGATAACCCTAAAGGTGTTATTGTATATTTTCATGGAAATGCTGGCGATTTATCTCGCTGGGGAATGATTACTGAATATTTTGTAGAGAAGCAGTATGACGTCTTGGTAATGGATTATAGAACTTTCGGAAAAAGTACAGGAGCATTAAGTGAAGAAGCACTTTATACTGATGCACAGTTTTGTTATGATTATATTAAAACACGCTATACTGAAGACTTAATCACAGTTTATGGACGTTCTTTAGGGACAGGAATAGCTACTTTTATTGCTTCAAAAAATCAACCCAAACAACTTGTTTTAGAAACGCCTTACTTCAGTATTCAAGATGTTGCAAAACATAGATTTCCGATATTTCCTGTCAAATATTTAATGAATTATAAGCTACCAACTAATGAATTTATAGCACAAGTTATTTGTCCTATTTCTATTGTACATGGTACAGATGATATGGTTGTGCCTTTTTCTTCTGGTGAAAAATTATATAAAACAGCTCCAAAAGAGAAGATGTCTTTTATTATTATAGAAGGAGGCTCGCATAATAATTTAATAACCTATGAGGCTTATCACAAGCATATTAATAAGGTGCTTCCTTAGTTTGTAATCTTACAAAGAGTCAATATAAGCATCAATAACAGCAAAGCCTTCAGGGTGCATTATTGATGTGCCAATTAAAGGCATTGAATAGCCAGGAATTAAAGGAACACTTTGTGTTCTCGCTTGAATTGACGCTGCATGAACATCAATGTTTGTGTCGCTAAACCTAGTTTCAAATCTGAAATCTAAATTTGATGTTGGGTAGCAATTTCCTCCTGGAGAATGACAATGTGCACAGTTAACATCAAAATAAGCTCTTGCTCTTTCTTCTAAGGTGTAAGTAAGGTCATCTTCCCAATTAGGTAAAGTTGAAATGCCTGAAGCATCAGTAAGATTTGAAAACATATTTAAGTCAATTAAATCTTGAAGCTGATTGTTCATATTCATTGAACGTAGCTTTGGTCCTATTGGAACAACTTGTGTACTATTACTATGGCAAGTAAAACAGTCTGTTGCAGAAGGAATTTTATAATTGATGTTATTAGTCTCTCCTGTATCATTAATAAAAGTTACAGGCACAGTAGTTGATGTC
The DNA here is from genome assembly GCF_042686125.1 of Lacinutrix iliipiscaria. Classification (NCBI taxonomy): domain Bacteria; kingdom Pseudomonadati; phylum Bacteroidota; class Flavobacteriia; order Flavobacteriales; family Flavobacteriaceae; genus Lacinutrix; species Lacinutrix iliipiscaria. The sequence goes on from NZ_JBHUOV010000008.1 coordinate 65,147, forward strand.
GCATCTAAAACGGCTTCAGTCTGAGCATCGTTCCATTTGTAATTTCCTAATTGCCATTCACCACTTTGCTTAATTAAAAGACGTGTTTCAATAATTTTTGTACCTAAAGATTCGTCACGTTCATCATTAAAATAATAGAATGTTTTTGCGATTACAGTATTATCAGGAAAGTTAGGCAATCCGTTATCTACATGTTCCATAGTTGTGCCTGGAGGTAAAGCAATTAAACGTTGTTTGTGAGCGTAGTCTGTAAATAAAGGCGTGTTTAAATCATATTCAAAAGTGTAAATACTTGGTGATAAATCGGCTAAATCTCCAGAAAATAAATTCAGATCAGATAGATTGGTTAAAAATTGTGGCACTACTAAAGGGGCTAATGTTGTAAAACTAGTCACATCAGAGGGCATACTTTCATTATCAGGGCAAGTAGATTGCACATAAACATCATAAGACGTATTAGCAAGTAAGCCTGTTAAAGTAACTGTAGTTTCTGTTGCAGCAATAGAAGTCCCTTCACCTAAAATAAAGCCTGAAAGACCATATTCAACAGTGTAAGTTGCCGAAACATTACTGTCTTCCCAAGTAATTACAACACTTTCATGGGTTGTGGTGTCAAATTGAATATTTGTAGGAACACTACATTGGGTTATAAGCTCGTCATCAGAATCTTTAAAACAAGAGACTAAAACACAAGCAAATAATAACATTAATAAGGCCTTTTTCATAACTGTAAATTTTTAGCAGTCGTGAAATTAATTAAATTGACGAAAATATCAACTATTTTATTAATAAATTCGATGAAATGTAGAATCGAAAAAGCAGTCTAATGAGCTCGCTATTAATCTAGTACTTTAGTTTAGTGAACTACACAGATAATAGTTATGGTGGCTTCTGTGCCTACACGCATGGTTCCAAAATCTTTACCTAATTCGTAGTCAAAACGGTTCACGACAAGTTCACCTGTAAATGTGTTATTTGTATAAGTAAAAGGAATCGTAACTTCTTTCGTGACACCATGAATGGTTAATTGACCTGTTGTTTGATACCCAGAACTCGTTTTAGAAACTGAACTAGATTCAAAACATATTGTTGGGTATTTTTCAACCTCAAAAAAATCTGGGTCTTTTAAATGTGCATCACGTTTTTTGTTTTTAGTGTTTATAGTGGCTGCACCAATACAAATACTAAAACCAGAATGTTCTAAATCGTTGGTGTTAAGATTAAAATCGCCTTTCATTCCTGTAAAAGTACCTTTGACTTTAAAAATTCCACCTCCAGTAATGTGAAATTTTACTTCAGATTTATCTTCATTTATAGTTTGCGCTTGTAAGACATTGTAACTAGAAACTAGGCAAAAGGCTAATATAAAGGCTAAATTTTTCATATGATCGTTTTTTTTATTGATAAAGTAGTCGAAATAAAGTTAGGAATATTTCATTTATTTAAAACAAAAAAAGGAACTACATTATTGTAATTCCTTTTAAAATATTTTGTTTGAAGTTATTTAAACAGCTTCTACAAACAATCCTTCGTCAGTTTTTTCCACTTTAGCCAAATTGTTTTTTGTCAATTCTTTAATCGTTTTGTCCCACTTTTTATTAGATAAACCAGATTGTACTTTTAAATCATTAAGAGCTAAACGCCCTTCGGTTTTTAATAGTTTTAATGTGTTTTTGGCTTCGTCGCTAACGGCTAAGGCCTTTTTTTCTGGTCGCATTTGAGGAAAGAATAAGACTTCCTGAATAGATTGATTATTTGTTAAAAACATAATTAGCCTATCCATACCAATTCCCATGCCTGATGTTGGCGGCATACCGTATTCTAAAGCACGTAAAAAATCATGATCAATAAATTCGGTAGCTTCGTCATCTCCTTTAGCAGCAAGCTTTAATTGATGTTCAAAACGTTCACGTTGATCTATTGGGTCGTTTAACTCCGAATACGCATTTGCTATTTCTTTACCGCAGACCATTAATTCAAAACGTTCGGTCAGTTCAGGGTTGTCACGATGTTCTTTACATAAAGGGCTCATTTCTTTTGGGTAATCAGTAATGAAGGTTGGCTGTATATAATTGCCTTCACATTTTTCACCAAAAATCTCATCAATCAGTTTCCCTTTCCCCATAGTATCATCAACTTCAATATTCATGCTTTTTGCAGCGTCACGTATTTCCGCTTCACTTTTTCCAGCAATATCAAAACCAGTAAAATGCTTTATTGAGTCTGCCATAGTCACACGAGCATATGGTGCTTTAAAATCAATTTCATGCTTTCCAAAAGTGGCTTTCGAAGTCCCATTAACAGCAATTGCACAATGCTCTAATAATTGCTCACAGAAATCCATCATCCAATTGTAATCTTTGTAGGACACATAAATTTCCATAGCCGTAAATTCTGGATTGTGCGTGCGATCCATCCCTTCATTTCTGAAATTTTTAGAAAATTCATACACACCATCAAAACCACCAACAATTAATCGTTTTAGATATAATTCGTTAGCAATTCTCATATATAACGGAATATCTAAGGAGTTGTGATGTGTTACAAAAGGGCGAGCAGCAGCTCCTCCAGGAATAGGTTGTAAAATTGGTGTCTCAACTTCAAAATAACCAGCATTATTAAAGAAAGAACGCATGGCATTAAACAGTTTTGTTCTTTTTATAAACACTTCTTTTACATGCGGATTTACAACCAAATCTGCATAACGTTGTCTGTAACGTAATTCAGGATCTGTAAATGCATCATATACTTTTCCGTCTTTTTCTTTAGGTAAAGGCAAAGGTTTTAAGGCTTTACTTAGCAAAGTAAAATCTTTCACACGAACGGTTTTTTCTCCAACTTTAGTTTTAAATAACTCCCCTTCAATACCCACAAAATCACCTAAATCTAGTAACTTTTTAAAAACCTCATTGTACTTGGTTTTATCTTCACCTGTACAAATTTCATCACGATTAAAATACACCTGAACTCTTCCTTCACTATCTTGTAATTGAGCAAAAGAAGCTTTTCCTTGAATGTTAATCGACATTAAACGACCAGCAATTACCACCTTTTTATCTTCAACAAAATTCTGTTTTATATCCTTAGAATTTGAATTGATAGGATATAAATCTGCTGGATAAGGATTAATGCCTAATTCACGTAATTTGGCTAACTTATCTCTTCGTACTAATTCTTGTTCAGATAATTGCGACATATATATTATTTTGAAGGCACAAAGATACGTTAATACAAGTAATTAGAAAAGGCGTTTTTTGGGCATTCTTTTTTTTGAAAAAAAAGCCGTGCTATACGTTATATCTTTTATTTGTCTGGCTAAGCGCAGTCTAAACCTGAGCGCCAAATAAAAGGATGCCACTGCTATCACTAATGCGAAGTGTAACAAACATAAAGACTTAACGTCTTATAAGTATCATCAATTAAAAATCAAATCAAATGAGTTTTTGGAGAGTCGTATTGGCTATTATTTGTCCACCTTTAGCTGTTTTAGATAAAGGTTGTGGATCTGTATTAATTACTTTTTTACTTTGGCTTTGTGGCTGGGTTCCAGGTGTTATTGCAGCACTTGTTATTTTAAATAATCCGGAACACTAAAAAAGCTTATATTTGTGTTCTAATTAATTCTTAACTATTATACAATGAAGAAGTTTTTGCTATTAATCGTATGTGCCCTAATATTTACCAGTTGTAATTTTACCGAAGAAATAACTTTTAAAGAAGATGGTTCTGGAGAATTCATAATGAGTTATGATCTCTCTGAAGCGATGAAAGTTATGAATGATATGGATAAAGATGAAGAAGAAGTAGAACCTGAAGAACAAGAAGGAGAAGCAGATAATCAAGAAAGTGAAGAAAGAAATAATCAGCCCAATAAAAGGCCTGGTATGAAAATGGACAGTACTATGTACTTTAAAGACATGTTAGTTGAAAAAGCAGATAGTATTTCTAATTTACCTCAAACAGAACAAGACCGTTTAAGATCTTTAAAGGATGTCGTTATTAAAATGAAAATGGATGAAGATGCTGGAATATTAAACTTTGGCGTAGGCTCTTCGTTTATAAATATTTCTGCTCTGCCACAAGCTTTAGAAAAAATAGAGCAAGCTAAAGAGATGAATTCTGGTAATAACAGAGAAATGTCTCAAATGGAAAATAGTGCTATCGCTAAAGCTTCTGAAAACATGTTCGAGTATATAGACTATAAATATAATGGTAAAACATTCTCTAGAATATTAAAAGACAACTACAAACAATCTGCAGAAGACGTTAAAGCTTTAAATGCTGAAATCAGTAGAATGGGAGAAAGTTCTGAAGAACAATTTAACGCCATGACCTATACGCTTGTGTATCATTTTCCAAGAGCTGTAAAATCAGTTTCTAACAATAACGCAACACTAAGCGACGATAAGAAAACAGTGACTTTAAAAATGAACTTTATAGACATGTTAAAGACACCAGCTATGATGGCTTTAGATGTTGTTTTAGAGAATTAACATTTGAATAAAACAGTCGAATTACAAGATTTAGGACTTAGAGATTATAAGGATACTTGGGATTATCAAGAGGCCTTATTTAAATCTATAGTTGATGCTAAAATAAAGAACAGAAGAGAGGCGCTTAACTTAGCGACGCACAACTATTTTTTATTCGTAGAGCATCCTCATGTATATACCTTAGGTAAAAGTGGAGACATGAGCAACTTGCTAGTTGATGAAACAGAACTTTCTAAAAAAGGAGCTACTTTTTATAAGGTAAATCGTGGTGGAGATATAACGTATCATGGTCCTGGTCAGATCGTTGGTTATCCTATTCTAGATCTTGATAACTTCTTTACTGATATTCATAAATACCTTCGCTTTCTTGAAGAAATGATTATCCTCACTTTAGCAGAGTATGGCTTAAAAGCAGAACGTAGTCCTGGAGAAACAGGTGTGTGGCTAGATGTAGGCACACCATTTGCTAGAAAGATTTGTGCCATGGGAGTTCGTGCTAGTCGCTGGGTCACTATGCATGGATTTGCACTCAATGTGAATGCAGATTTAGGCTATTTTGACCATATGATTCCTTGTGGAATTCGTGGTAAAGCTGTAACCTCACTTCATGTAGAACTCGGACAAAAAGAAGTGAATATAGAAGATGTAAAAGAAAAACTTCTAAAACATTTTACAATACTTTTTGAGGCTGGGATGACATTAAAAGAAAGCGTAAGCTAATCTGTTTTCTTGTTTTTAAATTCATCAAACTGTGATGAGGTTTCTGTCTTAGGAAATGTATTGTTTTTCATATCAACATCTGCAAATTCAAAATTAGGATCAAGGTTGACTTGCTTTACTTCCTTCGATTTGACAAATGTTTTTTTAATTTCATATTCATTTCTTCGCCAAGAGTCTGCAGGTAAACGATCAATTTCTGAGGTGCCATCTGTATATTGCCACTCAATGGTTACAGGCATAACAAGACCACCAACATTTTTTATAGTGAGTTCGTAAATATTTTTCCCTGAGAGCTGTTTGCGCACTTCAGGTTCGTCTAATCGCGATAAAAAACCACCATAAGCTTGCTCGTTTGTTGGTGTCATGGTTATCACTTCTGGACCTCCAGAAAAATCTTTAGCTTCAGTTTTAGTGCTTTCGCCATTGACTTGAATTTTTACTTTTTCTTGCTGGTCTTCTATGTTTAAATCTTCTTCATAGACTTTATACCACTTTACACTTGTTAGCTCCATATCTACATTATCAGTCGTAAAAAACCAACCTCTAAAAAACCAATCCAAATCTGTAGCAGTAGCATCTTCTAAAGTTCTGAAAAGATCAGAAGGGTTTGGGTGTTTATATTTCCAACGGTTTGCATATTCTTTAAAAGCTTGATCAAAAAGCTCTTTGCCAATAATAGAATGTCTTAACATTTGTAAACCAACTGTGGGTTTTTGATAAAAATTATTACCAAACTGAGTGAGTAGTTCGTTGTCAGAATTTGTCATTATTGGTCGCATAATGCTTTGGTCTCCACTCATAAATGGGACAATACTTTTAGGTGTTGTGCTATTAAAATGCGGATAGCGTTCTGCTACTGTACGTTGGTGTAAAAAAGTATTTAAACCTTCATCCATCCACATCCATTTGCGTTCATCAGAACTCACTATCATTGGAAACCAGTTGTGTCCAACTTCATGAATAATGGTGCCAATCATACCTTGTTTAGCGTTATCACTCATTTGCCCATTTCTAGGTCGTCCTCCATTAAAACTAATCATTGGAAACTCCATGCCAATATTAGATGTGTTTACTGAGATGGCTGCTGGATAAGGATATTCAAAAGTGGCTTCCGAATAAACCTCTAAGGCATGAACGACTGCTTTTGTAGATTCTTCCTGCCAAACAGGTAAGCCTTCTTTTGGAAAGAAAGACATGGCCATTGTTTGATGATCTGAGAATTGTACAGCTTGTGCATCCCAAATAAATTTTCTAGAGGAAGCAAACGCAAAATCACGAACATTTTTCGCTTTAAATTTCCATGTTTTTAATTTTGATGATTTGCTTTTTTCATTTTGAATAGCTTCTTCTGGCGTAATGATAAGTACAGGTTTGTCATAAGTTTGACGAGCAAGGTCAAGTCGTTTTCGTTGTGTAGAAGTGAGGACGTTCTCACTATTCTGTAATTCTCCTGTTGAAGCGACAATGTGGTCTTCAGGAACTTTAATTTCAACATCATAGTCGCCAAATTCTAAGGCAAATTCACCAAGTCTTTGAAACTGCTGATTTTGCCAACCTTCGGTGTCGTTATAAACAGCCATTCTTGGAAACCAATGAGCAATGAGGTAAACAGTGTTGTCATCTTCAGGAAAATATTCATAACCTTCTCTAGACAGTAAAAACATGCTACGATCTGTAATAGGATAGGACCAAGCCATTGAAAAAGTTAATGTCGAACCTGATTTTAAGGGTTGATCTAAAATAACTTTCATCATGGTATTGTTAACCAATGATTTCATGTTTTTCCCAGAAGCATCTTTAATGTATTTTATAGAATATCCAGCAGGAAAATCAATTGCTCGGGTTAAAAATTGCATTTGCCTTGCGCTTATTGAATCTCTTACGCCACCAAAAGCATCACCAAAATCTGGACTTTCTTTACGGTTTACATTTTGTTCTAACTGAATCCATAAATAACTTAAATCGTCGGGCGAATTATTATAATACGTAATGGTTTCTTCGCCAGAAAGGATATTGTTTTTTTCGTCTAATTCTGCTTTAATTTTGTAGTCTGCACGTTGTTGCCAATAGGCTTTGCTTGGCGCACCACTAGCTGTTCTGTAATAGCTAGGAGGTGTAATCATATTGTCGATAGGTTCAAATTTTCCTTGCCAAGGTTGGTTTTGAGCTTGACTTAAAGTGACAAATAAAAAAGCTAGAATTGAGAGAAGTAATGAGCGCATAATGGTTGTATTTATTTTTGATTGCGTTAGTGTAAGCAAGATAATAAATTATGCTAGGATATTATTAAAAATAAAAGTTAAAGGTTTAACCTTCAGCGTTAAAGAAGACTTTGTAATAATGCATTTTTTTCTCATCGTCATAACCACGTTCTAAATATTCGCTTGAAGCTTCAGGCGCATCAATATCGAGTTTGATTTGAATATTAGTATCGAGTTTAATTTCGGTTTTAATTTTTTTCTTTTCTTTTTTTACCACAGCTTCAGCGACATCAAATTGATTTCTAATTAAAAGGTCTTGCTCGCCTTCATAGGTTTTTTTGTAGTCTTCAAAAAGGGTTTTATGCTTGTCTTCTTCAAAAATTTCATCTGTAAACCGTTCAACATTTAGGATTTCATTTTCTTTAAAGTAGTCTATAGTTTTGGCTAAAAAAGTATTGCGTTCTTGTTCGCCATAGCTGGTTTTTATGATTTCATTAGAAAATTCTTGACACAATTCTAGATAGTTTTTAGTGTGTTGATTTGCATCATCTGCATATTTAATATTCAAAAAATGATGTGTCCAATATTGTGCATCATAATTATTGTTATCTGCACTTAAGATAATACGACCTTCAGTATCAGATTGATTTAAAACTAAGCAACCTTTGTCTATTTTTTTTGAATTGATTCCTTTTTGAACTAAGACATCATAACTGTCATTTTCTAAATAGGTTTGAAAGAAATTGACTTTATTTTCAATTTTAAAAACACCTAGAGCATTCGTGGTTATCTCATTGTATTCTATGCCTTCAAAGAGTACAACAAGAACATCTCCTGTTTTAATTTGGGCAGAATTTGATTGCTCAAATAAATGTTTCACAATGTGTTTTGATGTTTCAATAAAAGCATCCTCATCATTAAAAATAGTGTCTGAATAATTATTGATTTCATTTAAACGAACATCTGCATGATGGTTAAAACGATAGCTTTGAACAACACTGCCAAAAGGTTTTAATAAAAAAGGAAGCATCAGGTCATAACTTGCTTCATCAAAATCGACTGTTTTGTTAGAAAACGCGTTTTTAGTACTGTTGTGTTTGTTGCCAACTTTATGAATTATAAACTTAGAAATGGATGCGTTTTTACGTGAAATCATAATCAAAATATTGTGTTTGCAATACTAATCATTTCACTAGAAAAGACATAAAAAAAACCGAAGTTAATCGCTTCGGTTTTGGTTATTATCATGAGTTGTAGTATTAGTAAGCATAACCCGTTACAGTGTATTCAATAAAATTCATGTCGAAATCAAATTTTTCTACTGTAATTGTTACAGGTCCTGTGTAATCATCAATAGAAATTTCTTGGTATCTATAATCGTTTACTCCTGGTAAATCTCTAAAAGGTTGATCTATAGAATCTGCTATAATATTGTCTTCATCATCTGCGATATACAAATTCAAAGAATTATAATTGTTTGATGACACAACGTATATTGCTCCAGATGAAAAACAACTCAGCACATCAGGGCATGATTCGTCAGAAATTAATGCTACTGGGTTGCCACTTAAAAAAGTAAGTTCGCGTTCTTCAATTAAGAAATCTTTGTCGTCTAAAGCGTTGTCTAAGTTTTCTTGAGTTTCTGCATCACCAAGCATAGCATCAATAACGCTTTGTAGCGAATCGATTTCCGCTTGTACTAATTCTAATTCTGCAGTTAAATAAGCCGCAAACAAGTTGTTTTCACTAATATAATTTCTGCCAGTTAAAATACCATCATCGCTTCCACCTGTTGTGCTATCACTACTACAATTAAACATTAAAAATGAGATAAGTAGTAAAGTTAAATATTGAGCTTTCATAAAGTTATGAGTTTAATATAAATGTTTTTGAAGTCGTTAAAGTTAATATTTTAAAATTAAAAAGAAATAGTAAGCTGTGATCTATGAAAAAAATGACTGCTAATTGATTTCATAAATAATTATAGAATTGCTGTCTCCTTTTGTTACAAACTCTAGATTTCTATCCTTGTCCATATTATTTAACTCTATTGCAGAATTACCATACACAGGGAAGTTTGAAAGTTGTTTGGCATTGCTGTCAAATAAATAAATTTTCTGCGTTTGTAAATCGGTTACAGAAACATAAATCTTATCATTAATATAAAATAATTTAGGTCTGTCGTAATTGCCAAAATCTAATTCTAAAGTTTTACTTTTTATAGTGAGCTTGTTCTCAGATTGTGCAACTAAGGTTTTAGTAGTAGTAACTAATTCGTGGTCTTGTCCAAGATTAAGGTTTTGCACAGAACTTGTTCCATTAGTATTAAAACTGACTAATCGTCCGTCGTTAGTAGTGGTTGTAAAATTCCCTTTATAAAGGTATAAGGGTTGGTTTGAATAACTAAATTTTCCTTTTGGAGTAACTCTTGTTTTACCAACACGATTAAGAATATAAAGCGCATGGTCTGTTTTTATGGTAATATAATCTTTAGTGCCAATTCTGAAATGTTGAGGCGGATAATTAATTATATTTTCAGAACCATTAAACGTAAAGCCTTTTACAGTCTTTCCAAGAGCATCATATAGTAAAACGTTCTTGCCTTGAGTGACTAAGAGTCTGTATTTTTTGTTCTTGTCATAATCAAACACCGAAAGTGGTTGAGTAATCGCATCATTAAACTTTAACGGAAATGGCGCTACATCTTTTCCGTTTCTATCTAATATATATACATGGTTTTTAGTCGCAAATGCCAATTGAAGCCTGCCATTTTTGTACATGTCAATTTGTTGAATTTCACCCAATACAGCACCTTTAAGTTGCTTTTTCCAAAGGACTTTTCCGGTATTTGAAATAAGGTAGAGGTTGTTTTTTATGTCCTGTACTACAATTTCTTTTTGTTTAGTTACATGATTTGTTACTAGTTGCGGATTGCTAAGTAAATCTGTTTCTAACTTTATGGTGTACTGTTCTGTGACTGAGTTTTCACGAGCTTTATTTTTACTCTTTTTAATAACTGTATTGACATGTGCAAAATTGCTGTCATAAATAAATTGTAAAGCAGAGGCTTTGTAGCTATCGACTTTTAAATTTATGGGATTATTAAGGTTTTTATTTAGTATGTTTTTTAAAGTTGAAGGGTTTGCAACCACTAATAATGACGACTCATTGGTTAAATGCTCTTGAATATCCTTATAATATTGGCGTTCGCTAAATGTGGTTTTGTTTTGATAATTGGCAATAATGTTTTGAAGGGTTTCCTTGCTATTGGTAAACACAAAAAAATCATCAATAGAACTATAATAATTTGCGCTTTTAAAATGGATTAATGGCGAAAATGTATTACTAAATAATTCTGGCTGACTAAAGTTGTAGATGTTAATTTGCCTATAAATTTCGTCAACGTTTTGCTCATTTAAAAGCGCATCTTTTGTAGCAATAGCATCCAAGGAATGGAGAATTATGGCCTTGTTGTTGCCTTCATAAATAACACCCACTTCAATCACATCCTCAAAAAGAGAAGTGTCTGTAAAAATCGAATCATTAGTTTTTAATCCTCTTAATTGAGTTTCAAAACTCGAGAAATTATCAAAAGTAAAACTCATAAACCCATCAGCATTACTAGGCGTTATGTTTGCTAAAACATTGCCTTGAGGAATCGTATTCTTAAAAAGGTTTATCACCTTAGTGGAGTCTAATGCTTTGGTAATACCATTTAAAATTATAGCATCCTGATTAATGTCTGCATCTAAAAGGGTGTAGTTTGTGAAGCTATTAAAAGGAATAGAGTCATTTATAAACAAAGATTTTATGTTGTGAGTTTGGGTATTGTTGATTAAAACCGAAAAGGCCTTATTCTGATCTGCTGTCTTTAAAATGGTTTTAAGACCTTGGTCTTTATTTGTGTTTAAAAGTGACTCTTCTAAAAGGTGTTTACTAGATGAAGCAATAAATAAGCTATCTACAAAGGTATTGTAAGTAATCGCATCTTCAATTTGAGTTTTATGTATAGACTGGTTGTTAAACATATAGCTTTCAACAGTTATATTTGGTAACGAATCTACAGCAAACAGATCTGGCGTTTGTTTGGTAATTACGGAATATTGTAAGCGGTCTTCTTCATCATAATTTAAACAAATTAGAAGCGCGTTAGAAGTTTTTAAATGTTTAAGATTAGTGAGTTTTTTTGAAATTTCATTATAAGTTTCACCTTTCGCAATGTCCTCTAATAAATCGTTGTTGTTTAGGTTGCTTTTTAAACTCTCTAAATTATTAACTTGTATAAGTATTGATGTGTTTTCTGGAATATAATCAGTAGGATTGATATGCTTATTGTCAGTATTACAACTAAAAAGTACTATTGAAAGAAATAAAATGCTCCAAAAATTTTTCATTGATGAGGGAATAATTTGCACAAATATAAGAAGTTAAAGTTCTAATTTTAATTGTTCTGGTAATAGTCTGAAAGATTTCCTGTGATACTTCGTAATTCCGTATTTTTTGATGGCTTCACGATGCTCTATCGTAGGATAACCTTTATTCTGCTTCCAATTGTACATTGGATATTCGTTATGAATTTTGTTCATATAAATATCACGATGCGTTTTAGCTAAAACCGAAGCGGCAGCAATACTTAAAAATTGACCATCGCCTTTTACGATTGTTTCAAATGGAATGTTATGATAGGGTTTAAATTTATTACCATCTACGATAATATATTCAGGAACCTGTTGAAGCTTATCTATCGATTTATGCATCGCTAAAATTGAAGCATTAAGAATGTTAATACGATCAATAGTATCTTGAAATACATGAGCCACACCAAAAGTTATAGCTTCAGACTCAATAATAGGTTTTAATACCTCTCTTTTTTTTTCTGAAAGTTGCTTAGAATCATTTAAAATATGATTCGAAAAAGAAGTTGGTAAAATTACTGCAGCAGCAGTAACAGGGCCAGCCAAACAGCCTCTTCCAGCTTCATCTGTGCCACATTCAAATTTAAAATCAGAATAACTTAATTTCAGCATTTATAAAAATCTTAAGAAACTAGTTTCGTTATAAATTGTAATATTGCCTTGAATTAGATTCATGCCATAAAGATATTTTCTATTTTTGAAAAAAATAACAAATTACCTTTAGGCTGTTGCAAGGTCTAAAAAATAATTATGACGCAAAAAATTCTGATATTCTTTTTATTGTTAACTCCTTATTTTGGCTTTGCTCAAAAAACCGGAATTTCTAAAGGTGTAAAGTCTATAGAGACGAAGGTTAAGGTTAATGATTCAGTAAAAAAATCGACCGAAAGCACCAGCAACGAAAACATTAAGAATGAAGAGGCTAAAATAGAAGACTATTTAATTATAACGCATGAGCAAGATTCTGTGCATGTCGATACCAGCTTAACCATTAAAAAAGAATATAAGTTTAATTATTTGAGGCGTGACAATTTTGAATTACTGCCTTTTTCAAATGTCGGACAAACCTATAATTCTTTAGCCTATAATTTTGAAAGTACAGCGCTTATGCCAATTTTCGGAGCAAGAGCAAGACATTTTAATTATATGGAAATTGAAGACATACATTATTATAACGTGCCAACACCTTTTACCGAACTCTATTTTAAAACAGCATTTGAACAAGGCCAACAATTAGATGCTTTTTTTACCGTAAACACATCGCCTCAGTTAAATTTTTCAATAGCATATAAAGGTTTGCGGTCTTTAGGAAAATATCAACATATATTAACAAGTACAGGAAATTTTAGGTTCACAACTAGCTATAAAACTAAAAACAAACGCTATGTTGCAAATGCTCATATGGTTGCTCAAGATTTGTTGAATGAAGAAAATGGAGGCTTGCGTGACGATAATATTATTTACTTTGAATCTGGGAACCCAGAGTTTAAAGATAGAGGTGTGTTAGATGTAAATTTTGAAGATGCCGAAAGTATACTCAAAGGAAAACGCTTTCATTTAGACCATCATTATAATATAATTCAGCCAAAAGACTCTGTATCTCGAAATACATTAAGTATAGGTCATATTATTTCTTTTGAAGACAAATATTTTCAGTTTAATCAAGACAATGAATCTGAATATTTAGGCGCATCGTTTAGGTCTAGCGATTTAAGCAAACGTGTAACACTAGAAAATTTTTATAATCAACTACAATTACAATATCATAATACGATACTTGGTAAGCTTCAGTTTAATGTTAGTCATAATGATTATAACTATGGTTACGATAATGTGTTGGTCTTAAACGAAAATACGATTACCAATAGATTAAAAGGACAAGTGTTAGCTCTAGGAGGTGCTTATAAGAAGACTATAAATAAGTTTAAACTATCTGCAGAAATTGGCGCCAATTTATCAGGAGATTTTGATGGTAATTTTTTATCAGCAAAAGTAGCGTACCCAATAACTGAAGACGCTTTATTAAGTGCAAAAATTAATACCAACTCAAAAGCACCTAATTACAATTTTCAGCTTTATCAAAATGATTATGTAAATTATAATTGGAAAAATAACTTCAATAATACAAAGACCCAACAGATAGAGTTTCAGTTGCAATCTCATAAAATAGCAAATGTAACCTTAAGCTTCGCGTCTATAAATGATTACACTTATTTTAGTAAAGACATCATCGATGATGCTGTAAAACCATTTCAAAATAACAAAACCATCAATTATTTTAAACTAAAAGTAGATAAAGATATTAGGTTCAGAAACTTTGGCTTGCTTAATACTATATTATATCAAAATGTTAAAGATGATAACGAAGTGCTAAACGTCCCACAACTAGTCACTCGAAATACCTTATATTATTCTAACCATTTCTTTAAAAAAGCACTTGAAGTCGAAACAGGAATTACCTTTAGTTATTTTACTAAATATAATATGAATGCTTATGATGCTGTTCTCGCAGAGTTTTATACTCAAGATGATAACGAATATGGCGCATTTCCTAGATTCGATTTCTTTATTAATGCCAGAATCCGTCAAGCTAGAATATTTCTAAAAGCCGAACACTTTAATTCAGCATGGACAGGTTATAATTATTATTCAGCACCAAACTATCCTTATAGAGATTTCACAGTGCGTTTTGGTATTGTTTGGAATTTCTTCTTATAGTTTCCATTTTATATTAATATTAATGGCGTTCCCTTGATTTTCAAGGGCCAGGCTTTCCTCTCTATCTTTTTATTGGATTAATAAAAAGGATGCCGTATCAATCCTTAACGCGACAGTTTCGTTTTGTAAGTAATTGTAAATAAGGGTTTGGGGAGCGTTAAAAAAATAAATTTCAAAAAAGGTTAAAAAAGGCATTGTAGGATTAAAAAAGGGTTTTATATTTGCAGCCCGTTACGGATTAAAGTGATGGAAAAAAAGTTCTATAAGTTTTAGATTATGAGTTAGGGAAAAAATATTTTCAAATTTTTTATCAAAAGCA
>NZ_JBHUOV010000009.1:0-6286 GCF_042686125.1 Lacinutrix iliipiscaria
GTGTTTTTAGTAGAGTTTCCACCAGCATTCCAGTCTAAACCAGGATTGTTACCAATGATACCTAAGATATCAATAGCATTACCATTGTTATCTAATGATACGGCATCATTACCATTCCACATAATACCATTAATTAAATCCACATTACCAGTAGCTTCAGCATCAGAGAACTGTTGACAGATCACATAGGTATCATCATTAGCGATAGATCCTAATAGAGGCCAAACTTGTGGTGTTGTAATTCCATTAAAATAAATAGATATACTATAGTTACCAGTAAGTTCAACAGTATTACCAGTACCATTATATATTTCTATACAATCGTTAGCATCTGGTCCATCAATATATTGAGAGATAATTAAATCACTTAAATCCCCACCAGTATCCGCACATGTAAAATCAGCAGAACTATTTCCGTCGATAGTATATGAAGCAATACCACAGTTATCAGAGGAATTATCATCTAATTGACTAGCAGTTACATTAACTTCACCATTACCGTCTAATACAACAGTAATAGCAGCACAATTAACGTTAGGCGCTTCATTATCATCAACAGTTACGTCAAAGCTACAAGTAGCAGTGTTACCACCAGCATCAGTAACTACAAACGTGTTGGTAGTTGTTCCAACAGGGAACATTGTACCAGAAGGTAATCCTTCTGTTTGAGTAATAGTTGTATTTGAACAGTTGTCATCAGCGTCAATAGTGAATTCAACTACAGCACCACATTCACCTAAATCCGTATCTACTTCAATGTCCTCTGGACACGTAATTGTTGGTGTTTGATTATCTTCAACAGTAACTGCAACCATAGCTGTAGAGGTATTTCCATTAGAATCTGTTACAGTCAATACCACATTATTTCCTAAACCAGCACTATGATTGCCTAAACCGCTAACATCATCTTGAGCTAATTCAGTCCATTCGGTTCCTAATGAAGGAAAACCTGGAAGGTTATCAGTATTACCAGAAGTGACAGCTTGATTCCTAACCAAAGTTTGGTTAGCCGTATTGTTACCACCTTGAGTCCATTGTGAACCTGGATCTTCTCCTATATGTCCGAAAATATCTACTGCAGCATTTGCACTTATTTTCCATAGTTCGATCGCATCATCACCATTCCAATTTACAGCAGAAAGAACCGTTGCAGGACCACTATATATATTTGCATTATTGTTTCTATATACTATAGTACTACCATTTGAGAGAGTTCCAGATAAAGTATTTGTAGTTGAAGGGCTTGAATTACCATTAGAATATAATCTTAATTCGTAATCTGATAAATCGACATCACTTCCAGTTCCATTATATATTTCAATATATTTATTTGAAGAACTTCCTTCTGCATATTCAGAAATAAATAAGTCTGAAACTTCACCAGGATTGGTTGCGATATTACTACAATCAAAACTATTAACATCAATACTTAAAGACTCAATGCCACAGGCATCGTTTGATCCATTATCAATATCAGCAGCTGTAATCGTAGCATTTCCAGAAGCGTCTAATTCAACCGTTATATTTTGTCCAATAGCATTTGGAGATACTGAATCTACAACGGTTACATTTGCAGTACAAGTTGACGAATTACCATTCACATCAGTTACTGTTAAGGTAACTTCATTAGTTAATCCTATATGTGAACAGTCGAAATCAGTTTGATTTAATTCTAATGATAATATTCCACAAGTATCATTTGAACCATTATCAACTTCTTCAGGAGTTAAAGTACCATTTCCATTAGCATCTAACTGAACAGTTACATTTTGACATATTGCAGTAGGAGCTATATTATCTTCAACAATTATTGTTGCAGTACAATTGGCAGTATTTCCATTAGCATCTGTAGCTGTTAATATTACTTCTGTTGCATCAGTATTACCACTATCAATACTATGGCTTCCTAAGCCACTAACATCATCTATAGGTAATTCTGTCCATTCAGTTTGTAAAGCAGGGAATCCAGAAAGATCATCTGTATTACCTTGTAAGACATCAGAGTTTCTTCGTAGTGTTTGATTTTGAGTTTCATTTATAGCAGTTGATCCCCATTGTGAACCAGGATCTTCTCCTATTTTACCAAAAATATCTACAGCAGCATTAGTGCTTATTTTCCATAATTCAATTGCATCATCTCCGTTCCAATTAACAGCAGAAAGTACAGTAGATGCACCTCCATATATAGCAGCAGATGAATTACTATACACTATTGTAGAACCATTTGAAAGAGTTCCTGAAAGTGTATTTGTAGTTGAAGGGCTAGAATTACCATTTGAATACAGACGCAGTTCATAATCTGAAAGATCAACGATACCTCCTGTTCCATTATAGATTTCTATATATTTATTAGAACTGCTTCCTTCTACATATTCAGTGATTATAAGATCTGGAATAACTACTGCATTAGCTATAACATTATTACAATCGAAACTATCGATATCTACGCTAAAAGTTACTGCGCTACAGGCATCATAACTTCCAGCTCCAATAGCATTAATATCGCTTTGCGTTAAAGTATAGTCTCCTGTATTATTTAATTGAACGGTAATAGTATTGCAAACAATTGTTGGAGACTCATTATCTTCAACAGTAATTGTTGCAGTACAAGTTGACGAATTACCATTCACATCAGTTACAGTAAGTGTTACAGAATTTGTTCCAATATGAGAGCAATCAAAATTGGTTTGACTTAATGCTAAGGAATCAATACCACAAGCATCATTAGAGCCGTTATCTACTTGATCTGTAGTCAAGGTTGCTACTCCAGAAGCATCTAATTGCAAAGTTACATTTTGACATATTGCAATAGGTGCTGTGTCATCAATAACTATTACATTCGCTGTAGCTGTTGATGAATTATTATTAGCATCAGTTACAGTTAAAGTTACTGTTGGTCCACTACCACTAGCTACAGTGTGATTTCCTAACTCTGAAGACGTGTCTTGAGGGAATTCTGTCCATTCAGTTGCTAAAGACGGAAAGTCAGTAATATCATCTGTATTACCTGTTAATATATTCGAATTTCTGACTAAAGTTCTATTAGCAGTAGCGTTTCCTCCTTGACTCCACTGTGAACCAGGATCTTGACCAATTTTACCAAAAATATCGATGGTAACTCCATCATTAAGTAGAGCAACAGCATCGTCACCATTAAAATTAATATTGCTATTTGTTTCGTCAGATTCACTTAAGAATGCTGCTATGGAACTTGGATTACAAATTACATGAACATCGCCATCAGCAATAGTTCCAGATAAAGCAATTGAAGTTCCGAAACCACTTCCATTGGAATAACGTTCAAGTGTATAATTACCAACAGCTAAATCTATTGGAGCACCAGTTCCATTATAAATTTCAATACATTTATTATTAGATCCACCTTCGATATATTCAGAGATAAATAAGTCAGAAGCTGAATCAGCAGCAACAATATCTGCACAAGTAAAATTAGAATTGTCTATACTTAAAGTGACAGCGCCACAGTTATCATTTGATCCATTATCAACTTCAGCAGCAGAAATTGTTCCATTACCAGTAGCATCTAAAGTTACTGTTACATTTTGTGCAATGGCAATTGGTGCTTCATTATCTTCTACAGTAATCGTCGCATCGCATGATGAAACATTTCCACTAATATCTGTAACTGTAAGTGTTACCGTATTTGTTCCTATATGTGAACAATCGAAATCTGTTTGACTTAAGACTACAGATGCAATACCGCAAGTATCATTAGACCCATTATCCACATCTGCAGGATCTAATGTTGCACTACCAGAAGCATCAAGT
This sequence comes from Lacinutrix iliipiscaria, assembly GCF_042686125.1. Taxonomy (NCBI): domain Bacteria; kingdom Pseudomonadati; phylum Bacteroidota; class Flavobacteriia; order Flavobacteriales; family Flavobacteriaceae; genus Lacinutrix; species Lacinutrix iliipiscaria. The sequence continues at coordinate 3,790 of NZ_JBHUOV010000009.1, forward strand.
TGAATAGTTACCGCTTGACATATTGCATTTGGCGCAATATCATCTACAACAGTTACATTAGCAGTTGCAGTAGCTGTATTTCCATTAGTATCAGTAGCAGTTAAAGTAACTATTGGGCCACTACCACCAGCTAAAGTATGACTTCCTAATTCTGAAGATGTATCTTGAGGGAATTCAGTCCATTCCGTTTCTAAGGTTGGAAAGTTCGAACCATTTGTTGTCACACCAGCAGAAACATCACTATTTCTAACTAAAGTTCTGTTTTGTGTTCTATTAGAAGTCGAGCTCCAATAAGACCCTGGATCTTCTCCAATTGTCCCAAAAATATCGATAGGTGTTCCGCTTTTTAATAGAGCTACTGCATCATCACCATTAAAATTAAGATTTGAATCTGTTAAGTCTGCTTCAGTAAGAAATGCTCCAATTGAACTCGAATGGCAAACCACATAGACGTCACCATCTGCAAGAACTCCAGAGAGACCAATTGTAAATGGAGAAGAAGCTCCATTTGAATAGCGTCCTATAGCATAACCTTCGATTCCTAAATCGATAGCCGCACCAGTACCGTTATAAATTTCAATACATTTATTATTAGATCCACCTTCAATATATTCAGAGATGAATAAGTCGTTAGTCGTAGTAGCAGATGAAATATCGGCACAAGAAAAAGTTGTGTTATCAATACTTAAAGAGACAGCACTACAGTTATCATTTGATCCATTATCTACTTCAGCAGCAGTCAATGTTCCATTACCAGCAGCATCTAAAGTTACTGTGACATTTTGAGCAATAGCGTTAGGTGGTGTTATATCATTAGTTGTTACTTCAATACCAAATAGACCTGTGCCACAACCATAAGCATCGCTTGCACCTACAGAATAATTGCCAGGTGCCAAATTGGTAAACGTTGAAGAACTTTGGCTTATATTTAATCCATTTCCTATTAAGTAATAGCTCCAGCCATCAGGATAACTTGGATTTCCAACATGAGGTGTCCCACCTGATTGACCTGAATACGTTATTGTCCCATCAGAAGCACCTAGACAGCTTTCAGGTGTTGAAACAGCAGAGCCAGTTACAACGAGTTCTGGATTAGTAAGTTCCAGATCAATATCACCAGATTCACAACCATTTGCATCTACAACGGTTATGGTTGTTGTATATGTTGGTGTTTGGAAGCCATCAAAGTAGAATATATTTGGATTCATACCATCTGGCGTTCCTCCTGTTGCTGTTATTGTGTAAGGCGCTGTGCCTCCGTTAGGGTTAATGGTTACTTGAAAATCATATCCGAAGCAATCAAGATTGTAAGGTGTTGTGTCAACTGTAATTGTTGGGCAAGACCCACCTGAGAAAGCAGTCCAAGACACATCATCAATAACTATTTGTCGTGAACCTACTGAACGAAACTCAATCGTTACATCTCCAGATTCATTTGCAATGAATGAGCGTGGATAAACTGGACCTTCAGCTAAAAGTGTAAAGCTATCATATAAAGTACCATTTATATAAACTTCAATACTTCTATCAGAGGCAGTCCCTCCTGTAAAATAGCGGCTTACAGTATAAAATACTTCACCAACACCACCTGAACCAGATAAGGCTGAAACATTTCTTGTTCCAGAGGAACCAAATCCAATGGTTGTTCCTGTGATATTATAAGTAGAAGTCACTAATCGCGCTCCATTGTATGACCAAGTAACGCCTGCATCTCCAGAATATGATCCAGAGCCATACCCACTTGCAGATGCATTTAAATTATCAAAGGATTCTGAACCTTGACCAAAACTAGTTGCAATAGTACAAGTGACTGTAATAATTAAGGTTAAAAGCTTAGTGGTATTAAACTTTAGAAGTTGATCAATAAAGGTATTAGGCTTATTGAAGATTTTAAAGTAAAGATTTTTCATTATGTTAGGTTGTTAGTTAATTACAAATAACCAAAACACAGTAGTTCATTAAAACAATTAAGTTTTAGCGGGAATTGAAAAATTTAGTAGTAGAGTGGAGTTATGTTGATAATAGCGAAGTGAAATTAACTCAAAAATTTAAAAGTTGCAACTTATGTTGATAAGTATGGTATTTAATTTTTTAGTAATCGTCCTTACGCATTAAAATGCGATAAAATGTTAACTGGTATTGTCTATATAATTAATACTGATCATTGTAATTTAATTTTGGTTGTTTTGTATGTTGCTAAATTAGATAAAAAGGATTTTAGGACTATTACATTAATGTAATGTGTATGTTAAATTAAACCCATAAAAAAACCCTTCAGTTTCCTGAAGGGTTTTTCTTTTAAAAGGTTTATAATTACTTATTAGTATTTCACAAGTCTAACATGTTTCATGTCTTTCCCTTGAACGACTTTAACAATGTATACGCCACCTTCTAAGTCTTGACCGAAGTTGTATTTATCTTCAGCACCAAATTCAGTTTGGTGAACGAGCTTGTTATTCATATCAAACACATAGATTGTAATTTTATCTTCAGTGTT
>NZ_JBHUOV010000010.1:0-26818 GCF_042686125.1 Lacinutrix iliipiscaria
AATTTTTCTAAAGAATTTTATCATTTAGTTAATGGTTGTCATAATGAAGGCTAACGTGTTCGTGTATGGTTTTGTGCGGATTTTCAGCTGAAGCGCTTTGCGCTCAGATGAGCCACTTGTGGCGAAAAATCCGAAGGAAAAAAAGCGCGACAGCTGAGTGTCGAGATTTTTTCCGTTTACGAAATATACAAATATTATCTAGATCGTCCTTTTAACCATCTGCGTTAGCATGAATTATACACGTTGTTGTGCTTTCGTTATTTATTCAATTTATCGAGTTCTTCTTCAATTCCGTAAATTACATTATCTATTGCCTTAATAGTTTCTGTTTCTTCATCAATTATTCTACCTCTATTGTAGAGAGCTAATTGTAAATTTTTCATAAGGTCATTGTCATTTAAAAATTTATCGTAATTATTTATTCTCAATTTGTAAATAGATATAGAATCAGAATGTATAAACCCATATTTTGTTGGTTGGCTATAATCCGCAATCAAATATTTGAATAGAAAAGGTTGAATAAGCTTTGTAATATTAATCTCAGCTTGTTTCATCCCAAGTTCATCGTCTAATCGCTTTAAATTTAATTGAAATAAATTGGTTACAGCAATACGTAGACTGTCATTAGATAACGTGTTTAATCCAATGTTTTTTAAATTTTCAAAAGCACTTGTTTTAGGAATAATTTGAAATTCAGTACTGGAAGTTGTCAATGACTCATAAATTGTTTGAGAATTTGATTTTTTATCATAGATATCAGTTATAAGCTGTTGACTTGATTTGAATATTTCTTTATGCTTAGAAATTGTTTTTTTTATATCATTTCTAGTTTGTAGTAAATCACTTTTTAGTTCTGTGTAAATCTGTGCTTCTAGTTTTTGTGATTTTCGATTTTCATTCCAGTTATTAATCTGTAATGCAATTAGAATTCCTATTACCACAAGGATAATTTCTCCGATAGCATATTTAAAATACTTCCCAGTTTTATTTTCCATCAGTAAGTTTTGTCTAATTTTTCTAAAGAATTTTATCATTGGCTAGAAGGTTTCTCGAAAGGTAAGACAATTTATTAACTCGAGTTTTAGATAATGAAGCACAACGTGTTCGTGTATGATTTCGTGCGGATTTTCAGCCGAAGCGCTTTGCGCTAGGATGAGCCACTTGTGGCGAAAAATCCGATGGAAAAAAGGAGCAAGGCTGAGTCTTGCTGTTTTTCCGAGAAAACATACGTTTGTTTAAAGATATAAATTTAAATTGAAGTTCATGTGTTAGCATGAACAATACACGTTGTTGTGCTTTCGTTATTATTTTTTGATGATTTCTTGTTCAATCATCTGAATCAGCTCAAACTGTAATTGTTGTAAATTCTTATATAAACCGATAAAACCTTTTTGAGCATTTATGTACAAAATAATTGTTTCCTTGAATGAATTATCATTCATGAGTGCATTTAAATCCAGTGGTTTTGATTTTCGATTGCCTATACTCTTCACTTTTGATGTCAATTGAGGTAATAATAAAGAATATTTCATCGCTTCTGTATGTTCCGATTCCATCCTCTCTACAAAAGGATATTGTTGTGCATACAATTCATGTATTTTACCACGAAGGCTATCATTTTTGATAATATCAAATCCAACTGATTTTAGATTTTCATAACTCGACCTAACAATAGCTATCTTACTTATGTATGTATTTAAACGGCTATAATGTGTAGCCATAGTATCACTCCAAGTTATTCTGTTTTCAAGTTGATTTTGAATAGCTTCTGCAGATTTAAGTACTCTTGTATTTCGTGCAACATTTCCCACCATATCAATGGAATCCGTTTTGAGATTGCCATGCATTTCAGTTAATAATTTATATTCCTTTATATCGTTTTTACGTTCATCGTTCCAATTATTAATCGATAAGGCAATTAAAATTCCAATTACCACAAGAACAATTTCTCCTATTGCGTACTTAAAATACTTTCCGGTTTTGTTTTCCATTAGTAGGTTTTGTCTAATTTTCCTAAAGAATTTTATCATTGGTTAGTGGTTTGTCATAATGAAGCACAACGTGTTCGTGTATGATTTGTGCGGAATTTCAGCCGAGCGCTTTGCGCAAGGATGAGCCGTTTACGGCGAAAATTCCGCTGGAGAAAAAGCGCGACAGCTGGCTGTCTGCGATTTTTCAGTTTTGTTGTTTGATTAAAAGTAAGAAAAAATCTTCTGATTAACTGACAATCGCATTAATTATACACGTTGTTGTGCTTTCGTTATTTTTAATAATTATTTAATTCGACAGAAATCAAAAATGCAAATAACAACAAGTACAATTTCTCCAATAGCATACTTGAAATACTTTTCAGTTTTTTCTTCTGAAAGTAAATTCGGTCTAATTTTTCTAAAAAATTTTATCATTGATTTTCAATAGTGCCTATTAGTTTTTGGATGTCTTTTTTTGTTTCTAAAAGGAGGTTATTCTGAAAATCGATAACCGTATCCATAATCCATAATAAGGATAGCAGTTGTTGGTCCTTAGATAATTCTACATTTTTATTTGAAGGAATGTCTAAAGTTACATTGTACATGTTTTTGAAGAGCTCTTTAGTAGATATCACTGGAGCGGTATAGTCAACAAAATCGCGTGTAACAAGGCGCATACGTTCTTGGATTCCACCCTTAAAATCGAAATTGTAAAATTTAAGCAGAAGCTTCCGTAATTCAATATCACGTATTAATGTAATATTCTCAGCAGAAATAAGATTTTTAAAACCTAAGTCGTTTGGAAAAAAGTGTTCATACACACCAAGCGTAAAAACTTTATTTTTTACGATCATTACATCATTTTCTGATGTGGAATTAGAGAAATTCTCCAAAACATTTAAAATAGCTTCTTTTTTAGTTTTGTTAAAAATTAAAGTAGAATCTATTGTAATAAGGTCTGTCTTTAAGTTTTCTTTTATTTCAATTAAGTACGTTTTTTCTTTTTTGGCATCTATTGTTTTAATGTTCCAATTGTTAATTTGTAGTGCGATTAAAATCCCGATGACTACAAGTGCAATTTCACCAAGGGCATACTTAAAATACTTTCCAGTTTTATTTTCCATCAGTAAATTTTGTCTAATTTTTCTAAAGAACTTTATCATTGGTTAGCGGTTTGTCATAATGAAGCACAACGTGTTCGTGTATGATTTTTTGCGGATTGAGCCGAAGCTATTTTAGCTTCGGATGAGCCACATGTGGCGAAAAATCCGCTGGAGGAAAATAGCAAGGCTCTGACTTGCAAATTTTCCGAGTAACTAATATAAGAATTTTATCTAGATCGTTTACTTAACCAACATTGCGTAGCAATTAATTATACACGTTGTTGCCACCAGTTATTTTTTCACGTACCATTCATAATTCCGATTATAGTAGAAATCAGATATTTTTAAAATTCCTTTTCTCATTGCAATATAAATGTGATTATCAATAATAATAGCTGAAGAAGGATATAAAACTCCCCAATAAAAAGGTGCTTTTAAAATCTCAATTAATTTTTCATACTTGTTGAAACTCATTAAATATTCTGAAGTAATAATCAAAACATTTTCTTTCTCTCTAATCATTAAATTAGGCGCTCCAGGTAACTTATAAGTTTTTGAAACTCGCCAATTTTCTTCTCTTTTTAATTCTAATAGGTTTCCGTAGTTTGAACCCATGTGAGCAAGTCCTGATATCACATATAGCTTTTTGTTAAACTCAAGTATTTGATGAATTCGTTTGTAGGGCATGATTTCGTAAGATGAGTTTCCATCTTCTGATAAGAACCAAAGTCCTCCACCAAATTCTCCCTTGTTAAGTCCAATAATATATCCATCTTCTACTTTTTTGACTGCTCTTATTGAATACTGATTATTCAATTTTTTTGCTACTTCTTTTTGTCCGAATGGAAGTGAATCTCCTTTGAAATAATTATAATCATTTGGCTTTATTTTGATTGAATCGTTTGTTTTCAGTATAACCCAATCTTCCTTTGAATGATTGGCTTTCCAAAGATTCTCTCTTATTGGGATTGAGTCTGTTTCAAAATCCTCCAATCTATAATCTTGTCCGAATATCAGAACTGTCGAGAACAGAAATATTAAATTCAATATTTTTCGGTTAATCAGATGTCTTATCATAATTATTCTAGTGTTCCTAAACTATTCTTTAAAATCAAATTCCGAAACAATGAATGAGTGAACGAACCATTTGCTTGAGGTAATGCGTTTTTTTAATTGGTGGCAACGTGTTTGTGTATGGAAAGTTGCGTTTTTGTGTGCGAGGATTTTCCGAAGGAAAATCAGACGTAACAAAAAAGCAACGACCTTTGGTTAAGCACTAATTTAGCAATTTTTTATACACGTTGTTGGCATTAGGTTTTTTTTCCGAATTTGCTTAATAATCCGCTTTTTACATTTTTTATTGATTTATTAACCAAGAAAGTTCCACTTTTTAAATTCTCGATTGTTTCAATTCCGCTTATAATTTTCTGTAAATTTTCTTCGTTAATTTCAGAGGTTTTTATTGATTTTATTATATGCCTACTTGGTTTAAAATCTAATGGTAAATTATCGTATAAGAGAGAGTATTCAAATCCTATTTCAATTTTTTTATTATTTACAATCCACCAGTTTGAACCAGATTCGTGTTCGATTGGGTCAATTCTAACAGTCAGTTTGTTTTTCCTTTCCGAATCCTCATATCCTTTGTCATAAGCAACACGTTCAATCGTTGAAACTTCCTTTAGTAGTTTCTCATATTTTGTATTCAATTCAGTCTTAACAATATCTAACTCTGTTTGTTTTTCTTTCAGATGCTTGTTTTTCAGAATGAGGATTGTTGCGACTAATATTAATAGTCCAATTATAGTTATGAATATTGTCGTTTCGTTCATTTTTTCTTTAATGCACTACAACGTGTTCGTGTATAATTACGTTACGGAAAATCGGTTACGATTTTCCGACGAAAGACTAAGTTAATTAATTCCGAGGAATTTCCGATGAGGAAATTCAGAAGTAATTAATTATACACGTTGTTGGCAAAAGTAAATTCGATTGTCATTCCTTAATTAATTTTAAAACTTCAATCCCTTTTTCAGTTTTTATTTTTGCAAAATAAATTCCACTTTGCAAATGCTCGACATTAATAATATTATTTGAAGGGTGAATTTTAGTAGTTTTTACAAATTTCCCAAGGCTATCATATAACTCCAAATCACCATTAAATTTGGCATTTATTATAAAATTGTTTTTAATTGGGTTTGGAAATATTCGAGTAGTTTCTGAATCAAATTCCACTATATCCAATGATTCTAATCCTAGTTTTAAAACAAAAATATCTGGTAAACCATTGTTTGAACTATATATTGCTTCTTCTTCAGTCGGGTCGAAATCAGTAATACCTCTAATAAACCCTGTAAGATATATTTCTTCCATTGAATGGTTTATAGCAATTGCTTCAGAACTTAGGTCTGATTCACTTTGAATAGATACTGCCCAACCAAATATGCCGTCAGAATCTAATTTCATAGTAAATATATCATCGAATCCAGAACTAGTAAGGTTATAAACGTCTGAATTTGGATCGAAATCAGCTGTTCCAGAAAAATTGCCTGTTACGTAAATATTATTCATATTGTCTAAAACCAAACCTCTATCTATCTGGTTATAAACACCACCTATTTGTTTTGCAAAAATTAAATCTCCAGATTCGGTTAATTTTAATATAAAAACATCTGGACCGTCATTGGTTTCTATAGTAGAAAGTTCAAAAACTTCAGAGCTTGTATCAAAATCTATTGTTTGTCGGAAAATTCCAGTAACGATTATATTATTTGAATTGTCAATTGCAACACTGTTAGCTCTATCTATACTAATACCTGAATAGGTGTTTACCCAAATAAAATCACCAAATTCATTAAGTTTTAAAATAAATATATCAGTAGTAATATCTATGGCAGTTCGTATTTCCTCTTCTGGACCTGGATCAAAATCAATAGAATAAAAAAATGATCCTACTAAAACCATATTATTATCACTATCAAAAGAAAAAGATGTTACACGTGGTTCCATTTTCCTTGCCCAAATGAAATCACCATTAGAATTTAATTTCAATAAAAAATTACCTTCACCCGAAAGCTCAAAAACATTGACTCCAGGATCAAAATCTATTATACTTGTGATTGGCATAGAACCTGAAATATAAATATTGTCATAATTATCAATTGTAAAACGAGAATAATGAAATCCGTTTCCAACTTCAAGATCAATAGTATGAAAACCAATCAATGCTTTTGCCCAAATTAAATTTCCAGAAGGGTCAAGTTTTTGAACAAATATATTCCATTGATAAAAATCTAAATAAGATCCTGATTCTAAAATAAATTCATCAGGACTTGGGTCAAAATCAGCTTCACCTCTGAATGAGCCAGTGACGATAATATTTTCATCGTCATCAAGTTCCAATGAATGCATTCTTTTTTCATTTAAATCAAAAGTATCTACCCAAATAAGTTCTCCATTGGAATTTAATTTTTGTAAATATTGGCTATTTACCTCAACTGATCCTGTAGAGGAGCCAACATCCATAGTTTCCGGACCTGGATCAATATCTATGATTCCTGAAAAGGAACCTATTGAATATGTATCACCATTACTATCAATTGATATTGTTGTTCCTGAATCAACACCATTACCTCCAATTATGTTTACCCAATTAAATTCTTGACTATAGGTAAAATCCGTAAAAATCGGTATTAACATTATTAATGATAAAGTATTAAATAGTTTCTTCATTTCTTATTTTTGCCAACGTGTTCGTGTATGGTTTCGTGCGGATTTTCAGCCGAAGCGACTTTCGCTTTGGATGAGCCATTTATGGCGAAAAATCCGATGGAAAAAAGGAGCAAGGCTGTGTCTTGCGTTTTTTCCAAGTAATCATACGTTTGTTTAAAGATATAAATTAAAATTGAAGTTCAAGTGTTAGCATGAACAATACACGTTGTTAGCTACAGTTTATTTTTTCAGTTCAGTGAACCAATATTTTTTTTTCATTTTGTATTTCGTTAGAGATTCTTTAGAAGATTCCCAGAAAACCCATTTAGATAAATCCGATTCGTTGCAATTCAAAACTATTTCATAAGTTTTTCCAACTTCAAATAATCCACTTTGATTCGGGTTAGGACAGGCGAAAATCACAGGAATTATTCTTTCCGAATAACTAGAATCAGTGAAATTAATAATTTCAAATTCCACAACAGTTGCAATAGATGCAATTCCGCATTGAGGAATATTTTCATCAATTTTTGTCAGTAATTTACCTTTAAGTAAATAATCATTTTCTATTTTAAATTGCGATTGCGTTTTTGAATTTAACCCTAAAACGAATAATGCTATTATCATAATTTGATATTTCATAAAAATGTTATTTCAAATTGTAGCTAACGTGTTCGTGTATGATTTTTTGCGGATTGAGCCGAAGCTATTTTTAGCTTTGGATGAGCCACTTGTGGCGAAAAATCCGCTGGAGGAAAATGGCAAGGCTTTGACTTGCTAATTTTCCGATTAGTTAAATATACAAATTGTAGGATAAAATCTTCCAAATAACCAACATTGCGTAGCAATTAATTATACACTTTGTTGTGCTTTCGTTATTTTTCTAATTCACTTTCTATCATTGTTTTTAGTTCCAATAAAGTAGTTTTTATTTGTTTTAAACGTGATTTATACTCTTGATACTTTCGACGTTCTATATCAAAAACCCAAAGAAAATCTTGATTTTTCAGTATATCGTGGACTTTTAAATCAAAATGGATGTGTTTCCGCCCATCTTTATGTAGTACTTGTTTTAACTTTATAAACTTATGTTGCAATTCAAAAATTTCAGGTTTAGTTTCATCGTACAAATCATTGGAAAAGAAAGTGTAGAGTGGTAATTCGGTAGTGTACGCATTATTAATTGTTGTCCTTAAAGAATCGTTACTAATTATGTCTAAACCATTTGATTTTAGAGCCTCAAAAGGTCCATTATCAAATCGCATATAAACGTCTTGCTTTAAATTTGCATAAAAATCTAAAAAAAGAGAATCTTGAATTATTTTTTTATCAAACATATAAGTCTGTAAACTATCTAATCCACTTTCTTTTTTTTCAATTCTAGGGATTAGAAAATCTTCGTATGCCTGTAAATCTTTATTTATTGAATTAAGAAGTTCATTTAAAATGAGCGATTCTTTTTTATTTACTTTTCTAACTTCATTCCAATTGTTAATTTGTAAAGCAATCAAAATTCCGATTACGACTAGAACGATTTCACCAATTGCGTATTTGAAATATTTTCCAGTTTTGTTTTCCATAAGCAAATTTTGACGAATTTTTCTAAAGAATTTAATCATGTGATAGCGGTTTCTGATAATGAAGCACAACGAGTTCGTGTATGGTTTCGTGCGGATTTTCAGCCGAAGCGCCTTGCGCTAGGATGAGCCGTTCAGGTGAAAAATCCGATGGAAAAAAGGAGCAAGGCTGAGTCTTGCTATTTTTCCAAGTAATCATACGTTTGTTTAAAGATATAAATTAAAATTGAAGTTCATGTGTAAGCATGAACGATACACGTTGTTGTACTTTCGTTATTTTTTAAGTTCTTCATCAATTAATGCAATGAGATGAACCAATTCTTTCTTTAGTTCTACTAATGCTTGTTCATTGTAATTGATATTAGTAAGAATTAAGATTAAATCGCTAACCAATTTTTCATCTTCATTAAGCTTAAGGTCTTCGAGATTTCGTATTTGAAAATCAAGATTAGTAACCTTTTTTACGAACTCCTTATTCGTGACTTTTGGTAAAATATAATACTTAAAAGACCTAGTTAGGTTTATTAATTCATCAAATGCTGCTATGGAAGTTATTAGATAGTATTGAGTCAGTTGATTTCTCAATTCTGTATTAGCGATTATTTCAATATTGCCTGAACTGGTTAGAGTTTTGTAACCTGTGCTATTACTTTTGAAACTTGCATTTGTAAATAATTTACCATCTGATAAAAGTTGGAACATTTTTTCGCCAAGTTCTTGAGACACTTTCTTTTCTGCCGCAATCTGCATAAATTTTCTTATATCAGAACTCTTTTCCGCGTTGAAAGTAGATATTTCACGAATTAATAAGGTATCAGATATAAGGTTCTCTTTAATTTCTAATAACATAATATCTCCTTTTTCTTTATTTTGAGATATTGTGTTTAAATTGTTTAACCATAAGGCAATCAAAATCCCAATTACAACAAGAATAATTTCTCCAATGGCATATTTAAAGTACTTTCCAGTTTTGTTTTCCATAAGTAAATTTTGGCGAATTTTTCTAAAGAATTTTATCATTGGTTAGTGGTTTCTGATAATGAAGTACAACGTGTTCGTGTATGGCTTGTTGCGTTGGCTAGAACTAAGTTAACAAAAGAAACCGAACCAATAGGAAAATCCGCAGGATTTTCCGAATACACACAAACTAGCAATTGGTTATACACGTTGTTAGCAAATCGGTTTTTAATTCAGCCATAATTCAGTTAGTTTAAGAAACTCGCTTAATTCATAAGCTATAAAGATTGTTAAAATGGATAATTCAGTTTTATATGTTTCCAATTTTCTAAAAGTTAGTAAATAACATAAAATAGGAATTACCATTAATAATTTAATTTCATTGGCATAAGGATAATGCATTAACTTGAATAAAAACGAGACAAAAGCAAATAAGCCTATAATTAGATTCAGCCATTTCTTATTTATTCCGCTATATACAGAGAATATAAAGCTCAGAATTCCAAAAGATAAGAACGAAATATTTGCTAAAAGGTCTACTTTAAAAAAGGATATTCCGAAACTTAGAATCAAACCAATTAGTATTCCTTTTAAGAAATTCGGTTTAGTTTTTTTAAACAGCAGAAACCCAATTACGATTCCAATTAAGATTATGATTTTTCCGTACGTCATTTCAACTGTTTGCTAACGAGTTCGTGTATGATTTTTTGCGGATTGAGCCGAAGCTATTTTTAGCTTTGGATGAGCCACATGTGGCGAAAAATCCGCTGGAGGAAAATAGCAAGGCTCTGTCTTGCAAATTTTCCGATTAGTTAAATATACGAATTGGAAATGAATCGTTCATATAACCATCTTGCGAAGCAATTAATTATACACGTTGTTGTAGGTAGTTATAATATCCAATCATCAATTATTTTTTCAGTCATTTTTTCATTCTTTCCTTCGAACATTGAAATTAGAGCATGTCTATCAGTTGGTACATCATCTAAATCAATTTTCAAAGCTTTTATTATTTCAGAAGTTGGAATAGTTTCTCTTCCTTTTTTTGCTAATCCATTCGCAAAACAAGAAGCTATAGGTTTCCCTTTCCTCATGATTTTCTGTTCAAAATAAAAATAAGTTTCATCAACAAATGACATCTTTGTATATACTGTTCCCTTTTGAAACATTTTTAAAGGTCTATAAAATTGAACGCTAATAGCTTGGTTTGGAAAAAACCATTTGTTTTTTGTTGCTATTTTAAAAAAGTTTGTTCGAACCATAAAATCAGCTCTTCCCATTTCGAAAATAGTCATTATTGCTGCGTGATTCATAACAGAAATGTCAATATCAGTCACCCAAACTCTAAAGTTAAAGATGGAAGTTTCAGAACCATTAAGTTTTGTTCTAAATCTGGCTTTTCCTAAAGCACTTAAAAGTTTAATCCACCTCATTAGTTTCTTTTAATTACCTACAACGTGTTCGTGTATGATTTGTACTGAATCAGACGTAAGTCAGATTCAGAAGCAAATCAGATGTTGGAATAAAGATAGGATTTTTTTATTGAAGGAAAACAGCAGTATAAATTATACACGTTGTTAGCTTTGAGTTGTGAAAGAGTAGAGTGAGTGCATTCAGATTGGCAAAAAATCCGTTTAACAAAGAAAGTGAAAAGCTAAACTTTAGTTTTGCTTTTACGATTGATAGCGAAAAGTGTTTTTTTAAACGCTTTGTAGCATTTTACGTTTGAGTAAAAAAATCCGTGAGAGTAATTTTTCAAAGTTAAAAGATTAATTAAATGTTTATCATTAATGGTTTAACTTTCTGTTCTAATAAGTCAATTAATTCTTTTTGATAATACTTGAACTTGTCAGGAATTGACAAAACTTTTATTTTTTTTCCGAATTCTGATCCACCATTTTCCACAATTAACTTTCTATGCTTTTCTTCCATTACAATAACTAAATCAGCCCAATTCATTAATTCCATAGTTAAAGGTTGAGTTCCTTCTTTATTACAGATTTTATGATTGGTACCAGCAGAATCAAAATTAAAATCTAGTAGTTTTTCGGAAAAATAATCAGAAGCAGTTTTAGATCTTTGCTTATTAGCAGAACAAACAAAAAGTATGTTTTTCATAATTTCCGAGCAATTAAAGCTAACGTGCTTGTGTATGATTATGTTGCGGATTGAGCCGAAGCTGTTTTAGCTTCGGATGAGCCACTTGTGGCGAAAAATCCGCTGGAGGAAAATGGCAAGGCTATGACTTGCAAATTTTCCGATTAGTTAAATATACAAATTGTAGGATAAAATCTTCCACATAACCAACTTACGTAGCAATTAATTATACACGTTGTTAGGCACAGTTATTTATTTCTTTTTTAATAATTCGGTCATTTTGAGTTTCTAAAACACAAAATTCTGTAAGACTTTCATTCAGTCCAATTTGGAAATAGCGACGACCATAAAACCAAGTTTCAGACTTTTCAGATTCAAACCAATTCCGCAACCGTGGGATTCCGATTTCAATTAGAAATTCTTTTGTAGGTTTACTGATTTCTGCCTTAACAGCGTGAAGTATAATTGCCCATTTATCTAATGGCGTGGAATAATTTCCAGATATCAGAATATTAAATCTTAATAATTCTTTAGAACTCCCTTTCAAATAATTTAATGTGTTTCCTCCAGGAATAAAAAGTCCCATTCCGCCACCTTCATGGTTATTGAACCAAATATTCAACTTATCATAAATTTCCACTTCTGATAAGAGTTCCGAGATTTGTTTCAGTCCAACAGAGTAAGTCAGACCTTTTCCAGTTTTCGATTTTGTGCTTTTGATTAATTCCAATGGTTCTTTCTAATTGTGCCTAACGTGTTCGTGTATGGTTTCGTGCGGAATTTCAGCCGAGCGCTTTGCGCTAGGATGAGCCGTTTACGGCGAAAATTCCGCTGGAGAAAAAGCGCGACAGCTGGCTGTCTGCGATTTTTCAGATTTGTTATTTGTTTAAAAGTAAGAAAAAATCTTCTGTTTAACCATAAGTAGCATGAACAATACACGTTGTTGCCAGTAGTTATTTTTCAAATTCAAATTCGTTTCTTGTTTTAGTTAAGATGGCTTCTTTATCAATATTGTATAAAAATGAAATAAGCTCATCCAGAAGAGGAGGGGTGAACATAGCTTTATAGTATTTTCTTTTTCCGTTATGGTATAAAACGAGAGTTTTTATAGAACCATCGCAACAAAAATTTGCGTTTTTATCTGTATCTCCATAGGTTGTAATTCTTGACTTAATGATTAAATCTATTAATCTATTATATTCATTTTGTGTTAATTCACCATTGTAGTTTCCTGAACGTTTTTCGTCTTTCTTTTTAGAGTTTTCTTGGTAATAATTTCCAGTTAGTTTAAGTTTTCTATTTGATGAAATTTCCAAGTGAACAATTGGACACGAACCAAAACAGGAAGACGAGTGGAAAATTAGTTTTTCAAACACAAAAGATTTGTCAATGATTTGCTTTTGGTTTATAAAAGTTATTGGTGAATCCGTTTTAAAGAAATCTATAGACAGTTTTGAAATAGGTTGAATTGTTAGAGAATTTTCATTATTAACAATAAGTTTTAATTCAAATCTATTTAGAATAGCGTTGTCGGTTGAACTATGCCAAGGTCGAAAAATTAAAGTGTCAGACTTTATTTTTAAATGAAAATATTCATATTTAGTTTCATTCATTAAACCATTGAATGAATCAAGTGTATCTATAATCGAAATTGCTTCATTTTTTTCAGAAATCCAATTGCCTTTTAGTTTGTCTATTTGACTAAAACTTAAATTGAAAGTAAAGATTATAATTATGGGCAAGAGTTTTTTCATAATTACTGGCAACGTGTTCGTGTATGGTTTCGTGCGGATTTTCAGCCGAAGCGAGTTTCGCTTTGGATGAGCCATTTATGGCGAAAAATCCGATGGAAAAAAGGAGCAAGGCTGTGTCTTGCTATTTTTCCAAGTAAATCATACGTTTGTTTAAAGATATAAATTAAAATTGAAGTTCATGTGTTAGCATGAATTATACACGTTGTTGTGTGTAGTTTTTATTCCGATTTTTATCCTTCAATCGAAACTCCAACTTGTTTATTATTCTCAAAATGTACATTGAAAAAGTAATTTTGTCCTTCTTTTTCCTGAAACGCCATTTCAAACCCTTCATCACGCATTGATATTCCTTTCAGTTCAAAATGCTTTTCAATCGACACGAATTCCATTTCTGCATTTTCAAACTGTTCTTTAAGAGCTTTTTCCGATTCAGATTTTATTTCCGTTTCGTTATTCAGCGCTTTGAGTAAAATCCGCTTTTGATTTTCAGATATTCCATCTTTATTTCCTGCGATTAAAATTTCAATATCAAAATCCAAAAATCTTTTATTCACTTGCCAACCAACATCATTTCCTCTCGTACTAAAACTCTCAATTTCTCCAAAATCAGAGTCAGTCGTTTTTAGTTTTTTACTTCCAAATAGATTCCCAAATATTCCCATTCAGTTTGTTTTTTAGTTAGGTCGCTCAAATTACACACAACGTGTTCGTGTATGATTTGTACTGAATCAGACGTAAGTCAGATTCAGAAGCAAATCAGATGTTGGAATAAAGATAGGATTTTTTATTGAAGGTTAACAGCAGTATAAATTATACACGTTGTTATATACTTTTGCGAAAGAGTAGAGTGAGAGCGTTCTGCTAGGCAAAAAATCCATTTAACAAAAAAAGAGAAAAGCTAAACTTTAGTTTTGCTTTTACGATTGATAGCGAAAAGTGTTTTATTTAAAACGCTTTGTAGTATTTAGCGATTGAGTAATTCATTCCGCAAACTTGCTAAATTTCCGATTGAGTGAGAATCCGATTTTGAGTAAGCAAAAATTCAGAGTTTGAGTGAGCAGAAATTCCATTTTATTTTTTCAGAATTGAGTGAGAAAAACTGAAAGTATTGAATGTTTGGTTAATCGATGAAAAGGAGTAACAATGTTTGTTCCGAGCAATTGTATATAACGTGTTCGTGTATGATTTTTTGCGGATTGAGCCGAAGCTATTTTTGGCTTCGGATGAGCCACTTGTGGCGAAAAATCCGCTGGAGGAAAATGGCAAGGCTCTGACTTGCGAATTTTCCGAGTAACTAATATAAGGATTTTATCTAGATTGTTGACTTAACCAACGTAGCAATTAATTATACACGTTGTTACCCACAGTTTTTATTTCCGTCTAACTAGTTTGTCAAGTCAATTAGTTCGTTCAGTTACAATTCCTAAATATTTATGATATCGTAAACCAGAAGTTTCTTTATTCGCATATTGTTCCGCAATTTGATCATACTTTTCCGATAATTCCAAGTAATTCTGTCTATGATAAATAATCGATAATATTGAAGCAGTTTTATATCTCTCAATCGGAAAAAACACTTCATTAAATCTTTCTAAAATTATTTTTTTGACAAAATCAAATTTGTCGGTTTTATCCGTTTTTATAATCAGTTCAGAGTAGCCTAAATATGCTTGGGTTTTAATATTTGGATATTTCTTTTCAAAATCCACAGCTTTTTTATAAAATTCAATCGCCTTTTCAGTTTTGTCTTGTTTTTGGTAAATGTCTCCAAGCGAATCAAAAGCTGAACCAATACTAAAATCCTCGTCTGGATATTCATTCAGCATTTGAGTGAGCAGAGATTCAGCAATTTCAAGTAATTTAGGTTTATCTGTCTCAATTAATTCAACAGCTTGAATCCTTAAGTATTCCGCTCTGTTATCTTTTCGAGCACGTTTAAGTTTTGCAAAGAAATGTTCTTTATCATTTTCAGTCCAAGATTTTTTTCTATACCATTCCATTTCGGTCTGTTTGGTCAAATTGTGGGTAACGTGTTCGTGTATGAATTAGTTACGGGAAAATCCGTTTGGATTTTCCGATTAAGACACAAGTTAATTAATTCCGAGGAATTTCCGCTAAGGAAATTCAGTAGTAATTAATTATACACGTTGTTGCCAGTAGTGCTTTCTAATCTCGGTTAAATTGATGTAATCCACTTATTTCAGCAATAGCTAGAATAACATCATCTTGGTCAGATTTTTTATTCCAACCCTTTTGTGCTAATTCTGCTCTAACTTCACTTTCCGATTTACCCATTTCGAATAGATAAATAGTATATTCTAGGACTTTTTCTGGAATCTTTTCAATTATATAATTTATAGTAATTCCAGCAACCTTTGCTTGAGCCAAAATAAATGGAAAAACAATTTGAAAAACCCAACTCAAAGTTAATCCAATCCAACCAGTATTTAAATCCTTAATATTCAATCCACCTTCAAGACGTAATTTCATAAATTCGAAAAAGCCAAGATCTGAAATATTGTTTTCTGTTATTATTAATTGATATTGTGTAAATAGATTAGTGATAAACATTACTAGCACCATTCCTCCAATGATGAATTGGATTGATTTAAAGTTCATGTAGTTCGTTTTCTTTAAAACTTGGCCAATGAAATAACCCATTCCGAATCCAATTCCTAGTTCATAAATTCCAATTAAATAGATGAAATTTACAGTTAAAAACCCAATCAAAATCCCGAAAATAACTGCAATAACAAAACCTCCAGCCATTGATAACCCAAAATTCGGTTTTACAAATCCTTTTGGTTTTGGTAATTCAGACGGAATTTCATAATCCGACCAATTATTTTCTTTTTCATATTCAGTTACTAATTCAGAAAGTTTTCCACTAATTTTATATTCGGTTGCTAATTTTTGAAAAAGAGCAATGAACAATCCTGTCCTTCTTGAGTTTTTCCCGAAATCAAAAAAGTTTCCTTCAAGTGATTTACTATTAACTTCAATACGATTTGAATTGATTTGTTTTATGGTTAGTTTTCCAACCAATTTACTGAAATCTCCTTGGCATTTTGCTTCAACTGATTTTTTATCTCTGTATACAATTGGCCATTCTAATTTTTCAAAGACCTCAATAATTAATGGAATTACCTGATTATCTTCAATATCAATTTTAAAAGATTCTGTAAACTCAGGCTTATATTTAAAGCTATGTTTTCTCTTAATAGTATTTCGAAGGTTTTCGTATTCTATTTTCATTTAGGTATTACTGGCAACGTGTTCGTGTATGATTTTTTGCGGATTGAGCCGAAGCTATTTTTGGCTTCGGATGAGCCACTTGTGGCGAAAAATCCGCTGGAGGAAAATGGCAAGGCTTAGACTTGCTAATTTTCCGATTAGATAAATATACAAATTGTAGGATAAAATCTTCCACATAACCAACTTGCGTAGCAATTAATTATACACGTTGTTGTGCGTACGTGCTTAATTGTTTTCAGCAACATCTTTTAAAAATGCTCCCAATAATAATAAACCGACAGCAATTGCTCCTGATTTTGCACTTTTATTCACAATGGCGTTTACAGCTGTTCCAGTTGCAACCGTTAAAGCAATGTTTCCTGCTTTATTTACTTGTTCACTTCTATGTTCTCCAGTATGTACCCAGTTTTTGAAATGTTCACAATTATTACTTACATAATTGTATGCTCGTTCACCAACCCTAGATAGTGCTCTTCTAGTGGCATTTCTTCTTTGATATTCGTTTCCTTTAAACTTTTGGATTGCTGTTGGCTGTAGTGTTTTTAAAACCTCTTTCATTTCTGAATTAGAAACTTCTCTAACACCATCTTTGTAATTAGCAACAAAAATAGGATTGTTTCCTCTGTA
Source organism: Lacinutrix iliipiscaria (assembly GCF_042686125.1). NCBI lineage: Bacteria > Pseudomonadati > Bacteroidota > Flavobacteriia > Flavobacteriales > Flavobacteriaceae > Lacinutrix > Lacinutrix iliipiscaria. The sequence goes on from NZ_JBHUOV010000010.1 coordinate 17,052, forward strand.
GCCAACAAATATTGCAAAATGGTCAACCATTCCTAGAATCTTTTTTCTTAAGACGATAGCATCAGCTTCTCTTAAATTGTTACTCATAATAATTCTGTGTAAATTCATTTTTTTATTTTTTTAATTATTTCACAAACCTACATTACTGTTAGATTGATTTTAGGTGGACAATGACCATTGTCTTTTCAAAGTCTATTTTTTTATTAGATTTTTTTCAATTACGACTGTTAGTTTTTCCTTTATTTCTTGATGTCTCACAACATTTTTCTTAATTCTTTCGTGTTCTTTATTTATCGCTTTTTTTATTAAAAAAACATTTTCATTATCTACTGAATATTGGGTTAGAGGTGCAAAATGTCCACTCGTACCTTTTGGTTTTATGAGTTTTTTATCTTTTAAAAGTTGAAAAAACACAATGATTTCGTCTTTATATTTCTTGTTAAATTTAACATAGAAGCTATCAGTTATTGGTTTGAATAGTTTTTTGAATTCCTTAATTGAATAAATTATTTTTTTGTCAGCTAAATCTTTAGTTATTTCATCAAGTTCTGTTTCTTTTCCAAGCCATTCATAGTAAGTTTTTTTTGTTATAGATTTTGGTTTTAAAACTTTAGTTTTCTCTAACCCAAGAATTTGAGTTAATATATTATAATCATAACCTCTATATTCACAAGCGATTTTTAAGTTTTCGATTATGTCATTTATAACTGTATCTGAATTGTCTTGAATTGATATGTTTTTTATGTAGTCTTGAAAAATATCACTTAACAAATATTCAATTTGCTTTTTTTCATTACGATTGTTAATGTTTGATATAATTCCATTTATATCGTTTAATATAATTCCAGATATTTTAGGTAATTCATTGAACTCATTTCCATTTAGTTTTCCGTTAATACTATCAATAGCTTTAGTAATTATTTCGTCAAGATTATATTTTATAAGAAGAGCGTGTAAATCATCCGAATTCTGATAATTTTCTAAAAAACTAAAAAGTGTCTTGTTCATTTATTTATTCACTTGGTTTTCGGGCATTACGCACAACGTGTTCGTGTATGATTTGTACTGAATCAGACGTAAGTCAGATTCAGAAGCAAATCAGATGTTTGATAAAGATAGGATTTTTTATTGAAGGATAGCAGCAGTATAAATTATACACGTTGTTACGCACTTTTACGAAAGAGTAGAGTAAGAACGTTCAGCTTGGCAAAAAATCCGTTTAATAAAAAAGAGAAAAGCTAAACTTTAGTTTTGCTTTTACGATTGATAGCGAAAAGTATTTTTTAAAACGCTTTGTAGCATTTAACGATTGAGTGATTCATTCCGCAAACTTGCTAAAATTCCGATTGAGTGATTTTCAGCGTTAGAGTAAGCAAAAATTCAGAGTTTGAGTGAGCAGAAATTCCATTTTATTTTTTCAGAGTTGAGTGAGTAAAACTGAAAGTATTGAATGTTTAGTTAATCGATGAAAAGGCGTAACAATGTTTGTTCCGAGTAATTGTGCGTAACGTGTTCGTGTATGATTTTTTGCGGATTGAGCCGAAGCTATTTTAGCTTTGGATGAGCCACTTGTAGCGAAAAATCCGCTGGAGGAAAATGGCAAGGCTCTGACTTGCTAATTTTCCGAGTAACTAATATAAGAATTTTATCTCGATCGTTTACTTAACCAACATTGCGTAGCAATTAATTATACACGTTGTTAGCTCTAGTTTACTTGTTGAATTCAGTGTTGAAGAATGAAAAAGTTAAGTCATCTGGAACTTCCAAACTTTTTCTCATTAGAAGATATCCATTTTTATTTAAATTGTGAACATCAAAACTATTAGAGTTTCCACTTTCATGATTTCTAATATCTATGATAATGTAATTGGTTATTTCAAGATTCGGTACTGGTTTTCCAATATTATCAGTATTGATAATTGGATGTTGTTTTGCGATAATGAAATCATCATTAAATCCAACAGCATAAACTGTATTCTCAACTACAATATTTCCAACGTCTCCATTATCCGAGAAGCTGAATAAGATATGTCTATCAGTAGTAAATTCAAACCAATTCAGCCAAAAATCCTTAGTTATTTTTTTTGAAGATGAAGGGTTATTTCCAAAAAAGCATGATACAAGTATGATTGATAATAGAATAATGAAAAAATAATTTTTCAATTTCATGGTTCATTTTAAATTAGAGCTAACGGTCTAGTGTATGATTTCGTTGCGTGTTTAAGCACTAAAGTTAGCAAATAAATCACAGATAGAAAGTCCGCGAGGACTTTCGTAAGTAAGCTATAACCAGCAATGAATTATACACAGTGTTGTGGTTAGTTTTTTATTCCATTTTAGTTAATGTGATATTGTTAGGAAAACTAAATACTGTTGGATAGTCACTTAATTGTAAAGAATTTCTAATATCACAAGACCAATTTGCTTGTAATGGAGTTGTACTTGGAATAATTTGAAATGTAAAACCACCTTCAATACCAAAAGCAGAAAACCTTGATGAATCGTCTACTGTATTATCTAGGATACTTCCTCCTAAATTTGTGCCATCGATAGAGCCACCAGTAATTACAGGAAGATATGGTGTAGTTGAGTTTTTTATGTTTTTATTTGATGTTTTAATAACAGTTTCCTCTCCGAATGTGTTTACTTCAATAATTTCATAATGACCATTTATTCTATCTTTGAAATAGGAAGGTTTTATGCCATTCTTGCTCTCTACCATTTCCACTTTCCAGAGAGTTATTCTAAATATTTGATTACCATTTTGATATTGCCAAATACCGATAAATGGTGTGAAATTATTATCTAAATCTTTAAAGTATTTATTTTCATTATTTCCTTGATTTAGTGTGTTTAAGTTAACTACTTCTTGTGCTCTACAAGAGGTAATGCCAATTAGTAACGCTATTAAATATATTAAATTTTTCATAATGTATTGAATTTTTTAGTTTGGACAATCTTCTGGAATTATTTCATTTATAGTAGTGTCTAATGTTACTTTGGTAAAGTCATCAAAATTATCGTTGACTTCAAAAAGAGAAACACCTAAATCATAATTTAATATCATTTCTAAAAAAGCTTTTTCATCTACTAAATTATCTTCACTTCCTTTTTTGATTTTGCTATCAGGATTTTCTTTTTCATTAAAATAATCATTAAACATGGGCAGATATTCATTATAACTATTAAAATATTCTTGTTGTTTTTCAATATCATAAGGAGGGTTTAATAATGGTAAAAAGTGATAATATTCTTTAAGTTTTGATACATTATCAATAGTTAAAGCATAATATGTACCATCTGCAGTTATTAAAAAAGCCACAAATTTATTGGTCTTTATTTTACCACATTGCAGTCCTTTTGCAAAAGCTCTCAAATCGCCATCAGAAAATATAGAATATGTTGATGTACTAGGACTATTATGTGTATGCGCCACAGATATTATTCTATTAGAGTTATTGCAAGCATCAAAGTTAACAAAGCCATTAGTACCTGTAGGTAAATTTTCAACAGGTTCTGCATCATTACCAGTATCAATAAAAATGCCATTCTCTACGGTTTCAAATCTTTTTGCTGCAAGTGCTATAAGTTCATCTTTATACGTTGGATAATCTTCAAAAAGATTGATGATTTTCTCACATGGTTCAGGTTGTACTTCTTCTGGGCAATCTCTGGTACAAGTTGTAATAGGAGATGTTACATCATCATTTTCTTGTGTATTGCTTCCACCATTATTTGTAGCTCCAGTATTGGTATTTGTGTTTCCAGTATTAGGGAAAGTTTGATTACCGTCAGGAGGAGTATAACCACCCGTACCTCCAGAACCGGCTTCGCATGAATTGTTAGTAATTACCATTTGCCAACCATTACATGGTCCTCCACTAGGGAAATGACCGTCTTCATGGGCTTCAACTTCATAGTAACAGGATGTAACAATAGTTTGTCCACAGGCCTCTTTATTAGAAAGATTAGTATTTAATCCTTCGTCGTTTAAAATGCTTTTAATTAAAACATCATCATCTATTGCTGTGTAAAATACTTTATCCGTTAAATCTACAGGATTTCCATCCTCAATATCTAATTTTTCCTGTGGTGTTGTATTATACTTTACTAAAAACGCACTATAAGTCCCATCTTTTTGTAATGAAATTAATAAATTGTCAAGAGAGTCTTTAGCAATTTCATAAATTACAGGAAAAGTGTATGAATGGTAAGAGCCATCTGAATTTTCTATATAAGTCACATAATCGGTATCAATTTTAAAATTATATATACTATTATAGGTTTTTAAATTTTGGATATTCTCTATTTCTTCTTTAGTTTTAATTTTTGGTTTTACTATTTCAAAATGACCTTTACGTTTTATATCATTAAGGCTAATTTTTGAAATTTTATAGGGGTTTATATTTTGATTGGTTTGCTCATTTTTAAAATCATCATCTTTTTGACAATTAACGAACATAAGAGAAACTCCAAAGAGTAATAATCCTAGTTTTAGATAGTTTTTAAATCGTTTTTGTTTCATATACATTTGGTTAAAGTTAATTATTCAAATCTAAAGATTAAAGAATCTATTAAAAATCTTAAATGAGTGAACTCTACTTATAAATGAGTATAGATTTTGATATTTTATTTTGCAACTTAACAAATATAGAATATAATCTATAATTAAAAAATACGCACTTGTACGTATTTTTTATTGAAGTTCTAAAATATTATTTAGTGAAATTAACCACAACGTGTTCGTGTATGATTTTTTGCGGATTGAGCCGAAGCTATTTTAGCTTTGGATGAGCCACTTGTGGCGAAAAATCCGCTGGAGGAAAATAGCAAGGCTCTGACTTGCAAATTTTCCGAGTAACTAATATAAGAATTTTATCTAGATCGTTGACTTAACCAACATTGCGTAGCAATTAATTATACACGGTGTTGTGCTTTCGTTATTTTTTTAGTTTTTACATTTTTAGACAACATATTATGCTCCACTTCAATTAATTTATTTGATACATAACTTCTTTGTTTCTGTCATTCATTATAACTTATTCTCAGTTAATGTAAAATTTCTAATAGATTAGTAGCCAATGAAATAAATTCGTAATTTCATACACTATGAGAAAAATTAGCATTTTTTTAGAAAAAATTCTTGACTACATCCTCCGTAGAAAGACGTTAATAAGTGTTCTTTTCATTTTGTCTTCATTATTGGTCAGGGAATTAACAGCATATAGCGCAGGAGATTCAATTAGTTCCTATAGTGATGAGATGATTAGTTCTCACCAAGATGGCTTTTGGTATTATTTTTTTTCTACCGTAAAGGCAATTTTTAATTCTGGTTCCATAGAAGTCATTATCATCACTACATTTTTAATAATAATAATATCCTTACTTAAATTTTTGGAAATCAAAGGAAAAAAAATTGGAAGCATACATTTTGGATTAATTATATTATTTTCTTTGGGACTCATAACTTTTCTGCTTTCTATACACTTTGAACCGTTAACTAATAATAAGCGCATTTTTCTGTTAGACCCCTTGATTTCAATGGATAATATCAAATCGGATGCAGGCTTGGTACGCGATGCGGATTTGCTTTTTTATTATAGTGAAAACCTCCAAAAGTCTGTTGATTTAGATACAACGATTTATCACAAGATTATTAACTTCTACGAAGATGACAACATAGAGGAGTGCAAAGAGTTGATTACCGAGGCCTTTGATTTAGATGAATTACCCTTAAATGGATTAGATGAAGTGACACTTGATGAGGATGAGCAAGTAGGATATGTAGTAGCTTCACATTTTGCACTGAAACAGTATGACAAGGCTGCACAAATGGTTTTAAAAAGAAACTTGAATTATAAGGTTTGGGATCAAAGCCTCAAATTAGATTTGGCAAAATGCATTAGGTATTACTCATTGCAAAATGGTTTTATTAAAGGTTTCGATTTGGTTGATTCACTATTGAATAAATTCCCTAAGAATAATATTATATCTAAGTTGTGGACTGTAATACCATACGAGTACCTAGTTGATATCGAATTAGGTAAATACAATTCAAGAATGCGTAGTGAGCTAGATCAAATTACATATAACAATATTGAATTCATTTTATCAAATAATCCGAATGAACCTTTTTGTGGGTACGGTAATTACATCTTAGGAAATTTTGATGATGCTATTTCTTGCAATGAAAATGTAAGGATTGAGGATATTATAATTTATTCTATGGGATATAGTTTATTGGATGATTTTATTTCTCGTCTTGAACAACAATTAGAGAGTGATGAGATACCGTTCTTTTTTTCAGAATGGTATGAATATATATCTGAGAACACTGTAACTGATGAAGGACTTGAGAAGGCTCTATCTTATTTTGAAAAATACGTTGATATTTATAAAGGTGCCTATCATTATAATGATTCTCTTTTTTGGATAGCTTGGATTCAAGTACAAAAACACAATTTCGATAAGGCCTTAAGCTTTCTCAACAGGATGGAATGCTCTGAAGAATCAGGAGAGAATTCTAATAGAGTTTTGGCATTAAAATCACTAATATATGATTACTTAAGTCAAGATGAGATTGTTACAGACGTCAATAATGCATACCGTAAATGTAATAGTCACAAATTAGAAAAGTTTGTTTATTTGGAAAGTGTTTTCGAAAATCTTGATTATGAGTCCCAAATCTCAATGGCAAAATCAGGTCAAATTGATATAAGCTTTCTGTTTGACAGACTAGGGTTAGCTTATAGAAATGAGAAACCAGAAATATTTTTTATGTGGTATGAACTGTTAAAGAGTATTTCTAAAAGCGAGTATGAACTTGAATGGTTGTCACTGTATACATGCGAATATGAAGCATTAAAAATTGATTATGAAAACCTAAGTTATCAAAGCTATATAGACAATTTAAATCGCCTTTGTAAAGATAGCTCGGATTTTTTCCATATTAAATATCTTGAAATAGGGCTGGAACATTATAAAGAAACAATCGCACAAGAAAAAATGATCTATTTAATCATTAGGAAGTTAGTGAATTTTAATCCTACTCGTGTTGAGGAGTTTTTGAAAATCGCGAAAGAAAAGATTCCTAACAGTACTTTGTTGGATGACATTTATGCTGAAACCGTTTTTGCGTTCTATATATCCATCGAAAATGAGGAAAAGGGAGAATTAATCTTGAATGAAATGATTAATGAATTTAAGCATAAGGAAAACAACGCACTTGACAATGCCTTGTATTGGGTAGTTCTATATTATATGAAAAAAGGATATCTAGAAAGCTGGAGTATAAACAAATCTGCGAGGGAAAAATTCAAAAAATACAAAAAATTGTTTTTTGAGCTTTATCCAAATTCCACTGAAGATTTTAGCAAAGAAGATGCCTTTGACGCGTTTCGATATTTATAAATCCTATTAAATTATCATAACATTAGCTTATTAATGAAGCACAACGGTCTAGTGTATGATTTCGTTGCGTGATTGAGCAACTAATTTAGCAAATACAAACCGAATAGAAAATCCGCGAGGATTTTCATAAGTAAGCCTTTACTAGCAATGAATTATACACATTGTTGCCACCAGTTATTTTTTTAGTATGGTTTTTCTAATGATAAATTTGCCTCAAGTAAATATCTCAAATAATCTTTTCCGATTACACTTATGGAAATGTTTTCCGTTCCATCTTCGTCAATGACAAGTCCATTTGCATAGAGAAAATTCAAATACGCTTTATAGCTATAATCTCTATAAACATTCGGATAGTTTTCTTTTGCGTTATTATAATACAACATTAAATCTTCTTTTGATTCGGTTGTTGTGTGATTTAATCTCTGTAAAAATCTTATTTGACTTCCATACATTGAGTCATACATTTTCTCAAAATTCTTTATTAAAACTAATAGTTTTGAGTATTTATAAATTCGGTCATATTGGTTTTGTAATCCCTCAACTGTACTTATTTGTGTTTCTTGCTCAATTATTTCGTCAGCTCTATTTAAAGTATATTCAGAAAATTTTGCAAGAGCATTGTCCAAATAAGATTCATCATTTCCGTCTCCTAATCTTTCAAGTAAAGTGGTTTCGTTTTCTTGATTTTTTGCGTAGTTCGTTTCAATTCCAGCTCCACCATATCCAATTTTCTTTATATTGCCAATCAATTTTTTCAATGGTTCTTTTAAAATCAAAAGGATTGTGATTGCTACAATTGGCCAAGCTAGTGAAGATAAAAAGTCTAGTATTAATTCTAATATGTGGTAGTATTTCATTGGTTTCGTTTAATTGGTGGCAACGTGTTCGTGTATGATTTTTTGCGGATTGAGCCGAAGCTATTTTAGCTTTGGATGAGCCACTTGTGGCGAAAAATCCGCTGGAGGAAAATGGCAAGGCTCTGACTTGCAAATTTTCCGAGTAACTAATATAAGAATTTTATCTAGATCGTTGACTTAACCAACATTGCGTAGCAATTAATTATACACGTTGTTAACTACAGTTTTCTTATTTCTTTATATATATAGTCTAAATTTTTAATTAGAGTGAAAGCATAACCTCCATTGTCTCTTGGAGATAAATTTTTAGAATTTTTATAAAAAACAACTTTGTTTTGCATTAAATCAATAACAATAATTTCTAATCGTATTTTACTAATTGGAGTCGTTCCACTTGACAAACTACTTTTCGTTTTAATCAGAAAAAAAATTCCGTAGCGATTATTAGTTGTTTCGCTAATAGATTTTATACTATTAGATAATTCAATATTGGTCTTTATTTTATTTTCAGAATTAAAGAATGGAATTAATTCATTTTTGTCAGCGATAGTTAAGTTTAAACTGTATTTCTCATTTATTTTATATTGTGGTTTTTTCCTTTTAAAAACAGAGTCTAGAGCAATGATGGAAATTTCTTCAAATCGTTGATATAACCTATTCGGTTTATTTGGATTTTGATGAACAAATATTGGTTCAAAGTAGGTGAAATTGCCTATGTTTTCTTGCTTATTTGAATAATCAGATTGTGCATTCGTTGAGTATGATAATGCTAAAATAAATATTGCAATTAAAAATCGGATCTTCATTTTTTTTAAATTGTAGTTAACGTGTTCGTGTATGGTTTCGTGCGGATTTTCAGCTGAAGCGCTTTGCGCTCAGATGAGCCACTTGTGGCGAAAAATCCGATGGAAAAAAAGCGCGATGCTGAGCGACGCGTATTTTTCCGCGAAACTAAGATAGTTAAATTGTAGGAATAAATCTTTCACTTAACCATCTGCTAGCATGAACTATACACGTTGTTAGCCTTTCGTTATTTCTGCAACTCAATTCTAATCAATTCTAATAATTCATTTATCTCTTTGCTAATTTGAATAAGCAAATCTCTGTTTGAAGTCAAAATACCATGTACATTTCTACATTCTGAAATTAATTCTTTATAGTTTTCTTCAAATAGGACTGGGTTAGGGCTTTTAGAAATGTTTTCTGCAAATCCCATTTTTTTATTTATAATAGGTAGTAGTTGGTAGTGATATTTATTTTCAACTGTGTTATCCATATTGGCATATCTTTCATATTGATAGTCATAAAGGTTAATTAAGGAAGCCTTTATTTGTTTCGATTTTAATAGATCCATACCGTTATTTGACACAATTGAGTTGTAAATTCCGCTTTTTGGAAAAAAACTAAATATTCCGTTCATTATACCTCCAATTAATTCATTCAGATTATTTTCATCTAATTCAATGGACTCCTGGTTTATTTCGTTTAAAATCAATGCCT
>NZ_JBHUOV010000010.1:26827-35298 GCF_042686125.1 Lacinutrix iliipiscaria
ATTTCTCCAATAGCATATTTGAAGTATTTACCTGTTTTATTTTCCATAAGCAGATTTTGTCTAATTTTTCTAAAGAATTTTATCATTTAGTTAATGGTTGTCATAATGAAGGCTAACGTGTTCGTGTATGATTTTTTGCGGATTGAGCCGAAGCTATTTTGGCTTCGGATGAGCCACTTGTGGCGAAAAATCCGCTGGAGGAAAATGGCAAGGCTTAGACTTGCTAATTTTCCGATTAGTTAAATATACAAATTGTAGGATAAAATCTTCCTCTTAACCAACTTGTGTAGCAATTAATTATACACGTTGTTAGCCACAGTATTTATTCAAGTTGTTGTTTTTCCATCGTAATATATGTAGTGCAAAGCTCTTATTGCATTCACACAATGATTTCCCCAATGAGTGGTAAATCCGAATTTCAATTGCCAAAGTCCATCTTCGATTGCCTCGTCTGTTCCGATTTGGTCTATTTTATAGAGTTCTTCTTTTAAATCCGCATAAATATCCGCAACATCATCGACTAACCAACCTTGTGTTGGCTCGTTTTCATTTTCGTAAGTTGGGTCAAAAACTTCCCAATAAAAACATTCTTTTCCAAGTGAGGAAATCAGATTTACGTTCTGTTCTTTTAGTTTCTCTCTCGTAAAAGTTTCAAATTCCGATTTTTCGCTTGAGTGAATTAATTCGACCGATTTCAGAGAAATTCCAGCGTTATATAATTCAGTCAGTTTTTTATGGATTTCAGGATAAAATTCTTTTTCCTTTATTTCTTTATTTTCAATCAGTTCAATAAATCCACGAGCAACTTTTAGGAAATCTTGAGTTTCCTTTGATTCAAGTAATGATTGTATTTCTTTAGTCAAGTTTTGCATTCGTGGTCATATTGTGGCTAACGTGTTCGTGTATGATTTTTTGCGGATTGAGCCGAAGCTATTTTAGCTTTGGATGAGCCACTTGTGGCGAAAAATCCGCTGGAGGAAAATGGCAAGGCTCTGACTTGCGAATTTTCCGATTAGTTAAATATACAAATTGTAGGATAAAATCTTCCAAATAACCAACATTGCGTAGCAATTAATTATACACGTTGTTGTGTATATGTAGCGAAACACTAGAATAATCTTGTTTGGCTTTTATTCCAAGTTTTAAATATTTTCAGTAATATAAAAGTCTATCGCAAAGTATAATAAATGAATTATAGCGAACAGAGTGATAATCCAATTGTATTTTTTGGTTAAAAGCCTTGAAATATAATAAAGAATGATAAAAAATATTGCAGCCATTGGAGGATAAACCAAAGGAATAAAACCTCCATGTCCAGAACTAGCAGATAAATCAGCTGACATTCCAATAATCCATGAAATTATCATAGCTATTAAAATTCCGATAATGTTGTTTTTCGGTTTGGTAATCAGTTCTGGTATTTTCATTTTAACTTGTTATTATTTATTCCGCAAACTTGCTAAAATTCAGAGTAATGATTGGAAAATTAATAGTTTGATTTTTAATTGAGCTATTATGTACAACGTGTTCGTGTATGGTTTCGTGCGGATTTTCAGCCGAAGCTATTTTAGCTTTGGATGAGCCACTTGTGGCGAAAAATCCGATGGAAAAAAGGAGCAAGGCTGTGTCTTGCTATTTTTCCAAGTAAATCATACTAGTTTGTTTAAAGATATAAATTTTAATTGAAGTTCAGGCGTTAGCATGAACTATACACGTTGTTGGCTGTAGTTAGATTAGATAACAGTCAGAGTCTTTAAAAAATAATTTTCTTCCTGTATATTCAGAAATCTGTTTTTCCAAGTCATCAATCCATTCAATTTCATCCTCATTTGGATTTAAACCACAGTATAAAACAAATTTTTTAGAAGTAATTAATTGTTTAGATTTTGCATCATAAATTTCCAAGTATGCGATGTTCTTATGACTATGAATAGAAAGTACATTTATCCAATATCCTTCACCTAATTCAGATTCAATCCAGAAGGCTTTTTCAGGAAGTTGCTGTTCTTTTTTCTTGTAATCCTGAAAGTCCTTTTTTCGTTCGTTATCAGAACATGAAGTTGTAAGAAATAATATAAATATTGAAATTAATAAATATTGTTTCATAAGTTATTACTGCCAACGTGTTCGTGTATGGTTTCGTGCGGTTTTTCAGCCGAAGCGACTTTCGCTTTGGATGAGCCACTTGTGGCGAAAAATCCGATGGAAAAAAGGAGCAAGGCTGTGTCTTGCTATTTTTCCAAGTAATCATACGTTTGTTTAAAGATATAAATTAAATTTGAAGTTCATGTGTTAGCATGAACAATACACGTTGTTGTATGTTGGCTTAACTCAATATTATATTACTTCTTTCGATTAAGATGTTATCAAATAAATGGATATTGGTACTATTATAATAGTAAGAATAAGTAGAAATATATTCAGTCTATTTTTTTTCCGCGCGTTGATTCTAATTTCTTCTTTAATTCTTTCCAATTCAATATGACTAACTTCAATAAATTCCAATTTGGTCTTACCAGATTTTGAAATCATTAAATCTTTAGCTTTTCTAAATTTCCTTCTTCTTTTTAGAGCTCGATTATTTTTTAAACTCACATTTGCAGAAGCCATTGATCCTTCGCCTCCCATAATTATATATTTCTAAGTATATGTCTAATAACTAATTAATGTTACTTCAGAAGTTAATTTAAAGCTTACATACAACGTGTTCGTGTATGATTTTTTGCGGATTGAGCCGAAGCTATTTTAGGCTTCGAATGAGCCACATGTGGCGAAAAATCCGCTGGAGGAAAATGGCAAGGCTTTGACTTGCTAATTTTCCGATTAGTTAAATATACAAATTGTAGGATAAAATCTTCCACATAACCATCTTGCGTAGCAATGAATTATACACAGTGTTGTGTGTAGTTTTTTAAGCTGGAAATTGAATCATAAAATGGTTTATTCCAGACAACATTAATTTAACTTCTTCCTCTTTGTATTCCGAGTATTTTCCGTGAGCAGCATTGTTCCGCAAATCTAACCAAGCAGTAATTTGTTTTTGATAAGTCATATTATAAACTCCTAGTTTACAAAGTTCAGAATTGATTGTGTCAGCTTTTTTATGTATTTCTTTACCTTTAGAATTCAAAAAAGATTTTTCTATTCCGTGTTTATCACATAGTTTCTTTAAATGAGATTCGAGAGTGCTACCAATAATTACTGCTGAAGCATCCTTATATCCTTCTGATAATAAATAAGATGACATTTCTAAATAGTCTGCAAAGACTTCAGAGTGAATTAATTCACTTAAAGTTTTAAGAAAATCATTATTTAAATCGTCTCTCAAAGCCTCTGTTATTCCAATAATTTGTCTTAAGCGAGAGCCAATTTTTACACCTTGTTTTTCTAAAATTCTTTCGATTTCTTTATTGTATTCAGAATTTATACCAGTAATTCTGACCACAGCTGCTTTACACTTTCCAATTAAGACGGTTTTGGTTTCTAGTGGTAAGTCAGATAAATCACCATATTTTGATTGGACTCTAATTCTCTCGAATTGAGTTAAAATCATATTTAATTGCTCTATGAAAACATCTTTATTCATTGTTTAGTTTTATAATTTATCAAGTACATCTGTCCAGCCAATTTTATCAATTTTTCCTATTCTGTCAATTTTTGGGATTGGCGGTATTGGCGGAATAGGCGGTATTTTTGGAATTTTATTCATTGGTTGCATTTTGCTATCTCTTCGAAGAATGTAATTTTCACTGATTATTTCTCCGATATATTCTCCATCAGAATTCCAAGCTCTGTTTTCTTCATCAATCCATCCTTTGTAGTTAGAATCTTTGTCGAAAATTCGGTTATTGTAAATAAATCCCCAATAATTTCCGCTCCATTTATAAATAGGTGTTTTCATATTTTTCTCAAATTACACACAACGGTCTTGTGTATGAAACGTAGCGTGCAAAAAGACACTAATTTTTCGGATTAACACAGAGCCAAGTTTTTAATTTTTATGTTTAATTTTCTTTTCTAAATATAACCAAATTAAAAATTTGGCGTACTTTGTAAATATACGAAAACCTCTCGTAAAGCCTATAATAGCTATGTTTTATACACGTTGTTGGCAACTGGCTTTTAGCTAATGTTATATTGTAAATCTATCCATTTTAAATAATATGGGTCCGAAATACTTTTCAATACTTTCGTTTTAATATCACTATTTGTTCTAATTTTTTCTGAATTTAAAACAGAACAAAGAACAAGAAATTTCGATAATGGATATGTTCTCTGTTTGTTTTCTGGAAATAAATAGAAATTTAATCTGCTGTTTGATTTTTCAAAATCTGAAAAAGATAATATCTGATTCGCTAACGTAACCGTATTAGTTACACCTGAAGATATTTGATTATATAATAACTTTTCAACTTTAATACTATTTGTAGTTAATAGTCTTGATAATATTGCGGTTACTTGTCTTCTTAAAAAAGTATCTGTCTGCCACAGATTTTTATATTTATCGATAAAATTGTATAAATCTTCGGGATGATTGTATTTTGCTTTAAACCATAATACACAATAGAAATCTGACGATAATTTTCGTTTGAAAGAGAACGCAACAATATTACTTTCGAATTTTTTCAAGAACTCTTTAGACTTATCATTAATTGGAACTTCCCAATTAGTTACAAGATTACATAATTGATATAATGATAAATCATCGAAAATGTCTATAGTATTTAAAATCTCTAAAACAACATCAGATGATTTTTTAGAATATCCACTATTGGATAAATACATAAGTAAATGACTCCTTAAACCAGGATAATCAACATACTTTTGAGTCATTAATGACAAAAGGGATTTAGATTCCAATTTACTGTAAGTCGTTATATATCTTTTGGCAATCTTATCCCAATATTTTGCTCCTGTGTCTTTAAAATGAGCTTTAAACCTTTTGTGTAATTCCGAGCAAATCTTCTTGTAATTGGCATCAGATTTTTTCGTTTTTTCAATACTATCAATATATCTATTGGATTCTATTTGAAAATGATAAAAACCTTGTTCTTCGTTATAGATGTTAGTTTTAGCTAAATTAAGGGCTAAACCTCTTGTTTTTAGCATATCAGAAATAGAGCTAATAGTTTCTATTGCCTCTTTTTTAGTGTCTATTCCAATAACAATATCGTCCATCCATCTCGTGAAGCTATTGTCAGTTTGTTGTTTTATAACATCGTCAACTTCAAACAGAAATGAGTGTGCTAATAGTCTAATTCCTTCGATATTTGTTGTAGGTAGTCCTCGTTTTGTATAAGGTAAGTAGTCTGGTTTCCAAGCTATTTCCTGAATAATTCTAAATAATAAATCTATCAATACTTCGTCTATTTGGCTATAACTGGTAAATACTTTTCGCAGTTCGTCCAAGTCTATACTGTCGTAATAATTAGATAAGTCAGTTACAGCAATTAGTTTTTTGTCATCTTGAAAGTGATAGATTTGTTTTTGTAGTTTTTTCCATTGCTGTCTCCAAGAAAGACCATATTCCTTAACTTCGTGAGGAAAAGCCATATTATGCTTGTCTCTTGAGTAAAATGCGTTTTCGGAAGGCTGATTTAAAAGAATCTTATCCGCAATATTTTCTACTAAAGTTTGAAGTACAACTGCATCTGTAGGTTGTGGTATAACCAAATGTCTACAAACACCAAACTTTTTTTCAATACGGTAAATTAGTGGTTGAGAAACTTTATAAGTTCCGTTTAAAATTTCGTTTCTAATAGCAAGAGCTCTTTCCTCAATGTTAAAGTTAAAATCATAGTGGTCATATAAATCCGTTAAATCAAGGCTACGAAGCTGATTTCGAACAATTTTTCTCCAAACGTCAGTCAGTTTTTTCTTTTCGAAAATTTTTGATAGAGTTGCTTTCCTTAATTTGTTAAATCTTTCTGTTTGCATTGATGTTTTTCAGCTTGTTGCCAACGTGTTCGTGTATGATTTTTTGCGGATTGAGCCGAAGCTATTTTTGGCTTCGGATGAGCCACTTGTGGCGAAAAATCCGCTGGAGGAAAATGGCAAGGCTCTGACTTGCTAATTTTCCGATTAGATAAATATACAAATTGTAAGATAAAATCCTGTTCTTAACCAACATTGCGTAGCAATTAATTATACACGTTGTTAGGTGTTGTTTTTATACTATCAACAATTTTTTGTCTTAAGTTTTTATAATCTTCGTAAAAATTTTCTTTTTTGAATTCTTCACTGTTTAATTCAAATATATCAATTGCTTTCTCTATACTTATAAGGGAATTATGATAGTCATTTAAGTAGAAAAATGACACACTTTTTCTCCAATATGGTAGTGGTTGATTCGGATATATTTTTATAATTTTATCATCAATTGTTAGTTTATTTTCAAAATTTCCCAATTTAAACTCTATAAGCCCTAAAAGCTCTAAATAGTCAATATTTGAGTCTAATTCATCTAAATTAGAGAGAAAAGATTTAGCAATTTCATACTCCTCTATTTGTATAAAAAGAGAGCTCAATTTTAGTTTGTTTTCATAATTTGTACTATCAATTTTTAGTTCAGAGTTATATTTAACAAATAAGTTAAATAAGGAATCATTTTCTCTTTTAGTTAAATTATTTTGAATTCTAAATAAACTGCCTACGGAAGTACTTTTAGCTTTGAATCTATAATAATCGAAGCTCAAGTCTTTTCCCAAATTTAAATATGTGTTGGCTATTTTTGAATAAGCGTCAGAATCGTATTTATTTATTGAAATTAGTTTTTTATTATAGTCAATAATTTTTTTTAATTTAATTACTGAATCTTTATTCAAACCTATACTATTATAATGCGAAGAATAGTCATGGTTATTTTTAATTGCACTCTTTAGGTGTCTAGAAATCATTTTAAAATCTTTCTTATTCTTCATCAGAATGACCATCTTTAAAGCGTCTTCGACATTCTGATTTGCATCATTTGATACTACTTTGCTTATTTTACTGTAAATAGAATCCAATTTTTTTGTATTGAAATTCTCGCCAGCTCCTAAATTGAATCCAAGTTTCAGATAATCTTGTAAATCAAGAAAATCAAACTCTACATCTGATTTTTTTGCATTACTTTCCATTTTATTTAATTCTCTAATGACATTATTAATATTCCCATCAAAAAAATAAATGTAGGATTTAATGCCATTACTGATAGGTTTAGCAAATTCATAGTATTTTTCTAGTTTATCAATTGTTTTTATAGCATCATCATAGTCCCCTTTGATAACGTTCAATAATCCCTCGGAAAAACAAGGTATTGAGTCTTTCTTTGCAATTAATGCAGATTGTTCGAATTCAGTAAAAGCGAGCTGAGAATTGTTATTTATTAAATTAAGAAAACCACTGAATAGATATAAATTACTTTTGTCATAAAAATCACTGTTCTTTAAATATTCAACTTCTTTTTGAGTTTCATTTAAATCTCCTGAAATTAAATTTACTATTGATTTCGCTAGTCTCGAATCATAATTATTAGGGTCAATATCTAAAGAAAACTCTAAAATTGGCAGAGCGTTTTCATAATCCTTTTTCTCTAAATAGCATTCTGCCATATAATAAGCATAATAGGAATTATCCTGATATGTAAAATTCAAATCTTGAAGTTTATTAGTAAGTTTAATAGCTTGATTTAATAACTCAATTCCTTTATTGCAATTACCATTTTTTAATTCAGAAAACCCTAAAATATTGTAAATAATAAATTTCTCATCCTTAAGAGACTCTAGCGAACGTATTTTTGATAATTTCAAATTTTTCTTGAAATCTGAAATGTGCTTATCCTTTATGAACACAGGAATATCAAATTCATAGAACTTTTTTGTTAAAACGAAATTTATTCTGTATTCTTTACTTTCAGAGTCCAAATCTCCGAATATGACAAAATCGGCATTCTTAGCATTACCAATTTTTAAAGCATCATTGAAATTTTTAGGTGTTTTTGAAAGGCTATCGATTTTAATTTCAATTTGTAAATCATAATTTACCTTTTCTTCAGACAGGCCATTTTCTATTACTTCTTCAATTTTAAATTTTGTGTTGGAATCATTTGCATCGTGAAATGGTAAAATAAGAACTTTAAGATTTTCACTTTGAGAAAATTCTATTTCCTCTGGTGCATAAAATAAATTTCTTATTTGACCTTGAACATCACCAATAATAGAGGATATGATTAACCATACAATAGCAGCAAAAACTAGAAAAGTAATGATAATGACTCTATATTTTTTTCCAAGTTTAGTTGTTTCACTAATATTTTTAGCTTTTTCCTCACTAAATAGAACTGAAACAATAATTTCAAATAAGACTAATCTATTCGATTTTTTTTCTTTGTTTTCACTCATTGTTTTTTCTCAAATAACACCTAACGTGTTCGTGTATGATTTTTTGCGGATTGAGCCGAAGCTATTTTTAGCTTTGGATGAGCCATTTAT
>NZ_JBHUOV010000011.1:0-18316 GCF_042686125.1 Lacinutrix iliipiscaria
GTCCGTTCGATTTGTGGAGCGTTTCCTGCTTCTAACTATTCTGATTCTATACTTTTTACGACGCTAATTGCATATTGTGCTGCAAACGGGAATAATGATAGCTATGAATATATTAGTAATGTGCAAATTGGAAGCTGGAATAATACTTCTGGTGATGGTACAGACGGAACGGGATATTCAAACTTTACTGGAGTTACTCCAACAGATATAGAAGTTGACACACAATATACAATTACAATAACACCTGAATGGCCTAGTTCAACTTACAATGAAGGTTATGCCGTTTGGATTGATTATGATAGAGATGGTACATTTGAAACTTCTGAACGCATTTTTCAAAATTCTGCTACAAATGCAGCAAGTGTTTCTGGGAATTTCACAGTCCCTAGTGGTTTAACCGCTGGTGTAACACGAATGCGTGTTTTAATGGATGATGCTACAACTCCTAATGACCCTTGTGATAGTTTTGACTATGGTGAAGTTGAAGATTATATGATAAATATAGTTGTTGGTACTTTAAGTACTACAGATAACGTATTAGAAACAACTCAAGTTTTTCCTAACCCGTTTAATAATTTAATTACAATTAAATTACCAAGCAACTACAACAGTAATGCTATTGGATTAGTACTATATGATATTAGTGGTAGAATTATTACTAAGCTTGATAATCAAACTCCACAAAACAGTACACTAACTATAAATCATTTGAATAGAATTTCTTCAGGAACCTATTTTATTGAGATTACCAATAATGAAGATGGACACTCAATTATTAAAAGACTGATTAAAAACTAGATTTATAATTTAAAACATCAAAAAAGGCTGAAATTTAAAGATTTCAGCCTTTTTTATGAGATAAAACACAAAACAAACATGCATTTCATCGATTATTATTGTATTTCATAGATATTTATTTGTATTTTTATTAAATTAGTTCCTGATTAAGAACACATTAAACCCCAAATCTAATGTACAAATCTACCCTATTGTATTTACTAATTTCTGCTTGCATGATATTTAATGTTAGTGCAGATAGTTTTAATAAAACTAATCAAATTGCAGAATCTATAAACAGTCCTATCCAAAGAGTAAGGATAGATTTTACGACACCTACAGGCTATGTTAGACACTTATTATTAGCTTTCACTCCAGATAATGCAGCAACAGATGGTGTAGATTATGGCTATGATGGTCTAAATGTGGACAACTTCCCAGATGATTTAAATTGGATGATTGAAGACCAACGTTATGTTATTCAAGGTGTTGGTGCTTTTAACGATTCTAAAATTTATCCATTAGGTCTATTTTTAAGTCATTCAGGAGATATCGAGATTAAACTTCATGCACTTGAAAATTTTAATGAAGACATTAATGTTTATGTTTTTGATGCTCATTTAAACACATTTACACAAATCAACGATAATGATTATACTGGCTATTCAAATAGTGGAGAATATACAAATCGATATTACATAACGTTTTCTGAAGATAATGTCAATTCAGATATTTTTCTTAGCGTTGAAGAAGATGAAATGAACTCCCTAACAGTCTTTTATAATAAAGCCTCTCAACAGTTAATTGTAAAGGCAAAAAACAATATTAATTTAATACAAGAAGTTAATGTTTATGACATTTTAGGAAGAAAATCAAAAGGCACTAAGCAACATAATCAAAACTATTATTCTGTTCCAATTAGAGCATCTAATGCTCAACATATCGTAGAAATAAAAAGTAAAAACAGAGTGGTGACCAAAAAAATTATAATTGCTCAGTAATAGCTTTATTTTTTTAGTGCTCTACAGCTAGGCCTTCATGTTTCCATGTAGAAATACCTCCTTCTAAATCATAGATTTTTTTAAAGCCTGCATCTTTTAGTTTTTGTGCGCAATTAGCACTTCTACGGCCAGAATGGCAATAGAGTACTACAGGTTTTTCTTTATCTAATTTTAAGATATCTTGCTCAAAGGTAGGAGACATAAAATCTATGTTTTGAGCATTTTTAATATAACCTCCTGAAAATTCTTCAGGTGTTCTAACATCTACCAATTGCACCTCATCCATCTTTAAAATAGTTTGCATCTCTTCGGTTGAAACTAATTTTATTTCATCATCTACATCATTCTTACAATTTAAACTAATGAAAGCAATTACAAACACGAGTACTAAAGATAAATTTTTCATTGATTTTGATTTAGTTATTAGATACATCACCTGTCCACTCACTAAAACCTCCTAAAAGATTTTTAGTATTCGCAAAACCCAATTGATTCATTATAGCACAGGCTTGAGCACTACGTCCTCCTGAACGACAATACACATAATAAGTTTTGCTTTTATCTAAAGCTTCTAATTGATTTATAAATTCTTGGCCTTGATAAATATCTGCAACTATAGCATTGGGTATAATACCTTCTTCTGTTTCTTCATCTGTTCTAACATCTAAAATAACTGCATTGTTGTCGTTTGATAATTCTTCAGCCCATTGTTGTTGAGGTAAATCTGCCATTATTTAATTCTATTTTTTTACTAAAATAAGATTTCTTTACCAACTAGACGAAAAAAAATCCGAAGTGTTACGCTTCGGATTGATTTTTATATGAAGATAAAAATTAAACTTTTATTGAGCATCCTATAGCTCTAGTCTGTTTTTCTTCAATGTCTTTACCACTTAACAAGGCATCTACAGCATTTTCGACATACTTTTTACTCACTGCAGAAGCATCTTGGTAATTATCATCAATAGCACCTATGTACATCACTTCATTTCCTTTCTTAGTTTTTTGAAGTAAATAAACGTGAGGTGTTTTAGTGGCTCCATATTGAGGATATATTTTTTGACCCTCGTCTAATAAATAAGGAAATGTAAATCCTTTTGCTTTAGCTCTTGCTTGCATGGCTTCAAAATTATCACCTGGTTTTACGTCTGTGTTATTAGGCATAATCGCAATAACAGGATACCCTTGGTCTGCATACTTTTTGTTTAAAGCTTCTACTCTATCTTCATAGGCAACAGCATAAGGGCAAGTATTACAAGTAAAGATAACTATAAAACCTTTGGCGTCGTTAAAATCGGCTAAAGACACCATGTTTCCATCAATATTTTTTAATTTAAAATCAGTAGCAACATCACCAACTTGGTAACCTTGACTATCATTAGATGTGTTCATGGTGAAGGCACTAATTAGCACAACAATGGTTAATACTGAAATGATTTTAATTACTTTTTTCATTGTTTATTATTTTAAAAATTGTTCAACTTCTGTTTTTAATTCGTCATAGTTAAAAGATTGCTCATAAAACTGACGCTTATTTTTATTATAAATTAATGTTGCTGGTATAGCTCCAGACCAATTTTCATTAACTTTTGGAATCCAAGAATTCGAATCCGGATCATTAAGTGCAATTACTTTTGATTTTAACTTATGCTTTGTTATATAAGGTATTAATTTCTTTTCATAGAGCTTAGGAAAATCTAAACTCACCAATAAAACTTTCACCTTCTTATCCTGATACCTGTCATTAAGTTGTTCAAAATAAGGTAATTCTTTAATACAAGGTGCACACCAAGTTGCCCAAAAATTTACAACATAGGTGGTGTCATCAGACAGATTAATAAATTTTTCAAATTCTTCGAAATTATAAACTTCTAAATTATAATCTTCACTCTGATCATTTACTTTTTCAGCAACGACAGGTAATTCTTCAGTTTTATTTTCATTTTTACACCCAAAAACGAAAACACATAAAATTAACAAAATTCTTATATTCATAGTTGTAAAAATATACATTATCAATCATTTCAAATCTCATTTAACATAATTTTAATTAGTTATTGTAGTTCCATTTATATTTATTATATTTGATGGTACTTCTAATCCCTCGTACTCAATTTAATATAAAATATACCATAATATTGTTACTAGTAAAGATTCGATTAATAGCTAACTAATTCTCTTTACAGCCTAGTAACTACTCAAACTACCATGCAAATGGTAGTTTTTTTATATCATATTTTCGGAATTATCATTTTAGATACCTATATTTGACACAAATAAAAAAACATGAACTCTATTTTAAATATGTGGTGGTGGAATTTTCGAAACTCAATTTTCGTGATCTAATCCTATCTTAATATTTAAATTAAAATATCTAAAAGGCTTGTCAATCACGACAAGCCTTTTTTAATACAAAAAAATGAAAACCTTTAGTCTATACACACATCACAAAAAAATACTAGCAGACACCATAACACCTGTTAGTATTTATCTTAAAATTCGGGATAAATTCCCCAATAGCATTTTATTAGAGAGCAGTGACTACCATGCGAATGATAATAGTTTTTCTTATATCTGCTTTAACCCTATTGCATCAATAGAGGTTAAAAATGATACTATAGTTCAACATTTTCCAGATGGTAGCTCTAAAAAAAATTACATCAAAAACACCCAAGTCACTGAAGAAATTCACAAATTTACTCAGCGCTTTAAAGTCATGTCTAAAGATCAATTTAAATTTATAAACAATGGCATATTTGGTTACACAGCCTACGATGCAGTAAAGTATTTTGAAGACATTAAAATCACAAAAAAAGAAGACGCCATTAATATTCCTGATATTTACTATGCCATTTATCAAAATATAATCGCCATCAATCATTTTAATAATGAAGCCTATATTTTCGCACATTGCCATAATACAGATAACAATATTGAAGAAATACATCAACTTATAAAATCAAAAAGTTTTGCTTCTTATCAATTTTCATCCAATGGTGAAATAACATCCAATCTTTCAGATGACGAATATAAAGCACATGTTGAATTAGCAAAAAAACATTGCGCTAAAGGTGATGTGTTTCAATTGGTGCTTTCAAAAAATTTCACCCAGCGTTTTAAAGGCGATGAATTTAATGTCTATCGCGCTCTAAGAAACATAAACCCTTCGCCTTACTTATTCTACTTCGATTATGGGAATTTCAAAATTTTCGGAAGTTCGCCAGAAGCACAACTCGTCGTTTCCAATGGGCAAACCGAAATTCACCCCATTGCAGGAACATACAAACGCACAGGAAATGATGAAAAAGATGCTGAACTCGCAAGGCATTTAGCAGAAGATGAAAAAGAAAATGCAGAACATGTCATGCTGGTTGATTTGGCTAGAAACGATTTAAGCAAACATGGAAGTCAGGTCAAAGTAGAAACTTATAGAGCCATTCAGTATTTTTCGCATGTCATTCATTTAGTGAGTAAAGTGGTCGGAAAGAAACACGAGAATGTGTCCACAATGCAAATTGTTGCAGACACCTTTCCTGCAGGCACATTAAGTGGCGCTCCAAAGCATAAAGCCATGCAACTTATCGATCAATACGAGAAAACTAATAGAACATTTTATGGTGGCGCTATTGGTTTTATGGATTTTGATGGTAATTTTAATCACGCAATTATGATTCGAACGTTCCTCAGTAAAAACCATCAATTGCATTGGCAAGCTGGTGCTGGAATAGTCTCAAAATCTAATCCAGGAGATGAACTTCAAGAAGTGTATAATAAATTAGGCGCATTAACTAAAGCTATTAAATTGGCTGAACATATTTAATATTATGGCGTTACCACATGGGTCAGGCTTTCAAGGCTCGCTATCGAAGATGAGCTCAAACAAACCTTTCAATCCTTAACGCAAAGTAGAACGAGAATTAAAAAATTGAACTAAAACAGACTCCTATTTCATAGGACTATAAATATGAAAAAAATACTAGTTATAGATAATTACGACAGCTTCACTTATAATTTAGTGCATTATTTAGAAGACTTAAATTGTGACGTCGTTGTCAAACGAAACGACAAACTCACTTTAGACGAGGTTGATTCATTTGACAAAATCGTCTTGTCGCCTGGTCCTGGACTACCAGAAGAAGCGGGTTTATTAAAAGCCATTATTAAAAAATACGCACCTACAAAAAGCATCTTAGGTGTGTGTTTAGGGCAACAAGCTATTGGAGAAGTCTTTGGCGCCTCATTAATAAACTTAGAAACTGTCTTTCATGGTATAGCCACCAAAGTCACCACTTGTGTTGATGATGAATCGCTTTTTGAAGGCTTAGAAAAATCGTTTAGCGTAGGGCGTTATCACTCTTGGGTCGTAGATAGCAATTTACCAGACACTTTAGAGGCCACTTCTTTTGATGATAACGGTCAAATCATGTCATTAAGACACAAAATTTATGATGTTCGTGCAGTACAATATCATCCTGAATCGGTGTTAACACCAAATGGAAAACACATATTAAAAAACTGGTTAAATAGCTAAAATGAAAGACATACTAAACAGACTTATAAACCATGAAAGCATTTCGAGTGAGGAAGCAAAACAGGTTTTAGTTAACATCTCTAAAGGAGACTATAATCAAAGTCAGATTGCATCATTCTTAACGGTTTATATGATGAGAAACATCACTTTAGAAGAACTTCAAGGTTTTCGTGACGCCTTATTAGAGCTATGTATTCCTATTGACTTGACTGACTTTAATACCATCGATTTATGCGGCACTGGAGGTGACGGAAAAGACACCTTTAACATTTCTACATTGGCTTCATTTGTAACTGCAGGCGCTGGAGTAAAAGTAGCAAAACACGGTAATTACGGCGTATCTTCAACGTGTGGCTCGTCTAATGTTATGGAATATTTAGGACTCACCTTTTCTAATGACGAAGACGTCTTAAAACGTGCTCTAGATAAAGCTGGAATTTGTGTTTTACATGCTCCGTTATTTCATCCAGCCATGAAAAATGTCGCACCAATTAGAAAGGCATTAGGCGTAAAAACCTTTTTTAATATGTTAGGTCCAATGGTAAATCCATCCTTCCCCAAAAATCAAATTGTTGGTGTTTTTAATTTAGAGTTACAACGTATCTATAGTTATCTCTATCAGAAAACCGACAAAAATTATAACATTATTCATTCTTTAGATGGCTATGATGAAATCTCGTTAACCAGTGACACCAAAGTAGTGTCAAACACGTCTGAATCAATGTTTTCGTCAAAGGATTTAGGCTTAAGCCAAATACAACAAAGTGATATTTTTGGAGGTGACTCTGTGAAATCTTCAGCAAAAATATTTTTAAATGTCATTAACGGAAAAGGTACAGAAGCTCAAAATAATGTCGTGTGTGCTAATGCTGGATTAGCCATAGCGACAGTACAACAAATAGATCATAAGTCTGGATTTGAGTTGGCTAAAGAGTCACTATTTAATGGAAAAGCTAAAACAGCATTAAACACCTTAATAGCATTAAGTAATTCATGAATATTTTAGATAAAATAGTAGCAGATAAACGCATCGAAGTACGTCTTAGAAAACAACTGATTCCTATTAAACAATTAGAATCATCCGTTTTATTTGAAAGAGAACCTATTTCTTTAACAAATAATTTAAGTCAAAGTACAACAGGAATTATTGCCGAACACAAAAGACGTTCGCCTTCAAAATCTATTATAAACAATAGTTTAAACGTTTATGATATAGCTAAAGGCTACGAAAACGCTGGTGTTTGCGGCATGTCTGTTCTCACCGACGGAAAATACTTTGGAGGGTCTTTAGATGATTTATTAACAGCGAGAGCAAGTTGCACCTTGCCATTACTTCGCAAAGAATTCATCATTGATGCTTATCAAATTATAGAAGCAAAAGCTTTTGGAGCAGATGTCATTTTATTAATCGCTGCCATACTTTCCAAAGCAGAGATAAAGCAATTTTCAGAACTAGCGAAACGCCTAAATTTAGAAGTGTTATTAGAAGTTCATAATGAAACTGAATTACATAAATCAATAATGCCATCCATAGATATGTTAGGCGTCAATAATAGAAACTTAAAAACTTTTGAAGTCCGTTTAGAAACTAGTAAAGCTTTAAGCACACTAATTCCTGAAGATTTTATAAAAGTGTCTGAAAGCGGAATTAGTTCTATTAAAGCTATCAAAGAACTACAACCTTATGGCTATCAAGGGTTTTTAATTGGTGAAAATTTCATGAAAACAGACAATCCCGGAATTAGCGCAGCGCAATTCATTAAAGACTTAGCATTATGAAACTAAAAATCTGCGGTATGAAATTTAAAAAAAACATACAAGACGTTGCGGCATTACAACCAGACTATCTTGGATTTATATTTCACGAAAAGTCATCTCGTTTTTTTGAAGATACTATTCCGAAACTTCCAAAAAACATAAAAAAAGTGGGCGTTTTTGTGGATGAAAAAATTGAAAGTATAGTACATCAAATAAAAAAGCATCAGTTATCTGCAATCCAATTACATGGTCACGAATCTCCCGAAATATGTAAGCTACTTAAATCTATTAACATCGAAGTTATTAAAGTATTCTCAATTAAAGATCACTTCGATTTTTCCGTTTTAACACCTTATGAAGCCGTTTGTGATTTCTTTTTATTTGACACCAAAGGGAAGCATCCTGGAGGAAATGGTTATGAATTCGATTGGACTATTTTAAAAAATTACGCTTCCACTAAACCTTATTTTTTAAGTGGTGGGATTGGCATAGACTCGCTGGAAAATCTAAAAGCGTTTCAAAATATAGAAGCTTCAAAATACTGTCATGCTCTAGATGTAAATAGCAAATTTGAAATTGACGCTGGATTAAAAGATGTAGAATTATTAAACGTATTTAAATCTCAACTATGAGTTACAATATAAACAACAATGGTTATTATGGTGAATTTGGAGGCGCATACATTCCTGAAATGTTGTATCCAAATGTCGAAGAATTACGTCAGAATTATTTAAAAATAATGGAAGAACCCTCTTTTCAAAAGGAGTTTAATCAACTCCTTAAAGATTATGTTGGAAGGCCTTCTCCACTCTATTTTGCTAAACGACTCTCCGAAAAATACAACACCAAAATATATTTAAAAAGAGAAGACTTAAATCATACGGGAGCACATAAAATAAACAATACAATTGGGCAGATTCTTGTCGCTAAACGTTTAGGCAAACAGCGCATCATTGCTGAAACTGGCGCTGGACAGCATGGTGTAGCTACTGCAACTGTGTGTGCTTTAATGGGATTGGAATGTATCGTTTACATGGGTGAAATCGACATCGCCAGACAAGCACCAAATGTGGCTCGAATGAAAATGTTAGGCGCAACTGTTGTTCCTGCTAAGTCTGGAAGCAGAACGCTAAAAGATGCTACCAACGAAGCTATTCGTGATTGGATAAACAACCCAATAAACACACATTATATTATTGGAAGTGTGGTTGGCCCTCATCCTTATCCAGATATGGTGGCGCGATTTCAAGCCATCATTTCAGAAGAAATTAAATGGCAATTAAATGAAAAAGAACTCCAATCTAATCCAGATTATGTCATTGCTTGCGTTGGTGGTGGCAGTAATGCTGCTGGTGCCTATTATCATTTTTTAGAAGATACTAATGTGAAACTTATTGCAGTAGAAGCTGCTGGAAAAGGCGTTAATTCTGGAGAAAGTGCAGCGACTTCCATACTAGGAAAAGAAGGTATTATTCATGGTAGTAAAACGTTACTCATGCAAACTAAAGACGGACAAATAACTGAGCCTTATTCCATTTCAGCTGGTTTAGATTATCCTGGTGTTGGTCCTATGCACGCCCATTTATTTAAAACAGGTCGTGCTGAATTTATTTCAATTACAGATGAGCAAGCCATGTCTGCTGGATTAGAATTATGTCAACTAGAAGGCATCATTCCTGCTATCGAAAGCGCTCATGCCTTAGCCATTTTTGAAAAGAAAACGTTTCAACCTCAAGATATTGTAGTGTTGAATTTATCTGGACGAGGCGATAAAGATTTAGAAACGTATATCAATCATTTTGAGTTATAAAATATTAACCAATGGGTAATCATTAACGCAAAATAGAATAAACATTGTCATTCCATCCTTGATACGGAATCTATACAATATGATTACAACGAGATTATTACATTCACAAAAGTGATAAAAGAAAATAAAGCCCTGAAACAAGTTCAGGCTGACGATAATTACTATGAACAGAATCAATCAAAAACTACAAGAAGATAAAAAACTGCTATCGATATATTTTACAGCTGGTTACCCAAATCTTGAAGACACCGGAACGATCATTCAAAACTTAGAACACAATGGTGTCGATATGATAGAAATCGGATTACCTTTTAGCGATCCATTAGCAGATGGACCAACCATTCAAGCAAGTTCCACTCAAGCCCTTAAAAACGGCATGACTACAGATGTTCTTTTTAATCAGTTAAAAGACATCAGAAAAACGGTGTCTATTCCTCTCATAATAATGGGTTATTTTAATCCTATTTTACAGTATGGTGTAGAAGCGTTTTGTAAAAAATGTCAAGACATAGGTATTGATGGCTTTATCATTCCTGATTTACCAGTAGATATTTATCATGAAAATTACAAAGCCATTTTTGAAAAATATGGATTAATTAATGTGTTCTTAATTACACCTCAAACCACTAAAGAACGTATTGAATTTATAGATTCAATTTCCAACGGATTTATTTATATGGTAAGCAGTGCAAGTGTAACAGGTGGCGATTCTGGTTTTGGAGATACCCAAATAAATTACTTTAAACGCATTGCCGAAATGACACTAAAAAACCCTCAAATTGTTGGTTTTGGAATACATAATAACGACACCTATAATCAAGCCACAACTCATGCTAAAGGCGCTATTATAGGTTCTGCCTTTATTAAACATTTAAATACTAATGGTATTCATAAAATTGATAGTTTTGTTAAATCAATAATTAAGTCAAATGAAATTATTAAATAATTGGAAACTAATAACGTTACTTTGCTTGACCTTAGGTTTGGCTCCTTTTTTTCCCGAGCCACATATTTATGGAAAAATGAAATGGCTATTGGGAGGTGGCGTTGGAATGCAGTTTATGGATTGGTTTGATGTTTTTTTACATGGCTTTCCATTTATATTATTGCTACGGCTGATTATTCTCAAATTCATTAAACCAAATAATACTCCCTAGTTAAAAAGATTTTACTTTCGTAAAAAAATATGGCATTAAATATCGTCTTAATTGAGCCTGAAATACCCAATAACACTGGAAATATTGGGCGTTTGGCTTTGGCTTCAGGATCAAATTTACATTTAGTAAAACCCTTTGGTTTCGAAATTACTGATTCTAGATTAAAACGTGCTGGATTAGATTACTGGCAACATCTTAATCTGTATTATTATGAAAACATTGATGACTTCTTCAATAAAAATGAAGGTGTGAAAATGGTGTTTTTATCAAGTCATGGCAAACAAAACCATTGGGAAATTCCATTTGAAGACGAACTCTTTGTAATCTTTGGAAAGGAATCTGTGGGACTCCCAAAATCTATACTTGAAAGTCATTCTAACAAGTTATATAAAATCCCTATCTACAGTAAAAACGTTAGAAGTTTAAACTTAGCGAATGCGGTAAGCATTGTTATTTATGAAGGCTTACGCCATTTGCAATAATTAAGGTGTAGAATTAGAGACTTGCAATAATTTCCCATTATAAAGTGCATTTCCTTTAAGAGCAAAATCGAAAATATATTCAGCCATTTGGACTGCTGTGGTTGGCGCTTGATAATCTGGAAAAGCTTCTTTTAACATCTCGGTTTGAACAGCACCTAAGGCCAAGACATTAAATTGTGGCCCAGTTGCTTTGTATTCTTCAGCTAACAATTCGGTTAAGGTAATCACAGCGCCTTTACTAGAACTATAAGCTGAAAGTCCTGGGAATTTCATACTACCTTGAACGCCTCCCATTGAACTAATCGTCACAACATGACTATCTTGTTTCATAAAGGGAATCACAATTCTGCTCATTTCAGCAACACCAAAAACGTTGGTTTTATAAACATAGTCAAAATCCTTCATCGAGGTTTCAGCAAAGGGTTTATTCAATAATGTTCCAGCATTATTAATTAAGATATCAACTTGTTTCCATTCGGTTTGAATAAAGTCTTCAACTTTTTTATAATCTTCGGCATGACTCAAATCAAAAGCCATCGAAGTAATATTCTCAAAATGTAAATTATTTACAGGTTGTGCATTTCGCGACAAGGCTAATACATTATGACCTTGATTGGCAAACAAGTGAACAAGTTCAAAACCAATACCTCTACTCGTTCCTGTAATGATAATATTTTTACTCATCTTTTAAAATCACTTCTTTAGTTGGTGCGTTCATCATGCCTTCAAGTGCTGGAATCATTTTATTTATAAAATTAGTCATATGCTCATAATCCATTTTGTCGGCTTCATCGTCTACATGATGGTAAAAGTCATAATTTGTAAAATCGAATGTAGAAATGGCATGTGCTGGAATATTCAATTCTTTAAAGAACGGGAAATTATCTGATCGCATAAACAATTGAAATTCTTTCGCTTTAGGAAAAAAACCAATCAAGTCTTCACCTGCATATCTATTTAAAGTTTCTGCAAAATTTGACCGTTCATAACCACTCATATAAGCTATGGCTTCATTTTCAGCTCTTGGCACACCAATCATTTCAAAATTAATCATCGTGTAGGCATTTAAACCAACGCTTTTAAGGCGTTCAGCTAGATGGCCTGAGCCTTTTAATCCCATTTCTTCAGCACTATATAAGGTGACTAATATGCTGCGTTTATTAGTTTTGGTTTTAGCAAAATAAGCGGCAAATTCCATGGCTGCAATTGTTCCTGAAGCATCATCATTAGCACCATTGGCAATACTATCACCATCAACTACCTTCCCTTTACCTATATGATCGTAATGACCACCTAGGATAATATATTCATTTTTAAGTTTTGGATCATTCCCTTCAACAACACCAACCACATTAAAGCCTTTTATAGTTTCGGTAACATCACTATCTCTAGACTTACGTTTTTCAAATTCAAAATTATCACGATAACTTTCAAAATATGGTTTTATATTATTTCGCTTTAAAAAATCCTCAATAAAGACAGCTGCTTTTTCAATGCCTTCACTTCCTGTAGCTCTTCCCTCTAATTCATCAGAAGTTAGATATTCCATACTTTTTTGAATAGACGCCATTGAAATGGATGCCTCTTCAGGTTGAACATTATTTAATGTTGTTGTATGTTCTGAATGTGTTTTAGTGTCTTCAGTTGAAATGGTTTTAGAACCACCACAGCTTAAAACTGAAGCAAAAATTAACCCTACTAGTATTTTTTTCATTTTAATGTTTTAGAGTTTAAAGATAAAAAAAACCTACTTCAAAAATTTTGAAATAGGTTTTTGTTTTATAAAATTCATTGTCTTTACTAGAAATAAAAATTATACTAGCATAGTCACTGGATTTTCTATATATCCTTTTAAAGTTTGTAAAAATTGAGCTCCTGTTGCACCATCAACAGTTCTATGGTCACAAGCTAAACATAATTTCATTGTATGACCTACAACAATTTTCCCGTCTTTAACAACTGGTTTTTCAACAATATTACCAACTGAAAGAATCGCAGAGTTAGGCTGATTGATAATAGATGTAAAACTATCTATACCAAACATCCCTAAATTAGAAATTGTAAACGTACTCCCTTCCATTTCTTGAGGAGTCAATTTCTTATTTCTTGCTCTTCCAGCATAATCTTTTACTGCAGATCCAATTTGCGGTAAAGTTTGTTCATTAGCAAAACGTACAACAGGAACGACTAAGCCGTCTTCCACAGCAACTGCTACGCCAATATGCACATGATTATTTAATCGCATTTTGTCGGCAAACCATTGTGAATTAACTTGTGGATGCTGCTTTAATGCTAAAGCACAAGCTTTAACAATCATATCATTATATGATATTTTAGTGTCTGGAATGGAGTTGAATTGTTGACGGAATGCTATAGCGTTTTCCATATCAAATTCCACATTCAAATAATAATGAGGTGCCGTAAATTTAGATTCTGCTAAACGCTTCGCAATCACTTTACGCATTTGCGAATTTGCTTTCTCGTCAAAATCTTCTTGTCCAGTTGGCACAAATTTACCAACTGACGTCGTAGAAGCTGAAGGTGTAAAGTTTTCAATATCACGCTTAACAATTCTTCCATTTTCACCTGAACCACTAACTTGAGATAAGTTTACACCTTTCTCTTCAGCCATTTTTTTAGCTAAAGGCGATACAAATAACCTTCCGTTAGAAGTTACTGTTTGCGGTTGATTTTTTGTGCTTTCATTGTTTGCTTTAGGTGAAGAAACTACTGTTTCTTTTTTGATTTCTACAGGCTTTGGAGTTTCCTCTATTTTAGCAGAAGCACCTTCAATTTTAAAGTTATTAGCAATTGCAGAAACATCAGTTCCTTTAGGTCCAATAATAGCTAAAAGGGCATCAACTTTAGCCGATTCGCCTTCATTTAAACCAACATGCAAAAGAGTTCCTGATTGAAACGATTCAAACTCCATAGTGGCTTTATCCGTTTCAATTTCTGCAAGAATATCACCTTCTTCAACTGTATCTCCAACTTTTTTAAGCCAAGTTGCAACAGTTCCTTCTTCCATTGTATCACTTAATCGAGGCATTGTAACCACAGTAACACCTTCAGGCAATTCGGTTTCACTTGCAGGTGCTTTTTCTTCATTTTGAGGAGCTTCACTTTTATCTGGAGCCGCAGCTTGTTCTTGAACTTCGCTTGCTGAATCATTCGCTCCATTTAATAGAGTAGAAATATCTTCATCTTTTTCGCCAATAATAGCTAAAAGCTTATCAACTTTCGTCGTTTCCCCTTCTTGAACACCAATGTGCAATAAAACACCTTCATGAAACGATTCAAATTCCATAGTGGCCTTATCGGTTTCAATTTCTGCAAGAATATCACCTTCTTCTACTTTATCTCCAACTTTTTTAAGCCACGTAGCGACAGTACCTTCTTCCATAGTATCGCTCAATCGAGGCATATTTATAATCTCAGCCATAGCTTATAATTTATGTGGTAAAAATGGATAATCTTCTTGTTCGTAAACAACATCATACATCACGCTCTTATCTGGATAAGGGGATTCTTCAGCGAACTGTTCACATTCACTAACTAAATTTTTCACCCTTTTATCAATCGTTTTAAGTTCGGTTTCAGTAGCATATTTCTTTTCTAAGATAATGTCTTTTACTTGTTTTATAGGATCTATTTTCTTGTATTCTTCAACCTCATCTTTTGTTCTATAGTGCTGAGCATCACTCATTGAATGCCCACGATATCTATAGGTTTTCACTTCTAAAAAAGTAGGTCCTTCGCCTCTTCTAGCACGTTGGATAGCTTCATCGAAAGCTTCAGCTACTTTTATAGGATTCATACCATCTACAGGTCCACAAGGCATTTCATAACCTCGTCCTAACTTCCATACATCTGTATGATTTGCGGTACGTTCTACTGAAGTTCCCATGGCATAACCATTATTTTCACACACAAAAACCACAGGCAGTTTCCATAGCATCGCCATGTTAAACGTTTCATGTAATGAACCTTGTCTAGCAGCTCCATCTCCAAAACAGCAAATGGTAACCGCTCCTGTTTCGTGGTATTTATCACCAAAAGCCATTCCTGCACCTAAAGGAATTTGACCACCAACAATACCATGACCACCATAAAAGCCTTTTTCCTTAGAGAAAATATGCATCGATCCACCTAACCCTTGAGATGTCCCAGTTGCTTTTCCATATAGTTCGGCCATCACTCTTCTAGGATCTACGCCCATTCCGATAGGTTGCACATGATTACGATATGCGGTAATCATTTTATCTTTAGACAAATCCATTGCATGTAAAGCACCTGCAAGTACAGCTTCTTGTCCGTTATATAAGTGAAGAAATCCACGTACTTTTTGTTGAATATAAACTGCAGCAAGTTTGTCTTCAAACTTTCTCCAGAACAACATATCTTCATACCATTTAAGGTAAACTTCTTTTGTGATTTTTTGCATCTAATGTATTATTAAAGTAAAATAACGCTTAAAGACAAGTCTTAAAAAGAATTTATCCTGTATTCCTAATTAAAAATTGGAACAAGCGAATAACAAAAGTAACACTTTAGTTAGTAATAAAAAAGACTGAAAATTGTAAAGTTTTTCGAAAACGTTATAGTGAAGACTTATCGAATACTAAAGGTAATAGATTCGCTAAAGATTTAGATCGGACAACTTTCCCTGTTTCGCCCATGAAATAAATATCTATAGGTTCTTTTTGCTTAACTTCATATTCTGCTAAAGCTTGCCTACATGCACCACAAGGGGGAATAGGAGATTCTGTTTTTTGATTTTGAGAAGCGGCAGTTATTGCAATTTTTAGCATTTTAGCATTAGGAAATTTTGCTCCTGCATAATAAGCCGCTGTTCGTTCTGCACATAATCCTGAAGGATAAGAAGCATTTTCTTGGTTACTTCCTGTAACGATTTCTTGATTATCTAAAAGGATTGCAGCTCCAACATGAAATTTAGAATAAGGTGCATAAGCTTTATCTCTGGCTTTAACAGCCTCTAGCATTAAAGTTATAATAGCTTTAGGGAGTTCATCTAAATTGTCAAAAACTGTTAATATAGATTCTATTTTGATGTCTTTCACTTGCTTAAATTTTATTAAAGATAAGAAACTCTATTAGACAAAAAAACTATTGCTTTTGGCAATAGTTTTTTGTTATTCTTGATTCAATATTAATATTCAGAGTAGGTTTCTGTTCCAAAATTAAAGGCCAATGAGAAACGTAATGTATTCTCTAAAGGACTCTGTACTTTAGACGCCGAAAACAAATAGGACAAGTCAACTCTTACAATATTGAATTTAAACCCTGCGCCAATCGCAAAGAATTTTCTCGCCCCTTTTTCTTCTGCTTCATTAAAGTAACCGGTTCTAAATGCAAATGAGTTTTGATACATATACTCTGCACCAATCGCATAAGTAAACTCTTGAAGTTCTTCGCTAAAACCACCTGGAGCATCTCCAAAAGATTGGAATATTCCAGAAATAAAGCTCACATCTGGATCTTTACCTTCCATAATCACGTAATCATCTACTACAGCTCCTAATGCTTCACCATCGTCATATTCGCCATTACCATTTTCGTCAGTATATTCGCGTTCTACTCCTGTTTTTGGAGGTGTTGGCACTAATAATTTAGCTACTTCACCTGTTACAGAAATCTTATTATATTCGTCTAAAAGAAAATCAAATCCACCACCTAAACGTAAGGTCGTAGGTTGAAAGTTTTCAACTCCACCTTCGGTATATTTAAATTTTGGTCCAATATTTTGAATCGCAAATCCTAAACGGGTTCTACCATTAAAACTATTATAAGCTTCCTCTTCACTTTGGTAATATCCAGAAATATCTACACCAAAAGTATTTGCAGCAGTAGCATCTGCATCAAAACCATTAAGTTTTAAGTCTGAACGCAAATAACGCATCGCTACAGACATGGCAAATTGTTCGCTTAATTTAAGTGCATAAGACACATCAAGTGTAAATTCATTAGGTCTTTGAACAAGCGCTTCAGAAAATTCGTCTTGTACGAATTCTATATCTCCTAAGGAGAAATACCTTAGGCTAACTGCAAAAGCACCTCTTTCATTTAACTTGTTATAATAAGTAAGATTTCCTAAAAAGATATCTTTCACTAATTTACTTAAATATGGTGTATAACTTATCCCAACTCCTTGTTGATCTGTTGAAAACGCATATTTAGATGGGTTCCATTGTTGAGAAAAAGCATCCATTCCTGTGGCCACTCCCATATCTCCCATTGCAGCTGCACGAGCATCTGGAGTGATTAATAAAAACGGCACACCTGTTGTAATTACTCTAGAATCAAAATCTGGAATTACAGTAGTTTGTGCATTAATATTAGTTAGGAATAATAAGCATGTTAGGGCTAAAATTGATTTTTTCATTTGTTATTCTTTATTAGGCAAATATAAATTATTATTATAGTATTACAAGTTTCTCTATTTTTTCGACTTTTTTATTTAATGTATTTGAACGTACAGTGAGCTTATATACATACACTCCTTTTCCAATTTTATCACCAAAATCGTCACGTCCATCCCAAATAATATCGCGAGATAACGCTGATGTTCCTTTTCCACAGCATTCTGATGAATTAGTTTGTCCGTTTAAGGTTCTTACTAATTTACCAGAAACGGTAAATATTTGTACAGAAACGTCTAATGGAGCAGAACTATTGTGATTGAACCAAAATTCTGTATAATTGACAAAAGGGTTTGGATAATTTAACACATTATTAATTACTAGCTTTTCATCCTCATCAAAAACCATAAACTGTATTTC
>NZ_JBHUOV010000011.1:18396-31087 GCF_042686125.1 Lacinutrix iliipiscaria
TAACGACTCCTTTTTTATAATTATCAACTTCTGTCTGGTAATAATCATTTAAAACATAAGGATTAGTTTCATCGGCATCAATTATAGCTACGATATCATGACCTATTCCACTTGCTGTATTGATTCCGTTTTCATCTTCTAGTTTTACTAATAGAGTTGGCGATTCATTGGTAATGCCTCCAGACACGAAGCTTTCATCATTCATATAAACATTTACTATTGGACCAATATTATCTTCTGGAGCATCTTCATTTATCCCTCCAATTCTAATTGTATTTTGGCTTACTCCAGATTGATCTTGCAAAGGCAATTCAGATTTGGCATAAAAACTTGCTCTACCAAAACCTACGGGAATACCAATATCTCTTGGCACAACAAAATCGACTTCAAATAGTCCATTATTTACAGAAGCCTGTCCTCTAAAGATAATTTCTCCTAAGGTTTTAAAATCTAAATAGATTACTGCGCCTCCATCTCTAGTATTATCATTTCCTAATGTTCTTCTATCAATTTCCTTATCGTATATAGTTGTAGACAACACACCGTTATAACCTGTTAGAACATTTCCTGTAAGGTCGGTAACTTCACCTGATAGCTTAACATAACTTAAAGCCTCAAGAACATCTGTTTCCTCTTCAATTGGAACATCATTAATTTTAGTTAATCTAATATTTGGTTGTGCTATAGCTAATTTCATAGCTGGATCACCAATAAAGAAAATTAATCGTCTTTGTCCAATATTTGAAATTGCTGGGTCATTTTTTGTCAACCTTAAAGCTTCAGCAATTGAAGGGTATTCATGGTCTTCATATTCGTCTGTATCATTAAATGAAAACAAATATTCTTCTAAAACCAGATTAAATGTAATACCAACACTTACAAAAATTTGTCTAGTTGTTGTAATTAAAGCTGCGGCGCCACCTTCAGGGTTCCAGAATGTAAATTCTCCTGCTGTTGGTCTTAATGGGTTATCAAATCTAGTGTATTCACAAGTTACTGTGACAAAACAGTTAAGTTTACAAACATTAGCGACTTCTTGCGCGTCAGGTTTTTCAAAAATACGTTCTACAGCCAATCCATCTTCACCACCATGTCCAAAATAATTAACGACAAGCGCGCCATTTTCAATTGCATTTCTCATGGCTTGAGTAACTTTAGGGTAACGATCTCCTCCAGCTGATGATTCTTGCAGATAGGCATCAGAATGAATTTTAATAGCGTTTAAAAAAGGTTTATTTTCAACAATGGTATTCGCCATTTCATCTGTAGTTTCCTGTAAAACTTGTTCCCAAGACTCGTCTACATCATCAGAAACCAATACGATGTTATTTCTCCAGCTTCCGTAAGATTCTTCAGAATAGTATGATGAAATTTTATCGACTAATTCTTTAGCTTGTTGTGAGGAGTTTGCTAAAATTCTTCCAACAGCAACATCTAATTTATCGGTAACTTCCATAGTTCCTTCATTCTCATCCATCATACCAAAGAAGTCATCAGAAACAAAAGAGTTTGTTAAATTAAAGCTTTCTACAGCGTGCCAAGACGGAACCACATTTGTATTGTTTGGCAATCTATCTTTATAATCGACAGAACTATCTCCAAAAAGACAAAGGTATTTGATTCTATTAGCTGGAGAGCTAGCGTTATCATAAATATATTTAACCAAATTTCTTATCGCACCAATATCTTGATTTCCTGAACTAAACTCTGTATAAATTTTATCTAAGGTGACAACTTTTACATTTAAAGCATTCCTATCTCTATTTACTTGAGCTAATCTTTCAGCCTGAGTATATAGATAATCAGGAGTAACTATTAAATAGTCTATATCTTGAAAATCTCCAGAATTGTTTAAAAAAATGGTGCCTTTTATATTTTGGTTTTCAACAGAAGTGTTTGATTCTCTTTTAGGTTCATAAAAATCAGAATCTGTAAGAATGGCATACTCCTTTAGTGTTCCTAACGAAGACGTAAAACTCATAG
Source organism: Lacinutrix iliipiscaria (assembly GCF_042686125.1). Taxonomy (NCBI): domain Bacteria; kingdom Pseudomonadati; phylum Bacteroidota; class Flavobacteriia; order Flavobacteriales; family Flavobacteriaceae; genus Lacinutrix; species Lacinutrix iliipiscaria. The sequence continues at coordinate 20,380 of NZ_JBHUOV010000011.1, forward strand.
TAGAGCTTGCCTCTGTATTAACAGCAGTTGTAATATTATATATATCTGTAATATCCCATATTTCAGTGACATCTGTAGTATTTTCAATATTATATCTTCCTATACCTATACTTGACGCAGTCTCAAAATTTCTAAATGTCACTTGATTTCCAGAAAAACGAAGTGCTCTAGTCGCTTCAAGAGAGATATAATCTAAATAAGTGTTTGCGCTTGGATTTCCACCATTGTCATATGTTAAATTCACAGACAGATTACCTGAATTCACATTAATTTCACCATCGAAAGCATCTTCAGTTGCTAAATTAGGTTCTGAAGCGCCTACCATATTTAAGGTAGAAATGGCATTTCCGTTTACACTAATTTGCATACTCGTTGGTGTTTCTGAATCAGAAGCTACTATTACTTTAAATTTAACAGGTTTGCTAACGACTAGATCAGGAAATTCAAATTCGAAATTTTTACTGTTTTCCACATCAAATTGATCACCAAACCAACGTCGTCCAACCAGAGCTAGACTATGCTCATCAACTTCATGAAATTGATAATCCTGAAATTCATTAATTTCTAAATCAATAGGTCCTTCAGGTTGTATAAAAGGCTGAACACGTTTACCTTGTCCAGGACTGATATTTATATAGTAATATGTTTTATCTGTATATATATTAACATTGGTATTGCTTTCCTGATTATATCCTCTAGGGCCTTGAGCATAAAACAAAATATAATCGCTATTATCAAATTGCCCATCGCTTTCTCCAACAATTCTAATGGCATTTTCTTTAATATCAAGTGGATAAAATTCTGAATTTGAATACGGAATCATGTGCCCTCCATTTCCAAATAATTTAATAGTTCTTGGATCGACACTATTTGTATTAACACCTAGGCTATTCAAAAAACTTTTTGATATTTTAAAGACTCCTGTGGTATCTACATAAAATCTATACCATTGTCCAGAACCTAACACCGAATTTGTTATTTCTCTTCTATGTGTTCTTAATGTATTTGATCTATTATTAGAATTATAATTAACAGTAAAGGCGGTGATTTTTTTATACACTCCATTTTCCTTTATAATAGGAGAAATCATTAAGTAAGCGTATTGTTTATCTCGAGCTACAGAATTATCTAAGCTGTATTTTAACTGATTAGGAACTGTTTTTAAGTCCACACCTTTCAATTCACTTTTAGAAATTGTTTGATATGATACTTTAGATAAGGATACAGAAGATTCATTTATAAAATTACTTATCTTCCATTGAGCAACAAATTGAAGACCTTCGTTTAAGCTATAATTGAAATTCGCTGAATTAAACGAAGGAACTTGAATAGTATAGCTTCCATTCGATATTGTTTTATAGCCTTGCCATGTAATATTAAATGTTTTCTGCTGAGAAAAAACAATAAAAGGCAATATAAGTGAGATGACTAGTAATTTCTTTTTCATTGCATAAATAACGTGAATAATTGAATGTTATTATTAAAAAACAAACAATTTTAAAAAACGAAACAAAAGTACAATAATATTTTATAAAATTGTGCGTTATTAGAAGCACATATCAACGATAAAAACGTTAAAATCATCGTTGTAATGTTAATTAATTAGGGTGAAATGCATTTTTTTTTAATCAAATATTGCAAAATTTCTTGTAGTTTTGGCTTTAATTGCTATATTGCGTCACTCAAAACAACAATAGCTTACTTTAAAAGTATGGACATGAAAAAAGTAATAATATTATTAGTACTCGCAGTATCAGTATCTGCGGTTAGTTGTAAAAGATCTAGCTCTAAAAATTCATCTCGAGCAACAGGTTGGAAAATCAACTCAAAAGAAGGTGGTTTTCAATACAATGACAAATTTAAAGAACAAGCAACTGCTCCAGGAGTTGTTTTTGTAGAAGGTGGTACTTTTACAATGGGAAAAGTTCAAGATGATGTGATGCATGATTGGAATAACACTGCAAATCAACAGCATGTGATGTCCTTTTATATGGATGAATCTGAAGTTACCAATTTTATGTATTCTGAATACTTATTCTGGTTAAAATCTACCTATCCACCTGAAGAAGAAAATTTTAGAGCGATATATAATGGTGCTATTCCAGATACTTTAGTATGGAGAAACCGCTTAGGTTATAACGAAGTTATGACTAATAATTATTTACGCCATCCTGCATATGCTGAATACCCTGTAGTTGGAGTAAGTTGGATTCAAGCTGTAGAATTTGCTAATTGGAGATCGGATAGATATAACGAATTAAATCTTGAAAATGCTGGCTATATAGCTAAAGATGCAAAATTAACAGCAACTTCAGATTCAAATTTCAGCACAGATACATATATTAATTCACCTACAAGTACTTATGGTGGTTCAGACAGTATATTAAATCCTGAAAGATCTAGACGTCGTGTACAAACAACTGCATCTGGAGATACTATTAATAAATATGCAACAAGAGAAACTGGAATAATTTCTCCAATGTACAGACTCCCAACTGAAGCAGAATGGGAATATGCTGCATTAGGAATGTCAGACGTTCGTAGTTATAATGTATATAGAGGCCGTAAAAAATACCCATGGTCTGGTCAATATACGCGTACTGGAAAACGTAAGGTACGTGGAGACCATTTAGCAAACTTTAAACAAGGAAAAGGAGATTATGGTGGAATTGCTGGATGGAGTGATGATGGTGCAGATATCACCAAAGAAGTTAAATCTTTTTCACCAAACGATTATGGTTTATATGATATGGCAGGTAATGTTGCTGAATGGGTAGCAGATGTTTACAGACCTATCGTAGATGACGAATTTAATGATTTTAACTACCATAGAGGTAATGTTTATACTAAAAATGCAATTGGTGAAGATGGTACTGTTAAAATTGTAACATCTGATGAAATCGTGTTTGACACCTTACCAAATGGTAAAGTTGTTGCTAGAGATCTTCCTGGTGAAATTGCTCAGGTTGGTGTAGATGAAAACGAAACTTACTTAAGAACTAACTTTGATAGAAGTGACAACCGTAACTTTAGAGATGGCGATCAGCAATCTTCTAGACAATATGCAGATAATTTTGATGAAGAAGATGAAGGTATAGAAACAGAAAGTGCTGATATTACTAGACTAATGTATAATTCACCTAAACATAATATCGACAGAGATTCTTCTGGAGCTATGATTCGTGAATACGATAAATCTAACAAGCGTACTTCAATGATTAACGACGAAGTTCGAGTTTTTAAAGGTGGTTCATGGAAAGATAGAGAGTATTGGTTAGATCCAGCTCAAAGACGCTACTTCCCACAAGATATGGCTACTGATTATATTGGATTTAGATGTGCTATGTCAAGAGTTGGTTCAAAATCTCAAAATAAAAACAAAACAAAGAACTAATAAATTCTTTTATAAAATAAAAAAGTCCTGACTCTTGTCAGGACTTTTTTTTATACTTTTATTTTATGAAGATAGATCAACTACATCAACTGTTTTTACAATGTGAAAAAGTAAATACAGATACTAGAAAAATAGAGCAAAACAGTATGTTTTTCGCTTTAAAAGGCAGTAATTTTAATGGCAATGTTTTTGCGAATCAGGCTCTAAAAAATGGTGCTAAATATGCCATTATTGATGAAGAAGAATATCAAACTTCCAATGCCACTATACTTGTAGAAGACGTACTACTTACACTGCAACAATTAGCTACATACCATAGAGACTATCTTAAGATTCCAATATTATCGCTAACAGGAAGTAATGGAAAAACAACTACCAAAGAATTAATTAACACTGTTTTGTCAAAAAAGTTTAAAACGGTGTCAACCTTTGGTAATCTAAATAATCACATTGGTGTTCCTTTAACATTACTTTCTATGAACAAAGAGACTGAGATTGGTATTGTTGAAATGGGAGCTAATCATATTAAAGAAATTGAATTTCTTTGTCACATAGCAAAACCAGATTATGGTTATATCACCAACTTTGGCAAAGCTCATCTGGAAGGTTTTGGAAGTATTGAGGGTGTAATCAAAGGTAAAACCGAGCTATATGACTACTTAATTAAAAATGATAAACATATTTTTTTTAATGCTGATGATGATATTCAAGTGAATAAACTAAGTCCTTATATAAATAAAACAGGCTTTTCTCAACTCAAATCAGATTATTATACTATTAAACTCATTGACGCAAAACCCTTTGTGAAAATTAAAATTGAAGACCTCATAATCACTTCAAATTTAATAGGGAAGTACAACTTTACCAACCTTTGTGCGGCAGTATTAATTGGAAAATATTTCAATATAGATCCTAAAGAAATTAAAGAAGGAATTGAAAGTTATTTACCTAAAAATAATAGGTCACAGATTATAAACAAAGGAAATAATAAAATTATTCTGGACGCTTATAATGCAAATCCAACTAGCATGGAAGCCGCTCTAACCAATTTTGCAAACTTAAATGACAAAAATAAGATGGTTATTCTGGGTGACATGTTTGAATTAGGTAATGAATCTGAAAAAGAACATCAGATTATTTCTCAACTAGTAAAAAATTTAGGTTTAGAAACTGCCTACTTAGTTGGTGAAAATTTTCACAAAACTAAGTCCAACTCAAATTTTGTTAAAACCTTCAAGTCTTTTGAAGATTTTAAATCAGATTTTAAAAGCCCCTCTCATACTACAATTTTAATAAAAGGCTCAAGAGGTATGGCTTTAGAACGAATCCTAGAATGTATTTAAATAAAAAAAGCTTCTCTTAAAAGAGAAGCTCTTGTGGGCGACAAGGGATTATAAGAACAGAATTAACACATTGATATTCAAGGGTTAATATTTTAATTGTGTCGTTTTTGTGTCATTATTTTCTTTAGAGACCTTAATTTATCTTCAATATCGTTAATGATTATTAAAGGATCTGAGTCTAATTTATAGGTTGAAAGCTCTTCGTTTACGATATTTTTTGAGGGCCTATCAAAAAACAATTGATATAAATCTGTGTCAGGAAAATAACCAACAGCCTTCATTATAAAGTCCGCGCTTGGGCTTTCTCCGTTTAATATTCTACTAACATAGCCTTTATGCAGATTTGTATCTTCTGCAAATTTAGATTGCGTCACTTTTTTTTCTTTCAGAATCAATTTGAATTTTTCACCAAATTCCATAAGCAAAATGTTAAAATTTCACAATATGTGAATATTTTGTTGTTTTATTCACTTATTGTAAATATATTTGACAATAACTTTAAACAAACATATATAATTGACTACAAATATAAACAAATTAAGGACGCTATACGATATGCAAGTGCATACCGCTAAAAAAGTTGATACCCTTTTAAGTAATCATTTGCCTTTTGGATATACTAAAGTTATCAAGGAAAGGGCTTTGTCTAAGGGTTTACTTTTAAAAACTCAGCGCGTAAGAGAGGTGAAGTCATTACTTCAAAAAGACTTACAAATATTAAATCTATTAATTGAGTTTGCTCAAGAAAACCAAGCTGTTGCGGAAGCTGGTGAAAAAAAATTAAAAAGCTTACTTGAAAACTAAAATTTATGACAACAAACACAAACCCACGTATCTATCCAGGATTAAACGACTCTTTTGTAGAGTTTTTTAATCATAACAACCAAGTAAAAGCCTTTGTAAATGGCAAAATGCTTGATTTAAAAGAAGTTCCGTTTTCTTATCATCAAATAATAAAGGAAGCTTTAAATGATTTGCCCGAAGCCAAAAAAGTATTAAAAGAATGGTTTCCGAAATCAGAAACACATCAGCTTCAAAAATTCATAGAATGTCGTTTTGGAGGATTGGATTTTACTCCAGACATAGAAGACTATAAACTACAGCCAGGTGAATATTGGGACTGCCCATTAAGAGGAAACTGTAAAGGCGAAGGCAAAGTTTGTCAGCCGCTTATTTATAATAATAACCCATTAAGCTTTAAAGAAATAAAACTATTAAAATTATTAATCACCAATGATACTAATGAATTAATTGGAGATAAATTAAATGTACCAATGGGTTCGCTTCATAAGATGAAACGAATTCTGTATGCTAAATTAGGAATCCAAACCAAGCAAGGTGCCGCAGAGGTGGTAAGGAGTTTAAATTTAGCTTAACGTATTTATGGTGACTCATAAATAATCGTTCTTTAAAAAGCTTCTTTTGAAGCTGCGTGTTGTTTAACCGCCATCTAGGTGGCGGTTTTTAAAACCCAATATAAATGATACCTACTATAATCGCTTACATGTTTGGACTTTTAACGGTCTTCTATGTGCTAATAAACAGAAATAAATGGAAACTATAAAAACCATAATATTAACAGTAATAGCTATTGTCGTTTGTGTGTATGTGATTGGTTTAATAACAATTTTCTTTTGTGTTATTATAGCGTCACACGCAGATATAAAACCTAGAGGAGTTAGTATAATTAATAAAAAAACAAAAGATGAATCATCAATCAAAAATTAATTTATTACGAAGCAGAATAATTCAAATTAGAAATTCTGACCTGTTTAATGATCAAGAAAAAATTAAACTAATACGAATAAATAGAGAAGAATTAGTAGCGACACAGTTTTTGCTTGCCGCACAAAGAATTAATCAAGTGAAAGCTAATCAACAGTTAAAAAATAACCAACCATATCAATTTTCAAATACTTTAAAAAATTAAATGGCCTACGTAGACTATAAAGATGTGCTAGAAGCAACAAATAAAGGCTTGGATATTATTGTAATGTATTATCCAGATGCAGCTGAAGCACTTTCTAGAAGAGATAAAAAATTTAAAGCTAGAGGTTCAGAGAAAACAGCGTCTGCTTCTATACGTTTAAAAAACGGAAGCTATCATGTTACAGATTTTGGAGGTGATCAAAAAGAACGTAACGCCATAGGTGTTTGTATGTTAGAAACTAACAAAGAGTTTGGCGAAGCTGTGCAATATTTAGCTAGTATTTTCAAGGTAAAAGGCTCTAGTACCTGGGCAGAAATAAAACCAGAATGGACTACAAGACCATTAAAAAAAGACGAACAACCAAAAGATTACGAAGTAGAACCAAAAGAATTTACTACAGAAGAATTAGCTTCACTTGGACCAAAGGTTACTGCGCAAAACTGTAAAGATTTTAATCTGGTTAGTGTTAAACAATTCACATATTGTAAAGCAGACGTTGCAAGCATCACAGGATCTACTGCAGACTATCCAATTTTTGCTTTCGATTATCCGGAATGGTCTAAAATTTACCAACCATTAAGCTACGATAAGTCTTACCGTTTCCGGTTTCTTGGAGAGAAGCCTAAACGTTTTATGTATGGTTTAGATCTGCTTAAAAAAGCTTATAAAAAACAAAAGCAAAAGCATGAAGAGGATTATGAAGCTGAAATAATAGACAAACTACCGGACTCTAGAATAGACTATGTTTTTATAGTGTCAGGCGGAAGCGATGGTTTAAACATGCGAAGCTTTGGATATTATCCGGTTTGGTTTAATAGCGAAAGCGAAAAACTAAACTTTCAAGAATATCTAGAATTAAAAAAATATGCTAAAGAGATTATTTATGTTCCAGATCTAGATGCTTCAGGATTAAAACATGGGCTAGAAATTTCCTTAAAATATCTAGATGTTAGAATCATGATGTTGCCACATTATTTAACCTTACGCAAAGATAAACGAGGTAATTCTTGCAAAGATTTTAAAGATTTTGTTACTCATTTTTATAAAAAAAACGACGATGCTAGCTTTAATTCTCGATTAAATAAAATTGTAGACAATGCTATACCTGCTCAATTCTGGACAGAAAGCTACACGAAAGCAGGAAAAAAATATCATTTTAGAAACACACAGTTTTACAATTTTTTAAAACTTAATGGTTTTGGACGAATTAAAGACGACTACACTAAAGATGGTTACCATTTTGTGCATGTAGACGGAAATGTAGTTAGAAAAGTTCTACCTGTAGAGATAGAACATTTTGTTCATCAATTTCTAAAAGAACGCCAAGCTCCTATTGCTTTAAGAGATTTAGTATATGCGCAACAGTTAAGTGTTACCAGGTTAAATAAATTAGACACCTTTAATATTGAGTTTTCGTCTGCAGACAAAGATCATCAATACATGTTCTTTGAAAATGCTGTCCTTCAAATATCTAAAGACGATATAAAACTTCAAAAACGTGGCGAGCTCGACAAATATATTTGGGAAAGCAAAATGCTAAAGCATAATATTTATTTACAAGACAAGCAATTTGAAATTAAAAAAGACAAAAATGGCAACGAGGACATTATTATTCATAACAAAGAAAATATGTTCCTTAATTATCTAACCAATGCATCACGCATTCATTGGCGTAAAGAATTAGAAGAGTCTTTAGATAATTTAAAACCTTCAGACAGAGAAGCGTATTTAAAAGCACATAAATTTAATATAGCAGGACCAAATTTAACTGCAGAAGAAATTTACGAGCAAAAGCTTCACCTAATAAATAAAATATATGCATTAGGTTATATGCTGCACACGTTTAAGAGTCCACAAAAACCCTGGGCTGTTTATGCTATGGATAATAAGTTGGCAGATATTGGAGAAAGTCATGGTGGTTCTGGTAAATCTGTGTTTCAAAAAGGCATCCAACAGTTGCTGTTAAAAAACCATTATATACCAGGAAGAGATCCTAAAAAAACGAGTGATGATTTTATTACACACGGCATAACTCCAGATACAGATTATGTATTGGTAGATGATTGCCATCAGCATTTAGATTATGGTTTTTTCTTCAGTTGGATAACAGGAGATCTAGAAGTGAATAACAAAAACGGTTTGCGTTTTGTAATTCCGTTCGACGAAGTACCAAAAATGTGTTTCAGTTCTAACTATCCGCCAAACAATTTAGATCCTTCATTGGCTAGGCGATTGCTTTATATTGTTTTTAGTGATTATTATCATTTTAACCTAGAAGAAGAATATAAAGAATCGCGTTCTGTAAGCGATGATTTTGATGGAAAATCTTTATTTAAAGATTTCGACGAGCACCAATGGAACTCATACTATAATTTTCTTGCAGAATGTGTAAGCTTCTTCCTTTCTAGAGAAGAAAAAGTTAATCCGCCAATGGCCAACGTCACTATGCGAAACTTATTAAGCGAAATGGGAGCAGCTTTTAAAGATTGGGCAGATGTGTATTTCCAGAAAACTAACGTCACCAACCAGTTATTGTATTTAGACAAGGCGTTTGTAAAAGACGTGGCGTTTGAAAGTTTAAAACAAAAAACAGGCGCTAAATTTTCGGCTTATAAATTCAAAAAACGTTTGCATGCTTATGCAAAATATAATGAGTGGGAATTTAATCCAGCAGACACTGAAGGTATGCAAAAAGATGGTCGCATTATGCAAAAGGTAGATGGAGAGCTTCGCGAAATGTGCTATATAAAAACAACCAACGCCAAAGCATCTGAAGCTATTAAAAAAGCATCAGATAATACAAATAATTCTAAAGATGAAATAGACAACGATTTACCATTTTAAAACCTAAAATTTATGACATCAATAACAACAACAAAAGGAGAGCAAGTCATCTTAGACGTTAACGTTAAGTTGCGCAAAGCCAACAGTAAAGACTTTAATGAAATTGTTTATAAAACGGAAAAAGGAATAGGCGTAAAACAAATTATTCAGCCAAAAATAGGGCAGCCATATTGGCTAAAAAGTTTAAAAACGGGCAAAATAGATAACCGTAATTATCGGATTACCGAAGATACAGGCTGGCCAGAATTTAAGCAGTATTTACGCTTAGAAATGGTTTATGTGCCAGCTGGATATTTTGAACTAAAAGATGCTGACTTATGAAAAATTACACAAACTTAGATTTGGCAGTGGCGGTTGGTAATTGCATTACCGCTCATGAGGTTTTTAAACTGTCTAAAATAGTGGCTTTTATCTGGGCTTCAGGAGAGTCTATAAATCGAGAGTTTTATACGTTTTTAGCGTTAAAACGTCTTGAGAAAATATATGACCACCAAACATGAGTAAAATAACCTATATAAAAATATCAGGAAAAACAGAAGAGTTTATCCTGGATAAAAAAGAAATTAATTGCATACCTGCAGCAGCTTTAAAACCATGTGTTCCAGAAGATCAATTTTCAGAGCTTGAAAGCTGTAGGGTTTGCGGTAAAATGTTTTAGATATGTCTGGAAACAAAAACAAAAACATAGCATTTAATTATTTTGGAGGGAAATTCTCATGGCTAGAACATTTGTATAATTACTTTCCTGATAATCTAATTCATTTAGTAGATGTATTTGGAGGTTCGTTTGCTGTGACTCTTAATTATGAAGGTAAAGCTATAAAAACAGCCAATGAAATAAATAGTAATATAACTAATTTCCATGACTTACTCGATGCATAGCAATTCCCTGACCGTTGGGAGTGCATGAGTGATGCGGGAGTCTTTAAAATTTTTATCATGAAATTAAAAGAACAACTTAACAAATTAGAAACAAACTTAACAGTTCATAGTCATATTATAAATCTCATAGACGAAGGAAATGATATTCGTTCTATAAGAGCTGTTTGTGTAAATATGATTAATTATACTGGTGAACAAATAAAAATATTAAAAGCGGAGCATCACGACCTTTAGGTCATGCACTCCCAACGCTCCCTGTGTATGAGGCGTTGAATTTGCGAGGGGTTGAGCTTGCTCAAAACCATAAAGCAAAGA
>NZ_JBHUOV010000012.1:0-1114 GCF_042686125.1 Lacinutrix iliipiscaria
GCCAGGACAAACTGTTAAGGCATCAATATTATCTTGATTCCAAGCATCAGCAATAGATTCGTTATCAGCACCATTACACTCTAAAGTTTCATCAATAACCTCAGTACAAACAGTTAAGTCAGGAGGAGTAGAATCTTCAAGAGTAAGAGTAGCCGTCAGTGTTGATTCATTATCACAATCATCAGACACTGTATATGTTACAGTAATAGTACCACCAGCACCACAAGTAGCGCTTAAGTTGGTGAATGCATAATCAGAAACTACAGTAAATGTAGCATCAGTATCACAAGCATCAGTACCACAAGTTTCAAGGGCAGCGATATTATCAGCGTTCCATGCATCAGCTATAGCCTCATTATCGGTACCATTACACTCAATAGTTTCATCCACTACAGTACAAGCCGATAGGTCAGGACCAGTAGAGTCTTCAAGAGTAAGAGTAGCCGTAAGAGTTGATGAGTTATCACAATCATCAGTTGCTGTATAAATTACCGTAATAGTACCACCAGCACCACAAGTAGTGCTTAAGTTAGTGAATGCATAATCAGAAGTGATTGTTACATTGATATCATCCGCACAAGCTACAAGCTCATCAATATTAGCTTGGTTCCAAGCATCAGCGATAGCCTCATTATCGGTACCATTACACTCAATAGTTTCATCCACTACAGTACAGTTAGAAAGGTCAGGACCAGTAGCATCTCCAAAACTAAGTGTAGCACTTAAAGTAGATTCGTTGCCACAATCATCAGACACTGTATAAGTTACAGTAATGTTACCACAAGGACCACATACTGTATTTAAGTTATTATAATCATAATCAGAGACTACAGTAAATACCGCATTGGCATCACATGCGTCTATTGGACATGTTTCAAGGGTAGCAATGTTAGCTGCATTCCAAGCATCAGCGATAGATTCGTTATCAGTAGCAGTACATTCAACTTCAAGATCGGTTACATTACAAGCCGATAGGTCAGGACCAGTAGAATCTTCTAAAGTTAATGTAGCTGTCAGTGTTGATTCATTATTACAATCGTCAGACACTGTATATGTAACCGTAATAGTACCACCAGCACCACAAGTAGCGCTTAAGTTAGTGAATGCATAATCA
>NZ_JBHUOV010000013.1:0-22167 GCF_042686125.1 Lacinutrix iliipiscaria
GAGCCACTTGTGGCGAAAAATCCGCTGGAGGAAAATGGCAAGGCTCTGACTTGCTAATTTTCCGATTAGTTAAATATACAAATTGTAGGATAAAATCCTGTTCTTAACCAACATTGCGTAGCAATTGATTATACACGTTGTTGTGCTTAGTTTTATTAAATTTAATCTAGTTCGAGAAAATTTTTCGCTTTAGTGAAATAATCTACTCCATAATATTTCATGAATTTCCCGTTAGGTTTTATTACAAGAAAAGCCGAACAGTTTTCATGTTCCGTAAAAATGTTTTGATAAAAAAAACCAGAGTCAATAAAAAAATTTTCTTCCATTTTAATAACGTCATTAAAATAGCTTTTTTTTGAAAAAATAAAGAAATCTACAGCATTGTTTTGAGAACTTATTCGAGAGGAAGTTTTCGAATTCCCTTTTAAATTATTTAAATAAGATTTTCCATTATTTTTCATTGAAAAACAATTTCGTCCATCTTGACGAAAGTTAATTAATATTGATTTACTCTCTGGAATTGTCGTTGATAATTCTAATTCAATTGCAGTTTTAATTTGATCATAAACTGCTTTATCTAATGTGCCATATACAGAGCCAGAACTTTGAAAATATGCGGTATTAAATTCAGTATTTATATTTGAACTCGGTTTATAATTGCTTATGCTTTCAGGGCTTTTACAAGACCAACTAAGTGAAATCAAAAAAATGATATAATATGTTTTATTTAAATTCATTAGTATGGAAATTAAGCACAACGTGTTCGTGTATGGTTTCGTGCGGATTTTCAGCCGAAGCGACTTTCGCTTTGGATGAGCCATTTATGGCGAAAAATCCGATGGAAAAAAGGAGCAAGGCTGTGTCTTGCTATTTTTCCAAGAAAACCATTCGGTTTGTTTAAAGATAGAAATAATAATTGAAGTTCATGCGTAAGCATGAACTTTACACGTTGTTGTGCTTTCGTTATTTTTATTGTAATTCTTTATTTATCATTTTGATTATGCTTTGAACTTCATCTTCGGCTTGTTTTAAAAGCCTTCTTTTATATCCAATTTCGTCTAAAGTTGTATTTACAATATTGAAAAAAATTGGGTCTTTTTTTAGAGATTCATAGTCATTAGGAATAACTTGTCCTTTTCCATAATCTCCCATAAAAGCAACAGTGTTAAATAATTTAGTGAAATATTCTACTTTGTACTCATTTGATAAAAAAAGATTTTTATCAATATAATATTTCGCGGTTTGTTCGTAGTAGTATAAAATTCCATTTCTTAAACTATCATTTGAAATCAAATCCAATCCTTGTGATTTTAATGTTTCAAACGGTCCAGTAGTTATATCAACAGAGTTGTTGAATAGTAAACCACCAAAATGATAATTCAATGAATCATTTGTTGGCTGTTCTAATTGAATTTGTTCTTTAATAAGTTTAATACTCTTTTCCGAGTAGATACAACTTCGTACATTAATTTTTATAGCTTTTAAATCTCCTTTTAACGCAGTTCTTATTTCCGATAATATTTTGCTTTCGAGCTTTTCTTTTCTTTGATCTTCATTCCAATTATTGATAGATAACGCAATCAAAATTCCAATTACAACTAGTATTATTTCTCCAATGGCATACAGCAGATATTTACTGAACTTGTTTTCAGTCAGCAAGTTTTGGCGAATTTTTCTAAAGAATTTTATCATTGGTTATTGGTTTCTGGTAATGAAGCACAACGTGTTCGTGTATGATTTTTTGCGGATTGAGCCGAAGCTATTTTAGCTTTGGATGAGCCACTTGTGGCGAAAAATCCGCTGGAGGAAAATAGCAAGGCTCTGACTTGCGAATTTTCCGATTAGATAAATATACAAATTGTAAGATAAAATCTTCCTCTTAACCATCAGTAGCAATTAATTATACACGTTGTTGTGCTTTCGTTATTTTTCATTTACTGCTTATCGTCAATTTCTTTGTCAATTTTATTCACAATATCAATAAATTGTTCTTTAAATTTTGGATATAAGTCGTTATTTAAATTTAAAGTTAATGCTAAATATTCAAGCATTTTATTCTTAAAATAGTCATTATCAAGAACAAACTTATTTCCTTTACTAATAGCTTTAGCCTTACCTATTCCTAATTGCTCGTAATACTCTGTATCTTCTAAAATTAGTCTTAAATCACCATTTATATTAATTTGATTTACAACTATATTTTGAGAAACATTTACACTGTTTTCCTGATTTTTAACAGATTCAAATGTGGGTTCTAGTGTTATTAATAACTTTCTTAAACTATCATTTTCCACATTTTTTAATTCGCCTGAGTTTTTAATTTCTGTAAGTACGCTGTTTTCATATCTAAATTTTACTACTCTTGTAAGTGCATTAAATAAGGTTTGTGAGAGGTATTCTTCTGTCAATGTATCTTTTGGTTCATCTATTAAACGAAAAATCTCTTTTTGGGCTTCACTCATTTTTTGAAGTCCATTAATTTCAAAATCAATATTGGCAATATTGCTTTGCGCCTCCTTTTTTAATAAGGTCAGATATTTTAGTTGATTGACATTTATTTTTCTTCCCTCATTCCAATTGTTAATTTGAAGTGCAATCAAAATTCCGATTACCACAAGAATAATTTCTCCAATAGCATACTTAAAATACTTTCCAGTTTTATTTTCCGTAATTAATTTTTGTCTAATTTTTCTAAAGAATTTTATCATTGGTTAGTGGTTTCTGATAATGAAGCACAACGTGTTCGTGTATGGTTTCGTGCGGATTTTCAGCCGAAGCGACTTTCGCTTTGGATGAGCCATTTATGGCGAAAAATCCGATGGAAAAAAGGAGCGAGGCTGTGTCTCGCTATTTTTCCAAGTAAACCATTCAGTTTGTTTAAAGATATAAATTTAATTTGAAGTTCATGTATGAGCATGAACAATACACGTTGTTAGCTTTTAGTGCTTTTCTCAGTTTATAATTTGTCCCTTTTTATTATTTCTTAAACTTGCTCAAAATTCAGATTGAGTCTTTTTCCAATTCCGTTTATTGATTACTACAAGATTAATTCTTTTTTAAATTCATAATGTTGAGCAGTTTTTTCATATCTCAACAATACACGCTTTGCATTTTCAGGAATATATGCATTTTCATAATTTTCGCCAGCAAATTTTTTCACTGATTCGATTGAATCGAATTGAAGAGTTAAAAAGAACTCAACTTCATTCTTTCCTTTCTGTGTTGATATACTGACTTTTTCTAATCCATCAACTCCATTCTTTTTTACAGTAGGAAATACTTCATTAATTAGCATATCTTCGTAAATGGAAGCATTCTCTATTGTCGTCCAACCTTTCCAAGTTCTAATTATTTTCTGATTTTTTTCCATTAAATTCAGTGTTAATTTCATTTACGGATTTTGATTCCGAAAACTTGCTCTTGCATTAAAGCTAACGTTTTTGTGTATGGTTAGTTGCGTGTTTCAGCAACTAATTTAGTAAACAAAAACGAACGCGAGAAAATTCCGAAGGAATTTTCCAAATAAGTACTTGCCAAAGCAATTAATTATACACGTTGTTGGCAGGCGTAATTATTTGTTTATCAATTCGTTTTCCGTTTTTGTCAAATGTATATAAATAGACTTCTCCGTTTTTATTTATAGGTAAATTATACTTTTCTCCACTTTCTAAAATGGTGGAAAAATATGGTGATTTTTTATGATAGTCATATTTGTTTAAAATTTCGTTTCCATAGAATAACACTATCTGAACGTCACTTTCCGCCTTGTTTTGATAAGAGAATGTTGAAAGGTTATTAGTCACATTGTTTACCTTGTTATTTAATACGAAATAATCTATTGATTTTAATTTGTCGTTATTGAAGAACTTACTACTTATAATACCATAGTCAGTATTTATTTCTTTTCTGTAGGAATTTAGATGTGTTTGGCTTATCGTAAGCGGGTCAATATTATATTTTTCTTTAAATATTGTAGCCATCCATTCTTTTCCTCTTTTAGTTGGTTTTTCAAGAATATGGTCTATTCCAGCAAGCACTAAAACCTTGCTATTAGAATTTAATTTAAATGTTTTATTGTATAAGTTTTCAGCTTGTCCGAGCTCCCTATTTTTATTATTATCTGTATTTTCATAGGCAATAAATTCATAACCTAATTTCTTTGCTTTTCTTATAAGGTTGCTATAATTCTGTTCACTCGTATAAAACCCGGTTTTTAAAGTTGGGTATGAATTTTCTAGATTTAGTAAACTATCTTGTTTAGTATCTAAAGCTTCCAATGCTAAATAAGAATATCCTATTTCTTTAAGTTTTATTAATAAATCAGAAATCAATATCCTGTGGTTTGGATAGAAATGATTTTCATTTATCATTACTATTTTATTTTTTTTGGCTTCTTTAATAATTGTATCAATAACTTTTGAATTAGAAACTAAATTCTCTTTTATTATTTTAGAAATTGTATCGTTCGGTTTAAACCTTGATTCAAGTTCTTTTAAGTATTTTTTATAAAATTTGTTGTTTCCTAAAAATGAAGAAAAAGTCAATTCCATTTGTAGTTTTGCCCATTCCTCCTGTTTATCATAAGTTGGGAATTCGCTAATTTCATTTAATATCGCAAAATATTTATTAGAATTTTGATGTTTCTTTACAATATCCATTACTGTACTGATCTCTTTTCTATAACTTTTACCAACTTCTAAACTTTTAAAAATATTTCTCAAATCAATATCTAAAGTTTTGTTAGAATTTTCAGTTAGTGAATTCCCTATAAATTGTATTATGTGATTATTGATTAAAGTGTCCAAAACAACTATGTTTTTGGGGAAATTCTGTTTGCTGTTTTTTGATATAGTTACAAAATATTCATATGGTGGTTCATCAGTTTTTCCGTAAACGAGTACACTGTCTTTTATTTTGAAATTTGCATTGCGAATTACTTTTTTTAATTCCTTTTTGTCAGTCGTATACGTTATGTCGGCTGGGGATTTAAAATATAGTTGTAAAGAGTCATTCACGATGTGAATACTAAAGTTTCTTATATAATTATTTTGTTCAAAATGTTTACTTATTTTCGGTGAACATCCACAGAATAATAATATTATCGATATTAATGCAAGTTTCTTCATTCTTATGACTGCCAACGTGTTCGTGTATGATTTTTTGCGGATTGAGCCGAAGCTATTTTAGCTTTGGATGAGCCACTTGTGGCGAAAAATCCGCTGGAGGAAAATAGCAAGGCTTTGACTTGCTAATTTTCCGATTAGTTAAATATACAAATTGTAGGATAAAATCCTGTTCTTAACTAACTTGTGCAGCAATTAATTATACACGTTGTTGGTGGTAGTGCTTTCTTTTTATTTAGTAAATGTTCGTTCTTAACCATTTAGTATACATTGCAATTCCATCAACATCAGGAAATAAATTTCCACGATGTATTCCAAGTTTCTGAAGAAGTTTTTTTAGATCTCCTCTATAGTTTGGATTAATTTCTACAATTGATATGTTTTTCGATTTGAATTCACTATTCGGGTTTGCATGAACCGAAAATAGTCCAGATTGTGCAGTAATTCTTTCAGTAACATGATTAGGAAGAAACAAGTTGATTCTTTTAATTTTGAATGGGTCAAAGTCTGGATCAAGTTGACCTTTGTAGTCTTTTCTCCAGATATACACAGCGCTTTTATCATTAGAATCAAAATCTTTCCAATCTTCTTCAACAGCAAAATAAAAAGCAACTAATGGATTCCATGTCCAATCTAGAAGCCTAGTAGGTAAGCCGTGATGTTGGGCTAATGCAAGTAATTCCAATTCATTAGAGTTGTCGATTTTAAGATATGGGTACGCTTTCTGCTTGAAAAGTTTTAAAATGGTTTTTTCTTCATAAATGGAAAATTCCTTTCCTTTATTGGTTTTAAATCTACCAATTCCAGGCGTTAACTTATAACTTTTAGACTTTACTCCACGGAATATTGTTGACTCTTCCTCTGTCGAAATTGACTCAAGAAATGAATAAAATGATTTGTTGTCCTTTATTTCCATTTTTTTTGCATTACCACCAACGTGTTCGTGTATGATTTTTTGCGGATTGAGCCGAAGCTATTTTTAGCTTCGGATGAGCCACTTGTGGCGAAAAATCCGCTGGAGGAAAATAGCAAGGCTCTGACTTGCGAATTTTCCGCGAAACTAATATACGAATTAAAGTTAGCTTGTTCACTTAACCAACATTGCGTAGCAATTAATTATACACGTTGTTATATGCAGGCTTTTAACCTCTCATTATTTTTAATAGTTCTTGAATTTCTATAGATGAATCTAATTTTCCATATCCGTTTAATGTCAATTTTCGTATTTTTTTGAATTTGTATAAATTATTAATAACACCTGGCGTTGTATATTGAATATCAAAATACCAGTGATGGTTATCAAATTTTAAATTTAATTCACTGAATATATTTTGAAGACCTTCTAGAATTTCCCATAATTCTTTTAACGAAATATCATATTTAAAAGTTTTTTTTCTCTTGTCATTGTGAGCGTAATATTTATTCCGTAAACCTTCTATTTGCTCAAATTTTGTAGAAATCGTTGATAAATTATCACTTAAATCATTTAATTCTTGTAGTGAAATTGAATTTTCCCAATCTATTCTTTTTAAGTTTATTTTACAGAATTCAAGAAGCTTTTGAATATTGTGGTCTTCTTTTTTTCCAATTAATTTAAAAACATCAATAATGAATAGTCTTATGTAGTTTCTATATAGTCTATTAAAAAACATAGACTCAGTTAAGATTTCTTTCTCTTGTGAATTATAACTTTCTCTTAAACTTTTAATATCCTTTTTTATAAATTCTAGTTCGAGTAATGTATCTCGAATTTCAGATAATCTTTCTTTTAAATTTTGTGTTTCAGCTCTCAATTTTCTCAGCTTGCATATAACGTGTTCGTGTATGGTTTCGTGCGGATTTTCAGCCGAAGCGAGTTTCGCTTTGGATGAGCCACTTGTGGCGAAAAATCCGATGGAAAAAAGGAGCAAGGCTGCGTCTTGCTATTTTTCCAAGTAAACCATTCAGTTTGTTTAAAGATATAAATTAAAATTAAAGTTCATGTGTGAGCATGAACAATACACGTTGTTGTGCTTTCGTTGTTTTTTGACTTATTTATTCATCTTTCATATAATATTTTAATGACTTGATTTCATTAAGATTTAGATAATCTCCCTCAAGGTAGAATTCGAGTGCCAATTTTAAATTTTGATTTGACGCTTCAAGTCCCTTAAAACATTCTATCGCCCAGGATGTTTTATGTCTTAATTCGTATAGGATTTGGTCGAATTCCGATGTGTTATAGTGAGTAATCAACCTATCTCTATCTAACAATTCTACTTCATACATAATAAATTTATATCGTTCAGCACTGAATGATTCATTTAAATTATTTATGTTATTCTTAAAAAAGAATGGTCTTAATGTACCGGTTTTCATTAAATTCCATTCTTCAATTGCTTCTACCACCAATTGTTCTCTCCATAATATATCCCTAAACAGTTCTTGAATTTTTTCATTATTAATTTGGTCAAACTTTGATTCATAATTATCAGTTATTAATGGTCTGAATGAATGTGTCCAAATCAATAAATTTATATTTAAAGTTGAATCATTTGGGATTTGTTTTCTTGACTGCTCGTAAAGAGAAAAATTTAAGTCTTGGTACATTTTAAACCAATTTATTTGTGTTCTTGTGGCATTAGAAGCCTCATCTAAATCCAGAATAGTGGCTTCATAAAATTTTTTTACTCTTTCTTCAGCTTTTCTTTCATCATTTTTATTGTTAATCTGTAGTGCAATTAAAATTCCAATAACAACAAGAACTATTTCGCCAATCGCATAAATTAAATATTTACTGAATTTATTTTCAGATATTAGTTTTTGGCGAATTTTTCTAAAGAATTTTATCATTGGTCAATGGTTGATCATAATGAAGCACAACGGTCTTGTATATGGCTCGTAGCGTGCAAATTAGCGATAACTATTCGGTTAAGCACGAGCCGAATTTTTTAATTTTCTTATTACCTTTTTTTATCAATAAGCCAAATTAAAAAATTTGGCGGACTTGCAAATATGCTTTAACTTCGATTAAGCGACTGATTAGCTATGAGTTATATACGTTGTTGGCAACAGTTTATTTCTCAATATTCAATTGGGTCGAAATTTCCAAAGGTTTAATGATTATAATATCGTATCTATCGAAATATTCTTTGATACTATCATTTATTAAATATTTTCTTTTATAGTAAACATAATTTCTTAATGGTCGTAAATCGATAATAGTCCATTGGTCTTTTTTACCCATTTGAATAAAATCTTTAAAACTTCTATAATTCCAACTTTTGGTGTCATCCATCGCATCAACGATTGTATCGTTGTCAAACGAATATCTTGACATAAAGCAAATATGTAATGAAGATTTATTGTTTATTCTTGCGAGCTCAAAGACAGTATTTCCAATATCAAACATTCTATAACTATTCATTCCTTTGGCTGTGTGAAGTCCTCCAACTTTTATTAGCATTTTGTCGCTTTCAAAATCAAAGTTATTTGAATCAAGTCCGTTTTTAAAATTGCGAATAAAATTTTCAGTCCTCAACCTATTAGATTCCCAATAATTGCCTTTGTTTTGTGTAAAATAAATTTGATTTGATATTAGTAAATCTTCAACGATTTTTTTGTTTTCAGGATTGTCCATTGCTATGTTTTTCAAAAAATCATTAACAAACTTGGAACCATTTAGCAAAAAGGAAAATCTCTTATTTTCGTCGGTTCGTTTATCGTAGAAATCAAATTCTTTAACGTAATACATTTTTAAAGTATCAATCGTTTTTTCATACTTTGATTTATAAAGTTCTTGTTTTTCCTTGGATAGATTGTTAAACGCTCTTTCTACGAGAGGAATAAAGCCAAATTTAAATTCTTGGTCTAAACCAATTAATTTTAGATTTTGAATTGAAGCAGTTTCTAAAAATTCAGCATCAGAAATATTTGAAAAAAAAGGAATTGGTGTATAAGTTCCTCTACTATATTCAAAACTGTTTTCTGTATTCATTTTTTTTAAATTATTTACAGAATTTTCTGGAATTGAAGATAATTCTTGTAAAATCTTTGCAGAAGTTGGTCCAACTTCAAGCCCAAAATATTTGCCGCCATTATTTCTGAATTCTGGAATAAAAGCTTTAGTTAATTCTGATATTCCCTTGGAATTATGTACTTCTCCCAAAAGAATAAATTGATTTTCTTCAATTGCTTTTTTTAAAAATTCAGCGCCTTTACCCTGTAATTTATTGTTTTTAATTTCGAAATGGTAGGTGATATCATTCAGAATTTTAACAGTTAAACTATCTTGTCCAAAAGCAGGAACAAAAGCAATTAAACAGATAAGAAAAATTAATAGATGGTACTTTTTCATACAATTTTGTGTCTTTAAAGACTATAGTCTTTGTGTTTTGTTACAGTTTCTGGAAATTGTTGCCAACGTGTTCGTGTATGATTTTTTGCGGATTGAGCCGAAGCTATTTTTGGCTTCGGATGAGCCATTTATGGCGAAAAATCCGCTGGAGGAAAATGGCAAGGCTTTGACTTGCGAATTTTCCGATTAGTTAAATATACAAATTGTAGGATAAAATCCTGTTCTTAACCAACATTGCGAAGCAATTAATTATACACGTTGTTGCCATTAGTACTTTTTATTCCGATTTTGACTTCTTTTTTGTTTGATTGTTTCTCTTCTTGTTTTTGAAGTTGAAAAACTCAAAATTTTTGACAATTGCTCTAATAAATTTATTGAAACTTTTGAGGGTCTATATTTAAATATCATAAGCTATTGTTCTAAGGTAGTTATTAATTCATTAACTCTATCAATTCTCGGGTTAATTTCTTTTTTAACTCTATTCTTATTTAATAAATATCCATAAAGACCTATTCCGATTGTAGCTAAATTTATAAAGACGATTAGATATACTGGAATCTTTTCCCAAATGCTGATAGTAAATAATAACATTATTGGATAAACAGGTAAAATTCCCCAATACAAATATGTTATAAGAAATTTTTTTTGCACTTGAAGATATTCCTTGTTATTTTTGAGATAATTTAGATAATTCTCTTCCAAATCACTTGGTTGATACTTTTTAACACCTCGATATTTGATTATTAAATAAACAGCACAAATAATCATTAAAGCTAATGCTATTTTTGTTAGAATGAATGGAATCTTGAAAAACAAAAGAGTAGATAACAAAACTCCAAATACAGCTAAAAGTGTCTCTGAAAGTTCTAAATAGTTCCACCATCTGTGTAAACGTTTTAAACTTGATTGCAATTCTATCATTAATTTAGATTTCTCCCATTTTATGCGCTTCTGATTACTGGACGATTGCCAGATTTTAATTAATTCATCTTCAATCATAATGTTTCTTTTATACAGTTAAATAATTTTGATTTTATCCGCTTGATTTTTACAGCTATATGATTTTCAGATAATCCAAGGATATCTGAAATTTCTCGGTATGCCAACCCTTCCAAGTATAGAGCTACTATAGCTTTGTTTCCTTCATTCAATTTTTTGATACACTTTCTTAAAGCTATTAGTTTTTCATTGTCTTCTTCATTAGCTTTTTCAGAACCTATATTAGCAATAGTCATACTATCTAATCTTATAAATCGATTTTGGTTCTTTTTATGTTTAGATTTAAAACGAAGACAAACATTTAATGCTATCCTAAATATCCAAGTGTCAATAGATGAACTACCTTTAAATGAACTCATTGACTTCCAAATGTGAACTAAAACTTCCTGAAATAGGTCTTTAGAATCTTCATTGTTATCGGAATAAATTGAGCAAATTCTATATAATTTATCCTGATTTTCTTTTAAGGCAGAAAGAAATGTGGTTTTCTGTTTTTCCATTTTTAATACTTCCCTTTACTACTTTAGTTACAAAAGTTTCCTAAATATGACACTTTCGTCGTTTTTTTAGTAGAAAAAGATGATAAAACTGTTATTTACGGTCGTTCGGTCAGTATTAATGGCAACGTGTTCGTGTATGGTTTCGTGCGGATTTTCAGCCGAAGCGAGTTTCGCTTTGGATGAGCCACTTGTGGCGATAAATCCGATGGAAAAAAGGAGCGAGGCTGTGTCTCGCTATTTTTCCAAGTAATCATACGTTTGTTTAAAGATATAAATTTAATTTGAAGTTCATGTGTAAGCATGAACAATACACGTTGTTGTAAGTAGTTTTTCTATTCGATTATAATTCCACTTTTTAAATACTTAGCATCTTCAATTGCTAGAAATATAATTTCAAATAAATCTTTTCCATTAGAGGTTACATAATAATTTGACAAATCAGTTATATCTTCACTTATGTTATTTTCCCAAGGAGGTGTTTTTTTTAAATCGTTTTTATCCCAAATGACCTTTGAAGGTTTAAATTTTTTTAATCTTTTTTGAATATCTTTTAATTCCTTTTCTGCTCTTTCAAGGTTTTCATATTTTAATTCTCCATCATAAAATTCACCTAAAATTATTGGATATTTTTTTCCAAAAAAACCTTTCGTAAGGCGATATTCTATTGTGTGAAAAAAGGAGGTCAGAAAATCAATCGCTCCAATTTCATAAATAAGATTTTTCGTTTTTAAATGAACTCCCATTTTATTAAATTACTTACAACGTGTTTGTGTATGTTTAGTTGCGGATTGAGCCGAAGCTATTTTTGGCTTCGGATGAGCCACTTGTGGCGAAAAATCCGCTGGAGGAAAATAGCAAGGCTCTGACTTGCTAATTTTCCGAGTAACTAATATAAGAATTTTATCTAGATCGTTTACTTAACCAACATTGCGTAGCAATTAATTATACACGTTGTTGTACATAGTGTTTTTATTATTAAACTTCAATAGCCTGCGAATTGAATCTTAATAACAGCTATATTGTTTATATAATCAATATCAAGTAGTTGTTTTCCGTGACTTATCATATTGTCATAATAATGTGAAAATTGATTAAACTCTTTTTTCTGCTTTTCGTTAAAATAACAGAAATATATCCATTTGTATACCTTTTTATATTCATTATCGTTTTCGTAAATCTTCTTTTCATAAACAAAGAATGTATCAAATTCAAAATCACCAATTTTAATATCTTTTCTAAAGTAATTTCCTGTAGGACGAACTCTATCAGTATATCCTATTATATTTTTATTATTTAAACCTGGTAGATTACAAGCTTTACATTTTGAGTAAACTAAAGTGTCGTTTTTAAGGTTATTCACATAGTTTTTTAAAAAAGGATGTTTTTGGCTAATTATATCCAATTCATTGTAGTCATTCAGAGAATCAGTTTTAAATTCTGATTCCGTATTTGGATACTGTACAATATTTTTCATTTCATTTTTGCACGAAATACTTATAAAAATTAGAATTAAAATTGATATGTAATTCAGTTTTTTCAGCATTATGTACAACGTGTTCGTGTATGATTTCGTGCGGATTTTCAGCCGAAGCGACTTTCGCTTTGGATGAGCCACTTGTGGCGAAAAATCCGATGGAAAAAAGGAGCAAGGCTGTGTCTTGCTATTTTTCCAAGTAAACCATTCAGTTTGTTTAAAGATATAAATTTAATTTGAAGTTCATGTGTAAGCATGAACTATACACGTTGTTGTGGTTAGTTTTGTTGTTGTATTAGCACATATCTACCAAATGGAATAGTAGGCTCTTGTGGAGCACCGTCAGGCAAGATCATGGTTCCACTTCTAGCAAAATCTATTTGTATTTTTGGAATTAAATCGTTTATATAACGTAAACCCATAGCCATTCCGCCTATATGTTCTAGACCTAGTGTTGGGTCGCTAAAATTGATTTGCACCCTTTTTTCTGTTGTGTCACAATTTGAGCAACCAGGGAAGTCATATTTGTATATAATAATACTGCCTATTAAATTATGTTGATAAAGACTTTCTAAATCATCTTGAATATCAAAATTTGATAATGTATTAATTTTTTCAATACCATCTTCTATATATTGATATTCTCCAACTAATAAGTCTCTAAAATACCTACTTTCAACTTGGATTTTCTTTTGAAAAGTAATCGTTAATGAAGTGTTACCATTTGTATAATTCCAAGTTCCAACAAATTTATCTAATTCGTTATAAACATCTTTTAAGTATGCACCATCAACCAATTCAGTTTCTCTATCATCTATATCCATAATGATAGTTTGTCCTTTGCTTGATAAAAAGGAAAGAAGTAAGACTATAAAAAATGCTATTTGTTTCATTGTTTCTTTTCTCTAAATGAAATATAAATCTACTTTCAAAAGTTAAGAAACGAAAAGTAAATTTAGTAAACTCTATGTCTGAGTTAGGAAAGAGGTTTGAAATACAAATTAACCACAACGTGTTCGTGTATGATTTTTTGCGGATTGAGCCGAAGCTATTTTTAGCTTTGGATGAGCCACATGTGGCGAAAAATCCGCTGGAGGAAAATGGCAAGGCTCTGACTTGCAAATTTTCCGATTAGTTAAATATACAAATTGTAGGATAAAATCTTCCAAATAACCAACATTGCGTAGCAATTAATTATACACGTTGTTGCCAATAGTTATTTTATATTATTTATCCAGTTCACAACGTACTTTTTAAAAACTACATCGACATTATAAATTTCGTTGGTTTTCCAGTCAACTCCAGTTTTGGTCATAAAGTGATTTAGACCATTAATTAATTTGAACTCGATATTTGGATTTGCAATATTATTTAATTCAGTTTCGCTCTGTTTTGGGTCAACTAAAATATCTTTTTCGCCTATAATCACTAAAGTTGGGAATTCAATTTCCTTGTAGTTTTTTGTATTGTCAATTCTGGCCTCTGCAACTTTGTGTGGTTGAAGATAATTGGCATATGCCTTTTTATTAATTCCAATTTTTTTAGATTCTTTTCGTGCTACTTTCCACAATTCCCAAGTACTCAATTCGGGATTTTGATCAATTAATTCAAATATGTAATTCAAAGTTTTGATTTGGTCTTTATCTGTCTTTCCAATAATTAGATTATCGTAGTTGTTAATTCCATTATTAATCTGATATTTTATCAATTCTCGTGGTTTTCCAATTGGTGCAGACCATTGGATTAAAAAATCGGGTTTTAGATTTTGTTCAACTGCTTGAATTGAAACAATTCCGCCGAGGCTATGTCCAAGAAATCCAATTGTTTTATTTTGAACAGACTTTAGTGTTTTGAATTGATTGAAAATTCTAACAAAATCGTTCGTGTAGGTTTCTGCTCGGTCGTCATATGTTCCAGTGGACTTTCCAACTCCTCTTTTGTCAAATCTAAAAACTGCAATATTGTTTTCAAGAAGGTATTCAGTCAGATAGTTGTGAGCATTTTGAGAAATTTGTCCAGTTCCAGAAATAAGTACAAGAATTTTGTCAAAATCGTTTTTTGGTTTTAAAAGAGTTCCAAAAATTTTGATTTTGTTATCAATTTCGGTTATGATTTCCTCATTGCTGTAATTCTCAATATTCTCAATTTCCTTTTCATTACCATAATATCCATTTTGACTAAAAATCAGATTTGAAAGAAGTAATGATGTTGCTATCAGTAGGTTTTTCATAATTATTGGCAACGTGTTGTGTATGGTTAGTTGCGTGTTTAAGCAACTAATTTAACAAATAAAAAACGAATAGAATATTCCGCAGGAATATTCGTAAGCAAGCTAGAACTAGCAATTAAATATACACGTTGTTAGGCAACGTTATCTTTTCTGTTTCAAAACTTTTAGTAATTTTTTCGGATCTTGTCTGTTGTCCCAAAAAGACATAACTATTATTTCTTTTTCAGTCGTTTTATAATAAATACTGTAATTTCCCAAAGATGCTACTCGTACATCTTTAAAATCCGTCCTTTTGTATAATTCTGGGTTTATAGCTATTTGCTTTGTTCGTTTCGTAACTAATTTTAATAATTTTATAGAAAAGGTATTTGATTTATTTCTATTAACCCAATATTCTAAAATTCCAACGAATTGAATATCTGCTGTTCTTGTCCAAATTACATTGCGTTCAGCCATTCAAGATTTCGTTTGTTCATTGCATCTTGTGAAATTATTTTTCCATTTTGGATATCCTTTTCACTCATTTCTAACATTAGTTTTTGTTCATCAGATAATTCAACAATATCTGTTTCAGATTCACTTGATGAAATTAACTTATCTAGAGCTTCTAGAAAATCTTTGTTTCTTATTGAGAGGATTTTATCAATCAATCCGTTTCTTATTTTATCTACTGTTGTCATAAAATTCAATTTATAGTTTAAATGTCCGAAATTTAGTTGAGTTTTCCTAATGTTGCCTAACGTGTTCGTGTATGATTTTTTGCGGATTGAGCCGAAGCTATTTTTAGCTTCGGATGAGCCACTTGTGGCGAAAATTCCGCTGGAGAAAAAGCGCGACAGATGAGCTGTCTGCGATTTTTCAGATTTGTTGTTTGATTAAAAGTAAGAAAAATTCTTCTTGTTAACCATCTGCGCTAGCAATGAATTATACACGGTGTTGTGCTTTCGTTATTTTTATTTGTTTATGTTTATTGACTTGAAATTTTTATAGCAGTTTGATTCTTTGTAGAATCCTTTAAATAATTTTGTTTAATACCATTGACCATGCCATTTGAATCTCTTGTAAATACAATTTCCCAACTTGAGTAATCAACATATATAAATGTATCTTTTTTAATTTGCTTTAAAATATAGATGTCATCATAAAGATATCCGTTTTTTTGAGTGTATTGTCTTTTATTTTTAGTTTGCATAGACTCATATGTGCCAATAAAATCATTTATATTATTTAGAGGACTTCCATATTTTTCAATAATATTCTTATTGTTTATCATATAAGAATCTCCCAATAGTTTTGTTAATGTTTGTAATAACCCAAAACCGTTAGATTGCATTGATTTAATTGTTCCATATTTTCCAGCTGTATTATCAGATTCATGCTGTGATATCCAATTTTTATAAATAGGGTCGTTTATGTAAAAGTGAATCATTTCGGTAGTTGTTTTATTTTCTTTCATTAAGTAGTACCAATTCGTTTTTGTGGCTAAATAATCATGGCGGTCTTTTACTTGCTGTCTAAAATTTAAATACCTATCATCATGTAATTGTCCAAGATCATTGTAATAATAATTTACATTCTTTACGATGGATAGATATTTTTCAGGAATTATTCCTTGAAAATTCTCGAATTTTTTGAAAGCTGTTTTCTGATAATCAAAAGCTGAAAATTGTAAACCAATCCAAAATAAGTTTCCTGGTCCTTTTTCTAGATATTCATCTTTTGATATTTTTTGTTCTAATATTAAACGTGATAAAGAATCTACTTTTTTATTACTATTTAGTATTTTTTCAGAATTAATAATATCTGTTTTTAAATCATCACGTAACTCTGATAGTATGTTTTCAAATCGAAGTTGATTCGAAATATTTTCATTCCAATTATTAATTGAAAGTGCAATTAAAATTCCAATAACCACTAGTATAATTTCTCCAATTGCGTAAATCAGATATTTACTGAATTTATTTTCAGAGACTAACTTTTGTCTAATTTTTCTAAAGAATTTTATCATTGGTTAGCGGTTTCTTATAATGAAGCACAACGGTTTCGTGTATGATTTGTGCGGCCGAGAATCCGCAGGATTTTCAGTCGCAGTAAATCAATTGTTTAAAGTTAGAAATTTAATTTGAAACTTCATGCAAAGCATGAATTATACACGTTGTTGTGCTTTCGTTATTTATAATTATTGCATCTCAATTAATCGATTGAGTACCTTTTCAGTTGCAGCCATTATTAATTCCCTATTTATATTTCCTTTATCATTCATCCACTTACGTGAGGTTATATAACTTTCAAAGCTCCTGTATAAATCGTCGGAGTCTATTCTCGACCAGGCATTTTCTGCTAATGGTCCACTTAGCGCTTTATACTCTCCAATTGAATATTTTTTCATCATCTCTTGAAATTGAAGATTATGGTTATTTATTTGTATCTTAATTATATCACTTCTTATTGTTTGAACGGTTTGCAAATCAATTAAATAATCATATGTGATGTCATCATAATATTCAAGGATTCCATTAGATTGTATGGCAAGCAAAGTTTTGCTATTTAGAGGTCTGAATGTTTTAAAGTCAGTAGGTAATTCATTTCTTACTATTTTTATTAAAGAATCATTATTGACGTTAGGACTTGAAAGCCTTTCAATTAAATTTTGAAGAATTTTATTGTCACTAATTGCAAAGTCAGTTTGTTCGTTTAGAATGATTATGTCTTGTTTTAGGTCTTTAATTAGGGATTCTGTATAGTTAGACAGTGTTGACTTAGTTTTACGAGTCTCATTCCAATTATTAATTGCTAATGCAATCAAAATACCGACAACTACTAAAACAATCTCTCCAATAGCATATTTTAAATACTTACCAGTTTTACCCTCGGAAAGTAGATTCCGTCTAATTTTTCTAAAGAATTTTATCATCGGTTATCGGTTGGTTATAATGAAGCACAACGTGTTCGTGTATGATTTTTTGCGGATTGAGCCGAAGCTATTTTTAGCTTTGGATGAGCCACTAGTGGCGAAAAATCCGCGGGAGGAAAATGGCAAGGCTTAGACTTGCTAATTTTCCGATTAGATAAATATACAAATTGTAGGATAAAATCTTCCAAATAACCAACTTGCGAAGCAATTAATTATACACGTTGTTGTAGTTAGTTTTTTTTATTTAGTTAAATAAACAATTGAGTAAACTAGAACCATTATAATTAACCACAGCCCAAATCCTCGAAGTGTTTTTTTTATTGCATTTAAGTGGTTTCCTTTTTTCAAGTATAGAAGTAGAAACAAAAAAAATAATAAAACAATAGGGAATATTACCAAGCCAAAAACGTAACCATAAACAGCATTAATTTTTTCAAGTCTAACCAAAATTGTGAATAATAAAAACGATACAATTGAAGTAATGCTAAACCATTGAAATAAATTAATTAATGTAGTAGGTGTTTTCATTTCCTTAATCCAAGTTTAGATAATTCCACTTTCCAATAATCGGTATAATAAATTCCGTAGAGATAAGGGAATTCAGTATTTTTAATATCAATAAACTTGTCAAAATTCTTTTCCACTAATTTCAGTAATTCCATATAATTAGACTTATCGTATGAAATTCGTTTACCTACTCTTACCTCAATTTTATTAGTTTTAATTCCATTTCCGCTAAATAAAATAGCATAGTGAAATTATAAATTAGGTGCTTATTATTTTTATACTTTTTTTTTAAAAACATAATTAACTACAACGTGTTCGTGTATGATTTTTTGCGGATTGAGCCGAAGCTATTTTTAGCTTTGGATGAGCCACTTGTGGCGAAAAATCCGCTGGAGGAAAATGGCAAGGCTTAGACTTGCTAATTTTCCGATTAGTTAAATATACAAATTGTAGGATAAAATCTTCCAAATAACCAACATTGCGTAGCAATTAATTATACACGTTGTTAGGTGCAGTTTTATATTTAGTTAAATGTTCGATAATAGCTTTTTCTACTTCTAAATAATTTGATTGAATTAGCCAATGACCTCCATCTATTTCAATAAAAGTATAATCTCCTTTCATGTACTTATGATTATTTTCAGCGGCGACTTTACCAATAGCTAAATCATTTTTGCCCCAAATAAATAGAGTGGGCGTTGTAATATCTCCAACAGGTTGATTATTTCCTTTTTTAAAATTCGCTCTATAATAATTTAATGCTGCTGTTAATGAATACTTTCTACGAAATACAGAAAGATAATTATCTAGTTCTTCGGGTGAACTATGTTTCCATAATTTCCTGAATTTTTCAAAATCATTTTTCCGCAACATTATTTCAGGAATAACAGGAAATAAGAACCATCCTATGTAACGACTCTTTTTTCTTTGTTCCTTATCCATTTTAATAGCTTTTCTAAAACCTCTAGAGTGAGGAACAGATAAAGCTGTCCAGCTAATTATTTTTTCGGCATTATTGTAGACAATATTCCATCCAATTCCAGCTCCCCAATCATGTGCTATAAGATGAAATTTATCTACATTAATAGCATTTGCAATGTTCAAAATATCGTCACTTAATTTTTTTATCGTATAGTTTTTCACTCCTTTCGGACTAGCATTCTTGCTGTAGCCACGCATATCAGGTGCTA
Source organism: Lacinutrix iliipiscaria (assembly GCF_042686125.1). Taxonomy (NCBI): domain Bacteria; kingdom Pseudomonadati; phylum Bacteroidota; class Flavobacteriia; order Flavobacteriales; family Flavobacteriaceae; genus Lacinutrix; species Lacinutrix iliipiscaria. The sequence continues at coordinate 19,274 of NZ_JBHUOV010000013.1, forward strand.
AACAAAAATATCCTATTGAGGATAGTTTTTTCATCAAATTAATCCACATAAACGAAGTTTCTGGGAATCCATGAAGAAATATTATCAGTTCGTTTTCTTCATTACCTGAAACTCTACAATCAAATTCAAATTCTTTAGTTCTTATTTTCCTTATTTGCATGATTTGTAGTAATTGCACCTAACGTGTTCGTGTATGGTTTCGTGCGGATTTTCAGCCGAAGCGAGTTTCGCTTAGGATGAGCCATTTATGGCGAAAAATCCGTTGGAAAAAGGAGCGAGGCTGCGTCTTGCTATTTTTCCAAGAAGTCATACTGTTTGTTTAAAGATAGAAATAATAATTGAAGTTAAGGTGTTAGCATGGACTATACACGTTGTTACCAACTGGCTTTACTCAGATTTTAATCCAAGTAATTTCATTTTCTTTTATATTCTTTAAAAAATCAATGTTTATTTTTTCTACGGAATAAGTTTTTTCATTTTCGATTTTAATTCGCTCGTTATGCAACTCGCCAGAAAATTGATGATATAATATTCCAATTTCACTTAGTTTATTTTTCAGTCGCTTATCATTTAGAAATTCAGTCCATTTTTTTGTTTCTTTTTGTTCTGCTTTTAATTCACTTGAGTTATTTTCGATAAATTCTTTTCGTTTTTGTTCTAAAAGCAATTCAATTCGGCGTTTTGAGAATCGTTTTCTTTCGAGTTTTTTCTGTTCTTTATTCCAATCTGGTTCAGAAGAGTCGTCACTGTATTTTTTTCCAATAACAGAACCACAATCACAATCTTTTGTTGTCGTTAAGAAAGCCTGTATTTGGTCAGGATTTTTTATATCTAATTTATATTCTGTGTAATTTAATCTGAATTCAGACGCAATTTTATTGATTTCTGAAATGTTAGATTTCTCTTTTGTAACTAAAAAGTTGAATTGACACATAATTTTCTTTCAGCTTGTTGGTAACGTGTTCGTGTATGGTTTGTTGCGGATTGAGCCGAAGCTATTTTTAGCTTTGGATGAGCCACTTGTGGCGAAAAATCCGCTGGAGGAAAATAGCAAGACTCTGACTTGCAAATTATCCAATGAACTAAATATACAAAAAACGAGTTCAACTCTTCCTTTTAACCAACATTGCGAAGCAATTAATTATACACGTTGTTGTGCTTTCGTTATTAGACTTGGCTTTTTATCTTATTTATAAGCAAATTCGCTTCTTTTTTATATTTTCTTAAATGGTTCAAGTAAATTTCATAATAAAGTTCGTGAAATGATATTACTCGGTTTCTATAATCTATAGATGATAGTGCATAATTTATGAATTCTTCGTTGATCTTACTATTTGTATAATCTTCAAACCAAGTCATATTTTTTTTAAAATATGCACGATTGTCTTTCCAATCTATTGTTACTTCCTTAGTTGAGACATCGATTTCGGTGTGAGAAATAGAATAAAATTCACTAATCTCATTTGAAAGACTATCTTGATTTGGATTAATAACAGTGCTATTCTGCCTTAATAATTCTAATCCGCGTGTTTTTAGTTTTATATCTGGAAAGCCACCAAGAATTGTCATACACTGATTACATTTCAAATAATCATCAAATGAGATATTTCTATTAATTACTCGTTTGAATATACTATCCCTAAACTGGGTATATAAAAGTACTTTATCAATCATCGCAATATCAGATAATAAGTCACTCTTCACAATTGAATAAACATCTTTGATTGTGTCATTAAGTTTACGTTTCTCGTTCCAATTATTAATCTGTAAGGCAATTAGAATACCAATAACAACGAGAACAATTTCTCCAATGGCATATTTAACATACTTTCCAGTTTTGTTTTCCAGTAGCAAGTTTTGGCGGATTTTTCTAAAGAATTTTATCATTGGTTAGCAGTTTGTCATAATGAAGCACAACGTGTTTGTGTATGGCTTGTTGCGTTGGCAAGAACTAAGTTAGTAAAAGAAACCGAACCAATAGGAAAATCCGTAGGATTTTCCGAGTACACACAAACCAAGCAATTGGTTATACACGTTGTTGTGCTTTCGTTATTTTTTTAATTCGTTTTCTATTATTATTTTAAGTTCATTTGCCTTTTTATAACCTTGTTGTTGGAAGCTAGCTACATGTCGTATCGTCTTTGCTTTCCATCTTACTGCTTCTATGAATTCCTTATCTTCTAGCAACTTTGCATAATCATGTGGTATTCCTTTAAACCATGGATTTTCCATTCGAATATGTTTCAAGAAAAGAGGTGCTAAATAAAATGTCTGATTGTCAACAGCGAGTTCTTTTTCAAATTTTAATATTCCTGCATAATAGTTTCCATGTAAGTTCGTTAATGCAATTCTAATACTGTCATTACTAATAAGGTCAAATCCTTTGGATTTTAGATTATCATAAGCAGAAGTATTAAATGTAGACAAGCCATGCCTTAGTAGATATCCATAATGTTTTTTCATTGTATCATTCCAAACAGTACGAGTTTCAATGGTCTCAACTACATATTCAGCAGAAAGTCCGACCTCTTGATTAAACTCAGCATTAACCTTATTATCTTTTATATCTTGATTAAGATTTACAAGTAGTTCATACAATAACTTTTGTTCTTCATCACTTCTCTTTTCTGCTTCATTCCAATTATTAATCTGAAGAGCAATGAGAATCCCAATAACAACAAGAATTATTTCTCCGATTGCGTACTTAAAATACTTTCCAGTTTTGTTTTCCATAAGTAAGCTCTGGCGAATTTTTCTAAAAAATTTTATCATTGTTTAGTTATTTCTCGTAAGTTAGGATAATTATTTCATTCCGATTGAGTGAGAATAATGAAGCACAACGTGTTCGTGTATGATTTTTTGCGGATTGAGCCGAAGCTATTTTAGCTTTGGAT
>NZ_JBHUOV010000014.1:0-11957 GCF_042686125.1 Lacinutrix iliipiscaria
AGAGTGAGAAATAATGAAGCACAACGTGTTCGTGTATGATTTTTTGCGGATTGAGCCGAAGCTATTTTTAGCTTTGGATGAGCCACTTGTGGCGAAAAATCCGCTGGAGGAAAATGGCAAGGCTCTGACTTGCGAATTTTCCGATTAGTTAAATATACAAATTGTAGGATAAAATCTTCCACATAACCAACTTGCGTAGCAATTAATTATACACGTTGTTAGAGGCAGTTTTTATTACTATTCTAATTCCTTTAGTTTAGCTTGAGCTTCTTGATTTCCGTCTATTCCAACTGCTTTTTTATAGTTGTTAATTGCTTCTGATTTGTTTTTTTGAGATAAAAAGTAATTCCCTAAAGCAACAAAACTTTTTGATTCATTAGGATAGAAATCAGCATTCAGTTCTAAATATGCTAAAGCTTTTTTAGGAAGATTATGTCCATCTAACATAAAGAACCCAACTTGATTTAGTAATTCCCATTCAGGTTTTACTTCACGTTTCATTTGAATGCTCAATTTTTTATAGTGGGTTTTAAAAGGCTCTGTTAATTCTTTGGCAGAATATTCTTTTGGTGTGTTAAAACGCCACATTTCTGGGAATGGAAACCAAGAGAAAATAGACCGCAATCCATTATACTGGGCTGGAACAACAATGCTTCCGTGGTCTTCATTCTCAAAGTATTCCCATTTAAAATTAATCTCTTTATTATTTTTCACTAATAGGTCGTGAAACTTTAAATTGGCTCTAATCTGTTCAGTAGGAACTGTTTTGTCTCTTCTAACTTTAACCGTGTCCATTGCTTTGCCAATACTATTAGCCACCGCTATATATAATGATTTTTCTTTTCGATTTCCTTTATTTAGTTGTTCTTGAGTTTCTTTAACCAGATTTTCTTTGTCCCACCAAAGACTTGGGTCAATTGCCAAATAATTATCAAAAGAATTTTCGTTATGTAAGTATGAATAAAGTACAAAAAGACCTCCTGTAGAATGACCAATAATGGTATTGTTGTTTTCGGTTGGGTATTTATTGTTGATATACGGTTTTAATTCTTGATTTATGAATTTTAAAAAATTACTGGCACCTCCAGAAGTTTCCGATTCGTGTCCGCGTTGAAAAGGAACATTAGTATTCGTAAAATCTCTTGTTCTATCCGTATTGGTAATGCCAACTATTATAGATTGAGGAATTTTGAAAGGCGTTAGCTGCTTTTGCATTCCAGTAATAACATAAAATTGTTGAGATGCGTCCAATACATAAATAACTGGATATTTTTTAGTGCTATTAAAGTCCTCAGGTGTATGTATCCAAATTTCTCTTTGCTCTTTTAGTATTTTGGAATATAAGCTATCAACTTTCCCAACTACTATTTGCTTTTCGCTATTTTGATTAAATTGTGCTATTCCTTTGAAACATAGGAACAAGGTAATTATGGTTATTACAATTTTAGACTTTCTCATTTGTTTGGTAAGGTTTTAGTTTGTAATTATTTCTTTTGGATAATTGACAACATCAAAAATAATTCCAGACTTGTCCTTTTTACCTATCGTGTTTTTTTAAATTGCCTCTAACGTGTTCGTGTATGGTTTCGTGCGGATTTTCAGCTGAAGCGCTTTGCGCTCAGATGAGCCGCTTGCGGCGAAAAATCCGATGGAAAAAAAGCGTGATGCTGAGCGACGCGAATTTTTCCACGAAACTAAGATAGTTAAAATGTAGGAATAAATCTTTCACTTAACCATCTGCGTTAGCATGAACTATACACGTTGTTGTAGTGCGTTATTTACGCAATATTATTCGTATATTTTCCAACAGCTTTTAATTCCGCTATTCCACTTTCTTGTTCAGCTAGTACTTTCAATTCTCGACAAAATACATCAATCGAATTTGGTTCAATTATCAATTCCATTGTGAGTTTATCTTTCTCTTCTTTTCTGTATTCAGTTGCAACATTTTCTTCCATTGTGATTTGCAGTCCGCATTTTCCAGTTATTCCGATTTTATAAAATTCCATTTCGAAATAAGCGTAGCTGTCTTTTTCTCCGCAAGAGTGAGTCACTTTATCTTTTCCAAATGGAAATCCATTAAGCTCATTTACAAATTTGAGTAGAGAATCAGATACTTCATAAACTTCCGTAATGCCAGAGTATCGTCCATTATTCGCCGAAACTTTTAATTCGAACATATGCTCATCTTTCCAGACAACTTCTAATCTTAAATATCTTTCGTTCATTTTTTCTTTAATGCACTACAACGTGTTCGTGTATGATTTTTTGCGGATTGAGCCGAAGCTATTTTTAGCTTCGGATGAGCCATTTATGGCGAAAAATCCGCTGGAGGAAAATAGCAAGGCTTAGTCTTGCCAATTTTCCGATTAGATAAATATACAAATTGTAGGATAAAATCTTCCAATTAACCAACAATAGCAATTAATTATACACGTTGTTACCTGCTGGCTATCTTATAAATCTTAATTATGTTTAAAGTAATTATACTAAAAAGATAAATTCAAAAATTTCACCTTTGTTTTTAAACTGTTAAGTTCTATACTTTTATAAAGATTATTATATCTTCTTTGTACTTGTGCTACTATAATTCCTGGGTGTTTTTGGAATTTTTTACTCAAATGCATAATCAATTCACTATCAAAATTGGGATATTGAAATAATTCGTTTCTCTCTTTATCTGATAATAGCATTCTAGCTGCAAAGGCATCAGCTTCTTCTTCTTTTTCAATATCAGGAGTAATACTTTCAATACCATCTATAAATATATCTTTTTTACCATGGTATAAAACATGTCCTAACTCGTGGTAGAAAGTAAACCAAAATGCATTATAATCTTTCTTTCTATCTGTCATTTGAATAAGAGGAATACTATTGTTTTTAATCCATCTAGTTGCACCATAAATAGGAGCTTTTGCAATACAAGGAGTATATACTAAAGCTACACCACAAGAAGCACACAATTCTTGTAATTCTTCCAGCCAACTATCTGAATGCTCATATGAAATTTGTTGAATAAGATTTAAACTATTGCGCAATAATTTTTTATCGAATGAAGCTACATTTATTTTATCTGCTTGTAATTCTCCTATACGTAACCAAACTGAAATTGCTTGTGGTTCAGATGTATGGCGTAGCTCAATTTTAAAGGCGAGCGAACTACCATTGTAAATATCTGACCATTGAGTGGGAGAAGCGACTCTAAAAAATTTCAGTAAACTATTAGCTAATTCTGTTTTTTTACGAGAATCAGGAAGTAAACCAAAAGACTTCATTTTGGCTAAAGGAAAAGATGACACCCAATCTTCGCATTGCTCCAAATGCTCCATTTGTTCAATCTCTAGTAATTCATCCTGATAGTTGCGTTCCAAATTGAGCCAAAAATTTGCAGACACTCCTAATACATACTCCAATTTTGTAGCTGTTTCCTTGGTAATAGGTGCTTTTCCTTTTATTAATTCATTTAGTTTAGGAATAGACCTACCTAGTCGCTCTGCCAATTCTGCTTGAGACATGCCAATAAAGTCTATGTGCTCTTGAATACTGTCGCCTGGACAGGAGAGTAAGGTTCTTTTTAATTGTAAATCAGTCATAATAATTCCTTTTAAGTTAGTGAGGGTCTTCTATAGACTCAATACTTATAATGGTTATTTCTTTTAAATTAATTCCACCATCTTCTAAGGTTGGTATAGGATCTTGATTAATTATAAATAAGATTCTCCAATTTTCTTGAATATCTATTGACCAAGTACCTTCACCTTTTCCTTTGTGTTGGTGTAATCTCAATATTGGTAATTTTGAGATAACTTCTAAATTATCTGCACTTTCAAGCTGGATTCTTCGTTGTTTGATTTTTTTTGCCAATTTGCCATAACTTTTAGCTAACCCTTTATCGGTAGTAAGTGACTTTTCCAGTTTGTTATTTTTGTACGATAACTCCATTGTAAATGCAAAAACTTTGCCGCAAAATTACAAAATTATTTACTTAAAAGGTTAATGATTTTTTATTTTTTTAATTCTTGCTAAAAATTTAGCATTGAAATACAATTTCAGTAGAATAGGTTTTCACAGCTTGCAGGTAACGTGTTCGTGTATGATTTTTTGCGGATTGAGCCGAAGCTATTTTTGGCTTCGGATGAGCCACTTGTGGCGAAAAATCCGCTGGAGGAAAATAGCAAGGCTCTGACTTGCGAATTTTCCGCGAAACTAATATACGAATTAAAGTTAGCTTGTTCACTTAACCAACATTGCGTAGCAATTAATTATACACGTTGTTGTGCATAGTATTTTATTCCGCTTCCCATTTGTCAGTTCTTTTGAAATCATCATTTATAGATAAATAGTGGATGGCTAAAATCAATTGAACATTCGGGTCGTTTAAGTTGAAATCTTTTTTATTATTCAGAATATTCGAATAATTTAAATACAATTCATTAAAGTCTCCAGCAGCACTAACTCTGTCTGCATATTTTGCAATTGCAGTATTCGTTTTTCCTAATTCAATTAAATAGCTTATATATTTTCCATTAACTGGACAAAGACTTTTTAATTCAGTTCCGCTTTCAGGATAAATTGATTTACAAAAAGCCCAAATTTCGTCAAAAGTAGATTCCGAGATTTCATTATAAAGCTCTTTTTGTTTATCAAAATCAATATTATTCCAAAATCCGCTACCTGTTGCTTCTAAATATTCGTGAGGAGTTCTTTCGTAGCAAGTTTTAAAATCAGATTCCATTCCCAAACACATTTGGTTTTTAAAGAATTCAGTTATCTTATTTAAATCAGATATTTGCTCTGTTGTAAAGTTGTTTTTTAATTCAGTTGTTGAATATTGAGATTTACAAGAAAAACTTAATTGTAAAATTATTATTCCAAATATCAATGTTAACGTTTTTCTCATATTATGCACAACGTGTTTGTGTATGGTTAGTTGCGTGTTTCAGCAACTAATTTAGTAAACAAAAACGAACGCAAGAAAATTCCGAAGGAATTTTCCAAATAAGCAACGACCAAAGCAATTAATTATACACGGTGTTGTACCTCGTTTTTTTTCAGTTTAGTAATTCCGATTATTTCTGTCAATCTTTTTAATCCGTTTCTTGAAATAATTCTAAATGCTAATTCCGTAAAGACAAATCGAAAAACGACCAATGCCATTAAAGTCGGAAATATCAATGAAATTATTATCTCTTTTTCCTTTGTGAATAATGCTATTGTAAATCCGATTATTGGGAATAAATATATAAGCGATAACATTATTCTAAATGCCTTATGAATCCTAATTTCAAGAGTACCTTTTTTCGATTTCAGCGTACCTTCTAAAATACAAAAAGCTCCTCGACCAGGTTTTGATGAGATTATTTTAAATCCTTTATTATCAACTTGTCCGATAAATGTTTTTTTAGTCCATTCAGATACGAGTGAGTCAGTTATCAGAGTATTTTTTTCCAATTCCGATAATGCATCTGTACTTTCTTTTGTCAGTTCAAACACGTAATTATTAGTCGGAAATATTTTCATTCAGCGTTCAGTTTGGAAATGAGGTACAACGTGTTCGTGTATAATTGTGTTACGGAAAATCAGTATGATTTTCCGATGAGTACACAAGTTAATTAATTCCGAGGATTTTCCGATAGGGAAATCAGAAGTAATTAATTATACACGTTGTTGGCCTTTCGTTATATTAATCACTAAACAAATCATTTATCCTGTCAATATCAGAGTATGAATCTGAAGTAGAACTATTTGTTCCTCTAGGTCTATCATCGTAATAGTTATCAGCTGAACTTATTTGGTATTCAAGGTAACTTTCTTCTAATCTACTAGCTAAATCCGAGCTATCGATTCTTAAATCTGAACTAGATATATATGGACCTTTTGAAAGAAATCCCATATCCTTAAATATATCTAATTCATCCATAATTATGTAATCTATATCATCGTCTAGTGTAAAACCAGTAGTTTCTTCATAATATTCTTCATGTCCAACTTGCACATACTCTGTATTTGGTGAGTATTCATATTCTGTAATATTATCAACAATAATTTGTTCAATAGTTTCAGATAAATAATCTATTAAAATTTCAGAAACTTCTGCATTATTCTCATTTATAAAATCTTCATAAGATTGAGAATAATCATCAAACAAATCTACTATTCTATTATATCTATATTCGTCACCAGCTGAATTATACAAATCAAGAATAATTGAATTCCAATTATCTAAAATAATATGGTTTAATTCACTTATATAAGAAATTCTTTCAAAAACATTTAAGAAATCGTCAATATTTGAATAATGAATATCTTCTAATCGTAAATTTTTAAATAGACGAATAATAACTTTCTTTTCAACAACTCCGCGAAATAGAATTAATAGTGTATTTAGATACTTCAAGTCGAATCTCTTAGAATCCTCAAACTCTCTTAACTTTTCTTCATTTTTCAGAAGACTTTTATAATATTTTCTTCCTTCATCTTTATTAAAATTTAAGTAATCTTCTCGGTTAGGATGAAATATGTTTATAATTTGATCAATAAACACTATTCCTTGTATTAGTCTTATTTTTTCAATATTTGACACCTTCAAATAATTAATAAGAAAATCAGATATAGAAGGATTGATGAAAGAAATTATAGTAGTTTTTTGTTTACCATCATAACTCGTTTTTAAGTACGAACCTTCAAGATTTCTTAGTGATTCATTAAATGAATTATGTTTAATTTTATAACCAAAATTTTCTACTTCATTTTCAACTCTAGCGTTATATGCTTGCTCCAATATGCTTTTTGAAGACTCGCCTCTCAGTGTAAACAACGAGATTAATAAAAACCTTTCTTTGTCGTCCATTTGATTTTCATAAGAACTTCGCCAAATTTCCTCTGGATTATCCAAATTGGTCATAATAAAATTTAAATAATTTTCAGGTGAAACATTATTCAAATGCACTTTGTTTGTAAAAAACTCAATCAATCTTGGATTATAACTATCGTGCTCAATAATTTTAAAATAGCTTTTATCTTGAAAAATATAATCACGGTATTTTTCATCTAGATTCCCAAAATAAATATGATTGTAAAGAATCTTAGCTTTTTGAAGAAGAGAATATTCATTTAGATATATTTCAAAATTTGATTCTTCATGTAGTTTATTATATCTTAATTTTTCATAAGCTGACAATGCTTGATTCAAAATTGTTGTACGAGTTGTTAGAATCAGATACTTATTTGGATTTGCTCTAACGCGACTAATAAATCTAATTAATGAGTTTTCTTTATTTCTAGGGTTTAATATTTCATAAATATTTGAGCCAAGAAAATCATCAAAGTAAATTATTTGTTTTTTATTTTCATCTGGTGATAATAAATTTTCAGCTTCACTAATTTTATCTTCTATTACTAAATGCTCATAGCCATTATTTATAAAATCCAAAATAATCATTTGTGCTAATGTAGTTTTTCCAACTCCTGGAGCACCTGTTACTAATAGTATTTTTTGAGTTTTTAGTATTGCCGTAGCCTTATCATGAAATTCAGTCTTAACGTAGTGGCTAATTTTATTTTCTAACTCAGTTGCTAAATATGTAGATTTTAAATAAGAACTATGATTCAAAATATTCGTTAAAATTGAGCTACTTGAAAACCATAACTTAAAATGGTTTCTTTCGATATCTTTAAACTTGGAAAGCATTGTGTTAATTCTTTGATTCCAATAGATATCATTTATACTTTTAACATAAGGATACAAAATTTCTTTTATTTCCTGTGATTCAGAAGGATTTAACTCTAACGAAGTAGCAACTATGTAACGTTTAGGCTTTAACTTTTTAATTTTACTAAGTTCTGAATTTTTAAGTTGAAATTTTAATTGAGCAAATTCAGAATTAGCGTAATGTTTTACTTGGACAATTATTTTATTATCAATAGTTGTAGAATATCTTAAATCGATTCCTTTGTCTTTTCCAGATTTGAAATTTTGAAATTCAATTTGCATTTCAGCTGAAAGCAAGTCTCGAATTAAAATCTCAAATTCCTTGTCATTTAAAGTTTTAAAATTATAATTACTCATTTAAAATTGTCAATTCGAGGTTAATAGTTATATGCTGTTTCTTAATAATGAAGGCCAACGGTTTTGTGTATGATTTCGTTGCGTGTTTAAGCACTAAAGTTAGCAAATAAATCACAGATAGAAAGTCCGCGAGGACTTTCGTAAGTAGGCTATAACTAGCAATGAATTATACACGTTGTTGCCAACTGGCTTTTAAATTCGCATTATATTATCAACTTTACTTTGAACATTATCAATGCTTTCAAAAAAGGGAACTAGTTCTGGTTCTATCCAACGTATTAAATCGTAAAGCTTTGCTCGAATGCTCATTGTTTCAGTACAATCGATATTGTTCCCATTGAAGCATAATGGTTCACAATGATTAACTCTATTTCTAAAGTTTCTGATGTCATCTAGTTTTGAATAGATACTTGCTCTATCTTCTATTGCAGGTTTGTTTACGAAAATGTGTATTGGTTGTCCAGCGATTAATGAGTAGTGGTGAGCAAGAAACAAGGCTATCCAAAAACCAAATGTTTGGTCTGAAATAATCTTTCCACTAGTTATTGGAATACCTCTTCTAGTTAATTTGTTTTCCGTTTTTATTACGGAACGTCTTAAAAAGTAACGTGAATGAGCCAATGTCGCATTTCTCATAAAACCATTTTTTTGATTTATTATCCAATCAGTATCAACAAAATGGCTTGAAAGCTGTAAATTTAAACTGTTCCTTAATACGACTTCAAATTGAGTCAATATTGGATGCATAGCTTGAGCTAACCGAATATTTGCATTATATAGTCTTTTGGCTCTATTTTTGTTGTTAGTAGTAGCGGTAAGATATCTGTTATGCCTTGGTCTGGATAAGTATTTATTTCGTAATTCATTCCTCATATGTTTCGCAATATCGAGAATTATTTGTATATTTGTACCATATAGATTTAGTAAAGCCTCTTTCTTTATTGAAACGTAACTAAATAGAAGATATAAAAAAGGAACTCTTAATTGAGTTCCTTTTTTGTTTTCGGCTTGTTCTCAACAAGCTTTATTTCATTATTTCAGTCAGATAAACGATTCCGAAAACCCAACCAATGTAGAGTAGAGTATAAGTCAGCGAATAAACTGCTGAAATTCCAATATCGCCTTTCGTATCTTTTGATTTGCTAAAAACAAATTTTAATGCTCTAAAGAAAATCCAATATAACATTGCTAAAATTATAAAAAGTGAAAACCAAAAAACTGCTTCCAAAACGATTAGCAATACAATGAATAAGATTGACATTCCAATCCACAATAGAATAGATAAAATCAGCCCTCCAATTCCATCTCCAACTTCTACACTCGGAATATCCATAGTTGGTGAGGTTCTACCTGTTAAATCTCCAGTTTTAAAATTCCGAAATTTCGGAAAATCGTCAATCAGTCCAATTCCTTTATAGAGACCATAAGTCATAAATAGAAAAAGAGCTGTCGCTATAATTCCGAGAGACAAATAGAGGTTAGAAGTCAGACTTCGGTTGTAATTAATTCCAGTTAAATAAACAGTCAGAATTGTAATTCCGATTACGAGTAATGAAACTATGAAAACGGATTTTCCTTTTAAATAATTCTGTTTAATTTTCAATTCAGAGGTTTTTGGTCAGCTTGTTGGCAACGTGTTCGTGTATGATTTTTTGCGGATTGAGCCGAAGCTATTTTAGCTTTGGATGAGCCATTTCTGGCGAAAAATCCGCTGGAGGAAAATGGCAAGGCTTTGACTTGCTAATTTTCCGATTAGATAAATATACAAATTGTAGGATAAAATCCTGTTCTTAACCAACACAAGCAATTGATTATACACGTTGTTGTACGCTGGCTTTTTTAAATTTTAGGCACTTATACAAAAATGGTCGATTAATTTTCAGTTCATCGCAAATTTGGCTTTTATTAAATCCTTTTAATTCTAATTCGATAATGTTTTCAATAATTTTATTTATTTCCTTCGAAGGTTTTATTATTCCATTTTTAATTTTATAATCTGTTATTATTTGAGAACAATAACTTGGTCTTATTTTTAATGTATTAGAAATTTCTCCATTGGATCTTTCTTTTAAATATAATTCAATTATTTGTTTTTTTATTTGATTTGAATTCTCTTTTGTTTTTCTTTTTGAAGTATATTTTAAGCCATTTTTTTCAATAATTTCAATTATTTTATCAGATCTAGAAACTTTTGATAATTCTTTAATTTTTTCAATTCCAATACCTTTTCGAAATAATTCAAGCACTTTGTTTTCCTGTTTCTCATCTATATAATAATCTGTCTCTCTATTTATAAGTGATAAATTTATTAATTCATTTTTTATTGCATAAAAGAGAGATTTAAAACATCCAACTTCTTTAATAATTTTCTGATTAGTAAAGTTACATCGACCTTTCTCGCACATTAATAGAAGAAGTTTTATTTTAATTGATTTGCTTAATTCGGATTCTAAAACTTGTGTAGGATTATTAAAATCACTTGTCCAATCGAGGTCTTTTGTTTTTTTGTAATTATTAAGATTTATTTCTTTTTCTAAAGTTTGTTTTATTTTTAAAAGACCTTTAATTCGTATTAATCTTATTTTTTTGTCTTTACAATACTTATTCTTTATCCTATCGTGTTTTTGAGTGTGTTCTGAATAGTATAAATTATTTTTATCTTGAGAATCGTGTTGTTTACCATCGAGTTCAATAATTGTATTTATTTGTGGTAGATAAAAGTCAAAAGGTAATGGGTTTTTTGAACGACAATCATCGAACGTCTTTTGCATTTCAAATTTTATATTTCTATCATACAGTAATTTGTATGTAAATAACTCTAAACTACTCATTCCATTACCAATGAATAATTGTGTGTCAGATAACTGAATAAAGTCTGACCAGTTGGTTTTGTAGTATCTAAATGGGTCGGATGGTAATTTTAATTCACTAGTCTTATTGTATTCTTGGTAGAACTTGCTATAATGTTGAGATGCAATAACTCCATTTTCTAAACACTTTTTTCTTGCTTCTACTAGTGTCATAAATTCATAATTCCTAGCGTGAATTCCTATCACATCTGCGAAATATTCGTACCCATAAACTTGCCTGATTCTTTCTGCTGAAGGAAAACGACTAGGAACATTAGCATTTACATATTGATTTATTGATTCAATTGAATTTTCAGTGCACCATTTTTTTAAATCAGCAATAAATTTAGGTTCTAATAATTTATCTTCTATTCTAGGTTTAGTTTTAGAGCGTTTAAATTCAAAAAAATCTTTAAATGATTTTCCTGTTTTTTCAATACATAATTTATTTAAATCAATATTTCCAGGAATTCTAATAATCTTTTGATTCTTGGCATTTTTAAATTTGTGAAGTGTATTTATATTTAAGTTATCCAAAACTTCTTTTATGTGTTGAAAGGTAATTTCGTCTCTTAAAATCTGTTTGTTAGTCGCTTTGAATTTCATTCGCGGGTTTGTTCAGCTTGCGTACAACGTGTTCGTGTATGATTTTTTGCGGATTGAGCCGAAGCTATTTTTAGCTTTGGATGAGCCACATGTGGCGAAAAATCCGCTGGAGGAAAATGGCAAGGCTCTGACTTGCAAATTTTCCGATTAGATAAATATACAAATTGTAGGATAAAATCCTGTTCTTAACCAACACAAGCAATTAATTATACACGTTGTTGTATGTAGTTTTTGCTTTTAAATAACCTCATTATTGGTTTTTAAAGTATTATAATCATTTTCAAACATTCTCATAACTTCAATAGAAGGAGGTTTAATTTCATATTCTAAATCACTATTTTTCATTATTTCTCTCATATCTTGTGCTTTCTTATTTTTCCAAAATCCAGCTTTAGTGAATCCAATTGCACATATTTGTCCATTTTGCTCAAAAG
>NZ_JBHUOV010000015.1:0-256102 GCF_042686125.1 Lacinutrix iliipiscaria
GTTCCATTAACACCAAGAGTAATACCATATTTAATGGCTAAATAAGACATAATTCTATTACGTTCAACAGTTAAATCGGTATCTGTTTTTCTAGACGAATAAGTGATTACTTCAGCAATTCTAGCATCGGTAGAGGCTTCCCAACCTTCAGAACGACCAATCCAATATCTTGCATCGTTAACATTTGCAAAATCCGGTACATCATTTTGTGTATTTTCTTTGTTTATAGCATTATAGTATAATTCTTGTTGTGTAGCGGCTAAATTATTTCTTACGTTAATAATTCCTACATTATCATAAGTTGCAGATGTGCTTGTTTGAGCCACACCATAACCATCACCTGAAGAGGTTGGACCATGGCAATATGATAAAACTTCATTAGTGAATCTAACGGTATATTTTCCTAAGCCAATACCCGTCGCATCAGTATTATCAGTTGCGATATCTTCATCACCACAAAAAATATCCATACTTCCAAAGGTATTATCAGCAGAAACATCAGGGATTACAACTGTAAAAATATCTTGAGAATAATAACCACTTGTTCCTTCTAAGAATTGAGTAGATGTGTTATCATAAGAAAAATCACCATCAAGAGGTATAGTTACATAGTCATTATCAAAATCTACAACAGGATTAAAGTTGACATTGTCATTAACATTATCTTTATAGGTTGGTTCTTGTCCAGGAGTATTTACTGTAGCATCAGCACCATTAGCTTGGTCAGCCCAAAGGCTTACCGATTGACCATCAGTATATCCTAAACCATCTGTTCCTTTTAACCACAACGCTAAGTCGGCAGTAACACCACCTGGAGCAGTAGCCCCATCGCCTTGAATGTTGAAGTTATAAGGGTTTTCATCGCCATCATTATTAGCAATAGAAACTGTGGCAGATCTAGTACCAAGGGCACTAGGGTCAAAAGTAATATTAAAAGTAGTGCTTCCACTTGCAGCAATTGTTGCGGCAGGTGTTGCAGTAACAGTAAAATCAGCTGCGTTAGGTCCACCTATAACAACATATGGTGAGGAGCCAGTTAAACTTAAATCTAGTGATCCACTATTTTGAATGGTAAAAGTATTTACTTGTGTTCCTCCGGTAACATTTACACTTCCAAAATCAGTATCATCAATAGGAGAAGGTGTTGTATCTCCATCAACAATAGTTGTTCCATTACCTACAAGGTTTATTTCAGGTAATAAAGAAAATCCATTTCCTTGAATATCAAAAGTATAAGGATTTTCATCGCTATCATCATTAGCAATTGTAATTGTAGCAGATCTTAAACCAGCAGAGCTAGGGTTAAAAGTAATGTCAAATGTAGTGCTTCCACTAGCCGAAATTGGAGTTGTAGGATTAGCAGTGACAGTAAAATCTCCTGCATGTAGTCCAGAAACAGTAACATAAGGTGACGTTCCTGTTAAGTTTAAATTGATTGATCCTGTGTTTTGGATAGTAAAAGTATTGACTTGTGTAGCTAACGTCACATTAACAGTTCCAAAATCGGTATCATCTGTAGCAGAAGGAGTAGTATCTCCATCAACAATAGTTGTTCCATTACCTACAACATTCATTTCTGGTTGTGGTATTGAAACATCAACATTAATAGTATAATCTTCTACCTCTCCATCAAATCCTGTTTCGCAATTAGTTGGTGCTCCACCGTATCTTGTAGAAACCCTCATTCTCGTGTTTCCTAAAGTAGCAGTTCCAGGAACAGTAATAGATAAAGGAGATAAACTTGTAGCTCCGTTAGCACTATTGTTGGTTGTTCCTAAGTTATAAGCTTCGCCTGCATCATCAAAATCAAAATCTTGGTTCCAATCAATCCAAACGTAAGTATAAGTTGTATAATTACCATCTGTATTTGCGTTAACAGTAAGGTTGTATGAATTACCTCGATTTACAGTTGTAGAAATTCCTGTAAAATCAGAATAATCGTTATCTTCTGCTGGAGTTGCATTATTTATGGTATTGAATTGAACTAATCTTGTTCCTGTATCATAACCATCTGAGTTATCTCCATCAGAATTACAGTAGCTTGGAGTTGTACCAGTTCCACGTATATTAAAATTATATGGATTTTCATTGCTATCACTATTCGCAATAGTTAATGTTGCTGTTCTAGTTCCTAAGGCACTTGGATCAAATGTTATAGTAAAAGTTGTAGAACTGCTTGATGCTATAGTGTTTGAAGGTGTTGACGTTACACTAAAATCTGCAGCATTTGTTCCAGAAATCACAACATATGGAGAACTACCAGTTAAGCTTAATGGTGTTGAACCAATATTTTGAATCGTAAAAGTATTTGCATTTGTTGCACCAGAAATATCAACTGAACCAAAATCTGTATCATCAGAAGCGGAAGGAGTAGTATCACCATCTGCAATATTGTTACCAAGACCAGTAATATTAATTTCTGGACCTACTGGTAGGTAACCTAAAATTTCAACATCATCTATATAGATAAAATCATAGTTATCAGAAGCATCATTTTGAAATCGAAATCTAGAATTTGTTGCAAAGGTATAAGATCCAGAATTTAAAGTTACAGTTATTGATGATTCAGTAGTTCCATTAGAAAAATCTGTACCACTTACATATGTAGCTATAGTCGTCCAGCTTGAACCATTATAATATCGTAACCAGAAATCTTCTCCAGTTTCCATACCTTCACCTTCATAATCAAAAGTAATACTAACAGATGTGTATGATGTAAAGTCTAAATCGTCCGTAGTGGCTATAGAACTAGCACTGTTGTCTCTTAATCTTAAAGCGGTTCCACCATTCATTGGGTTAGTGTTGTCTAACCAACAATCACTACCACCATCGTTCCATATACCCATTCCAGATTCAAAATCTTCGGAGTCTATAGTTACTTGAGCAAATCCACTCATTGATATTAATAAACCAAAAACGAGGGTACTAAATCTTAGTAATAAAGTAATTTTTTTCATAAGTAGGTAATTTAGTTTGGGACTAATTTGAGACAAACGTATATGTATTATCCATTAAATACAAATAAATTCGATGAAATGCATTTTAATGTAGCTTTTTTCTTTCAAAATAATAATAAAATATTAATAGAAAAACCTTGTTAGCTATAATGAATATTGGTAATAAGCTTTATTTCTTAGTAGAAATTGCTAATACATCTTTTAAACCAAAAAAATTAAAGGATTATGCTTTTTTGGTTTAAAAGATTGATAATAGGGAAGTTAAAATAAAAAAAACCCTTGAAGGAACAAGGGTTTTAATTGTAGCGAGAACGAG
This sequence comes from Lacinutrix iliipiscaria, assembly GCF_042686125.1. NCBI lineage: Bacteria > Pseudomonadati > Bacteroidota > Flavobacteriia > Flavobacteriales > Flavobacteriaceae > Lacinutrix > Lacinutrix iliipiscaria. The sequence continues at coordinate 3,274 of NZ_JBHUOV010000015.1, forward strand.
ATTTGAACTCGTGACCTCTGGGTTATGAATCCAACGCTCTAACCAACTGAGCTACCTCGCCATAATTTAAGGCTGCAAATATAAAAACAAAATTGTTGGAAGCAAACATAGTAAACTAAAATTTTTTTAAAAATAAATTTTAAATCTTAATGATTAAATGTATATATTGAGCAAAATATTTTTATTTCTATGTCAGACAAAATTAAATACGAATTAGAGTTTCCTATACACGCGTCTCCTCAATTATTATATCAATATATATCAACGCCATCTGGCTTATCTGAATGGTATGCAGAAAATGTAAATTCTAGAGGTGAACTTTTCAAATTTATTTGGGATGGAAGTGAAGAGCAAGCTAAATTGGTTAGTAAGAAAAGCGGAGAACGCATTAAATTTAAATGGCTTGAAGATGAAGATAGTACAAGCTATTTTGAAATAAGGATACAAGTTGATGAGATTACCAAAGATGTTTCAATAATGATTACTGATTTTGCTGAAGAAGACGAAGTTGAAGAATCAAAAATGCTTTGGGAGAATCAAATTTCCGATTTAAAACAAGTATTAGGTTCTGCTTAATAAAGAACTAATTATAAAACTTATATTTGTCCCGAATTAATTTTCGGGATTTTTTTATGATAAATTTTAATGGAAATATAAGCAAAGAAGACCAGATCATTTCTTTTAAAAACAGAGGATTTAATTATGGAGATGCTCTTTTTGAAACGATAAAAGCTTCTTTTGGAAAACTCTTGTTTTGGGAAGATCATTATTTTAGGTTAATGGCTTCAATGCGGATTATGCGTATGGAAATTCCAATGTCATTTACGATGGAGTTCCTCGAAGAACAAATAAAGAACACTTTACAAGCTAATAGTTTATTAAATGCATCAGCTAGAGTAAAATTAATTGTCAATAGAGTAGAAGGAGGTTTGTATAATCCAACAGATAACGCTGTAGATTATTTAATTCAGGTCGAAGCTATCGCTACAGATTTCTATCTTATCCATAAAACGGATTATGAAGTAGATTTGTTTAAAGATTATTTTGTATCACCTAGTTTGCTTTCTACATTAAAAACTAATAATAGAGCCTTAAATGTTGTAGGAAGTGTATATGCTTCTGAAAATAACTTGCACAACTGTTTTATCTTAAATACAAATAAGCATGTTGTTGAAGCTTTAAATGGAAATCTTTTTTTGGTTAAAGGTAAATTGATTAAAACACCTCCACTTAGTGATGGTTGTTTAAAAGGTATTATGCGAAAGCAAATTATTGAGATTCTTAATCAGATGCCAGATTATGAAATAGAGGAAGCATCAATATCTCCTTTTGAATTGCAAAAAGCAGATGCTTTATTTATAACTAATGTGATTACAGGAATTCAGCCTATTACTAAATACAGAAAAAAAGAATACTCGAATACTTTAGCTGAAGATTTAATTAAAAAGCTAAATGTAAAGATTAGATTATCTAATTAAGACTTGGATTTTCAGGAGAATTAGACCAGATACTATATTCGCCACCAAATTCTAGCATTTTTTCTTTCCAAAAGGCTTCACAATCTTTTTCAATGATGGATTTCTTATAAATGTTTTCTGTAACAACCCATGAATTAGATTTTAATTCTTCTTCAAGTTGATTTGCATCCCAACCAGAATAGCCTAAAAAGAACCTGATATTTTTTTCACTTAATTGGTCGCTAGCAATGAGTTCAGCTACTTTATTAAAATCACCTCCCCAGAAAATACCTAAAGATATTTCTATACTATTTGGTATTAATTCGGGAACCTTATGTATAAAATACAAGTTATCCTGTTCTACAGGACCTCCATTGTAAACCTTAAAACTAGCTTCAATTTCAGGAATTAAATCATTAATAGAATATTCTAAGGGCTTGTTCAATATAAAACCAATAGAACCATCTTTAGTGTGATCTGCTAATAAAACGATAGAACGATTAAATGCCATATCGCCAATTATGGATGGCTCAGCAATTAATAAATTTCCTTTTTTTGGTTTGATTGAAATCATAAAGTTTATGTTTCTTTAATTAAATCTAATAATTTTTTATTTAATAAGCAATACTTATTAAATATAAGCTATAAAAAAAGCCTTCTTAATAGAAGGCTTTTTTAATAAATTCTAAAAAAGAATTAGTTTACAGCGTTAGATAAATCTGAACCTGCTTTAAACTTAACAACGTTTTTAGCTTTGATTTTTATTGTAGCTCCTGTTTGAGGATTTCTTCCATCTCTTGCAGCTCTTTTAGAAACTGACCAAGATCCAAATCCTACTAGAGAAACTCTATTACCTTTTTGTAAAGCTCCTTCAATTTCAATTAACGCACACTCTAAAGCTTTTTTTGAAGCTGCTTTAGTAATTCCTGCGTGTTCTGCCATAGCATCGATTAAATCTGTTTTGTTCATAATTTTAAATTTAATTATTAATAAATTGTTGGTTAAACATTATTGTTATATCCTCTACAAAATTATACGGAAATTCAAACCACGCAAGTAATAGCAAGGGAAAAACCCTAATTTGTTGATAACTTACAGCATTTGTTAATAAAGGTGATGCATTTTATCTATTTTTTAACAAATGCAACAAGGATAAGGGTTTAGAGCATTTTAGCTCTGTTATCAAAATTATAACCATTTAAAAGTGATTTTGCATCCATTTTTCGTTTACCTGGAAGCTTAATTTCGGTTATATTAATGTACCCTTTTTTAACTGCAACTTTTATTTCCTTCTTGGTTGTTATAATTGTACCAGTTTCTAGGTTATGAGCTTCTATTTCTTTTTCAGCAGCATAAATCTTAATATCTAAAGCGTCCTCATCATTTTGTAGAATAGACCATGCAGCTGGATAAGGACTCAAGCCTCTTATCTTATTGTATATAGAATCAATTTTGTCATTCCAATCTATTTTACAGTTGTCTTTATTTAACTTATAAGCAGTTTTTATTTCAACATTAGTAGGCTGTGGTGTCGTTTTTACATTGCCTTTAGCAATACGTGATACAGTGTTTATTACAAGTTCACTTCCTAAGCACATAAGTTTATCATGAAGACTGCCAGCATTTTCATTAGTGTCTATTTCTACTTCTTCTTGTAAAATCATTTCACCAGTGTCTATTTTTTCATCAATAAAAAAAGTAGAAACACCAGTTTTGGTTTCACCATTTATAATAGCCCAATTTATTGGTGCTGCTCCTCTATAATTTGGTAAAAGCGAAGCATGTAAATTAAATGTGCCATATTCTGGCATTTGCCAAACCACTTTAGGCAACATTCTAAATGCCACTACAATTTGAAGGTTTGCCTTTAAAGTAGTAAGCTCATCTATAAAAGATTGCGCTTTTAAATTTGTAGGTTGCATAATATATAACCCTTGTGCCTTTGCATATTGTTTTACAGCAGACTCATTTAGCTTTCTTCCGCGACCAGCAGGTTTATCTGGAGCTGTAATAACTCCAACTATATTATAGTTATTCTCTACTAGAGATTGTAAGGTGGTAACTGCAAAATCTGGAGTTCCCATAAAAACGATTCTTAATTCCTTCATTTTATATGTGCTAATTTGTAGGTGTTTGTTTTTGTAATGCAAATAATATGATGCTCTAATAATAATTGTATCATATGGTTTATTTCTTTTTCTGAATACTCTAATTGCTCGGAAAGTGCTCTAGATGATAAATCACCTTGTTCTAGTAAGTTTATTATAGCTGTTTTTAGTTGTTTTGTGTCTTTTTTTTCTGAATGATTCCTTTGGATACAAACCGAACATATACCACATGCTCCTATTTCTTTTTCTCCAAAATAGGAGAGGAGCTGTACACTTTTACAGAGCGCATCATTCTTTACATAATTTAAAACCGAAGCAACTTGATTTTGCTTGAGAGTGTTTTGTTGTTCTAAAATGGTTGCAATAACATTAATCGTCTTATCATCTTCTCTTGGCTGTATAAAGGTGACTTGTGCATCTGTCTTTGAAGCATTCAAGGTTATAATTTCATCTTTTTTTAATTGTTCTAATATGTTAAAAACTTGTTCTTCTTCTACAGAGGCTTTACTAGCGATTAAGGTTGTATTTATTTTTATTTCTTGATCAAATACACCTCCATAAGTTCTTAAAATAGATTTTACTACTAGGCTAAAGTTCTGATGCTTTTCTAAATATGCAAATAAACTATTATTCGTTACAATACATTGAACTAAGGTTTGTCTGTTAAATTGTTTTGACAAACTGATAACACTTGTTCGATCCAGAAATTGAAGCGCATTATATAATAGTATGGTGTTGAATTTATAAGTTTTACTAAAATGATTAAAATTAAATTGATGTGTCGTGTATTCTCCTTCACCATAAGATATCTGAAAATAATTACAGAGTTTTCTATACACTAGCTTAACGAACTCTACTGAAGGCAGACTATCTAAAAACTGATTTTTCACCAATTCTTCATCACTATTATTTTTTAAAATAACAGCAAATGCCTTTTCTCCATTTCGTCCAGCTCGTCCAGCTTCTTGAAAGTAACTTTCTAAGCTTTCGGGTAAATTTAAATGAATAACTGTTTTTACATCTGGTTTATCAATTCCCATACCAAAAGCACTAGTTGCAACCATAACTTGTGTCCTATTGTGTAGCCAATCATTAAAATTATTATCTTTTTCGGTATTTGAAAGTCCGCCATGATAGTAAGTTGCACGAATGCCTTTTTTCTCTAAATGATTGTGAATCTCAACAGTTGATTTTCTATTTCGGACATATATTATTGAAGACGCATTTTGTTTTTTAATAATAGTCTCCATCTTATAGTACTTATCATCTTCATGAAAGACCATATAAGCTAAATTGGGTCTAGCAAATGATTGTTGAAAGACTTTAGGTTGAATAAAATCAAGTTCAGTAATAATATCATCAACTACATTTGGTGTAGCTGAAGCTGTTAGCGCAATACAATTTACACTTGGTTTTAGTTGCCTTAATAATTGAATATTTTTATAAGAAGGTCTAAAGTCATTTCCCCATTGTGAAATACAATGCACTTCATCTACAGCAATAAGATTCACATTCATGAGTCTTATTCTATCTTGAACCAGTTCTTGTTGTAAGCGTTCTGGAGATAGATATAAAAATTTATAATTTCCATAAATACAATTATCTAAAAGGGCATCTAAGTGTTGGTAGCTTATTCCGCTTGTAAGTGCGATGGCTTTTATCCCTTTGTCTGATAAAGCTTGTACCTGATTTTTCATCAAAGCAATTAGCGGAGAAATAACGATACAAACCCCTTCTTTAGCTAACGCAGGAATTTGGAAGCATAACGATTTTCCTCCACCAGTTGGCATTAGTGCCATGACATCTTCACCAGAAATCACAGCATTTATAATGTCTTCTTGTAAAGGTCTAAAGCTGGTAAAACTCCAATAACGTTCAAGTATTTGTATAGGATGCTGCATCACATCGCTTTTATAATATCTAAAATAAAATCTGTTCTACTTTCAATAGAACCAAAAGGGACATCTAGCAAATTGTAGTTATAATGTTTATAGGTGTTTAATAAATGCTTGTGTATTTCTATGGCTTGTTCAAAATTTTCGTAGCGTTCATTATCACTACTAAAAATCTCTTGCCATGGCGCTAAAATAAAAACTTGGTCATAAATATTATCCTTACACGCATCAATAAAATGTTGCGGATAGTCATCATTAATAAAATCCATATAGGCTACGACGTCAGGGATTCCTCTATCTAGAAAAACAAATTTATCTTTTAATGTTCCAGCTTCTATAAACTGTTCTAGCCTTCCTTTTAAAAGCATTTCACTAAATAATAAAGGCTCAGTTAAAAATAACTGCTCAATACCATCTTCTCGTGCTTTTAAAATAATTTCACGTGAAATTTCTTCAAAACAATAAAAACCACGTTTAATAAGTTCATTTATAATAGATGATTTCCCAGTTCCTGGTCCTCCAGTAATAACAATTTTTTTTGTATTCAAATTTGGCAAGGTTTTAGGTGTAAAAATCGGAATTTAAATTTTAAATAAAAAATGTAAAGTAAACTGTATCTTTGCGACCTATTTTTTAATCATGAGCGAAAAACAAAACCCAAAAGAATTTTACGAAAAGTTAAGAACCCAATTGTATGAAACTGCAATTTGGCCATCAGAGTATTTATATAAATTTATAGTGAAATCTGACAATAAAAAAATTGCAGAAATTGAAGCTTTATTTAATAATATTGGTGCAGTAATTAATACTATAGAATCAAAGAACGGTAAATACACTAGTGTTTCTGTACATGTGCTAATGAAAGATCCTGACGCAGTTATTTCTAAATATAAAGAAGTCGCAGAAAATGTTGAAGGTGTTATTAGTCTTTAGTTTTTTTTTGTACTTTGCACGAGCATAATTACTACGTGCGTTATATTTAACTCTACACCATTTATATTTTGATAGATAACTTAGAATACAACACAGAACGTGAACATTTAATTATTCCTGAATATGGACGTCATATGCAGAAAATGATTAACCATGCAAAATCACGTGAAACCAAAGAAGAACGAAATAAATTAGCTAAAGCAATAATTTCAGTTATGGGAAATATGCAACCTCATTTACGTGATGTTCCAGATTTTCAACATAAGCTTTGGGACCAATTTTTTATAATGGCAGATTTTGATATTGATGTCGATTCTCCTTATGACAAACCTTCTCGTGAAGAATTGTATGCTCGACCAGATATTTTAGAATACCCTCAGAATTTCCCAAAATATCGTTTTTATGGAAATAATATAAAGACAATGATTGATGTCGCCAATACATGGGAAGATGGTGAATTAAAGGAAGCCCTGACATATACCATTGCGAATCACATGAAAAAGTGTTTCTTGAATTGGAATAAAGATACAGTTGAAGATGATGTAATCTATAATCATTTGTTTGAATTGTCCAATGGGAAAATTGATTTAAGAGCATCTGAAGAAGACTTGTCTGATGCTTCGAGTTTGATGAGAAGCAAGAAAAAGTACAGTTCGAATAATAAAAAATCGAATCACAAAAAAGGAAGCAACCAAAACCGAAATAGAAAACGCTACTAGTATTTCATGGGAACATTTAAAATTGATGGAGGTCACCAACTTAAAGGAAAAATTCAACCTCAAGGTGCAAAAAACGAAGCTTTACAAATTTTATGTGCAGTATTACTAACTCCCGAGTTGGTAACAATTAATAACATTCCAGATATTGTTGACGTTAATAAGCTTATTGAATTACTTAAAAAGCTTGGTGTTAAAGTTAATAAAATTGCAAAAGGATCTTATACGTTCAAAGCCGATGAGGTTAATTTAAAATATTTAGAGTCTGAAGCATTTAAAGAGGATGGACGAGGATTAAGAGGCTCTATAATGATAGTTGGCCCTTTATTAGCGCGTTTTGGTAAAGGCTATATTCCTAAGCCTGGAGGAGACAAAATAGGAAGACGCCGTTTAGATACTCATTTTGAAGGATTTATAAATCTAGGCGCTAAGTTTAGATATAATAAAGAAGAGTATTTTTATGGTGTAGAAGCCGATCAATTAAAAGGCGCATATATGTTGCTTGATGAGGCTTCTGTAACTGGAACAGCAAATATTGTTATGGCTGCTGTTTTAGCTAAAGGCACAACAACAATATATAATGCTGCATGTGAACCTTATTTACAACAACTTTGTAAGATGCTTAATCGTATGGGAGCAAAGATTAAAGGAATTGGTTCTAATATGCTTACCATTGATGGTGTTGATTCTTTAGGAGGTACAGAGCATAAGATGCTTCCTGATATGATAGAAATTGGAAGTTGGATTGGTCTTGCAGCAATGACTAAAAGTGAATTAACCATTACTAACGTAAGTTGGGATGATTTAGGGCAAATTCCTAATGTGTTTAGAAAATTAGGGATTACTGTAGAAAAGCAAGGTGACGACATTCATATTCCAGCACATGTAGATGGTTACGAAATTCAAAGCTATATTGATGGTTCAATTTTAACTATATCTGATGCACCTTGGCCAGGTTTTACTCCTGATTTGTTAAGTATAGTTTTGGTCACATTAACACAGGCAAGAGGAAGTGCTTTAGTTCATCAAAAAATGTTTGAAAGCCGTTTGTTCTTTGTCGATAAGTTAATAGATATGGGCGCAAAAATCATTTTATGTGATCCACATCGTGCAACTGTAATTGGTCATGATTTTAAATCACAATTAAAAGCAACGACAATGACTTCACCAGATATTAGAGCTGGAGTTTCATTATTAATTGCTGCTTTATCTGCTAAAGGCACTTCAACAATTCATAATATTGAACAAATAGATCGAGGCTATGAAAATATAGACGAGCGTCTTCGTGCTATTGGAGCTAAGATTGAACGTGTTGAAGGGAATTAATTTAAATGCTTAGCATCTGTACCAAACAGTACCTTTCTAAAGTCTGAAGGTTTTAAATCATTTAATAAATTTAACTCGCCAAGATTGTCAATTAGTTTTTGAAAATGGTCTTCTCTTTTTTCAAATTGTGATGCGTTTTTATAGGTAGTAATTAATATAAGATGAAAAGGTGCTTCTTCGCTATAATTAGATTTTAGAAGTTGATACGATTCTATATAGTTATTTTCTAAAGCTTTAATTCTAAGGGTTTCCCAGTTGTTTTGATAATAATGCATGGCTTCATCAAAATTTTCACCTTGAATTTGAACAAAATCAATACTAGAAATTTTAGCATTTTCTTGTGCAAAGAAAGGCGATGATATCAAAAAGATTAAAACAAGTAACTTGATTTTCATAATATATTGTTTAAAAAAATGCCTCGATGTTACTCGAAGCATTAAGTTATCTATAAAGATTTTTATTCCATACTGTAAAAAAACTGCTCATGAACAATTTTTCCATCCTTTACCTCAAAAACGGCAAGTTCTTCCATTTGTACTCTGCCTCTTTCTTTAAAAGTAACGTCAAAATTCATTTTAGTAGAAAAGTGATTGCCAGCTACTATCGGCTCACTAATTTCACCTCCATGATACTCTTCAACACTATCTAGCCATGCTTTGTTTTTATCCCATACATTTTGTTTGCCACTTGTTAGTTCTTGTGGCCAACCAGGAATTTCTCTACTAGTTACGTTTTCTGCATAAAGCTCATTCACACATTCTAGATTCTGTCCTTCTCGACACATTTTTGCCCATTTATTGGCTACTTCTTTTGTATCCATATTTTTTGGTGTTTAATTATTCTTTATAAAGTTAGATAAAATTCAATAAAAACTATCATAAAGAAATGTTAGGGTTGTATAGTCGTGTATAAAAAAAAGCCTCAGAATAAACTGAAGCTTTTTTATAATATAATATAATATAATGTGATTATTCTTTAATAAGTTTATGAACATATTTTTTACTTCCAGAACTTAAGTGCATAAAATATACGCCACTATTTAATGCTGAAATATCTAAATCTGTTTGGTTATTAAACGTGTTATTACTCGTTAGGATTAATTTACCAGTAATATCATACATTGCCAATGACATATCTTCAGAAAGGTCTGTTGTAATTGTAACCTTATTATGAGCTGGATTTGGGTACACATTAAAGTTAGAAGCAGTAAAAGAATCTGTAGTTAAAGGATTACTGCCTTCAATTATTAAATGTGACTGATTGATTGCTGGACCAGATAATTGGTCTACTAAACCAGAAGGCCATCTTACTACAATCTTAGTAATAGTAGTTTCAGAAGCAATACCAAAATGAGCAACTAATGAATTCATTGTTCCATAACTTTCACCAGAGCGTACTTCGCGAATTTGTTTTCCTAAGGCTGTGTATAATTCAACTCTAGCTCCAATTCCGTTAAGGTTACTGGTAACTCCTTGTAATCTAATTTTACTCCAGTTATTGGCGTTTCCATTATTTAAATATAATCGGTCTGCATTACCACTTGGACTATTATATCCTGTAGCAAAACCTGCTAAAACATCAATAAATCCATCGTTGTTTAAATCACCAACAGCAGCACTTTGAACGCTTAAACTTCCAGCAGAAATAGCACCAGAAACTTCAGAGAAAGTTTTATTCCCATTGTTTTTAAACATAATATGTTTATCACTAGTCCATCTTGAAGTAATAAATAAATCGATGTAAGAGTCATTGTCAAAATCTTCCATCATTACTTGAATTCCACCAGTACCTAAGTCATCAAGTTGTGTGGCAATTCCACTAGTAGATGTGATATCTGTAAAAGTACCATTGCCATTATTTTCATAAATTTGGTTCGTATTAGTGTGGTTAATAAGTACACAATCTAAATCACCATCATTGTCAATATCCTCAAATGCTGCAGACCATGATTGCTCTAAAGGTCTTAAGCCTGCACTTTCAGCAACATCTGTAAAGTTTCCATTTCCATCGTTTTGAAATAATAAATTAACACGTCTTCCATCTGTAGAATTACCAACACCTAATCTACATTTAGAAATGTATAAATCTTGATCACCATCGTTATCATAATCTATCCATATAGTACCATAGTTTCCAGAGTTATCTGAAGGAATTGTAGAAGCAGCTACAATTAAATTTGCATCATGTGTTAGTGTACCACTTCCATTATTCTTATATGGAGAAGAAATACCTTCATCGTGGCAAGCAAAAACATCTATGCTTCCATCATTGTCTATATCTGCAAAATTAACATTTTGAAGAAAAATATTTGGACCACCTTGAGTTGTTGATGAATAACTTGATCCATCTGAACTAGCAGTAATTAGTTTTAAACCATTGTAGGCTCCTCCAGTAAATATATCGTTATAACCGTTTTCATCTACATCTGCTATACATAAGCCCCATTGAGAGCCACCAACAGCACCAAAATCATACCTTGTGTAAAGATTTCCACTTCCATCTGTGCTTGCGTTTTGGTATTCAATTTCCAAATCTCTTGCATCATCAAGTCTAATAATGTCATCTCTGCCATCATTATTCATGTCTGCAACGCCAATGGCACAGCCACTAGTAACGTTCTCGTTTACCAGTAAAGAGCTTGAGTTTGTAAATGCAATTTGAGAACTCACCATTATAGGCGTTCCAATACATACTAGAAAAAGTAATTTTTTAATCATGATTTGAGTTTTTTGTATAATTAAGTTTTAAATATACTGCTTTTTGATAATTTTCATAAAATTATTAGATGTAATGCACTATTAATTAACAATTTGATAATTTATGAATGGCTTCTATTATTAAACTAGCGCTTTTTTGTAAGTTTCAAGACAACGTTTTCTTGCCACTTTATGATCTACAATAGGTTTTGGGTAGGTAAGTTCTTCAAAATCAGGAACCCACTTTTTTATATATTTTAGGTTTTTATCAAATTTTTCTATTTGTGTTGTTGGATTAAATATGCGAAAATATGGAGCAGCATCAACTCCACAGCCAGCAACCCATTGCCAATTGCCAATATTACTTGCCATTTCATAATCGTGTAATTTTTCTGCAAAATAAGCTTCTCCCCAACGCCAATCAATTAATAAGTGTTTACATAAAAAACTCCCGACAACCATACGTACACGATTGTGCATAAATCCAGTCTGATTTAATTGATTCATTCCAGCATCTACGAGAGGATAACCCGTTTTGCCTTGGCACCAGAGTTCAAACTCTTTTTCATTATTTCGCCATTGAATACGATCGTATTTTGGTTTAAAACTATGAGTAATAGTTTTAGGAAAATGCCATAAATTTTGAATAAAAAATTCTCTCCAAATAAGTTCTTGCCAAAATATTTCATTTGATTCAGCAATTGCTTTTTGAACAATTTTTCTAATGCTTACAGTTCCAAACCTTAAATGTGGACCTAACCTTGAAGTGCTTTCTTTTGCTGGAAAATCTCGAGTGCTTTCATAGTTTTGAACTAAGAAACGATCTAAGTGATAGTCTTCAATATTTTGCTTAGAAAACTGAAAACCAATGTCCTCTAGCCTTAAAATTGGAAAGACTATATTTTTTATTGAATTATTAAGATATTCATAACTCTTATAAAAGGTTAGAGGCTTTTTCTTAAATAGAGTCTTCCATGATTTCATATAAGGTGTATAAACCAAATAAGGTGTGCCATCACTTTTAACAACTTCATTTTTTTCAAAAATAACATGGTCTTTATACGTTTTAAAAGAAATATTATTGTCCGCTAAAAATTTTTCAATTTCTGTATCTCGCTGTTCTGCATAGGGCTCATAATCATGGTTTGTAAAAACAGTGTCTATGTGGTAATTGGTGATTAGTTCCTTATAAATATCTAGAGGGTAGCCATATTGTATTAAAAGGTCACTATTAAAATTAACTTGTAAGTTGAGTTTTATCGAACTTAGAGTTTTGTAAATAAAGCTAACTCGAGCATCATTTTTAGGAAGTTTTTCTAAAATGTCTTTATCAAAAATAAAGATAAGTAATACAGGTTTTCCCGACTTAAGAGCGTGAAATAACCCTGTATTATCTTCAAGTCTTAAATCACGTCTAAACCAAAAAATATTTATAGCATCTTTCATGGTTTATAACTTCCGAATAACGTTTCTAGTTTATGTTTTCTATATTCAAAAATCTCATTCAGTTTAGGTTTGACTAATAGAGGTTGCACGAGTTGTCCAATAACTCCGAATGGTAACTTATAATCGATAATGTCTTCCATTTCAATACCACCATCAATTTCTTTTAAGAAATGTTTATGGTGCCATAAAGCATAAGGTCCAAAGCGTTGTTCATCTACAAAGTAGTGTTGTTCTACTAAATGGGTGATTTCTGTAACCCATTTGGTCTTAATGCCTAAAACAGGTGTGACTATATACTGAATGATTTGCCCAGCATACATTGGTTTATCTGCTCCAGAAATAATATTGAAACTCATATAGTCAGGCGTGATTACTTTCAGGTTTTTTGGATCTGACAAAAAAAGCCATGCAGTTTCTTTAGAGATAGGTAGTTTTTGTTTTTTATGAAGCCTATATAGTTTCATCAGCTATTTTTTTCTTATGCAAATATACAAAATGTCTAAGATATTAATAAAAAAATTAGACAAAATAAAATAAGCTAAGCTGCTTTATTTATTTAAAATGAAAAAAAACTTATGAATTGGCGTAAAAAAATTAGTATTTAACAGCAGTTATCACCTTTAATAAGTTTACAACTTATTACGGCTAAGATTACACCAATAAAAGGAGCGCTAAGATACAGCTATAAATGCTGAAGATTTCCAGAAATTATAAAGGTGCTAATGAACGTACAGGATTCATTGAGGTTTTTGTTATTGGACCAGCAAGCAGCTTCCAACATGTGTTATGCTGCCATTGGTAATTTCATTTATAGTTATTGTTCCAGAGCCACAAAAAACCATAGCAAGAGGGCCAATTATTTCAGCGTATTTTTTTTATTTGTTACAAATATAGAATCTCTTATTTTATAGTTTTGTTAACAATGTTAACTTTTAGTAATGCTTAAATTTATGCAATTAATTTTTTAACCATAAATATTTATTTAAAATGAAAAAACTTTTATTAATTGCTTTAGTATTTACTTTTTCTTATCAGGTAAACGCTCAAGTAGAGACTCCGCAAGCGAGTCCATTAAGTAAGCTTGAACAGAAAGTTGGGCTAACAGATATTACAGTAGAATATAGTAGACCAGGAGTAAAAGGTAGAACTATCTTTGGAGGTTTAGAGTCTTTTGGAACAACATGGCGTACTGGAGCGAATAAAAACACTATGATTACTTTTAGTACAGAAACTACGGTTTCTGGAACTCCTTTAAAAGCTGGGTCTTATGCCATTTTTACAAAACTAAATTCTGCAAAACAGTGGGATGTTATTTTTTATACTGATACTAATAATTGGGGCGTGCCAAAAGAATGGGACGAAAGTAAAGTTGCTGCTACCGTTAGTGTTGATGTTATGGAAATACCTTTCAATGTAGAAACATTTACAATAGATATTAATGGTATAACAGATAATGGTGCACGAATTGAAATGATTTGGGAGAAATCTTATGTAGCGATTCCTTTTTCTGTACCAACAGATAAATATGTAACAGCTAGTATTGATAAGATTATGAATGGTCCAGGAGCAGCGGATTATTATTCATCAGCTGCTTACTATTTACAAGCAGACAAGGATATTAGTAAAGCTAAGATGTGGATAGATAAAGCTATAGAAATGACAAAAGATGAGCCTCGTTATTGGTACTTAAGACAGCAGTCTTTAATTTATGCAAAATCAGGAGATACTAAAGGTGCTATTGCAATAGCTAAAGAATCTCTTAGATTAGCGAAAGAAAACAATAATACAAATTATGTAAAAATGAATGAAGCTTCGATTGCAGAATGGTCGAATTAGTACTTCTAAATTTTAATAAAAAAGGCAACCAATTGGTTGCCTTTTTTTATGATGTATCATTCAAGATTTTATTTTTTCTTCTTCGGATTAAAAACGGGAAGTAATTTATTTGAAACTTCTCCAAAACCAATTCGAGTATCGTCTTTTTTACAATAGCCACGCATAATAACTGTATCATTATCATTAATGAACTTTCGTTCAGTACCATCTTTCATTTTGATTGGTTTTTCACCTCGCCAAGTTAATTCAAGCATTGAGCCAAAACTATCTGGCGTAGGACCAGAAATAGTACCACTTCCCATCATGTCACCAGAGTTTATCGGACAACCATTTACAGTATGATGAGCAAGTTGTTGGGCCATATTCCAATACATATATTTAAAATTTGACTTACTAACAACCGTTTCTTTTGCCTTTTGCGGTTGAATAGCAACCTCTAGATTAATATCAAAGCTTTTCTTCCCTTTATATTGTAAATATTCTAATTGTTTTTTTAGGGGCTTAGGGCTTTCTACTCTAAAAGGTTCTAAGGCATCTAAAGTCACTATCCATGGTGAAATAGAAGACGCAAAACTTTTAGCTAAAAATGGACCCAGAGGCACATATTCCCATTTTTGAATATCACGAGCAGACCAATCATTAAATAAGACTAGTCCAAAAATATATTCCTCAGCTTCATCAACTGGGATAGGTTCTCCCAAATCATTAGCATCAGTAGTAATAAAGGCCATTTCTAATTCAAAATCCACTAATTTACTTGGACCAAATACTGGCTCTGAAGCTCCAGCGGGTAAGGTTTGTCCTTGTGGTCTATGTATTGGTATTCCAGAAGGTATGATTGAAGAACTTCTACCATGATAACCAACAGGAATATGAAGCCAATTTGGTAATAGTGCATTGTCTGGATCTCTAAACATGGTTCCTACATTTGTAGCATGTTCAATGCTTGAGTAAAAATCAGTATAATCACCAATTTGTACAGGTAATTGCATTTCTATTTCATCTAAACGAAATAATACAATTTCTTTATGTTTTACATTATTTTTTAAACTCTTGTTTTCGGCATCAAAAATTGCTGCAATTCTGTTTCTTACTAAACGCCAAGTTTTTCTACCATCAGCAATAAAATCATTTAAAGTATCTTGAAGAAAAATATCATCAGTTAAAGGAATGCCTTCAAAATACCCTAATTGATGTAAAGCACCTAAATCTATAGCTGTATCTCCAATTCGTGTTCCAATGGTTATAATATCATCTCTGGTTAAAAATACTCCAAATGGAATGTTTTGAATAGGGAAATCGGAGTTCTTATCGACGTGCAACCAGGACGTTCTATCTGGATTGTTGGCTGAAAGTGGCATAGTAAAATGTTAATTAATTGTTTATTAAATCTTATGTAAATATATGTTTTTTGATGTATTAAACTAATCTAATTACTATTTTTGATGAATATTTAACTATAACAAAAATTTATGCAACGCGACGAACAAATCTTTGAACTTATTGAGGCTGAAAAAGAAAGACAGCTTGAAGGTATAGAACTTATTGCTTCAGAAAATTTTGTAAGCGACCAAGTTATGGAAGCTGCAGGTTCTGTTTTAACTAATAAATATGCTGAAGGTTATCCTGGGAAGCGCTATTATGGTGGTTGCGAAGTTGTTGATGAAGTCGAGCAATTAGCTATCGATAGAGCTAAAGCATTATTTGGTGCTGCTTATGTAAATGTACAGCCACATTCTGGAAGTCAAGCGAATACTGCTGTTTTTGCTGCCTGCTTAAAACCTGGTGATACGATTCTTGGATTTGATTTATCGCATGGAGGACATTTAACTCATGGATCTCCTGTAAATTTTTCAGGGAAATTATATAACCCTGTATTTTATGGTGTTGAAAAAGAGACTGGTCGCATCGATTATAACCATGTTGCTGAAGTGGCTCAACGTGAAAAACCTAAATTAATTATTGCTGGAGCTTCTGCCTATTCTCGTGATATGGATTTTAAACGCTTTCGTGAAATTGCAGATTCTGTAAACGCACTATTACTTGCAGATATTTCTCATCCAGCCGGCTTGATTGCTAAAGGTATTTTAAATGATCCGTTACAGCATTGTCATATTGTAACGACTACGACACATAAGACATTACGTGGACCACGTGGAGGAATGATTATGATGGGACAAGATTTTGATAATCCTTTCGGAATTACTTTAAAAAATGGCAACTTGCGTAAAATGTCTTCATTATTAGATTCTGGAGTTTTTCCTGGAAATCAAGGTGGACCATTAGAACATATTATTGCAGCAAAGGCAATCGCTTTTGGCGAAGCATTAACGGACGAATTTTTGCATTATATGCTACAAGTAAAGAAAAATGCACAAGCTATGGCTGAAGCTTTTGTCGCTAGAGGTTATCATATTATCTCTGGAGGAACAGACAACCACATGATGCTTATTGATTTAAGAAATAAAAATGTTACTGGTAAAGATGCTGAGCAAGCTTTAGTAAAGGCAGATATTACAGTGAATAAAAACATGGTACCTTTTGATGATAAGAGTCCGTTTGTAACTTCTGGTATTCGTGTTGGAACTCCAGCGATTACAACCAGAGGTTTAAAAGAAGGCGACATGGAAGGTATTGTATCTTTAATTGATGAAGTTATTATGAATTATGAAGATGAAGCCATTTTAGAAACTATTGCTGGTAAAGTCAATGCAATGATGAAAGATTTACCTTTGTTCTGTTAAGATGAAAGCGGTGCTTTTATTTCTTCTGATTAATAATTTTACCTTTTTTTTAGGGTATTCTCAAGAGGATTATCCAGTACCTAAAAAAACGGATTCTCGCTTGTTTTATATTCAGCATAGTAATAATCATAATACTTATGTGTACGATGCTAATATAAAAGATGGCGCTATTGATTTAATTGAACCTATAGAAGAATATAGAATTGTTTACAATGAAGATGGCGAAAAGAAACCTTTAACCCTGTTACAAAAAAGATTAGCATATGGAGTCGTTTTATTATCATCTGATGCTAAAAGGGTTAAATTTCGCCTGGCTGTTTCAGAAGATTTGTTTTTTTATCTGACTTATAATGACAATGAAGGTGCTAGAATTTATGTGACTGTTAATGACCAAAAAATGTATTTAGAAAAAATGTTTCTAAAACTTAAAAATAAGAATACAGGTATTAACCTTAAAGCCGAGTATATCCTTTTTTATGGTAAAGATTTTTATTCTAATCAATCCATTACTGAAAAACTAATCCTAAAGCAAGACTAAATGCACGTTCTAATTTTCTAAAGGGCCTTCCCAAAGAACTTGTTCAATCATCCATTTGTCACCTCGTTTAGAAAGTAGGATATAGTCTATTCCCCACCATGCAGTTACTTTAGCTGATGCAATATTTTTGCTAATATCAAGAACTAAAACATCTCTTGGAGCATCTGGTTTTGGAAACTCTTTTTTTTCTAAGACATTTTTAGCGTAGGCCATAGCTTGATCATAAGACATGTGCGGAACTTGCCTATAAGTATTAGTGTCTTTGTCTTTCCAAAATCCAAACTTATTGAGTGTAGGCTGAAGGCTAGCTTCAAGCTTGCTAACATTACCTTCATAGAAACCTTCAATGTAGTTCATGCATGCTTGTTCAACACCTGATTTGTCTGAAGTCTGTGCTTGGGTCAACTGCAATGCAATGACGCATAAAGTAAGAATGAGTATTTTTTTCATCTGTCACATTTTTTGATTGATTAATAGTGACTATGAAATTAAAAAAATGTTTAATACAATTGCGTTAACAAGACGTTAATCTATTCAAAAATAATGTGTTGGAAAGCACCTATATCTGGTGATGCTGTTCTATTAATTCCAAGAATATCATTAGGAACTTGAGTTGCAAACGTACTGTTTCCTTGGTTGTTTCCTGCAGAATCTTCACCAATAATTAAATCATTTTCATTAGCATCTCTAAAGTCTGGACTCTGATTGAAAATATTGTTATCGTAATGTGGTCCACTTATATTGTAGTTTTCTCCACTAAAGCTTGGGTCGTCTATAGGAAAACGTATCAAGCAATTTGTAAATTTAAAATCAAAAAGTGTTGGAGTAGTAGGCTCTTCTATTTCATCGATTAAAAATTCGACTCTATCATTTCCAAAGATGATACAATTATTAAAATTAGCTTCAACTAAATCTGCTAGGAGTATAGCGTCTTCGGTTTCTTGAAAATTATTTACTAATAGTGAAGGAAATTGTCTAAAACTGTTATTCCAATAGTTGGCAATGGTACAATGGGTTAAGTTGTATTTTCCTCCTAAAGTCGCAGCAAAACTCGCTTGTCCTGAATTATTAACGATTAAATTTTCACCAGAGATAGAAGTGTTTCTACCGAGAATCCCAAAATTACTTGAGTTATAAACTTGAGAGTTAGTTATGGTAAGCTTGTCTGTAGCTTCATTAGGATTGCCTTCACTTAAAATACCAACAGCTGCGTTTTTTATTGTCGCATAATTGATAATATTATCAACACTTCCATCAAATAGCCATATTGTTCCCCATTGACCAGGAACATCTTCAAAAGCTGGCTCTAATCTGTCGCCTTCAAAAATAACTTCGTTTTCTAGTAATTCTTCATCTGTACTTAAATCGCCATTAACATGTAATGAAGCACCTTCACTGACTAATAATCCAGAATTTGCATGAAAATGTATTCTCGCTCCAGCATCAATAGTCAAAGTTTCATTATTAGGAACAGCAGCATAACCATACACCACATAAGGCCTTTCATTAGTAAAATTTAATTCTTCAGGTAAAAGGTAACGCCCTTGAATTTCGGTTTCAATTATTTCACCTCCAACATTAAGAGAGAGGGTTTCAATAATTCCAGTAGTATCATCTCGATTTGGATAGATAAAGATGGCGTCTTTTACAAGCGTAACAAGATCTACAACTTGTTGGTTACTTCCAGAATCAAATTCAATTTTATCAGTATATAAAAACTCGCCATTAAGATCGGGAAGGTTATCAATATCTATAGTAGTTTCAACAAAAATAAACATACTGTCTTTTGCAAGAATTTCTACATTTTCAAATGATTTTCCAGCAATACCATCAACATTTAGGCGATATTCTGAATCTTCACCTAAGGCAAGTTTGACAGAAGGTATATTAATATCTTCATCACTTCTATTATAAACTTTTAAATTATAAGTGCTTGAGCCAATATTTGTAAAAACAGTATCTAGATATACAGTGTCTTTCGAAAATCTAAGATCTCCACTACTAGGTGTAAAATCAAAGTCTTTTCGGCAAGAACTCCAAAGTAAAAGAAATGAAATACATATTAAAAAGTAAAGCGTACGTTTCATAAAATATAGTTATAACCTTTAAAGTGATAAAAATATAACTTTTGAAATTATGAATTAGTATCTATTTCAGATATTTTAGACTAAAATTTTATCAATTTCTTCAGTAACACGTGTAGGACGCTTTGTTTGAACTGCCATAAGACACCAAACAGTTTCGGCTTGAAGTAATAATTTACCTGTACTATTGTTGTGCATTTCAATTATACTTTTTGCTCTAGCGCCATTACAATTTAAGAATTTAGTCGTGATTATGACTTCGTCATGTAAATGGGCAGATGCTTTATAATCAACAAGGTGTTGGCGTACAATCCAGTAGTAAGAATTATAAATTTCTTCTGAAGCAATTTGTTTCCAATGCGCTCTAGCGATATCTTCAATCCATTTTAAATAGCGAATATTATTAACATGGTTGAGATCATCTAGGTCATCATGACTAACTATAACTGTGTGTTGGAAAGGTTTTTTATAGTCCATTTAATAGCGTATTAAATTGATAATGTGTTAATTAAAAAAAAATGTTGCTATTAATAAATGACCTACATAGGTAAGGTATTATTTTTTAAATGTAGTAAAGAGTAAGTCTTCTGAAAATTAAATCAGTTATAAAACCGTTTTTTTAGATATTGTGTATTATTCGGTAATTATTTGGACTTCAAATAGTTTATTCCAGCGTTTTCCAGTCACAAAAAGTGTTTCAGTATCTGGATTATAAGCAATGCCGTTAAGGACATCTAAACCTTGATGTTGTGTGACCTTGTTTTTTAATGGTGAAAAATCGATGACACCTTCTATAGCACCATTGATGGGATTAATAATCGCGACGCCATTTTTTTGATAACGATTGGCATAAATTTTTCCGTTTACCCATTCTAATTCATTTAAACCTATAACTTTCCCCTTGTTGTGATACGCTTGAATATAGCCTTCTTCAGTTAAAGTTTCTGGGTTGATTGTCCATATTTTTTCGGTACCATCACTTTTATACAATTTGTTATTGTCGTTACAAATTCCCCAGCCTTCTTTACTACTACCATATCTAAAACTTCCAGTTTTTTCAAACGTATTAACATCATAAACAAACCCAGTACTGCTCGTCCAAGTTAATTGATAGATCTTATCTTTTAAAATGCTTAAGCCTTCACCAAAATATTCTTGAGCTAAATCAATATTTTTTAGAACCTCACCAGTTTTATAGTTGACTTTCCTTAATTTAGATTCACCGCGTTGACCAGTACTTTCATAAAGTTCACCATTATAAAATTCTAGACCTTGAGTATAAGAAGTGATATCGTGAGGATATTCATTAACGATTTTATACGAGTACACTTTAGGAGACGTGTTATTTAGTACAGTTATTTGTTGCGTGATATTAATTGTGTCGCCATTAGAAATGATTTTTGCTTCTATGGTTTGTTCTCCTAATTTAGAATTCGATACTACTATGCTTTCAGAGACAGGATCCCCATTTAAGGTATAACTTACAGATTCAATATCATGATTTTTAGGGTTGTTTAAAGATAGGTTTAAGGTTTCACCTAGCGTTATCGCATTATTTTTTGCATCAGTAGTTATAGAAAAATCATTTTTTTTCTGTTCAGGATTACTTCCGCATGATAAAATAAAACCAGCTAAAAATATGATTGTAAGTGTTTTGAGAGTTCTCATTTTTTGTTTAAAATTTTCAGCAAGATATTTATTAAAATTCAGTTTAAAAAAACATTGTGAAAATTTTAAAAGGTTGTATCTTTGCACTCGGCAAGTCCTACACAACCAGCTCCTGTTGAATCCTCCAGGTCGGGAACGAAGCAAAGGTAAATGGTCGTAGCGGTGTGATGTAGGTAGCTTGCCTTTTTTTGTGCCCTAAACTTTCCTTTTAATATTGTATTTTTACACTATAAAAACTCTTCTATGTCTAAAGTTGTTTTAATTACTGGAGGTTCTTCAGGAATTGGTAAATCTATTGGTGAATTTTTAATCGAAAAGGGATATACTGTTTATGGTACAAGTCGAAACCCTAAAAATTATTCGGATAGCAAATTTCCTATCATTGCTTTAGATGTCACTAAAAATGAAACGATTGTTTCGGCGATTCAACATGTTGTTAATACTGAAGAGCGCGTTGATGTTCTAATAAATAATGCAGGAGTTGGTGTTACAGGAGCTATTGAAGAAATCCCTGAATCTGAAATAAAAGCTAATTTTGAAACTAATTTTTTCGGACCTATAAATGTGATTAAGGCCGTTTTGCCTCAAATGAGAAAACAACAATCGGGTTTAATTATTAATATTACATCTATAGCTGGATATATGGGATTGCCTTACCGAGGAGTTTATAGTGCAAGTAAAGGGGCTTTAGAAATTCTTACAGAAGCTTTTAGTATGGAGCTAAAGCGTTTTAACATTAATATCACTTCGATAGCTCCAGGTGATTTTGCGACCAATATTGCTTCGGGACGTTATCACGCTCCAGTTTTAAAGGATTCTCCTTACAAGGCGCCTTACGAGAATACATTAAAAATGATGGATGCGCATGTTGATGAAGGTCAAGATCCTTTACTTATGGCTAAAGCTGTTTATAGGATAATAAATAAAAGAAAGCCTAAAGTGCATTATAAAATTGGCGAGTTCATGCAAAAATTTTCAATCGTTCTTAAACGGATATTACCAGATAGAATCTATGAAAAAATGCTCATGAATCATTATAAACTTTAATACATAACGCTTTATAAGTTGTTAATATGTTTTACTTCAAAAACAACTTTAAAGTTTCTTATTAATTGTAAATTCGCAGCATCATAAACACAACTAAAATTTAATTGAACATGAAATTTTTTATAGATACTGCTAACCTAGATCAGATTAAAGATGCTCAAGATATGGGCATACTAGATGGTGTAACTACAAATCCATCATTAATGGCTAAAGAAGGCATTACAGGACATGATAATATTATGAAGCATTATGTAGATATTTGTAACATCGTAGATGGTGATGTAAGTGCAGAAGTTATTGCCACCGATTTTGAAGGGATGGTGAAAGAAGGTGAAGCTTTAGCTGAATTACATGAACAAATTGTGGTTAAACTACCTATGATTAAAGATGGTGTTAAAGCGTGTAAGTATTTTAGTGATCGCGGAATTAAAACAAATGTGACTTTAGTTTTTTCTCCTGGACAAGCTTTATTAGCTGCTAAGGCAGGAGCAACATATGTATCACCTTTTATTGGTCGCTTAGATGATATTTCTACAGATGGATTAAATCTTATTGCTGAAATAAGACACATATATGATAATTATGCTTTTGAAACCGAAATTCTTGCCGCTTCTGTAAGACACACAATGCATGTTATAGATTGTGCTAAACTTGGTGCAGATGTAATGACAGGCCCATTAAGTTCTATAGAAGGGTTATTAAGACATCCACTAACAGATAGTGGTTTAGCTAAGTTTTTAGCCGATTTTCAAAAAGGAAACTAATTTTCACACCATAAAAAAAGAAAGCGCATTTAGCGCTTTTTTTTTACTTGTTAAGTAAGCCTAATAGCTGTTCTTCAAAATGAACAGAAAACATATTTGTATGCGCTTCTGCGATTTTCCCTTTTTTATCAATAATCATCACTTTAATGATTGGGTTAATAGCTAAATCTTGTTTTGCTTTTTTAGGATATTTTAATTGATATTCGCCTTCAGTAGTATAATTATACTGCAATAAAACTTTATGATTAGACTTCGTTTTTGGTTCGTCAACATTAATAGAGATAAAATTGACTTCTGGATATTTACCCTTTAGTTCTTTTATTTTATTATGACTTTCTTTAAAATGTGATTTATAGTCACGAGACCAAAAATGAATAACTGTAGGTTTATTGATTATTGAGCGTAAGGATACATCTTCACTTTTATAGTTTAATAAATCTATATTAGGGATATCGTTTCCAATTTTAAGTTGCTTTAATGAGCTAACCAGTTTTTTAATATGATTCTTGTCAAATTCATCTGTACTTTTAGCATAATAGAAATCGGTAATTTTATCTAAACTATCAATGTCTTTAGTGTTATTCAAATAACTCATTGTAGACATGCTCAATAAAGGGTTTTTAATCTTTTCATTACTAATAAGGCTATCAATAAGTTCTAACCTTTTAAGGTTATATGGTAAAGAACCTCTATTAAACGTTTTGTCATTTGAATGCTTTAAATGCTCAGAAAGGGCAAGGTTTCTAAAATGGTATCTTAAGAATGTATCATAAGAAAAATAATCTTTTAGAATTTCGTTGTTATAATCGATATCTTTTCTGTAGCTATAAAAATTTTCTGGTAAAGACTTTAAATTTTTAATTTCATTGTCACCATAATAAGCAAACGGATAAATTTCTTTACTTAAGTAATAATTATAATCTATATTTCCTTGAGCAATTATTTTAAATAAATCTGAAGTATTATACTTTGCGTTAAAGGTTTGTAAATTGTTTTGGTTGATTCGGCGTAATGAGTCTAAACGGTTTTCAAAAACTTCTGGTTGAAGTTGGCAGAACTTTAAAATTTTCTCGTTCTCTTCTTCGTTTTTAAGAAACATATTAATTAAATAATTGTTCTTTTTTGCACCTATTCCAGTATACACCAAAGATTCATCAAAATCTATAGTGTTAAGTCTTAGCATGATGCTGTCCTTAGGCTCTAATAAAGCCAGTTGAAATTCAACACCATAATACGCTTGTAATTTAAAAGCATACAAGCCAGGCTCTAAGTTGTTAATCTTATATAAAAATCTATTCTGCTTATCTAGAAGAATCGTATCAATAATAGTATTAGATTTAGAAAGAATGATTTTATTGTCACTTGGATTAATGATTTCTCCACCAATAAACGCATAGTCGCCTTCCTTTACTGTAATATCTTTTTTACAGGAATTAAATGTTAAAGCAATTAATAGTATTGAAATTAGTAATCTCATAAATGGGTTCTAAAATATAAATATCTTCTATCAAACAAAAATATGCCTTGCAAAGACAATCTGCTGTTAATTCACTGTTAAAAGTTAATAAATACCTATTCGGTTCATGCTTTGTAGGTATTATTTCATGTGTATTAAAGTGAAGACTTTATTTCGTCTTATGCTTTGAATTTTCTACTTTTGCAAAAACTTACAAGGGCTTTTTAAATAAAGCCGTAAAATGTAAAAAAATATAAGTTCTTCAGGAACCAAATTAATAAGAAAAATTAAAATATAATTATGTTATCAGTTTCAAATCTTTCAGTCCAATTTGGAAAGCGTATTCTTTTTGATGAAGTCAATACCACTTTTAATAATGGAAATTGTTACGGAATTATTGGTGCTAATGGTGCAGGAAAATCAACGTTTTTAAAAATTATTGCAGGTAAGCAAGATCCTACATCAGGACATGTACATTTAGAAGCAGGAAAACGTATGTCTGTTTTAGAGCAAGACCATAATAAACATGATGAAGATACGGTTCTTGAAACAGTTTTAATGGGCAATAAACCATTGTATAAAATCAAAACTGAAATAGATGCTTTATATGCAGATTATTCAGATGAAAATGCTGAAAAAATTGGCGAGTTACAAGTTACATTTGAAGAAATGAATGGTTGGAATGCCGACAGTGATGCTGCTGCAATGCTTTCTAATCTAGGTATAAAAGAGGATCTTCATTATACTTTAATGAAAGATTTAGATGGTAAACAAAAAGTACGTGTTTTACTCGCTCAAGCTTTATTCGGGAATCCTGATGTACTGATAATGGATGAGCCTACTAACGATTTAGATTACGAAACAATTTCTTGGTTAGAAAATTTCTTAGCTAATTACGATAATTGTGTTATTGTGGTTTCTCACGACAGGCACTTTTTAGATGCTGTTTGTACACATATTTCTGATATTGATTTTGGAAAAATTAATCATTTCTCTGGAAATTATACATTTTGGTATGAATCTTCTCAACTTGCTGCCAGACAACGTTCACAACAAAACAAAAAAGCAGAAGAGAAGAAAAAAGAATTAGAAGAGTTTATTCGTCGTTTCTCTGCAAATGTTGCAAAGTCAAAGCAAGCAACAAGTAGAAAAAAGATGATTGATAAATTAAATATTGAAGATATACGCCCTACATCTCGTCGTTAT
Organism: Lacinutrix iliipiscaria; assembly: GCF_042686125.1. Classification (NCBI taxonomy): domain Bacteria; kingdom Pseudomonadati; phylum Bacteroidota; class Flavobacteriia; order Flavobacteriales; family Flavobacteriaceae; genus Lacinutrix; species Lacinutrix iliipiscaria. Next base: position 29,194 of record NZ_JBHUOV010000015.1, read on the forward strand.
CCAGCGATTATTTTTGAGCGTGATCGAGAAGCAGGAGACCAAATTTTAAATGTAGAAGGGTTAACAGCATCGCTTGAAGGTGAGGTGCTTTTTAAAGACATCGATTTAAATTTAAATAAAGGAGATAAAGTAGTTTTATTTTCAAGAGACTCTAGGGCAACAACTGCTTTTTATCAAATATTGAATGGAAATGAAAAAGCAGATTCTGGAAAATTTGCTTGGGGCGTAACAACAACTCAGTCTTATTTACCATTAGATAATAGTGAATTCTTCAATAACGATTTAACTTTAATCGATTGGTTGCGCCAATGGGCTCAAACTGAAGAAGAACGTGAAGAAGTGAACATTCGTGGTTTTCTTGGTAAAATGATTTTTAGTGGTGAAGAAGCCTTTAAAAAATCGTCGGTTTTATCAGGAGGAGAAAAAGTTCGTTGTATGTTGTCTAGAATGATGATGACTAGAGCTAATGTCTTGCAGCTTGACGAACCAACTAACCATTTAGATTTAGAGAGTATCACAGCATTTAATAACTCACTTAAAAGCTTTAAAGGTACAGTTTTATTCTCTACACACGATCATGAGTTTGCTCAAACAGTTGCAAATAGAGTTGTAGAGTTAACTCCAAATGGTGTTATTGATAGGTACACCACTTTTGATGAATATATGCAAGACTCAAAAATTAAAGCCTTGCGAGATAAAATGTACGCTGTTACTGCTTAATAGACTTTATTCACAAAAAAACCTGAAATTAATTTCAGGTTTTTTTGTGACCATTGGTCAACGTTAAGCTTGCATTTCTGCAGTCACACTTTCTACTATAGGAACAGCAGCGTCAAGTTCATCATTGTTAACATAAATTTCTTGAGTCCCTTGGTTAAACGTTCCAAAGCCTCCAAGTCTAGCTGATTCTGTTTCGTCTTTAATTACAGGATTAATACCAATAGCTTGTAGTTTATCAACTATTAATTGAGTAATAATAAAATTGCCTGTGTATATCTTTATATAATTTGATTCTTCCATAATATTTTAATTTTGCATTTACTTAAAGATACAAAAAGGCATTCATATGACCTTCCTTTTTAAGCTAAAAAAATCAATAATAGGCATGTTTTTGATTGTTTAACAATTAGTTATCAAATTAATCTTCTTTCAGAAAATAATTATAAAATAATAAATTACTGATTATATGTGTTATATTTGGTCATAACTATAATCAATAATTAATTTTTACAATGGGTAAAGGAACAGTAAAATTCTTCAATGATTCAAAAGGTTTTGGATTTATAACTGAAGAAGAATCAGGCAAAGAGCATTTTGTACACATCTCTGGATTAATCGATGAAATTCGTGAAGGTGATGTTGTTGAATTCGAATTAACCGAAGGAAAAAAAGGAATGAACGCCGTAAACGTTAAAGTAGTATAATTAATACTACTAGTCTTTGAAACAAAAAAGCCTTTCCAGTTAGAAAGGCTTTTTTTTATTAAGGAAATTTGAATTTTATCTTAGTTCTGCGCCAAGTTGTTTTTCAAAATTAGCTTGCAGCTTATTCATTATTTTGTCAATTTGCTTGTCAGTAAGTGTTTTATTTTCATCTTGAATAGTAAAACTAACTGCGTAACTCTTTTTACCTTTAGGTAAGTTCTTACCTTGATAGACATCAAAAAGATTCACCGATTTTAATAATTGTTTTTCGGTTTGTTTCGCAATAGTATGAATAGATTCAAAAGTCACATGATCATCTAATAATAAAGCAAAATCACGTCTGACTTCAGGGTACTTTGGTATTGCCGAAAATTTAATCTTATTATGTTTAGCAACTTCAAGAATAGTATCCCAATTAAAATCCGCAAACAAGACTTCTTGATTAATATTAAAGTGTTTTAGCACTTGAGATCTAACTAAACCAAAACTAACTAGTTTATTTTTTCCTAAGCTTAGCGTAAGGCCTTCATTAAATATGTCTTCTTTTGCAGACGATTCTTGTATGCGTGTTATTCCTAATCGCTCTAAAGCCGATTTAATAACACCTTTAAAATAAAAGAAATCGGAAGGTTTGTTTAAACCATTCCAAGCTTCATTAGTTCTGTTTCCAGTAACTAAAAGTGTAAGATGTTTATGTTCTTCTCTTTGATTATTATAATTGTGGTAAGTCTTACCAAATTCAAAAAACTTTAAATCACTACGCTTTCTGTTGATATTATATGAAAGCGCTTCTAATCCAGAAAACAAAAGTGATTGTCGCATTACAGACAAATCATTACTTAAAGGATTAAGCATAACGATATTATGCTCATCTTTTAATTGCTCACTTAGATTGATATAATCAGGAGAGGTTAAAGAATTGGCTAACATCTCATAAAAGCCTTGTGATACTAATTGATTTCCAATAATATTTTGAAGCTTATGATCTTCAAACTTTGATGCATTAGAAATGGATGCATTTAACTTTTTAGTTGTCGCAATATTGTTGTAGCCATAAACACGCAAGATTTCTTCAATAATATCAGCCTCGCGCTGTACATCATTTCTGTAGGCAGGAACAGTTAAACCTAAGCCAGTTTCTGTAACATTATTAACTTTAATATCTAATGACGATAATATGCTTTTTATAGTTTCTTTCGGGATTTCTTCACCAATTAACGCCTTTGCATTTTCAAAACTTAAACGTACCTGAAAATCTTCAATTTTATTTGGATAAGCATCAATGATATCACTTGTAATTTCGCCTCCTGCAAGTTCTATAATTAATAGAGCAGCGCGTTTAAGTGCATATTCAGTAATATTAGGATCGATACCTCTTTCAAATCTAAAAGATGCATCAGTATTTAAGGCATGACGTTTTGCTGTTTTACGAATACTAACAGGGTTAAAATATGCACTTTCTAAAAAAATACTAGTTGTAGTTGTTGTAACTCCAGAGGAAATTCCGCCAAAAACGCCAGCAATACACATTGGTTTTTCAGCATCGCAAATCATTAAATCATCCTCATGTAATTCACGCTCTATTTCATCAAGAGTGGTAAATTTAGTGCCAGCTTTAACGGTTTTGACTTCAATTTTTTGTCCAGTAATTTTAGCTGCATCAAAAGCATGAAGTGGTTGTCCAAGCTCATGTAACACATAATTGGTTACATCTACAACATTGTTCTTCGGAGTTAATCCAATAGATTTAAGTCTGTTTTGTAGCCATGCAGGAGATTCTGTCACTTTTAGTCCAGAAATGGTAACACCACAATATCTAGGTGCTAATTCTTTGTTCTTAACATCAACATCAATTTTAAGTGTTCTGTTGTCAACATGAAAAGCACTTACAGATGGGGTAATAAGTTCTATGTTTATTTCTTTTTGTAGCAAACCAGCTTTTAAATCACGAGCAGTTCCTAAATGACTCATTGCATCAGCTCTGTTTGGTGTTAGACCAATCTCAAAAATTTGATCATTTTCAATATCAAATAATTCTGCAGCAGAACGGCCAACTTCAGTTGCTTTATCTAAGATTAAAATACCATCATGCGATTTTCCCAAGCCTAATTCATCTTCAGCGCAAATCATTCCATGACTTTCTTCTCCACGAATCTTACCTTTTTTTATAGTCCAAGCTTCTCCTTTTTCTGTATATAAAGTACAGCCAATAGTAGCAACTAGAACTTTTTGACCTTGGTCAACATTAGGCGCACCACAAACGATTTGCAAAGGTGTTTCTGAACCAATATTAACGGTTGTTACTTTTAACCTATCTGCATTAGGGTGTTGAATACAAGTAAGAACTTCGCCAACAACAATGCCCTTCAAGCCACCTTTAATAGATTCATAAGTGCTAATACCTTCAACTTCTAAGCCTAAATCTGTAAGGAGTTCACTTGTTTGTTCTGCGGTCCAATTTGTTTTTATAAACTGTTTAATCCAGTTGTAAGATATTTTCATTTAAAACATAATAATTTCTGTTGCAAAGATAAAATAATGCGGTTAGCATTCAAGCATTGTTATTAATTTTGTAAATTGTAGCCAATAATGTTTAAATTTGTTAAATGAAAAATATAGTAAACCTATTTTTTTTGATTTTTATTATCGGATTTACATCTTGTAGAGAAACAAAAAAAGATGTTGAAAATACTGAAGCTAATATTGAAAAGATTGAAACTATTGAAGCTGAAGTAGAAGAAATAACAGAAGAAATTGAAAACGAATCAAAAGAAATAGAAAACGAATTAGACGAATTAGAAAAACTATAAAACAATGAAAAACTTAAAATTAATGATGTTATTATTTGGGTTGTGCACAATAATAACTACCCAAACGACTTTTGCTCAAGATGATTCTAAATCTGCAGCAGAAAAAACAGAACTTAAGAGGCAGATGAATAATGAAGCAGGTGAAGTTGCAAATACGATGCTTCAAGAGTTAAAGGTTTTAAGAAAGAAGCATGAAGATGCAACTCCTGAGCAACGAGTTGCAATCAATGAAGAAATTGAAGCGATAAAAGCGGCTTATGATAAGGAAATAAAAGGCGTGCATGGCGATAATGCTGACATGGCAGAGATTCAAGCTGAGAAAATAAGAAATGAAGCTGTTGCTAATGAATTAGCTGCTGAAGCTGTGCTTAATGATAAAAAGTATAGCTTAGAAGATAAAGAAGAATTTATTGGTGAAGCAAAAGCACGACTTGCTGTAGTAAAGAAAAGAGTACTAGAAGCAGAAGCAAACGGAGAAATTACAGATGTTGAAGCAAAGCAAAGAAAAATTAAAATTTCTGCAATTGAAGAAAAACTAGCGCAACATGCAGTTTCTGTTAGTAATGCTAAAGTGAAAATTGCTCAACGTGTACAAGAATTAAATGCTCTTCAGCAATAGAATAAATAATTATAGTTTTGACTATAAAAGGTGTTGCGTTTCGTAGCACCTTTTTTTAGTTGTCGTTGTTAGCTTTAGCTAATATAATTCCAAATATTTTTGTACTTACTCATTTGTCTATAGGTGTGTAAAACGCTTTTGTTTTCTAAAGCGGCCAAAGTTGGGTCGGCTTTTAATAGTTGTTTCGCATGATGGCGAGCAAGTTGTAGGATATCATTATCTTTTATAATATCTGCAATTTTAAGATTTAAAACACCACTTTGCTGCGTGCCCATAATATCTCCAGGACCACGTAAACGTAAGTCAACCTCAGCAATTTCAAAGCCATCGCTAGTTCTTACCATGGTTTCTAATCGTGTTCTACTATCGTTTGAAAGCTTGTGGCTCGTCATAAGAATACAATAACTTTGTTCAGCACCACGACCTACACGACCTCTTAGTTGGTGCAGCTGCGATAAGCCAAAGCGCTCTGCGCTTTCAATAATCATTACAGATGCATTTGGGACGTTAACACCAACTTCAATGACTGTGGTTGCTACCATAATTTGAGTTTCTCCTTTAATAAAACGTTGCATTTCAAAATCTTTATCTGCTGCTTTCATTTTGCCATGCACAATAGAGATTTGGTATTCTGGTTTAGGAAAGTCACGTTCAATACTAGCGTAACCATCCATTAAATCTTTATAATCCATTTTTTCACTTTCCTGAATTAAAGGATAAACGATGTAAATTTGCCTTCCTTTAGAAATTTCATCACGTATAAATCTAAAGACTTTTAATCGATTACTGTCGTATCGATGTACCGTTTTAATGGTCTTTCTTCCAGCAGGTAATTCGTCTATTATAGAGATATCTAAATCCCCATAAACAGACATTGCTAAGGTCCTTGGAATTGGAGTTGCCGTCATGACTAAAATGTGTGGAGGAGAGGTGTTTTTTTTCCATAACTTACTACGTTGAGCAACTCCAAATCTATGTTGCTCATCAATAATTGCAAGCCCTAAATTTTTGAATTTTACCTTATCTTCAAGTAGCGCATGTGTGCCAATTAGGATCTGTAATTCTCCGTTTTCTAAAGTTTTATGAATCTCTCTTCTTTCTGAAGTATTACTTGAGCCGGTTAATAGTTTTATGCTGATTTTCAATTCTTTACATAGTTCATATAATCCATTATAGTGTTGGACTGACAAAATTTCAGTCGGAGCCATTAAACAGGCTTGAAAACCGTTGTCAAGCGCTATTAACATTGACATTAAGGCAACTATAGTTTTTCCTGAGCCTACATCGCCTTGTAAAAGACGATTCATCTGTGCATTGCTTCCTAAATCGTGACGAATTTCTTTTAGAACACGTTTTTGAGCATTGGTTAATTTGAAGGGTAAATGCTCTTTGAAAAATGAATTAAAATAATTTCCAACGATTAAAAACGGAAAGCCTTTTATTTTAGATTTATGGATTAAATTTTTTAAAATAAGTTGCAGTTGAATGTAAAATAATTCTTCAAATTTAAGACGGAATTGAGCCTTAGAAAGGAGCTCTTGATGTTTTGGAAAATGTATGTTAAAAGTCGCTTCAGATTTTGAGATAAGTTTTAATTCTGAACGTAAATATTCTGGAAGTGTTTCTGTGAATTTTCCTTTAGTTTCTATAAAGAGTTGTTGCATGATTTTTGTCATCACGCGATTGGTAATGCCTTTGTTAGTTAGCTTTTCTGTAGAAGGGTATATCGCTTGCATGGCTGAGCGTAAATGTTGCTCATGCTCTTCTTTTAATTCAATTTCAGGATGCGCCATGCTAAATTTCCCGTTGTACCAATTTGTTTTTCCGAAAATCACATATGGTGTGTTGAGTTTTAGACTTTCTCTAATCCATTTTTGGCCACGAAACCAAACAAGTTCCATAGTGCCTGTTTCGTCTTGAAAACTTGCTACTAAGCGTTTTCCGCGTTTCTGCGCTATTTCTTCAAACTTTATGAGTTTTCCAATAACTTGTATATCGACATTGTTGCGCTGTAGTTGGTTTATTTTATAGTATTGTGTTCTGTCAATGTATCTGTTTGGGAATAGATTGACGAGGTCTTGATAGGTGTGAATACCAAGCTCCTTTCGTAATAAATCTGCTCGATTTGGTCCGACGCCTTTTAAATAATCTATAGGAGTTTGTAAGTTTACACTCATAAAAGCGAATTTATCAATTTTTGGGCTTTATTAATACTACTGAATTCCATTTTCTTAAAAACTTTATTTCTAAACATTATATTTTAAGAGTATATTTGGTAAACTTTCACCTAAAAACTATGAAAACCATTTATTTTAAAAAGAGTCTTCCTGGGCTTTTTATTCTTATTAGCGCATTATTTATTATTAACTGTAGTAGTGATGACTCTTCTGGAGGTGATTTAACCGATTCTAGTATTGTTGTGACTGGCTCTGTGACTTCGTTTGGAGAAGTTAATGTGTTAAGTTTTTCTGCATCACAAAGTATTCAGATTAAAGGAAATGATCTGGTTTCTAATATTTCAGTCTCAGTTTCAAATAATTTTCAAGTCTCTTTAGATGATAATAATTTCACTAATAATTTAACAATTGATAAAGACGCAGCGAATTCGGCTAATATTTTGCTTTATGTGCGATTTGCTCCTTCAGAGAGTGCTATTGGTAATACAAGTGGCTTAGTAACGTTGGAAAGTGATTCTGCAACAGATAAAACAGTGAGTTTAAACGGAGTTGGGTTAAGTATATCGCCAATAATAAATGTAAGTAGTACGAGTTTAAATTTTGAAGATACTTTGGTTTCGGAGCAGTCTAGTGCTATTGCATTAGTAATAAATGGAGATAATTTAGTTTCAGATATAGAAATTAATGCGAGTGAAGGGTTTGAGATTTCATTTGATGATAGTGTTTATAGTGCCATGCTGCAAATTCCATCAGGATCTGCAAATAATGACACTACTGTATTTGTAAGGTTTTCTCCTACAACGCCAGGTGATGCTTCTGGAATGTTAACATTAACTAATGATGATGCAGATAATGTTGAGGTTGTCTTAACTGGACTTGGCTTAGCAGTTGTACATAATTATACCACATTTAATGACCAAGCTTTAGGCTTTGGTGGAGGTTTTAGTCAATCTGCGACTCAGGTATTTAATTTGCATCCAGATTTAAGCAATATCGCTCAGATTAAGATGTATTTACAAATTGATTGTCCAAGTACTGGATGTGATGATTGGGATCGGTTTGCAAATATTAAAGTTAAGGATCCGAGTACTGGTAATTGGTTTGAAATAGGTAGATATATAACACCTTATTGGGTTGGAACACAGCAGTTAGAGCGTGGTTTAGAGTTTGATGTTACAGATTTCAAAGCTTTACTTGTTGGTGCAACTGAATTAAGAATATATATTGAAAATTGGACGGCAAAAGCCGATTTAATCACTCTAGATTTTGATTATATTGAAGGTGTGCCAGACTATCCTTATTATGCTGTTTCTGAGGTGCTGGGTTATCATGTTAATTCTATTGATGGCGTGCCTTATGGTGTAAGTCATAGTTTTGATTTAGATAAATCTGTTGAAATTCCTGCTAATTCTGAAAGTACGCACTTGAGAACTATTATCTCTGGTTGGGGGCATGCTACGCCTAATGATGCTGACGGAAGAGGTTGTGCTGAGTGGTGTTATAGAACGCATGATGTGTTGATTAATGGTTCAAATATGTTTCAGCATGATTTAGGTCCGCTTGGTTGTGCAGCTAATCCTATTAGTGATCAAGATCCAGGAAATTGGCAACCTAATAGGGCTGGTTGGTGTCCAGGAATGGCTGTGCCAACTCGAATAGATGATTTTAGTACGTCTATGGCTGGAAGTACGTTTAATTTTGAATATGATTATGAAGATTGGACTAATAATGGAGCTAATGGAGATGCGTATTATGCGACTTCTACTTATGTGGTAGTTAAAAGTAATACAGTCATTTCAGCGCCTATTGTAACAGATTAACTGCTAGAATTATAATTTGTAAGCACGTTAAATTTTTAGCGTGCTTTTGTATTTTGGTACTATCGTTGTTGTAAAATAGATATGAAACACTTTTTTGTAATATTATTTATACTGTCTAGTGCTGTTTCTGTAGCGCAACAAACCAAGTATGTGGATTTTAAAAAAATTGAAGCGGAACTGTTTTTTAATAAGATTCAAGTCGATAGTACGCTTTTTAATGCTTTTGAAATAGAATTTGATATTTTAAAAAGAGTAGATTCGGTTTTTCTGGATGCGATAAATATGAGGTTTGAAAATATTTCGCTTAATGGAAAACCAGTGAAGTTTAATAATGATGGTAAGAAGCTTATCATTTATGACAAGTTTAAACCTTCAAAAAACAACAGGCTTAGTTTTATCTTTTTTGCTTCTCCTAAACAAGCGATGTACTTTATTGGATGGAATAATGAAGCTAGAAATCAAATTTGGACACAAGGTCAAGGGAAATATACAAGTCATTGGTTGCCTAGTTTAGATGACATGAATGATAAGATAGAGTTTGATTTAACTTTTTCTGTTCCGAGAGGTTATGAGGTGATTTCTAATGGAAAATTAATTTCAAAATCTAAAAGTTCTAATTATGATTTATGGAAATATGACATGCAACAACCTATGTCAAGCTATTTAGTAGCTTTGGTTATTGGAAAGTATAATAAAGTCATTAAAATTTCACAGAGTGGAATTCCTTTAGAGATGTATTATTATCCTGAAGACTCTCTTAAAGTTGAACCAACCTACCGTTATACAAAGCAAATGTTTGATTTTCTTGAAAAAGAAATTGGTGTTGCTTATCCTTGGCAGAATTACAAACAAGTCCCTGTTCATGATTTTCTATATGCTGGAATGGAAAATACGAGCTGTACAATTTTTTCTGATGCATTTATGATTGATGATATTGCTTTTGTTGATAAAAATTATGTCAATGTCAATGCTCATGAATTAGCGCATCAGTGGTTTGGTGATTTGGTTACAGAAACATCTGGAACGCATCATTGGTTGCAAGAAGGCTTTGCGACTTATTATGCTTTATTAGCAGAAAGGGATGTTTTTGGAGATAATTATTTTTATTGGAGGCTTTTAGAGTATGCTGAAGAATTGGCTAATCAGGATCGAGTTGGTCAAAGTACAGCATTATTGGATCCTAAAGCGAGCAGCACTACGTTTTATAAAAAAGGAGCATTGGTTTTGTATATGCTAAGGGAGAAAGTGGGTGATTCCGTGTTTAGATTGGCTGTAAGGAGTTATTTAAATAAACATGCATTTAAAAATGTAGAAACATTAGATTTTATTAAGGAAGTTGAGCGATTCAGCGAACAGGATTTAAGTGCTTTTGTAGATAAATGGTTGAAAGATAAAGCCTTTTATTACGAGGATATTGAGTTGTCTTTGCAAAAACAATCGCCATTTATTTCAGAATACCTTATGGTGGATTGTGAAGCGCCAAATTCTAAGTGTGATTACTATTTGAATTCTTGGGTTTCAGATGAAGCTAAAAGAAAGATTATCTCACAAGTCCCAGAACGCGTTACTTCCGAGGTCTTTAAAAACAGTGTAAAAGTCAGACAGGCTATTGCTCAAAACGTCACAAAAATTCCAATAGAATTAAAAGAGAGTTATGAGACGCTTTTGGAAGATAAATCATATATTACTGTAGAGTCTGCATTATATAATCTGTGGGCTAATTTTCCTGAAGATAGAGTTAAGTATTTGAATAAAACTAAAGATATAATTGGACTTAGTAATAAAAATGTTAGACTTTTATGGTTGGCGTTATCTGTTAGTACGCCTGATTATGGTAAACAAGAACATTTAAGTGAATTGATTCAATATGCTTCGCCTGTATATAATTTTGAAATAAGAATGCAAGCTTTTAGCTTTTTAGAAATGCTTAATGTTATTACTAAAGATGTTATAAAGTACTATGAAGATGCCGAAACACACCATAATTGGCGGCTAAAAAAGTTTGCTAAAGCTTTTCGTGAAAAGTACAAAGATCATGCGGATTATAAAAAACTTAAAACACATTAATGCGAGCATTAGTTATATCAGGAGGAGGAAGTAAAGGGGCTTTTGCGGGAGGTGTTGCTCAGTATTTAATTGAGCAAGAAAAAAGAGCGTACGATATGTTTTTAGGGACTTCCACGGGAAGTTTGTTGGTGTCTCATTTGGCGGTAAATAATATAGGGAAACTGTATGACATCTTCACGAATGTGAATCAGAGTGATATTTTTAGTGTTAACCCTTTTGTGCAACGAAAAAAGGGAGATAGGGAATATGTCTCTATTAATTTTATAAACTCTTTGTGGCAATTCATTAAAATGAAAAGAACATTTGGTGAAAGTAAAAATTTGCGTAGGCATATTAAAAGAAATTTCACTAAAGAGGAATTTGAAGCTATTTTAAATCTTGAAAAAGATGTGATTGTTACAGTTTCTAATTTGTCAAAAAATAGAGTAGAGTACAAGTCTATCAAAGACTTCTCTTATGAAGAGTTTTGTAATTGGATTTGGATTTCCTGTAATTACATTCCGTTTATGTCTTTGACAAAAGTCGATGGTTTTGAATATGCAGATGGTGCTTTAGGTTGTGTAATTCCTATACGTGAAGCTGTTTTGCGAGGCGCTACCGAAATTGATGCAATTGTTTTAGAGAGTGAAAACCTAGAGTATAATAAAGTGCTAGGTAAAAATCCATTTTCATTAATGCTGAACTTGTTTAGTCATCTTTTAGATCAAGTCGAAAAAAGTGATATTGCAATTGGTAAATTAGCAGCTAAGCATAAAAATGTTAAGCTAAATATTTATTATACGCCAACAAAGCTTACTGAGAATTCATTGATTTTTAGCAAGCGTTTAATGGAAAAATGGTGGTTAGAGGGGTTTCTGCATGCGCAAGCTAAACATGATGATAATTTTCCAATGGGATCGACAGTGAAAGTGAGATGATTTACCACATCTTACTAACTTCCTCTTTTATGAATGATAATCCAGCGTGACTAGGTGGATGACCTTCCATCATTTCGCCTAAGATAACCTCTCTGAGTTTGTTTGCTGAATCTGTTTTTTCTGATAAAGTAGCTTTTCGAATTAATTGTATGGTAGCGTTTTTTGAAGCGTTAATCACGTTCCAGCATTCGCTAGAAACATATATTTGTTGTGATAAATTATGCTCAAACTCTTGTTCAATATTTTGTATAAGTAATGATTCGTAATCTTCTTTATTTGAGGAGTTTGGAGTAATTCTTAAAAGTAATTTAGAAGGTGCGATGCGCTCTAAAAATAAAGACATGCGCTCATAGGCTTGAAGGCGAATAGGAAATGCTTCTTTTTGTAATTCTTTATGCATTAAAAATGTTCTTCGTTGGTTTTCATTTTCAATATGTTCTCTAAAAAAAAGAAAGGCAATAGCTCCAGTGATTAAAGCTGGAATAATATACATAAGAAGATTTACTAGTTGTTGTTCCATAGGAATTATGTCGTTTTTGTTTTCTGTTTTGAACCACCCAAATATATACAATCTTTTAATTCTTGCATAGTGTTAAAAGGGACAGGTGTTTTACTGTAATTATATGTTCTATTCATTTTCTTCGACAAATTGTGATCATCTACATTTACTTCAATATCTTTCATTTTAAATTGACAAGGATGTTCGTAGCCAGCAGCATGAGTGATTTCAATAAATTCTTTTCTAAACGTCTTAAAATACTGAGCTAATCGCACCGATTTTAAAGTAGTGTCAATCCCATTTTGCAACCATTTACTTTGCGTAGCAACACCACTAGGGCATTTGTTGGTATGACAAACTTGAGCTTGAATACACCCAATACTCATCATAGCTTCGCGAGCTACATTAATGCAATCTGCTCCCATAGCAAATGCCATTGCTGCCTTAGCTGGGAACCCAAGTTTTCCACTGCCAATAAATACAATATGTTCTGTTAACCCTTTTTTAAGAAATAATTTATATAAATCTCCAAAGCCATAAACCCATGGTAGTGAAACATGGTCTGCAAAACTTGGAGGTGCTGCACCTGTACCGCCTTCGCCACCATCAACGGTTATAAAATCTGGCCCTTTACCTGTAGCTTTCATAATATCTGCCAACTCAGCCCATTCGTCTAATTTACCAATTGCTGCTTTAATACCGACTGGAAGTCCAGTGGCTTCAGCAATAGATTCAATAAAATCAACCAATTCTGAGACGTTAGAAAAGGCTTTATGGTTTGGAGGTGATAGTACATCTTTGCCAACTTCTACGCCTCTAATTTTAGCGATTTCTGGTGTAATCTTGGCGCCTGGTAATACACCACCTTTTCCTGGTTTAGCGCCTTGGGATAATTTGATTTCAATGGCGCGAATAAACGGATTGTCTTCTACTAACTTTACCATTTTTTCCATTGAGAATCCACCATCCTTCGAACGAACACCAAAATAACCTGTTCCAAAATGAAAGACAACATCTCCACCATTACTATGATAAGGAGATAAGCCGCCTTCTCCTGTGTTGTGGTAAGCATCAGCCATTTGCACACCTTTATTCATGGATTCTACAGCTTTTGCTGAGAGCGAACCAAAACTCATTGCCGATACGTTAATAACAGAAGCTGGTCTGTAAGGCTTCTTACGGTTATGATATAAGCCTATAACTTTTGCACAAGGAAGAAACGTTTTGTCTATGCTGTTGGGATGGTTTTTATCTATTTGATAGGGCATCATCGCATTATTAATAAAAATATGTTGATGTGCATAAATATCTCTATCTGTTCCGAAGCCTTCGTAGTTATTTTCTTTCTTGGCAGAAGCATAAATCCAACCACGTTCAATACGATTGAAAGGTAACTCTTCTCTATTATTAGCAACAAAATATTGACGGATTTCTGGGCCAATACTTTCAAATAAGTAGCGAATATGTCCAATGATTGGAAAATTATGGCTGAGTGTGTGTTTTCTTTGAATGATATCTCTGAGGGCTATAATTACTAAAACGATAATAATCCAAAGCCACCAGCTAATATTTCCTAAAAACTCTAACATATGAATGAATTTTGATATAATTGAGCTGTAAAGATATTCAAAAATTGAAAACATAAAGAATTCATTTAATTGTTTATAATTATTCATAATTCTAATGTATAAAAAGCATTGTATTGGTTATTTTCACACTTTAAAAATGATAATGAATTGGAGAAGTATTTAAGCCAGTTAAACGAAGCACAATTAGCACCAACTTTGCAAAAAGATGGACCAATGATTGTGATTGCAGGTGCTGGATCTGGGAAGACAAGAGTGCTTACTTATAGGATTGCTTATCTTATGAGTCAAGGTGTAGATGCGTTTAATATATTAGCCTTAACCTTTACAAACAAAGCAGCTAGAGAAATGAAAAGCCGTATCGCAACTATTGTTGGCGATAGTGAAGCTAAAAATTTATGGATGGGAACGTTTCATTCTGTATTTGCAAAAATATTACGTTTTGAAGCAGACCGACTAGGCTATCCTAGTAATTTTACTATCTATGATACTCAAGATTCTGATCGCTTGATTGCTTCGATTATTAAAGAAATGGATCTGGATAAAGACGTATATAAATACAAGCAGATTCGCTCTCGAATATCTTCTTATAAAAACAGTCTGATTACAGTTAAAGCGTATTTTAATAATCCAGAGCTCATGGAAGCTGATGCCATGGCGAGAAGGCCTCAAATGGGAAATATTTATAAACAGTATGTTGATAGATGTTTTAAAGCTGGTGCTATGGATTTTGATGATTTGTTACTAAAAACAAACGAGCTTTTAACACGTTTCCCAGAAGTACTTGCTAAATATCAAGATAAGTTTAGATATATTTTGGTGGATGAGTATCAAGATACGAATCATTCACAATATCTCATTGTACGTGCTTTAAGTGACCGATTTCAGAATATTTGCGTAGTTGGCGATGATGCACAAAGTATTTATGCCTTTCGTGGAGCGAATATTAATAATATTTTAAACTTTCAGAAAGATTATGATGATGTGAAATTGTTCCGATTAGAACAAAATTACCGCTCCACAAAAAATATTGTCAATGCAGCAAACTCTATTATTGATAAGAATCAAACGAAACTCGATAAAGTAGTCTGGACTGCCAATGACGAAGGTGCTAAGATAAAAGTGAATCGATCCCTTACTGATGGAGATGAAGGGCGCTTTGTGGCAAGCACCATTTTTGAA
Source organism: Lacinutrix iliipiscaria (assembly GCF_042686125.1). NCBI lineage: Bacteria > Pseudomonadati > Bacteroidota > Flavobacteriia > Flavobacteriales > Flavobacteriaceae > Lacinutrix > Lacinutrix iliipiscaria. The sequence goes on from NZ_JBHUOV010000015.1 coordinate 44,295, forward strand.
ACCAAAATGCAAGAGCAGCAAAAAAACAGCGATTTTGCAGTCTTATATAGAACCAATGCACAATCTCGTGCTATTGAAGATGCCCTTCGTAAACGCGGCATAGAGTATAGAATTTATGGTGGTTTGTCTTTCTATCAACGAAAAGAAATTAAAGATGTTCTTTCTTATTTGCGGTTAATTATCAATCCTTCTGATGAAGAAGCGTTAAAGCGAATTATTAATTTTCCAGCTCGTGGGATTGGGCAAACTACTGTAGATCGATTAGTCGTTGCTGCAAATCGTTATGATAAATCTATTTTTGAAGTGCTTAAAAATCTAAGTACTATCGATATTAGTATCAATTCTGGAACACGAAATAAGTTACAAGATTTTGTGACAATGGTTGAAAGTTTTCAAGTCATGAACCAAACAGCAACAGTATTTGAACTTGCTGAGCATGTTGTAAAAGTTAGTGGATTGATTCGTGAGTTTAATAAGGATGGCACACCTGAAGGTGTGGCTAGAATGGAAAACTTAGAGGAACTCTTAAATGGGATGAAAGATTTTGTTGAAGGCCAAAAAGAATTGGCTGATACCACAGGTTCTTTAGCAGAATTTTTAGAAGATGTCGCTCTAGCAACAGATTTAGATGCTGATAAAGGCAATAGCGATCACGTGGCTTTAATGACTATACATTTAGCAAAAGGACTTGAATTTCCTTATGTGTTTATTGTAGGCCTTGAAGAGGATTTATTTCCTAGTGCAATGAGTATGAACACCAGAAGTGAGCTTGAAGAAGAAAGACGTTTGTTTTATGTTGCATTGACCAGAGCCGAAAAACAAGCGTATTTAACTTATGCTTTATCTCGCTATCGTTGGGGAAAACTAATAGATGCTGACCCTAGTCGTTTTATTGAAGAAATTGATGACGAATATCTGGACGTTATAACGCCTATTGAAGAACAACGTTTTAACCCAATGCTTTCAGCAGATATTTTTGGAGATGTTGAGCCTAATAAAATACGTTTTAAGAAACCAAAACAACCCACTTTTAAAAAGAAAGGTACTACAAAATCGGCACCTGAAAAATTTAAAATATCGACGCCTAAAAATTTAAAACCAGTAGCAAAAACAGGAGCTAGCACAAATTTGTTTGATAACAACCTGGTCGTAGGAAACATCGTGAAACATTTACGATTTGGAAAAGGTGAAGTCCTTAAAATTGAAGGTGTTGGTTCAGATGTTAAAGCAGAAATTAAATTTGAAGTTGGAGGTGTAAAGAAGTTGTTACTTCGTTTTGCAAAACTAGAAGTTATAGGATAGAAAAATCATTCTAAGTGCGTATCAATAAACGTATGTAATTTTATAGTCGTATCTAATAAATTTAATCCAATCCAGCCATGACCTTCATCTGGATACAATGTGAATTGATGAACAACGCCTAACTCAACGAGTTTATCTCTAAGAAAAATGCCTTGCGAGGTTGGGATTAATGGATCTTCACCACCATAAAAAAGAATCGTAGGTGGTGCATTTACGGTTAATTGATGATATGGACTGACTTCTTCTAGAAATTCTATTGAAGCATCTACACCATAAGTATCAAGAATCTCTTGTAAAACAGGATCTGTTGTATCTAAGTAAGCAGGATCTGTGAAGTTTGTTGGACCAACAATACTGCAAACCATTTTGGTTTGCTCATATGTGTCAAAAGCGTAACTCCATAATAATGATAAATGTGCTCCAGCACTCGCGCCAATAAAACCTATTTCATCAGAAATGACGTAGTCGTCTTGTTTGTTTTTTAAATAATCCACAACGGTCGTAATATCATTTATTTGCATAGGATAAGGTTGTGTTATATCGTCTGCAAGCCTATAATTCATATTAACCACAGCGATATCTGGTAGATTTTGTAGAATATAATCTTTAAAATCGTTCATGTCTGATTTATCGCCAGAAGTCCAACCACCTCCATGGATTAAAATCATAATTTTTGTTTCAACACTTCGATTAGCAGGAAGGTAGAGGTCAAACTTTTGATCACTGTCGCTACCATAAGACACATTTAATGCTTCATAATACTCTAGTGGATCTATATTTACGGTATCATCATTTGTATCTGAATTATGACATGAAAAATAACTTATAGTTATAATAAGAATGAATAAAATTTTAATGCTATTTTTCATGATAAAATAATTAACTACTTTGTAAACGTTTTTATGAGTTAAATAGTATGGCACAGTTTTTAAAAATTTATGAAGAAAACCCTAATCCTAAGGAGATTAGGAAAGTTGTTGAGGTCTTAAAAAAGGGAGGGTTAATTATTTATCCAACAGATACCGTTTATGGTTTAGGTTGCGACATAACTAATTCTAGGGCTTTAGAGCGTATTGCCAAAATTAAAGGCGTCAAGCTGGAAAAAGCTAATTTTTCTTTTGTGTGTCATGATTTAAGTAATTTAAGTGACTATGTAAAGCAAATCGACACATCTACGTTTAAGATTTTAAAACGTGCGCTTCCTGGACCTTACACCTTTATTTTGCCAGGAGCTAAAAGTTTGCCAGTTGCTTTTAAAAAGAAGCGTACAGTAGGTATTCGTGTGCCTGATAATAATATTGCTTTAGAGATTGTAAGAGAACTTGGTAATCCTATAGTTTCTACATCTATACATGATGATGATGCTATTTTAGAATATACCACAGATCCAGAATTGATTCTTGAGAAATGGGATAAATTAGTAGATTTAGTGATTGATGGTGGTTATGGCGATAATGAAGCATCTACTATTATTGATTTTTCTGAAGGTGAACCTTTAATTATTCGTGAAGGTAAAGGAAGTTTAGAAATATTTTAATTTATGATGAAACCAAAAAACAATCATATTAATTACGTAGAATTTAAGGCTCATAATTTGGAGGCCATTAAGGCGTTTTATACCAAAGCTTTTGGATGGAAATTTACAGATTATGGCGATACTTATGTGGCTTTTGAATCTAGTGGATTAGCTGGTGGTTTTGAAAAAACGGAACAACCCATTATAAATGGTGCTTTGATTGTTTTGTATCATGAGGATTTAGAAACCATTAAAACAAATGTTTTAGAGTTAGGAGCTAAGCTGACTATCGATACTTTTTCTTTTCCAGGTGGAAAGCGTTTTCATTTTATGGATCCATCTGGTAATGAGCTTGCTATTTGGTGTTATGATTAATTTTTATTGTGAATTGCGTTAAGGATTGAAGTGGCATCCTTTTTTGTAAAAAAAAGATATAGCGGAAAGCCTGACACTACGTAGCTTAAGCGGAGTAGTGTAACGCCCAAAAGAGTATAAAAATAAAAAAGCCCAACCTTAAGTTGAGCTTTAATTTTTTTAGAAAAACCTTAGATTTATTCTTCTGATAAATTTTTCATTTCAGACTCTATCATTTCATAAAACTGATCAATCTTAGGTAAGATTAAAATCTTAGTACGTCTGTTTGTTGCTCTATTTTCAGCAGTAGAGTTGTCTACTAAAGGAATATAATCTGCTCTTCCTGCTGCTATAAGTTGTGCAGGATTTACACCTAAACCTTGTAGCGCTCTAACGATAGCTGTACTACGTTTTACACTTAAATCCCAGTTGTCGATAAGCACACCTTTGCTATATGGTACATTGTCTGTGTGACCTTCTACCATGGCTTCAAAGTCAGGTTTGCTATTAATAACGGTTGCGACTTTAGATAAAATTTGATTGGCTTTTGGAGTAATGATATAGCTTCCACTTTTAAACAATAGTTTGTCGCTAAGCGAAATAAAGACCACACTTTTTTCTACATTTATTTCAATATCTGGGTCGTTAAGTCCAACTTCTTTTTTTAAGCTGGTTACCAATGCTAATGTTACACTGTCTTTTTTAGTTAACGCATCTTGTAATCTTGAAATTTTAAGATCTTTTTCTTTTAAACTTTCTAAAGATTTTTCTAAATTTTCTGCACCTTTAGTCGTTAAGACTGTCATGTCTTTAGTGCTTTCCATTAAATCTTTATTGGTGTCTTTTAAATTTGCTAATTGCTCTTGTAATGCTACTACACGAGCATTTGCTGCAGACTTGTCTTCTAAGCAAGAGTTAAGTTTAACAGTTGCTGTATTTAGTAAATCTTGAGTTTCTTTTTGTTTAGCTTCTAATGCTGTGAATTCCTTTTTAGAAACACAAGAGCTTAAAAGCAATACTGCTGAAACACTTAATAAAATGATTTTTTTCATAGGTAATGAATAGATTAAATAGGTTTAATTTAACGACACAAAATTATACAAAAGATAGATGCATAAATCAATCATTAACAAAAACTTTAACATATTTATAAACAATTAAAAGACTTTGCGTCCTTTAATGTAGTAAGACCAAACAATAGATGTTTTGTTGTAGTAATTGTTTTTCTTTGGATTAGATTTTCGTGTGTTTAATAGTTTGGGTAGGTTGGAGTAGAAGCTAAAATGCGCCTTGAAAATAGCTAGAAAATGACCAAATTTTAATTCAAGCAAAAATTTTATTCCAGCGAGGCCATCTAATGCTAATCTGGATAGTAATAAAAAGAAAATTGGTCCTGGAGCATTTTTAGTTAATGTAAACAAGCTATTTCTAAAATTGAGATAGGTTTTTTTAGGATTCGTACTTTTTAATGTGGCACCACCAACATGGTAAACGCTAGATTGGCTAACATAACGAACTTGGTAATCTCGATTGAAAGCTCGCCAGCATAAATCTATCTCTTCCATGTGTGCAAAAAAGGAAGTGTCAAAGCCTTCTAAATTTTGAAAGACGTCTTTTCTTATGAAAAAGCATGCACCTGAAGCCCAGAAAATAGAAGAGGAGTCGTTATACTGACCTTCGTCTTTTTCGATCGTATTAAATATGCGACCTCTACAATAAGGATAAGCATACTTGTCTATAAATCCTCCAGCTGCTCCAGCGTATTCAAAGTGATCTTTACTTTTATAATCTAGAATTTTTGGTTGAATGATTGCTGTATCTTTATGAGTAGTAAATTCTGCATATATTGGCTTAAGCCAGTTTGGAGTGACTTCTATATCGCTATTAAGCAAGCAGAAAACATCTTCTTTTAAATGCTTTAAGGCTTCATTATAGCCTTGAGCATAACCACCATTTTGGGTGTTCTGAATGATTTTAATTTGCGGAAAATTTGTTTTTACAAATGCAACAGACGCGTCTGTTGATGCATTGTCTGCAACATAAATGTTTGCTTCTTCAGAATAAGAAATCACAGAAGGTAAGAACTTTTGAAGAAGTTCTTTTCCGTTCCAATTCAATATGACAACAGCTATTTTCATGTTGTATAATCAGGAATGTCTTTTAAAAACTGATAGCGTTCAGCATGTAAATCCATAGAACAATAATAGTGATTAATTCCGTTAGTGACCATTAAATAGGTAGCATTTAAGGCTAAATTGTAACGCGCAATTTGATCAAAAGTACTTTGATCTATATTTATTTTAGCCGATTTGCATTCAACAATCACATGAATACTTCCATCTGGATTATATATGACTATGTCGTAACGTTTACTCAAATTATTAACCTTTAATTCTTTTTCAACATTAATTAAAGACTTAGGATAGCCTTTTTGCTGAATTAAAAATTGGACACAATGTTGTCTTACCCATTCTTCAGGTTGTAAGACCACAAATTTTTTGCGTATTTCATCATAAATAAGCGTTTTATTTTCGCTATTTTTGAATCGAAATGAATATGTAGGAAAGTTTAACTTTTGCACCTTACAAATTTGGTGATTTTTTTTCAATGGACGAAGTCAAACAGCTAGTTACTGACATAAAAAACGGCAACATTAAACCCATTTACTTTTTAATGGGAGAAGAAGCCTATTATATAGATAAGGTTTCCGATTTTATTGAAGAACATGTCCTTGCTGAAGAAGAAAAAGGTTTTAATCAAATGGTGCTTTATGGTCGTGATATTAGTATTGACGATATTGTTGAAAATGCTAAGCGCTATCCCATGATGGCAGAACGCCAAGTGGTTATTGTTAAAGAAGCTCAAGATTTATCAAGAACCATTGAAAAGTTGGTGAGCTATGTTGATAATCTTCAACCAACAACAGTTTTAGTTCTTAACTATAAATACAAGAAAATCGATAAGCGAAAAGCACTGTATAAATCCATTAAAAAAGTTGGTGTGGTTTATGAGAGTAAAAAGATGTACGAAAACCAGGTTTCAGATTGGATTCGTCGCGTACTTTCTGGTCAGAATTACACGATTTCTCCTAAAGCAGCTCAAATGTTAGTGGAGTTTCTTGGAACTGATTTAAGTAAAATTAGTAATGAACTTGATAAACTAAAAATCGTTTTACCTGAAGGAACTCAAATTTCACCAGAACATATCGAAGAAAACATTGGGATAAGCAAGGATTATAATAATTTTGAATTACGAAAAGCTGTCGGCGAACGTAACATGCAAAAAGCCTATAAGATTGTACATTATTTTGCTGATAACCCAAAGGATAACCCAATGGTTGTGACTGTTTCTTTATTGTTTAATTTCTTTTCTCAATTGTTGCATTTACATGGTTTGAAAGATAAAAACCCAAGACATGTGGCTTCGGCTTTAAAAGTGAATCCTTATTTTGTAAGTGAATATATTACTGCTGCTAGAAACTATCCAATGAAAAAAGTGAGTAGTGTTATTGCGATTTTACGAGAATTTGATGTAAAAAGCAAAGGTGTTGGTTCTAATGCTGTTCCTCAAGGTGATTTACTTAAAGAATTGTTAGTAAGAATTATGAGTTAATGAAAAGCGTCCTCTTTATAGTTGCTGTAATTTTTGTTGGCTGTAAGCCAACTTCGAAGCTTCCAGATCCTTTGGAAGCAGGTTGGAAAGGTGAAAAAGTTTGTGAAGTTTTAAAGGATAACGATGAACTACGAGTTTTAAAATGCACTTTTGCTCCTGGTGTTGGACATGAAAAGCACCAACATCAACCACATTTTGGATATACTTTAAAAGGCAGTACGTTTAAAATTACAGACGCTAAAGGCACTCGAACTGTAGATGTAAAAACAGGAATTCATTTTAGTAATGATGAAGTTACTGAACATGAAGTCCTAAATGTAGGAGATAGTACTGCAGTGTTTTTAATTATTGAGTACAAGTAGTTTTAGTGTAAAGCTTCTAAGGCTAAAGTATAATCGTATTGTAAATCTTCATGTAATCCATTTATAATCTTTTTAATTGAAGCAATTTGCCTGTTGTAAATATTAGTAAGTGTTACATTATGTTTTATAGAAGGTGTAAAGCTTTTTAACTTTTGACAAAAATAGAGAAGGAGTTCTACTTCCGTTTCTTTTTTAAGAGAGTAACGACTGTACTTTTTTATAAGCCTTAAAATTTTCCGAACGCTTTTTTTGATATAGAAATAGCTTGCTCGATTTATCGTTTCAAACTGAGCGTCAATTTCAAGTTTGATATTTTCAATATAGCTGTCTTCATCATGGGCTTCAAATAGCAAATAGGTAAGAAGCTCTTTATTTTCCTTTTTAAAACGCGATAAACGTAAACATAGATTGACTAAATCTTCAGAAGAAAGATGTTTAAGTTCGTCTTTGAGTTGTTTTACTGTCGCTGTTTTCATATGTATTTCTCGTAAAAACGAAAATCTTAAATATTAGATTTTATAATGTTTTTTTATGGTACGCTTGACGCGGAATAATCTAATAATTCCAATAATTAGAAGGATTGGTGCAACTAAGATTAATACAATTCCAAAGGATTTAAGCTCACTAAATAGTTCTAATTTTAGAATGGTAATTCCTGTGCCTAGAATAACAATAAACGTTCTGAAATACGCTAAAAAAGTACGTTCGTTAGCCAGTTTAGTTCTTTCAATGGCTAACCAATCTCTCGTTACTAAAGGGTTGTCTTTTGCTTCCATTTATCCTTTTAATAAATTCACACTTACTGTTGCTAAATCGCTATCTGGAAATCTGGAAAAATGATTTGGATCTGGTTTTAGTCCAGCTTCAGTTGCTATTTTATGAAAGACGTCAACTTCTAAAATATATTGATCACTAAATCCATGTGTTGCATCATAGGCTGTTGCTGCAGTTTTTCCAAGGTTGGCAGCTGTTAATTTTGAATCAATAGTATGTAGCTCAATAATAAGAAGTCCAAATTGCTCTACATAAGGTTTCCATTTTTGCAGATGTTCTCTAAGCGAATCTTCTACAGCATTATTATTAATGCGTTTGCCTTGGCTCGCATAAGCTCCAGATGACGAGCTTATATTCTCAGTCTTTTGTTTAGGAACTTCCCAAATGCGGTTATGGTCTAAAAAAGTACGAACATTTAGTAAATCTTTTAAATCTATATTATAATCATCTTTTAAATCCTTAGCCAATAAATCTGGTCTTCCAATATCGCCCCAAATGACTTTAGCCCAAATGTCGGCCTTAATTAAATTAGCTCTGGTGACTTTTAAAGCGGCTTGATTAAAGTCTGCTCCAACAAGTAATAATGGATGTTCTTCTAGCATTTTGCCTCGAAGGGTTTGGTGTTCTATAACATCAAAAATATGCTGAATAAACGCGCCATTACCACAACCCATATCTAGAATGCCTTTTGGCTGCTCGTCGATAGGTTTGTTGAAAAGTTTGATGATGACTTGATCTATGACTTTAAAATAAGTAGAATGTGCGCCACCACTTCCCCAAACATTCATTTCTCTATGCACATGTTTCTCAGTATCTTCTGGAGCATCAGTTTTTAAAACTGAAGGATTTCCAAAAAGTAACTCATCGAGTTGTAAAAAAGTTGGTAAGTAAGACACAGTCACACCATAAGCACTTGCGCGTTTAGCAAAAAACAAGCCTTGATCTGTAAACTGATAGGTGTTTTTCTTTTTAATGAACCATCCTAAATAAGAAAAGAAATCGAGTATTTTTTTAAAACTTTCTGGGTCTTTGTGATATTCTTCAGCAGTAAAAGAAGCTTCCATAAAATATTTATGAAATAATCCGTTTACGCCTAATAATACTATAATTGGACCAACAATGCAGCCTTCAATGTGTTTTAAAACCTGTTGCTCAATATCGCTTTTTCCATCTAATCCGAAGCGAGATTCATAATTTTTAAAAATACGTTCTAAGGCAATAAAAGCATCTGAACCAATGCGTTCATCTGGAAATTTCACCGAATAGGAGAGTAGCTTAACTGCATCTTCATAAATAGAAGCGCATTGAAAAGCTTCTTGACTGTTTTTATTAATTTCATAAAAAATAGTATCTGAAGCATTGTCTATATGTTGAGTGAGCCAGCCTTGCGAACACAAAACACGTAATGCAATATTTAGGTAACCTTCATTTGCATTAAATTGATTTGTAAGTGTTTCGATTGAAACTTTAGAATTTTGAAGAAGAAAATCAAGAACGCCTTTTTTATGTAATGCAAAAGTAGTTGGAGCTGTTGCTATACCATCTAAGTGTTTAAAAATTGTGCCTCTGAGTTCTTCTTTAATTTGCTTGGTGAGCATGTTTTTTGATTGATTTTCTATAAATATAAAAAAAACCTTTCAAGTAGATATTGAAAGGCTTTATTAATTCTTTAAGATGATTTAATTATCTCAATTTTGGAAAATCATTGGGATTTGTTTCATGCATCACATGATATACTTTTTCAAAAACATCTTCAACAGAGGGTTTTGAAAAATAATCACCATCTGTACCATAGGCTGGACGATGTTGTTGCGCTGTTAATGTTTGTGGCTGACTATCTAAATGCTGATATGCATTTTGAGTATTTAATATTTCGTTTAAAATATAAGCAGAAGCACCACCAGGCACATCTTCGTCAATAACCATGAGACGGTTTGTTTTTGCAACACTTTTTACAATATCGTGATTCAAGTCAAAAGGTAATAAGGATTGAATGTCTATCACTTCAGCATCAATACCAACTTCAGTTAATTCTTTTGCGGCTTGTTCAACGATGCGAAGAGTAGAACCATAAGACACTAAGGTTATATCTTGGCCTTCTTTAACAGTTTCTACAACACCTAAAGGCGTTTTAAATTCACCAATGTTTGTCGGCATTTTTTCTTTAAGTCTGTAGCCATTTAAACATTCTACAATTAATGCAGGCTCGTCACTTTCTAATAAGGTATTATAAAATCCAGCAGCTTTTGTCATATTTCTTGGCACTAAAACATGAATTCCTCTGATGAGATTGATAACTCCTCCCATTTGTGAGCCAGAATGCCAAATACCTTCTAATCGATGTCCACGAGTACGTATTATTAAAGGTGCTTTTTGGCGACCTTGTGTTCTGTAATGTAAGGTTGCCAAATCATCACTCATAATTTGTAAAGCATATAAGATGTAATCTAAATATTGAATTTCTGCAATAGGTCTTAATCCACGCATAGCCATTCCAATACCTTGGCCAAGAATAGATGCTTCACGAATGCCGACATCAGCCACACGTAGTTCACCATATTTTTCTTGCATGCCTTCAAGACCTTGATTTACATCGCCAATATGACCTGCATCTTCTCCAAAAACTAAAGCTTCAGGATATTTGCTGAAAATTGCATCAAAATTATCGCGAATCACTAAACGACCATCAACGTCTTCAGCATTCGTATCGTAAGTCGGTTTTACTTCTTTAACGTTTAAGGCTGAATGTTTTGAATGACTGTATAAGTGAGAGCTATATTTTGGTTGAATTTTTTCGATATACGCATTAATCCAGTTCGTTAATTGTGTTTTTTCTGAAGATGTTTCGCTTACCACATAGCGTAAAGTTTTACGAGCAGTAGATAAAATATCTTTTCTGATAGGTTCTACAATAGATGCTAAATCATTTTTAAGCTTATTGATAAAAACTTTATTTGTACTCGAATTTGCTACACTTTCAATTAATGCCACTAACTCATCGCGTTCTTGCACTAACGGATTGTTAAAAGCAGACCAAGCTGCTTTTTTTCCATCACGTACTTGCTTCTTGATGTCTTTTTCAATGGCTGATAATTCTTCGTCTGTTGCGATGCTATTAGAAATTAACCATTCTCGCATTTTTACATTACAATCAAACTCGGCTTCCCAAGCTAAGCGTTCAGCATTTTTATAGCGTTCATGCGACCCAGACGTTGAATGTCCTTGAGGTTGTGTTAATTCGTTGATATGAATTAAAACGGGCACATGTTCTTCTCTTGCCACTTGTGATGCTTTTTGATAAGTATCTACTAAAGCAGGGTAATCCCAACCGTTTACACGAAAAATTTCGTAACCATTATGATCTTCATCGCGTTGAAATCCTTTTAAGATTTCAGAGATGTTTTCTTTTGTTGTTTGGTGTTTCGCGTGTACAGAAATACCATATTCATCATCCCAAACACTCATGACCATTGGGACTTGTAAAACACCTGCAGCATTTATGGTTTCAAAAAACAGTCCTTCACTGGTGCTCGCGTTACCAATCGTTCCCCAAGCGACTTCATTCCCTTGGTTAGAAAAATTGGTGGTATCAATACCTTTAACGTTTCTAAATATTTTTGAAGCCTGTGCGAGGCCTAACAAACGTGGCATTTGTCCAGCAGTAGGCGAGATGTCTGCGCTCGAGTTTTTTTGTTTGGTTAAGTCGTTCCAATTGCCATGTGCATCTAAACTGTGTGTAGCGAAATGTCCGCCCATTTGGCGACCAGCAGACATTGGATCGTGATTAATATCTGTATGTCCATATAAACCAGCAAAAAACTGTTGAATTGTCATTTCTCCTATGGCCATCATAAAGGTTTGATCACGATAGTATCCTGAGCGAAAATCACCATTTTTAAAGGCTTTAGCCCAAGCGAGTTGTGGTATTTCTTTACCATCACCAAATATTCCAAACTTTGCTTTTCCAGTAAGCACTTCTCGACGACCTAATAAACTGCACTCTCTTGAGGTTACTGCAATGGTATAATCATTAAGCACTTCTGCTTTAAAGTCTTCAAACGATAAGTCTTTTTTTAAGTTTGGATTTGTTTGCATATACAATGTGTTAGATGGTTACAAATTTAAGGATAATTACCCATTTTTACAATGCTGATAAGTCTTAAAAAAATGAAGAATTATCATTTTATTTGCCATTTTAGTAAATAATAATGAATATAATATAATTTTCTGTGTTTTTGCTAAAGATTATTTAATCTAAAATTCGTGTTAGCGATAGCAGCGACATCCTTTTTTTATGCTGAATTGGTTCTGCTAAAAAAAGATACAGCGTATAGCGCGTTGCAAATTTTTAATTTGCAAACACCCAAAAAAAGAAAGATAGAAAACAGGGTTTGATTAGTACCAACGTCTTCTGAACAAGCCTAAAAGGGATTGGATATCTGCGGTAAATTTAAAGCGTATTTTTTGGCTGTATTGTGGTTGTGAAATTTCCCATCCTAAATTGGAATATACTGGAAAATAGATTTCAAAATAGTCCTCAACAAGATTGACTCTGAGTCCAGAATCATAGACGAATTTTGCGCTGTGGTGTTTGTTTTTAAGCGTTCCAATGTCGCCATACGCGTGAATGTAATTCCAAATTGATGTGCTTACGTTTGCTGTTGCCATCCATTGATTAGCGAATGGAGTTTCTAATTTTGATTTAAAACCTCCTTCAGCAATAATGATTTGCTGACTGAAAAGTCCTGTGCTTTCTGAGCGTCCTAAATACTGGTAATCAAATAAATAGTCTGTAGGTCTGTCTAAAGCAAAACTAAAATAGTCATTGGTTGCTTCGTTTTTGTTATTTAGGAAAACACCTGCAAAGACTCTGACATTCAGTTGCCTGTTATTTTGAAACAGTTGTCTGTATTCATAATTAAACGACACTTTGCTAAAAGTTTCTGCAGCTTGAAAGTCGGCAAACCAACTAGTATAATTAATTAAGCCTGGGTTATTATTTATGAACCTAATGCTAAAAACTTTGTAGTTGGGTTTTGCTTCACTTTGAAGGATATTATTAACATCCTTATCACGTTTAATACTTACGTATCTAAAATTTAAGTACTGTCTTTTATTGGAGCGTAAGTTTCCTGTATCTCTAAAATTAAATGTAATATTTGGCTTGAAAACGGTTACAAATAAATCTTCTGCATAGCTAGAGTAGCTACCAGTTAAGACATATTGTATTTTATATAAATTATCGACATTATTTATAAATTGATGATATACAATATTTGCAGAACCTGAAAGCGATTTTGATTTTAAGCCATATTGAGGAGCAAGTTTGTAGGTGAAAGGCTTTTTTAGTACAGACTTATTATACGGTTTTACACCTAAGACTAAACCATCATAAATATTATTATATTCTACAATTGGCATGATAAAAACTTGATTGTATCTAGGATCTTCTACATCTTTTATGAGCCTTATTTGTATAGGTCTGTTAAATAACGATTTGGTTAGTGATTTTGTATTGTTTCGATTGTTAATTTCAGGAATAGCTTCATCCTTATTTATGACCAATTTAGTTGCATCACTTTTTGCTAATGTAATTGTTTTTTGATCTTTGGTGTTAATCCAAGTTTTAGAAAGTACAGAATCCTTTTTGAGCTCAAATAAAGCCGAAGGCATACTGTTTTTATTTTTATTCTTAACTGTTACTTTAATGGAGTCCTTAGATGCATCAACTGTTTTAATCGTGTAATCTATTTTTTTAGTAGTGCTTAGATAATCTGTAAAAAACCAGTCCACATTTTTATTGGCTTTAGACTTAATAAGTGTTTCAAAATCTTTGGTTGATGTAGGCTTTAATTTTTGAATATTTATAAACTCTAATAAAGAGCTATCCATTTTTAGAGTCTCATCAAAGTGATTTAAATACTGCAAACCAATTGCTGCTTTATTTGGGTTGGCAATATTTTTATTGAATTTTAAAAGCGAATCTTTAGCCATCGTTAATGGTTGGTCGATGTTGGTTTTCGCCATATTTAAGTAGGAATAGCGGTATTGGTCATTAAAATTTAATTTTGAAGCGTGGAAGGATTTGATGCCCCAAATATTAGAAAGTGTTCCAAAAATTTTCATGTTTGGATAGTATTCATCCACATATTTCATTAAATAATAGACCTGTAATCCATCTATTAACCACTGATCTTTTCTAGGGTTAATAAGGAGAACGTTTTCTAAGTAGTTGCGAATAGTGGTTTTAACCAATTTTAGTTCATATTGAAAACGATCTGGAAATGGACGAATAAAATCTGGTAATAAATTAAGTCCGTAAATAGGGCTTTTTTTGTAATCGATATTTGTTATAAGCAGTTTTTTATGAGGATAATCGCCAAGATTTCTTGTTACAAAACCAGCAATTTTATCGGTAAGAATAACACGATCGGTCTGAGTTAAGTTTTCGTCATCAATATTAGAAACTATGGTAAAATAATCGGTTTCAACAGTATTAAATTGAGGGTATAATGACAAGTATAATTTAGAGTTAACTCTGTCGTTACCAGATAGCTGTGTGATGATATTTCCGTCGACTTTTTTCTGGTCGGTTTGATTTAATTCAGTAGATAAAATATAACGTTCAGGATATTCGATTGAAAATGTGTGATTCGCTTTAGGAATATAAGCATCGTCTAAATCTTTATTACTAAAATAATGCCAAGTTCCATCATAAACAGCAGGAGTTATATACCAATACCTTAGGCTAATATTAGCTTTTGAAGAAACACCATAACGTGTAAATTTAGAATTAGGAATTTGTACAATATAATCCAATTGAAGCGTGTAAACTTCATTAGGTTGTAATGGGTTATTGAGTGTCACTTTAACAATATCGAGCTGATCTTTTAGTCGTTCATGTGAGACGTCAAAACCATCTTGTTTTAAAGAGGTAATGACAGTAAATCCACGGTCTTCATTTTTAGCAAAGTGAAATTCATTTTTGTATTCTTCAGCTAAGCGAATGGCTAAAGGTGTGCTTTTAGTAGAAAAACTATTACTCCAATCATTTAAATAAACCTCTTGTAAGACATCGTTGGTTGTGTTTTGATACTGAATTGTTTGGACAATTTTTATTTGCCTTTTGTCAATGTCAAATGTCGCTTTAAGGTCAATAGTATTTTGACTATAGCTTATAAAATTCACACAAGTGAATACTAAGAAGGTTAAAAAACGGAATTTCAATTTACTTTTACAAACTTTAAAGGTTCAACATGCAAATTAGGCGTGGTAATGTAGTATAAACCACTTGATAGATGGGAAACATCAATGTAATGAGTTTCTGCATTATCAATAGCTAAGGTCATTACCAACTGACCTAAAGTGTTAAAAATGTTTAGTTTTTTAGTGGTAAGTAATTGATTGTTGGTTTGTAAATTTAACGTATTAGAAATAATATTTGTGCCAATTATTTCATAATAATTTGCAGTGGTGTATTCTGGAACGCTTAAAAAGAGTTGATTTGCTTCAATTTGTAGAATTACAGGAAGGTGATCGCTAAAATTGAAGAGTTCATTTCTGATGTCTTCGGAATAATCTGGAGTTGATACATCGCCATCTTCTCCACAATCGGTAGAAGTTATAGCTTGATTATAACAATTTGAATTTGAGTTGTTGCCAAAAACTTCATACGAGCCATCAACAAAATACAAATCAGGGTTAGGGTTTTCTGAAGACATCTCCATGCTTTCAGAAGTTAGTATAAAATCGAAGCGATCATCAAAACCTCCTGTTGCTCCACCCATTCCAGTTGTGGTTCTAGTAGATTGAGTAAACACTTCAATAAAATTAGTGTTGTTATGCCAAGACCCAATTTTATTGGCAGGATCAACAAAAGTAATTACATTAGTCGTATTAATTAATTCTTGGAAGGCATCTTCTGAACTTCGGTATAAATTTAAATCGCCTCCAAGTAAGACATGGCTGTCTTCTGGTAAAGTATTTAAGTAGCTAGTTAAATCTTGAACCATTTCTAGTCGAATCGCTTGATTTTCTGAACCATCTGAAGATTTCAAATGCCCAACTATAACTTCTAGAAATAAAGGGTTTATATCTTGATCTACCGTATTTAATTTTAGAGTATAGTGATTAAAATCTCGATAGACAGTGGTAATAGCGTTTTGGTTTTCTAGGCTAAATTTAGAGCTGTCAAAAAACAATAAATTCTGAAGGTCGTTTTGGTCTCCAAAATCATCATCAGAAGTATTTAGCATAAAAACAGCACTTTCATAATTCGAATTTACATCAGACTGTATCATAGTAATTATACTATTTGCTCCAGTTTCATTATTTAATTCACAAACCATAAAAATATCTGGTTGTGCTTCAATGAGTATTTCTCTTAAATAATCGATTCTGTTTTCAGGAATAGTTTGTAGAGGGAAATTCAACAAATTGTAAAACATTGCTTTAAATGTATCTTGAGCAGAAACAGAGTTTAAGCTTAAGATACTTATAAATAGTATTGCTAAATGTTTTTTCATTTGTTGATGGTTATTGTTTTCAAATACAAAAACGGATTAGAAGTTAGGGCTAAATCCGTAATCTTTATAGAAAGCATCAAGAATATTAATAACTTCATCTTCTGTGTCTACAAGATGAATTAAGTCTAAATCTTTAGCGCTAATGTTATTGAATTTATCTAATAATGTAGATTTCACCCATTCGAATAAACCTTCCCAAAAATCTTTTCCAACTAAAATAATTGGAAATTTTTCAATTTTATTCGTTTGTATTAAAGTAATGGCTTCAAATAATTCATCTAAAGTTCCAAATCCTCCAGGCATAACCACAAATCCTTGTGAATATTTTACAAACATCACTTTACGAACAAAAAAGTAATCAAAGTCTAAGCTTTTATCATGATCTATATAAGGATTGTCGTGTTGTTCAAAAGGCAATTCAATATTTAAGCCTACAGAAGTTCCTCCAGCAAGATGAGCGCCTTTGTTACCAGCCTCCATTATTCCAGGACCTCCACCAGTGATAACACCATAACCATGCTCTACTATTTTAGAAGCCACTTTTTCTGTTAGCTTATAATATCTGTCTTCTGGTTTAGTTCTTGCAGAACCAAATATAGAGACACAAGGTCCGATTCTACTTAGTTTCTCATAGCCATTAACAAATTCACCCATGATTTTAAAAATTGCCCATGAATCGTTTGTTTTAATGGCATTCCAAATTTTTGTATGTTGTTCTGTTCTCATGTATTTTAATTTTAATCCTTTCTCTTTTCAGCAACTTGCTAATTTAATTCTTTTTTTAAGAAATGTGCAGTATAACTCGTTTTATGTTTTGCTACTTGTTCTGGAGTCCCTTCAACTATAATCTCTCCACCATTTTTTCCACCTTCATAACCAATATCAATAATATAGTCAACCGTTTTTATAACATCTAGGTTGTGTTCGATGATAAGGACTGTATTTCCTTTATCGGCAAGCTTATTAAGTACAATCATAAGCACTCGAATATCTTCAAAATGTAATCCTGTTGTTGGCTCATCTAAGATATAAAATGTATTTCCAGTATCGCGTTTGCTTAGTTCTGTAGCTAGTTTTATGCGCTGCGCTTCTCCACCAGAAAGTGTCGTACTTTGCTGTCCTAGTGTAATATAGCCTAAACCAACATCCTTGATGGTTTTTAATTTTTTATAAATCTTTGGAATGTGCTCGAAAAACTCAACAGCTTCATTAATGGTCATGTTTAACACATCGCTTATGCTTTTTCCTTTATAGCGAATTTCTAAGGTTTCACGATTAAAGCGTTTCCCTTGACAGGTTTCACACTCAACATAAACGTCTGGGAGGAAATTCATTTCAATCACACGTAAACCGCCTCCTTGACAGGTTTCGCAGCGACCACCTTTAACATTAAAACTAAAACGACCTGGTTTGTAGCCACGAATCATGGCTTCAGGTATTTTAGCGAATAGACTACGTATCTCACTAAAGGTTCCAGTATATGTAGCAGGGTTACTTCTAGGTGTTCTTCCAATTGGTGATTGGTTGATGTCGATCACTTTATCGATATGTTCTAAACCTTTTATGCTTTTATATGGCATTGGTTTTTTTACACCATTAAAATAATGAGCGTTAAGAATAGGATAGAGGGTTTCGTTAATTAAGGTCGATTTTCCACTTCCAGATACTCCAGTGACACCAATCATTTTTCCTAAAGGTAATTTTATCGAAACATTCTTTAAGTTATTTCCAGTACAGCCTTTAAGTTCCATAAAGTTTCCGTTGCCTTTTCGACGTGTTTTAGGAACCTCAATTTGCTTTGTACCATTCAAATAATCTGCTGTAAGGGTAAAATGCTTTAAAAGTTCTTCAGGCGTACCTTGACTAATAATTTCTCCGCCATGCTTTCCTGCATGAGGACCAATATCTATAACATGATCTGCGCGTTCTATCATGTCTTTATCGTGTTCAACAACAATAACAGAGTTCCCTACATCGCGTAATGATACTAATGAATTAATCAATTTTTCGTTATCACGCTGGTGCAATCCAATGCTAGGTTCATCTAAAATATAAAGTACACCAACCAGTTGCGAACCAATTTGTGTGGCCAATCTAATACGTTGTGCTTCACCACCTGAAAGCGATTTTGAGCTTCGGTTTAAACTTAAATAATTAAGGCCAACATCTAATAAAAACTGAAGTCTAGCTTTTATTTCTTTTATGATTTCTTCAGCAATTTTTAATTGTTTTTCTGAAATATGCTGATCTAATTTATCAAACCATTCAGCTAAATCAACAATGTCTTTATTGGCAAGTTCAGCAATATTCTGATTATTTATTTTGAAATAAAGGGATTCTTGACGCAATCTTGCTCCATGACAAGCGTCGCAATCAATTTTATCCATATATTCTTTTGCCCAACGCTTTAAGGATGTAGAATCTGCATTTTTATACTGATTTTCTATAAAGTTTGCGACACCTTCAAAATCTATTTTATAATCTCTTTTAATACCAAGGGTTTGGCTATCGACAGTAAATTTTTCATTTCCACCATAAAGTATCATTTGTTTAGCCTCGTCAGGAATTGTTTTATACGCATCACTTAACTTAAAGTCGAAACGTTGTGCAATCAATTCAAACTGTTTGAAAATCCATGATTTTTTTTCAGGACCATGAGGCGCTAATGCACCATTTTTTATAGATAAACTATCGTCTGGAATAATTTTTTGTGCATTGACTTGGTACAATTTACCAATCCCATTACATTTCGGACAAGCCCCTTTAGGTGAATTGAATGAAAAGTTATTTGGTTCAGGGTTTGGATACGAAATACCAGAACTAGGGCACATTAAACTGCGACTAAAAAAGCGGGTTTCGTTAGTGTCTTGATCTAAAACCATAAGCACATCATTGCCATGATACATTGCTGTATTTATGGATTCGGTAAGACGTTTGTCATGGTCGACTGTGTCATCAATTTTCAATCGATCGATAACAATTTCAATATCATGATTCTTGTAGCGATCTAATTTCATGCCCTTTACAAGGTCTTTAATTTCACCGTCAGTTCTTACTTTTACAAAGCCTTGCTTGGCAATTTGTTCAAATAATTCACGATAGTGTCCTTTACGCGAACGTACAACAGGAGCCAAAACGTTAATGCGTTTGCCATGAAAACTTTCAATAATTAGCGATTTGATTTGCTCATCACTATAACTTACCATTTGTTCACCAGTATTATAACTAAAAGCATCAGACGCTCTAGCAAATAATAAACGTAAGAAATCATAAATTTCAGTAATGGTTCCAACCGTAGAACGTGGCGATTTGCTTGTTGTTTTTTGTTCAATAGCAATAACAGGCGAAAGCCCATCTATTTTATCCACATCAGGACGTTCTAATCCGCCTAAAAATTGTCTCGCATAAGCCGAAAACGTTTCAATATAACGACGTTGTCCTTCAGCATAAATAGTATCAAACGCTAATGACGATTTTCCACTGCCAGATAATCCAGTTATAACGACTAGTTTTTCTCTAGGAATAGTCACATCAATGTTCTTTAGATTATGAACACGAGCACCTTGAACTTCAATATTTTCTTCGAATTTGGACATAAAATGACAAAGTTGCAAAGTTACGATTTTTGCTTGTCAATACGAAAGATATTTAATTAGGATTTAATTATTATTTTAATAATTTTAGATCTATATTTTTTGGTAAAGAATGGAAATAAAATAAATACGTTTTTATATGCAATTATTAGGAATTGGTTCACGAATTAACCATAATGAATTCGGTAAAGGTGTGGTTACTAATGTCACATCAAAACACTATTGGGTGACGTTTATTGAAAATGGTTTAGAAACGATAGACTTAGATAGCGATTTTGAAGTTATTGAAGCTGCTGAAGATGATGTGGATACTGTAAGCTTTTATGAGGTTGAAAGTAGTTTAGTGTCGATCTTAAAAAAATGGAGTGATGCGACTGAAATAGTACCTATTGCTGATAAATGGAAAGGCGGAAAACTTATTCTAGAACCAGGTGACACAAATTTGCAAAGTAAAGAAGTAAAGATTGACGATTTTTTTCATAAGATAACTATGGTTAGAGACCGTTTACGTGTCATGGAACAGAAAGTAAATTCAAGCAATCTAGAGGAGCAAGAAAAAATAGATTTGCAGCAATACATTACCCGAATTTATGGAAGTTTAACCACATTTAATGTCTTATTTAAATTGAAGGATCAGCAGTTTGTTGGGCAACGATCTAAATAATTAGTGCGTTGTTTTTATATCATCAATTTCTAAGCCTAAGAATAAAAGTTTATGAAAGTTAGGTAGTTGCGCACCAGTTTCGGTCGTGGTCCAATCTGTCCATGAGGCTTCTAAGCCATCAATAGGCAGAATAGACGTCCACATTTTAAAATGAGTCGGTTTGCCTTTTTCATTAAAAAACCACAAATAAGAATCTCCAGGCGTAGAGCCTCCAGAAGTATAAGTAATTAATAGTGCATCTTTGCTATCTTCTGTTTTGACTACACGTCGTTCAGTACCTTGATCAAAGACTTTATAAGGTGCTACGAGCCAAAAGGTATCATTGTTAAAATAGTCTATTGCTTTTTGGATGTGTTCAGGACTTTCAATTTTTTGCTCATTTTGATAAACGTCGTTGTTTGCACTGTTGTTTAAATCTAAATAGACTTTATAGTCTTTCCAGTAAACTTCACAGGTGTTTTCTGATTTATGCCATTTATAATGATGACGCTTTTTAAACGTAAACTCGATATAATCGGTGGCATTATAAGCCTCATAATCTAATGCGTTTAACATTTTTGTTGCTAACAAATCAGCTTGTTCACTATGAGTTCCTGTTGGTAAATCTTCATTGTATTTAAAGTATAAAAATCCAAAAAAGAGTAGGCTAGGCAAGGTGAGGAAGATGATAATTCCAGCAATTATTTTTAAAAGTCGTTTTAATTTCATTTTAGTTTTTTATAAATTGATTTAGCCAGTACAGTAGCTGCTTCTGGATAATTTCTAAACCACAATTCAGGTTCTATAAGTTCTAATTCGGCGAGTGCAATTTTTTTGTTATTATCTTCAAAAATATCAACTCTAGCATAGATTGGTAATTCTGAGCAAGCTTTTACACAGTTTTCTGCAAAGGTAATTTCATCTGGAGTAGGTGTATAATTATGAACGCTTCCACCAAAATCATCTTGTACTCTAAAATCGCCTGATTTTGCTATTTTAAGAATGGCATGTGTGAATGTGCCATTAAATACCATCATAGATATTTCACCTTTGCTTACAATATTGTATTGAAAAGGTTGTAACATCATAGATTCATTAGAAATTAAATCTTTAAAGAGCGCTTCATGTGATGCTATGTTTTCAGAATTCAATTTATAAGTATGTCTAGCTCCACCAGAAATGCAGGGTTTTAATACAGTTTCATTCCACTTTAACTTTTTATGCAATTCTTTTAGGGTTTCAGTGGTTCCTTGTTCGATAAAATAAGTATCTGCGACATGAACACCCTTTCGGTGTAAATCAAATAGGTAATGTTTGTCTATATTCCAGCGAATAATCGTTTCAGAATTTAATAAAATGGTTTTTTTAGCTACATTTTCTAACCATTGAGAAAATTCACTGAAGCGATGAAAATAATCCCAAGTCGCTCTAAACAGTACACATTGTGTTGATGTCCACTCAAAATGTGAGTCATCCCAAGCGACACGCTTAACTGTTAATCCGAGTGATTCAAGAGCTTTTTGAACCAATTCATCTTCATATAAAACATTTTGCACGTAAGTATCAATATGTTTTGGACTTATATAATCTTTTTGAGTGAGTATAATTACATCAAATAGTTTCATAATAACACATTAAAATCCTGCGGCTGCATCATCGCCACGTTTATCAGCACCACCTTCAAGTTTTCCATTGTCTAAAACAAGGATAGCATCTACTTTACCAATAACAGGAGTGCGCTCTTCATTTATAATATAGCCTTTATGTTCAAGCTGTTGTTTTAAATTTTCAGAAAATGAATGCGGTTCCATTCTAATTTCATCAGGTAACCATTGATGATGAAAGCGAGGCGCATCCACAGCGTCTTGCATGCCCATTTTATATTCATGTACATTAATGATGGTCTGGGCTACAGAAGTAATAATGGTAGAACCTCCAGGTGTGCCAACTACCATAAAAAGTTTGCCGTTTTTTTCAACAATTGTAGGAGTCATTGAGCTTAGCATTCGTTTTTCAGGTAGAATGCTATTCGCTTCAGCACCAATTAATCCATAGACATTTGGAACACCAGGTTTACTAGAAAAATCATCCATTTCATTATTTAAAAAGAAGCCTAATTCTTCACAATACAATTTAGAGCCAAAACCACTATTAAGAGTTGTGGTTACAGCAACCGCATTCCCAAAAGGGTCAACTATAGAATAATGCGTCGTTTCATCACTTTCAATAAGGTCTATTACACCATGCTTTAGGTTTTTGGAATCTGTCGCTTTTTCAAAAGAAAAGCTAGACATTCTATCATTTAAATAAGACGTACTAATTAGTTTTTCTTGCGGAATGTTTACAAAGTCTGGATCACCTAAATAGAAACTTCTATCGGCATAAGCACGACGTTCGGCTTCAGCAATAAGCTGAATAGCTTTAACTGAATTATGTTCAAATTGATTTAAGTTATAAGGTTCTAACATGGTTAGTATTTGAGCTAATACGATGCCTCCACTAGAAGGAGGAGACATGGAAATGATTTTTAAATCGTCATAATTAAAGGTAATTGGTGTTCGCCATTTAGGTTGGTATTTGGCTAAGTCTTCTTCAGTAAGAATACCACCATTATCCTGAATACACTTAGCTAGTATTTTAGCACTTTTTCCTTTATAGAACTCGTCAGGACCATGTTTCATGATTCGAGTTAAGGTTTTTGCAAGATTTTGATATTTTATGGTATCATTTTTTTTCCAGTCCTTAGAAAATAAGATTGATGTTTTATTAGCTAATTTAAAATCCTCTTGTTTTTCTGCAATGCGAATTTCCTGTTTTTCAGTCACAACAACACCTCGTTTAGCTAATGCGATTACAGGTTTCATAATGGTTTCAATAGAAAGTTTTCCAAAACGTTTATGCGCTTCAAAAGTACCAGCAACAGTTCCTGGAACACCAACAGCCATAGCACCACGCGTACTTAAATTTGGAATAACCTGTCCAAGAGAGTCTAGAAACATGTTTTTGGATGCAGCTAATGGTGCTTTTTCGCGATAATCTAATGCGCCAATCTCTCCTGTATTTAAGCGATATACCATAAATCCGCCACCACCAAGATTTCCCGCATAAGGATAAGCAACAGCTAAAGCTAGATCTGTAGCAAGCATGGCGTCAAAAGCATTGCCACCTTGCTTCATGATGTCGCTTCCAATTTTTGAAGCTTCGGCACGTGCAGACACCACCATTGCTTTTTCTGTGACTAAACCAATATTCTTCTGTTTGCAAGAAAAACAAAGAGTCAAGAGAAGTATGAACAAAACTATCTTTCTCATGTGGTTAATTCAATTAATTTTTGATTAGAAAAAGTGATAAGCTCGTCAAAAAAACGCGTAAACTCATCTTCAAATTCATTATAAAACGCTTCTAATTCATTAACAGCAAGATTCATTTTAGAGCGATTTTTTGTACGTCTATTCATACCTTCAAGAACTTTAGTAATCCCTTCAATAGTCGCATAGCTTAGCAACCAATTATCAGCGATCATATAAGGCATCATCTTTTGAATTCGAGTTGGTAAAATTTCAAAGTGATCTTGTAGCGAATCATAAAAATTATCGACATACACATCCAATGGTACATGAGAATAGTTATTCCAATTTTTCGCTAAAAAGTGATCGTATAAAATATCGACAATCACACCAGAGTAGTGGCTATAGTTTTCATGTAAGCGTTTAGTACTTTCTCTTACCGTTTTATGAGCATCTGTAAAGGTGTCAATTTGACGATGCAATAATATTCCTGTTTGGATGTCTTTAGGAAACATAGTATATTTTTTTCCACGAATGCCATCAGCAATAAAGTTACCAATAGTCACTAAATCATTATTTCCTGATAGATAAATGTGGGCGAGAAAATTCATAGTGTGAATTTACAAATTCATAATATAAGAATACCATTTAGAACTATTATATTTGCTAAAACTTATTAAATATATATGACACTAATAAAATCTATTTCAGGAATTAGAGGAACTATTGGAGGAACCGTAGGCGACAATCTTACACCAATTGATGCCGTTAAGTTTGCATCAGCTTATGGCACTTGGTTAAAGCAGCAGCGGAATAAAGAAAACTACAGAGTTGTTGTTGGACGTGATGCTAGGATTTCTGGAGAGATGATTCAAAATTTAGTAATGAATACCTTAGTCGGATTAGGAATTCATGTTATAGATTTGGGTTTGTCAACAACACCAACAGTTGAAGTCGCAGTGCCAATGGAAAATGCAGATGGAGGAATAATTTTAACCGCCAGTCATAATCCGAAACAGTGGAATGCGTTGAAGTTATTAAATGAAAAAGGCGAGTTTTTGAATGGTGTAGAAGGAGAGAAGATTTTAAATATTGCTGAAACTGATTCCATGACTTTTGCTGAAGTAGATGCTTTAGGAAAGATTACTAAAAATCAAGCGTATATTGATTTGCATATTGATGAAGTGTTGGACTTGCCTTTGGTTAATAAAAAGGCCATAGAAGCTGCTAACTTTAAGGTTGTTGTAGATGGCGTGAATTCAACTGGAGGAATTGCTATTCCTTTATTATTAGAGCGCTTAGGTGTGCATCCAGTAAAATTATATTGTGAGCCAAATGGTCATTTTCCGCATAATCCTGAACCATTAAAAGAGCATTTGACAGATCTATCAGAAATGGTAGTTAAAGAGCGTGCAGATTTGGGTATTGTAGTTGATCCTGATGTTGATCGATTGGCTTTTATGGATGAAAATGGAGACATGTTTGGGGAAGAATATACATTAGTGGCCTGTGCCGACTATGTGTTAAGTAGAACACCAGGAAATACAGTAAGTAATATGAGTTCATCACGTGCCTTACGTGACGTTACAGAAAAGCATGGAGGGCATTACCAGGCCAGTGCTGTAGGTGAAGTAAATGTAGTTGAGTTAATGAAAACAACTCACGCTGTTATTGGAGGTGAAGGTAATGGCGGCATTATTTACCCTGAGTTGCATTACGGAAGAGATTCTTTAGTAGGAGTGGCTTTGTTCTTAAGTCTTTTAGCAGAGAAAAAAATGAAAGTGAGTGAATTACGAAAGACTTATACGAGTTATTTTATGAGCAAAAAGAAAATTCAACTTACGCCTCAAATAAATGTTGATGAAATATTGAAAACTATTGAATCAAGATATGCTAATGAAAATTTAACGACTATTGATGGCGTTAAAATAGATTTCCCAGAAAATTGGGTGCACCTAAGAAAAAGTAATACAGAACCAATCATTAGAATTTATACGGAAGCTAAATCACAAGTAGCCGCAGACACCTTAGCAGATAAGTTTATTGACGAATTAAAAGCAATCGCTGGAATTTAATACTATTGAAATTTCGCAGGAACTTTATCTTTATGTTTCCAGCGTTTGTGAGTCCATAAGTAATATTCTGGAGCTTCATAAATTTGTTGTTCAACAAGTTTTAAAAATTGATCTGTAATGTCGTAATTTTTAAAATCTTTAGGGTTAACAGCAAGTGTTTTAAAAGTCGTTTCGTAATAACCCCGTTTCACCTTTTTAACAGCAAAGAATACTACAGACATGTCTAATTTTTTAGCTAGCATTTCTGCTCCAGTATGAACAGGGACTTTAATGCCCATAAATTCTTTCCAATGAAAAGCTTTATTAGCCTTAGGTGATTGGTCTGAAATAAACCCATTAATGGTTAATTCGCCTCTCTTTTTGGTTTCAGTTAATGTTGGAATAGTCTCTTTGGTCGTGATTAAGTCTGTATTGTATTTAGCTCTAATACGCTTAATTAAACGATCAAAATATTTATTTTCTAAGCGTTTATAAACACCATAACCTTTATGGTTTACAAATCGCTGAGCGATAAAAATCCACTCAAAATTAGCATAGTGTGCACACATTAAAACAATGCTTCTATTGGCTTTTTCTAGTTTGTGAATTTCTTCAATATGTTTGAATTGAAAGCGTTTCGTGATTTCGGCTTCAGAAATGGTTAATGATTTAATTGATTCTAAAATCATATCACATAAATGGTGAAAAAACTTTTTAGCGATAGCATTAATTTCTTTTTCAGACTTTTCAGGAAAGACAAGTCTTAAGTTATGCCGAACTGTTTTTCTTCGATACCCAATGATGTAGTACACAAAACCAAAAAGTACATCAGAAAGCATGTATAATAATCTAAATGGAAGTATAGAAATTATATATAAAAATGGATAAATTAAGATGTAAACAAGAAATTGCATGAAATAATTTTAGATTTGCAAGAACAAATATATATTATATTTGATTTAAACGTTTCAAATTTATGGGCAATTTAAGTATTGTAACAATTGTAATAATAGTAGCAAATGTATTAATTTCTTACAAAGGCTTTGGCGACTTTAACTTTTTTGAAAAGTATAAGTTTAATGTTGGTGGTATAAAAAGAGGAGAACAGTTTAGAATGTTTAGTTCTGGGTTTCTGCATATAGATACACAGCATCTGTTATTTAATATGTTAACCCTTTTCTTTTTTGCAGATGTAGTTATACAAGACTTAGGCGCTTTAAGTTTTGTTTTAGTGTATGTTGGTAGCTTGATGCTCGGAAGTTTACTGTCCTTATACTTTCATAAAGATGAGTATCATTACAGTGCAGTTGGAGCTAGTGGTGCTGTAACGGGAATTTTATATTCAGCTATCTTATTACGTCCAGAAATGAGTTTATATATGTTTTTTGTTCCTATACCAATTCCAGCATATGTCTTTGGTATTGGTTATTTATTATATTCTATTTATGGAATGAAAAGTAAATCCGATAATATAGGCCACGATGCACATTTTGGAGGTGCTATAGGAGGTTATATTATTACTTTGTTTTTAGCAACTTGGCTTTTTGAAACGAACCTTTTAATGATTGGTTTATTAGCAATACCAATTGTGTTATTATTTGTCTTAAAACGAATGGGGAAATTATAATAAAAAAAAGCCTTCTAATTTTTAGAAGGCTTTTTTTTTAGTCAAGTAATTCAGCTATTTTATTATCTAATGCCTGACCTCGTAAATCTTTGGCTACTATTTTTCCATCAGCATCTAATATAAATGTAGCAGGAATAGAATTAATATTGAATTCTTTTGCTATAGGATCATTAAAATACTGTAAGTTAGAAACCTGATGCCAGGTTAATTTATCTTGAGCAATAGCAGCTATCCAAGCTTGTTTTGCGTCTTTTTGTTGAGGTGTACCATCTAAAGAAACTCCAATAATTTCTAATCCTTTGTCATGATATTTTTCATATACTTTTACCACATTCGGATTTTCTCTTCTGCATGGTCCACACCAAGCTGCCCAGAAGTCTATAATAGTGACTTTGCCTTTAATATCATTTAGAGCTAGTGTTTTTCCATCTGGAGTAGGCGCCGAAAAATTTGGCGCTATGCTACCAATGGCTGTTTTTTTGTTTTTGGAAATATAATCAGCAATTACTTTTCCAGATCTAGAGTTTTTTACTGACGCATTAAAATTTGTATATAAGTCTTCAATTTTAGTAAATTCTACTTGTTTACTCATTAAAGCTCGCTCTAAAATTAGCGCTGATAAAATAGCATCTTCATTTTTAGTCATAAATTCTAAATCATGAGCCAGATTTTCTTTCATAAAACCATCATACTCTTTACGTAAAGCAGCAATTCTTGCTGTGTCTTGTTGTTGCTGGGCAACTTGGTAGTCTGCTGCTAATTTATTGCTTCTACTACGTAAAGATTTTACAAACTCTTGATATTCATTAAAGTAGTTGTTTTCTTTTCCTCCTTTAATTGTTGAAGCAGAAATACTGTCGGAATAAATATTGATATCTATTGTTTCATTTTCAATAATTATAGGAAGTCCTCCTTGTACGCCATCAACGGCAATAAAATACATATCAGGACTCTCAACATTTCCTTTTAGTTCAAAAGTATTTCCATTAATTCTGGTAGAATCTAAAATAATTTCTTGTCTGTTTTCATTTCTAAGTAGTGTTACTAGAGTATTTTCTTCAGCGTTATCTATACGTCCTTGAATTAAAAATCCATCACTACTTTCGGTTTTGCTTTCATTTTTACATGAAACAAGAACAAGTGAAATACATAATATATAAAGTATACTTTTCATAGTCTTTTATTTTCCTGCAAATATAGCAGGAATTACTTATTTATTTTGAAAATGTAAATATGTTAGTTTTAATTTAACAATTTAGTACTTTTGTTGCATGATGGAAAACGATACAATTATTGCATTGGCAACACCTTCAGGTGCAGGAGCTATTGCTGTAATTAGACTTTCAGGACCAAAAGCTATAAGCATTATAGATGCTAATTTTAAGTCAGTAAAAAGTCAAAAGACGCTTAGTACTCAAAAAACACATACCATTCATTTAGGTCATATTGTAGAAGGTCGTAAAACACTAGATGAGGTTTTAGTTTCTGTATTTCTAAATCCAAACTCATACACTGGAGAAGATGTTGTTGAAATATCTTGCCATGGCTCAAATTATATTCAACAGGAAATTATTCAACTTTTTCTCAGAAATGGTTGTAGAATGGCAAGTGCTGGAGAATTTACTTTGCGTGCTTTTTTAAATGGAAAATTAGATTTAAGCCAGGCAGAAGCTGTTGCAGATTTAATAGCTAGTGATAATGAAGCTTCTCACCAAATCGCTATGCAACAAATGCGAGGTGGTTTTTCGTCTGAAATCGCTAAATTAAGAGAAGAACTTCTAAATTTTGCTTCATTAATTGAGTTAGAACTTGATTTTGCTGAAGAGGATGTTGAATTTGCTGACCGAACTCAGTTTAAATCTTTAGTTGATAGAATAGGTTTCGTATTAAAACGATTGATTGACAGTTTTGCTGTAGGAAATGTGATTAAAAATGGTATTCCTGTTGCTATTGTTGGCGAACCAAATGTTGGCAAATCAACACTTTTAAACGCCTTATTAAACGAAGATAGAGCAATAGTTTCTGAAGTTGCAGGAACGACTAGAGATACTATTGAAGATGAAATATCAATTGGAGGTATAGGTTTTCGTTTTATAGATACAGCTGGAATACGCGAAACAGAAGATATAGTTGAAAGTATAGGGATTAAAAAAACATTCGAAAAAATAGACCAAGCTCAAGTTGTTGTTTATCTTTTTGATAGTTTGAATAGTATTTCAAATCTTAATCAAGTACAAATAGAAATTGAAAAGATAAAAAATAAATACCCTCAAAAACCTCTTATTATAATTGCGAATAAAATTGATAAGTTGGATGATATACAACTAGCAAAACTTAACGCAGAAGTTTCTAATGTTCATTTGTTATCTGCAAAAACAGGCTTTGGAGTGGAACAGTTAACCAGTTCATTATTAAATTTAATTAATACTGGAGCATTACGTAATAATGAAACTATAGTCACTAACTCAAGGCATTACGATGCACTTTTAAAAGCCTTTGAAGAAGTTAATAAAGTTAAGCATGGTTTAGAGTCTGGCTTATCTGGCGATTTGTTAGCTATAGATATTCGCCAAGCACTTTATCATTTTGGAGAAATTACAGGTGAAATTACTAATGATGATTTGTTGGGTAATATATTTGCTAACTTCTGTATCGGGAAGTAACTTACTTTCTTTTATTTATTAATGTATTGATTTTATTGACTTTACAAATTTTTATCTTCTCTTTTTTGTTGCTTTTTTGCTCTTTTTTAACTAAATTTGTTGTATATCTGTTGCCTTAAATACGGATTTGTTGCCCAAATCTGTTGGCTAAAAGATTGGCGAAATGATGCACCATATTGCCCCACGTTGCACCATAACGCTACATAAAGCACCATTTATGAGCAGTAATTTATACATCCCAAAAACCTGTAAACATTGCGGTAATGCTTTTACAGCACGCACAACAGTAACTAAATACTGTGGTGATACTTGCGCTAAAAAAGCTTATAAGGCACGTAAGCGTAAAGAAAAAGTACAAGCTACTCTCACAAAGGATATGCAGCAGCAAAAGGAAGCTGTCCAAATTCCAAGTCTCAACACGGTAAATAACAAAGATTTTTTAAGCGTGACAGAAGCTTCACAATTGATTGGTGTAAGTAGATGGACCATTCAAAGAATGATTCAACAAGGACGCTTAAAAGCAGTCCGTTTTGGAAGAAAACGTATTGTAGCCAGATGGCAAATAGAAAACCTCTTTAATTAACATCCTATGAAAGTAACATTAAGACAACGCAAAAAGAATGATAAGATAAGTCTGTATTTAGATTACTATCATAAAGGAAAACGCAAAACCGAGTATTTGCGATTATACCTTACACCTAATCCTAAAACTAAAACTGAAAGAGAGGTTAACAAGAAAACCAAGCAATTAGCAGAAACCATTTGCGCACAACGTCAAATAGAAATACAAAATGGTATTTATGGCTTTCAGGATATTGAGAAATTAAAAGGCAGTTTTATTACTTATGTTACGGCTTTAGCTGAAAAGAAAAACACCAGCTCTGGCAACTACGGGAATTGGAACAGTATGCTAAAACACTTGAAAATCTTTTGTCCTACGGATGTAAGTTTCCAAGATTTGGATAAATCATTTGTTGAGCGTTTCAAAGAGTATTTAGACAAAGATGCTATGGCAAGAGCAGGTAAAAAATTGTCTCAAAACTCTAAATATTCATACTATGGTAAATTTTGCGCAGCTTTAAAGCAAGCGGTTAAGGATGGTATTTTAAAAGTCAATCCTGCTAATGGTGTCGATTATTTCAAACAAGGAGAACCTCAACGAGAATTTTTAACGCTTGATGAATTACAAAAGGCAGTCAACACAGAATGTGAGTTACCACTATTAAAAAATGCGTTTATATTTTCAGCCCTTACCGGATTACGTTGGTCAGATATTGAAAAATTGGTATGGTCAGAAATCCAACACTCTAAAGAAATGGGTTATTACATACGTTTCAGACAAAAGAAAACCAAAGGTGCTGAAACATTACCAATTTCAGAACAGGCAAGAGAATTATTAGGTGAAGCAGGAAAACCCGAAGCAAAAGTTTTTGAAGGTTTACATTATAGTGCCTGGTCAAACCTTAAATTGCAACAATGGATGTTAAAAGCAGGTATTACTAAAAATATTACTTTTCATTGTGCCCGTCATACCTATGCCACTTTACAATTAACTTTGGGTACAGACATTTACACGGTATCAAAATTATTAGGGCATAAAGAATTAAGAACCACACAGATTTACGCCAAAGTAATTGATGATAAAAAGAAAGAAGCTGCTAACCGTATTCAATTGGATTTATAATGAAAGGAAATGTATTTGCAAGCTTGGTATCGATTACCAACGGTTTACATAGAGACGATAGATCAGATAGAGAGTTTAATTTTCAGAACTCTGAATTAAAGGAAAGACCAAAAGCTGATAATGCGGTTTTTAAGGTAAACTTTAAAAGACCTTTAAACAGTAAAAAAGAATATTACTTT
This sequence comes from Lacinutrix iliipiscaria, assembly GCF_042686125.1. NCBI lineage: Bacteria > Pseudomonadati > Bacteroidota > Flavobacteriia > Flavobacteriales > Flavobacteriaceae > Lacinutrix > Lacinutrix iliipiscaria. The sequence goes on from NZ_JBHUOV010000015.1 coordinate 76,470, forward strand.
AAGTTGATTTCAAATGATACTGAAACCGAATTAGCAGCATTAAAATCCGAATTTCCAACCGATGCAGGAGAACCCGAAAGCAAATACAGATATACAAGACAATTTAATAAATACGATAAGTATCTAAAGGATATTGCCGCCTACATCAAAAAGCAGTCTATAAGTAACGATTTAGGCAACGATACTGATTACATCATTAATTACCTAAAAGTGTCCGCAATTCGCCTATACATTGAACTACAAGAGCAATACGGACAATTTTCAGATACTGCTTTATTTTCAATTCAAGAGATAGCAGAAAAGTATTTTAACGATACAGATTTTGATACTTCAGTATATGTAAAAATAGAAGCTGATAAAAAAGGGGTAATTAAAAAGCCATCTAAAACGAAAAGTAAGCCTAAAACCTCATTTGGTTATAAAAATAAAGACACATCTGGACTCTTGAAAGTATTAAACGATTTTCAATTAAGGGTTGATATGCTTGATAATAGAACTACAGTACAACAGTTATTTAACCTATTAATAGCAAAAGATTTTACAGAAGGTAATACAGAAATTTATCTTCAATGCGAAACCACACAGTTTAGTTATATAGTAGATGTTTTAAAACCTTTTTTTACAGGATTTAATCCAACTTCAATTGAGCGTTCTGGAAAGTTTGTTACTAAAACAGGAACACCTCTAAAGGCAAATAATCTTCATAAAAACAAAGTTCACAACCCAAAAGAAAAAGAAGAAATAGACAATATTATCCAACAACTGCAATAAAAAACAGTAAGATTAGTAAGAAATCTTACTGTTGTCTTACTCTCATTTTACACTCTTACTAAAATCCGATAGCTAATTTCAAACCTTTGTCATGTTCTTGAAAACCAAGAATGACATTTGGCCAGATGTCCATTTCTATTTTTAAAATTAATTAGTTATGGACGAAATATTAGAACGTCTTAAAATTATCGAAGCACACGTTTTAGACAGAAACATTATTGTAAAAAACGTATTGAGCTTTAACGAAGCCTGTAAATTTTTGGAATTGTCACAATCCCATTTATACAAGCTTACAAGTACCGGAACCATTCCGCATTACAAACCGAATGGTAAGAAAATTTATTTCAACAGAGCAGAATTAGAACAATGGTTATTGAGTAACCGTGTCGATTCACAAGATGAAATCGAACAGCAAGCTGCCGATTACTTAATTAAGAAAGGAGCGGTGAAGTTATGACTGAAATAATCGATTTACTCTTGGTGCTCTCACAAGAAATAAAGGACTTAAAGGCACGTATCGAGTTGTTACGACATTCGAGAGCAGAAGTATTAAAAGATACGTGGATAGACAACCAAGACGTATTGCAGACCTTACACATCAGTAAGCGAACCTTACAGACCTTGAGAGACAACGGAACACTGCCTTATAGCAAAGTAAAGGGTAAGTTTTATTACAAGGTGTCCGATGTAGAGCAATTGCTTCAAGATAACTACTACAATCATAATTTCAAGCAAGATGGAAGTAAGTAGAGAGGCAATTTTAGACAAAACACATTACGGCTTAAAGATTTATGCCTACGTGTTAAGACAGTATTATCCTAATACAGCAGTCCTTTCTGTAAAAGGAAGGGACTGTGGGATAACCCGAAACCCCTTTAATGGTGGTAAAGAAACCTTACGGATTCATATTGATGGTGTAATAGCAACACATCGAGATACTGAACTAAAAACTTTTAACGGTGATGTATTCGATTTTGCACAATATCATTTTAGAATAACCGATGAAGAAGAATTGTTGCATAAGATTAACCAAGAGTTGCATCTCAATTTAGAAGTCAAGGAAAAGAGCGAATTAGATTGGTTGAATGGTCCAGACGATACTTGGTATGCTTACTGTAGCTTTTTCAAAGCCCCAGTTCGCAATGTGTTTCCTGCGGAAACTATGCGGTTATATCAAGTATTTGCATTAATCACAAGTGATAAATACAAAAGAATTACTGAAGATTTAAGAGCAATAAGCGATGTAAAAGAAGCACGTAAATTCAAAGCTAATCGCTTTGATTACGTCACTTTTTCAGGAACGTTTGAAAAGCGGAATGATAACAATTTGTTACAGCATTCCAATCTATTAACTATTGATTTTGACCATTTAGAAAATCTACAAGAGTTAAGAACACAATTATTGAATGATGAATACTTTGAAACCGAAATGCTATTTACATCACCTTCTGGTGATGGCCTAAAATGGATTATCAGAATAGATGTTTCAGAAGTAACACATTCAGAGTATTTCACGGCAGTAGCCAATTATATTAAGCATACTTATAACATTGAGGTTGACCAGTCAGGTAAAGACGTTTCCAGAGCTTGTTTTTTACCATACGACCCAACAGCCTTTTTACATAAAAGACACCAAGCATTATGACCAAAATATTTAATCCAAAAGAATGGTTGGAAGTTCCAGAAGAGCAACCGCAACCAACAAGCAACAAAGCAACAACGAATGTTGTTGCTGTTGCTGATAACGACATTGAAACCTACATTTCAGCAATTGAGCAATCAGGTATAGACATAACAGGAAATTATGCCACTTGGAGAGATTTAGGATTTGCTTTAGCTGAAGAATATGGCGAAACAGGAAGAGACTACTTCCACAGAATAAGCAAAAACTATGTAGGTTATGATTCAAAAGAATGTGACGAACAGTTTAACAAATGCCTAAATGCTAAAGGTCACGGCATTACCATTGCAACGTTTTACCATTATGCGCATCAGGCAGGTATAAAACCAATGAAGCAACAAAACAACAACGAGGTTGCAACAAATGTTGCAACTGTTGTTGATGTACCAGAGCAAGCAATGCCAACAATACCAGATGAGGTATTTAATACCTTACCGCAGTTTTTACAACAAGTTGTAAACCCTTCGAGCAGTCAAGAGGAAAAGGACATTTTGTTGTTAGGAGCTTTAACGGCTTTTAGTGCCTGCTTTCCTAAACTCTTTGGTATCTACGACCAACGTAAAGTCTTTGCCAATTTATACCTGTTTGTTACCGCACCTGCATCTGCAGGTAAAGGCAGACTTAACCAAATTAAGAATTTGGTAGACCCTGTACATAAGTTAAAACGTGAACAAGCCAAAGTACTAAAACAACAATTTAATACAGAAATGGCAACGTATAATATGAACAAGGGTAAAGATGAAAACTTGGAGAAACCAGGTAAACCACCCGAAAGGATGTTGTTTATTCCTGCCAACAATAGTGTTACTGGAGTATATCAATTAATTTCTGATAATGAAGGTAAAGGATTGATTTTTGAAACTGAAGGAGATACATTAGCACAAGCTTTTAAGAGCGATTACGGTAATTATAGCGATGGTTTTCGTAAAGCTTTCCATCACGAAACAATAAGCTATTATCGTAGAACAGATAGAGAGTATGTAGATATTGAAAAGCCTTGTTTATCAACAGTATTGTCAGGTACACCTAAACAAGTAGCAACCTTAATTCCAAATGCCGAAAATGGTTTGTTCAGTCGTTTTATGTTCTATTATATGAATATAAAACCTACTTGGAAAAACGTATTTTCAAGTAACAACAATGTTGGTTTAGATGATTACTATTCACAATTGGGTAATGAGTTTTTGGGCTTATATAAAACACTAAAGAATAACCCAGAGATTGAAGTAAGGCTAACAACACCTCAACAACAGATATTCAATACGTTTTTTGAATCCTTACAAACCAAATACATCAACTTACAACCCGAAGAGTATATTGCAACCATAAGGCGATTAGGCTTAATTGCATTTCGTTTAATGATGTTATTTACGGTATTTCGCATTATGGAAGATGGTGATGTTAACCAAGTAAAAGAATGTGAGGATGTCGATTTTCAAAATGCGCTTACTATTATTTCTATTTTGGTAAAACACAGTAGTAAAGTGTTTAACGATTTACCGATAGAACAGAAAGCGGCAAAACGTTTAAATCGAAAGGAAAGGTTTTTAGAAACCCTACCAAAGAAATTCAGTAGGCAAGATTATTTGGATCTGGCAATCAAACAAAGCATCCCACACAAAACAGCAGAGGGTTATATTACAAAGTTTGTAGAAGCAAGATTAATACATAGAGAAGCACACGGTGTCTATTTAAAGATTGTTTGATTGTCAAAGGGTTTTGAATTGCAATGATTTAGTTTCTTTATTTCAAAAAGAGAAAAAACTATACATAATTTGCGACTATAACCTACATTTTTTAGTATAGGCATCTGTAATATTTTCATCAATTGCTTAAAAATTGTACATTAGTTTTATCGATTGAGTTTAATACTCATTATTATGAACTTTTCATTTTTAGTTACCATAAACCACCATGATAATAAACCGCAAAATCCCTTTTAAATTTTTACTTAACGAAATAAAAATTCCATTAATAATAGTTGTCCTTTTAGGCTTTATTTTTGGCTTGTTACCAAAATATTTCCCCAATTTTTCACCTGAAATACCGATAGGTATTGCCACCACGTTAGGTATAGCCATATCTATTTTGCTGTCATATAAAATCAATCAATCGTACAATCGCTGGTGGGAAGCCCGAACCATTTGGGGAGCCATAGTGAATGATAGTCGTTCTTTGGTATTACAACTTCAACTTTATTTGAATGAGAATGATGAACTTTTGCGCAAGATAGCCCACTATCAAATTGCTTGGTGTTATGCTTTAGACAAGTCATTAAGAAAACAAGATGTTCTTTCCGGATGGGAAAACCTGTTAAATAAAGAGGATTTGGAAAAAATAAAAAAACAATCCAACATACCTTTAGCTATAAATCAACTTCAAACAGAAGCCGTTAGAAAGCTATATGAGAAAAAAACGATTGAAGAGTTTGCAAGAACACAACTTGAAGTAACACTAACGAGATTAGTAGCTTCTATGGGGAAATGTGAACGCATAAAAAACACCGTTTTTCCACCAACATATGGTCAAGCTTTAAATATATCTATCTACTTGTTTGTTGTTTTTTTAAGTTTATCCCCTGTGCTTCAACTTAATCTTTTCTTACAAATCATTATTCTACTTTCTATTTCTATGTTGTTTTTCATTTTACAAAAGTTAGCACATCAACTTCAAGACCCATTTGACAACCATGAGACAGATACACCTATGACTTCTTTGTCCAGAACAATTGAAATTAATATCCGTCAATTATTGGACGAAAAAGATATTCCCGAACCTATTCAACCAAAAAAGTTTTATTTAATGTAGTAAAAGCTTTCAAATTGATAAAATGGCAAAGCTGGGTGTCATTTCGAGTTAGAATAAAGGCCTATTTTATGTTATATTTGAAGTATAATAAATAAAAATATTTAAAGAATTAAATGAAAAAATTATTTTACATCTTCCGTTATGTGAGTTGGATTGCAGTTATATGCTCTTTAATAGGGTCATTACTTTTGTTTGTGGTAGGAGCTTTAAAAACCATTAATGCGTTACGGGTGGTATTGTTTGATTATGTTCCGAAGGATAAAGCGCATTTACATAGTGCTGATGTAGCTACAACCTACCTTATCAAATCGTTGGACACCTTTCTTATCGCTTTAATTCTATTTATTTTCGCTCATGGTGTATATACATTGTTCATTTCCAATAAAAAATATGAAGATGGAAATGGCGTACTAAAATGGGTTCGAACTCCTAATATTGGACATCTCAAAAATGTACTTGCAGAGGTTATTGTTATAATTTTGTTCGTGAAGTTTCTTGAAACGGTCTTTGTTAACATAAACAACCTTAAATGGGAAATTGCCATTCTTCCTATTTCAGTGTTGTTGTTAGCTCTTGGTCTCAAATTTTTGCATCTTGACAAAGAAGAAAACTCAAACAAAAAAGATAAACCTGAATAAATTATGAGCAGAGGATTTGTAAAAGAAGATGACCAAGAGGAAATCCCTATAGTACCACCAAGAGCCCACTTACCAGAAGGTGTAACAAACTATGTAACTCCAATGGGAATGGATGAACTATTGACTGAAAAGCAAGTGCTACTTGATGAAAAGAATGAATTAAGTATTAAAGATGAAAACGAACGTCGTATAGCTTTAAATCATATTGATGCAAAATTAAATTTGCTAAACAGCAGAATTTCTTCAGCAAAAGTAGTAGATTTAAAAACACATCCTCCGCATGAAATTCGTTTTGGAGCATCTGTAACACTCAAGAAAGAGAGTACAAAACAAATCGAAAAATACCAAATTGTAGGTGTGGATGAGGCTGATATTTCTAAAGGGAAAATTTCCTTCATTTCACCATTGGCCAAAATGCTAATTCATAAAAAAGTGGGTGACAGGGCTATTTTAGAATTGCCACAGAAACAAAGAGTTTATGATGTTTTAGAAATAGAGTATTAGTCTGACTGACAACTTTTTTTTAGCCTTTCCCGAAATATTCACAATAGAAACATCCATATCCAGTTACTGGTGAAATTGTGGTTAAAGCACATAAGTTACTATAATGTGTATGCCAGAAATTTGACTATCTTTATGTCTGTACATCATTTTTAAACAGAAATAACAGAAACCATTTTTATGTCAACAGGCGTTTTTATTTTACATTCCAATAACACCCCAGCAGGTGACCAACCCGAAGCAATCGCACAAATTGTTTCTGGAATAGAGTCGGGAGCAACCCATCAAACACTTAAAGGTATTACAGGTTCAGGTAAAACCTTCACAATGGCAAACATCATCCATCGGTTAAAACGTCCAACGTTGATTCTTGCACCCAACAAAACACTAACAGCACAGTTATATCAAGAAATGAAACAGCTTTTTCCTGAAAATGCGGTTGAGTTTTTTGTTTCGTATTATGATTATTTTCAACCTGAAATGTACCTACCTGGTAGCGACCGTTTCATAGAAAAAGATTCGTCAATTAATGAGCAATTAGAACGATTACGTCTTTCAACTACAAAATCACTTATTGAGCGAAAAGATACAATTGTAGTAGCATCCGTTTCATCTATTTATGGATTGGGTGACCCTAAAGATTATAAGGCGCTTCAAGTGCATCTTGAACTCGGGATGCCGATTCTTATTGATGAGTTCGAAAAACAACTTTCATCAGTACAATATGACCGTACACAGCATAGTTTAAAAAGAGGGGTTTATAAAATTGATGGAAATACAATCGATATTTTCCCTGCCGATTCTGAATATAAGGCAGTACAGTTGGTAATAGATAATGGAAAGGTTAGTTCGTTAAGATATATCGATTCAGCATCAGGAAACCATATAGAAGACATCACACAATACGCTGTGTCACCAAAAACGTTATTTGCACCGTCCCATGTACAGGCATCCGAAGCGGCAGACCAGATTTTATTAGAGATGGAAGAGCGTATTGCCCAACTTAATCAAGAGAATCGATTAATAGAAGCAGACCGTCTCTACGAACGCATTACAGATGATGTTAATATGCTCAAAACTGTTGGGTATTGTTCCGGAATGGAAAATTATGCAAGTTACTTTAGTGGGCGTGACCCAAAACTACCGCCAACAACACTTCTCGACTACTTGCCTAAAGACGGTCTTTTGTTCATCGATGAATCTCACGTAATGATTCCGCAAATATCGGCAATGTATAAAGGCGACCAAGCACGTAAGGACACGCTTATTGATTACGGTTTTAGATTGCCTTCGTCAAAGAATAACCATCCATTGAGTTTCGAGGAGTTTGAGAAATTAAAACCACAAACAATTTTTGTTTCTGCGACTCCAGGAGCATATGAGTTAAAAGTCTCAAAAGGAAGGGTTGTTGAACAAGTTGTTAGGCCTACAGGCTTACTTGACCCTGTTGTAGAAGTACGACCTAAAGATAATGCTATTGAAGATTTGTTGGGCGAAATAAAAACCTGTGTAGAAGCAGGCAATCGAGTTTTGATTACTACACTCACAAAGGTTGCAGCAGAAAGTCTTCACGAATTTATAGTAGATAAAGGTTTTAGGGCACGATATTTACATTCGGATTTTAAAACTATTGAGCGTACAGAAATCATCAACGGATTAAGAGCAGGCGAATTTGATATTTTAATAGGAATAAGCCTATTGCGTGAAGGATTGGACATTCCAGAAGCTTCCTTAATGGCTATTTTAGATGCTGACCATGCAGGGTTTTTGCGTTCGGTTAATGCATTAATACAAATGATTGGTCGTGTGGCCCGTAACGTCAACGGAAAAGCTATTATGTATGCAGATAATATTACACCTGCTATGAAAGAGGCTATTGATGAAACCGAAAATCGCAGGAAACGACAAATAGCCTATAATGCAGAACATAATGTTACACCAGTAACTTCGGCAAGAAAACTGAATGTTGAAGATGAGAGCGTGGAAGAAACATTCTCCCACCCAAAAGATTTTTGTGAGAATCTTGATGAACTTTGTGAAAGGATTACAGAAAAAGAGCAACAACTTTTGGTAGCTTCTAATGATAAGGATGAACAAACTATAATGAAAATCCGTCAAGAATTAGATAATCTATACAGGCAGTATATTTATATGTGATAGAATAGATATTTAATACAGTTAGTTTTTCTATTGTTTCAAGTAAAACTAAATGAACTTTTAGTAAAGCATCAAAAAATGAAAGCAATACAATTTACAGGCTACGGTGATATTTCTGAAAAAGTAATAATTTCTGAAATACAAAAACCAATCTTAAACAAAGATGAAGTGCTCATTGAAACCCGTTCTGTTAGTGTTAATCCTTTGGATATTAAGGTAATTGAAGGAAAACTTAAAGCAGTACGTAAATTCAAACTGCCAGCTACTTTAGGATATGATGTCAGTGGTATTGTAGTGGATAAGGATAAAAATGTAACTGATTTCAATATTGGAGATGAAGTTTTTTCAAAAGTTAATAAACAAGGAACTTTTACAGAGTTCGTAGTTGTACACAAAGATATTATTAGCCTAAAGCCCAAGAATGTAAATTTTGAGGAAGCTGCCAGTTTACCACTTGTAGGATTAACAGCAATTCAGGCTTTAAAACGCGGAAAATTAAAAGAGGGAGATAAGGTTTTAGTTCATGCTGGTTCTGGTGGTGTAGGTTCATTTGCTATTCAATACGCAAAATACAAGGGAGCCTATGTGTATACTACTACCAGTACAGAAAATGTTGAATGGGTGAAGAAACTTGGGGCTGATGTTGTTATTGATTATAAAAGTCAAAACTATTTAGATATTGTAAGTAATGTTGATTTGGTATTAGATACACTTGGCAACAAATTTACCGAAGATGCTTTTAAGGTTATTAAAACTGGAGGGAAAGTAATATCGCTTGTTGGTCCTATTGACAAAGAAACTGCCAGCCGGATGAAGTTGAATTTTTTCGTTAAATTAATTTTAGCTTGGCGAAGAAGAAAAATCACTAAACATATTCGATTAAAGTCAGCCTACTACAGTTTAATTTTTATGAGAGCTAATGCAAAACAACTCAATGAAATTGCTGAACTTGTAGAATCAGGAATAGTGAAGACCAATTTAGATAAGGTCTTTACCTTTAATGATGCTTTGCAAGCATTGCTTTATGTTAAAAAAGGACGAACAAAGGGAAAAGTTGTTATAAATGTAAAGGCATAACAAGTAAAGCCTTGAACAATAACAAACAATTTTTTATTACTAAATCGGTATAAAAAAGGGGATAATTTTTAAATCATCCCCTTTAATTTTATCTATTTTCTTTGAAATTAATAACGTCCCTTTAGCATACCGTGTGGATCGATAACAAACTTCTTATTCGAGCCATCAGAAAAATCTTGATAAGCTTGAGGTGCTTCATCTAAAGTAATAACCTCTGGGTTCATAATAGTTTTCATAGAGATTCTATCCCAAAGAATGGCTTGCATTATCTGATAATTGTATTTCCCTATCGGTGCCATACCTGTCTGGATACGTAATGATTTTAACCAGCCTTTACCCCAATCAACAGTCAGTTTTCCTTGTTTAGCGTTTTCATCTCTTCCGCCCGGGTCAACAGGAGTATAAATCCCTGGAATGCCTATACCACCACTTGCACGTACAACGTCAAAGAGGTCATTGATTACGGCATTCGGATTTTCTTTCTTATAATCCTCATCCCCATGTCCGTGTGCTTCATATCCAACAGCATCTACTCCTGCATCTACTTCAGGAACTCCAAGAATTTGCTCAATTTGTTCAGCTACGCTTGCATCCAAAGTTAAGTCTACGGTTTCCATTCCTGCTTTTTTCACCAGTTCTAAACGGTCTTTGTTCATATCACCAACAATGACGCATGATGCTCCCAAAAGTTTAGCAGATTCGGCAGCACATCGACCTACAGGTCCTGCACCAGCAATATAAACAGTCGACCCCGTAGTAACACCTGCGGCAAAAGCACCGTGGTATCCTGTTGGAAGAATATCAGACACTAATGTTAAGTCCAGCATTTTATCCAATGCCTGCTCCCTGTCTGGAAATTTCAGTAATTGAAAATCAGCATAAGGTATTAAGCAATATTCCGATTGTCCACCAAGCCATCCGCCCAAATCAAAACCATAAGCACCTACAGGAGCTTCTGGATTAACTGTCTCACATACATCAGTATTTCCTTTCTTACAATTTCTACAACGTCCGCAGGAAACATTGAAAGGTACGGAGACTATATCTCCTACTTTTAGAAATTCAACATCTTTACCAATCTCTACAACTTCACCCGTAATTTCATGACCCAATACATGTCCAACAGGAACAGTAAAACGTCCTCTAAAAATGTGTTGGTCACTACCACAAATGTTGGTAGAAACCACTTTAATGATTACGGCATGATGAATATCTTTTCCTCTTGGATCTTGAAATTTGGGATAGGCAATATCATTTACTTCTAAATTCCAAGCCCCTTTGTAGACAACTCCTCTGTTACTTGACATACTTTTTTGTGTTTTAGTTAATTGATTTCTTTTTTACCAACCTTTTGGTGATGTAAATATAAGCAAATTATTGCTAATTATAAAGTTAAATTATCCTGTTTCGTATCATTTAGAGTTACTTTTAGTATCTAACAAATGTTTCTTGAACAAATATTTCAAGTAAAATTTAATCCTTAAATTAGACAGATTATCATTACACTTAATAGAAACACCTTATAAACATCATTAATTATGAAAACACATATTGGATTAACAAGTGAAAATGCTAATGCAGTTGCAGAAATATTATCTAAACTATTAGCAGATGAGTATATACTTATCACAAAGACTAAAAAGGCACACTGGAATATAGAAGGAGCAGACTTTAAACCGATGCATTTGTTTTTTGAAGAACAGTTTGGACAAATAGATGGTTTTATTGATACCGTTGCAGAACGTATTAGAAGTATAGGTCATTATACACCAGGTACTTTAGCCGAATTTTTGGATTTAACCCATCTTACAGAAAAATTCGAAGGCAAGAACAATAGTAACGATTATATTAAAGCATTACTGTCTGACCATGAAAGTATTGTTTACTCTATTCGTGAAAACATAAATAACATAAATAATTCTTACAATGATGAAGGTACTTCTGGTATGTTGGGGTCATTATTGGAAGAGCACGAAAAAATGGCTTGGATGCTTCGAGCAAGCTTATAATAAATGAGTTGTTAAGGATTTAAAGGAATTGAGGATTTAGAGTAATTTTATTTTGGTCAATATTCCTGTAAATATCTTAAATTCAATGCTGTAATTACATCAGCAGACGAATTTTGGTCGTAGGTCTTTTGAGAATACTGCTTAAACAAAAACCTGAAAAAGACCACCGCATCAGCTGTACGAACACGGTTAAGGAAACGAGGATTTTAAATCCTCATTTCTTTGTGTAGTAATACAGTTTCCTTATTTCCTTAACTTCCTCACTTTCTGTTAATAACTGTTTATATCTTTTTCTTACTTCTTTTTTTCTTTTTCTTACATTAGACAAAATCTGACAAGTCTAATTAATGCTATTATGGAGTTTGGCGAATACATACGCTCATTACGCGAAAAGCGCAATTTGCTATTAAGGGAAATGGCTGCTAATATCAATATGGATGTGGCTTATTTAAGCAAGATTGAACGAGGAAACCGTTTGGCAAGACGAGAGCAGGTAATAGCATTTGCAAAAGAATTAAAAGTAGATGAAAGCAAATTAATTAAGCTTTGGATGTCCGAACAGATTGTACAAATGATAAAAAACGAAAAAGACAGTACGGAAATCCTCAAAATAGCTGAAGAAAAAATTAGTAAGATTGAAAAAAATGAGAGTTTATGAAATATTTGTTTAACTCAAGCGGTAACTGGATTGCTTTTAAAATAGATAGTTATCTTTTTAATAGTAATGCTAATTGGATTGGTTGGTTCCCTTGGGATGACGAACACGCAGTTGATAAAAAAGGTAATTATTTGGGGAGTATTTTTGATAATGACCGTTTCTACAAAATACTCAATTTTCCTTATAGAGGTTATCCTGGTTACCCTGGTTATCCTGGTTACCCTGGTTATCCTGGTTACCCTGGTTATGCAGGCTATTCTATTCGTCCACAAAATACAAAAGACTATACTGTTGAAGAATTAAAAAAATTAGAGAACTAACTTCTTAAAATATGTAAATGAAATTAGACAATTTATATTCATTAAGGCGAGATTTTGTAGTAATAGGTTTAACAGGCCGTACGGGGTCAGGTTGTACCAAGGTAGCAAATCACTTAACTTATAGCTACACTAAATTCAAAAAGCAAGATGGGTTAAGACCTCTTTCCGATTTCGACCCAAGAGATCTTTTTTATAGGAAGTATAAGATTTTAAATGAATTTATGGAGTTCAAAGGAAATTGGATTCCTTTTGAAAAAATAATGTATAAAAACGTAATTGTTTTTTATCTATTTAACAAAGAGGGAGGTAACCTAAAGTTTTTAAGAAAGATTTTAGAGAAATATTTTGTAGAAAAATTAGGTGAAGATAATTCGGATATTGTATCAAATGTATTTAAAGATATTGTCAATCTTCATTTGGAATACAAGGAATTAATAGATGACATAAAAAGTTTAGGTGAGGTAAAAGATATTAAATCTAAAGATGATTTGTCTAAACTAAATGAGATTTTCTTTAAATCAGACTTTAAGCATTTTTGTCATAAATTATTTATGGCTTTAGAAAAATATGGATTTTTCAGACGTACACTTTTCTTACATTATTTAGCATGTAATATTAGGCAAACAGGCCATCCTCTTAAAGAGAAAGGGGAAGGAATTAAGCATGTTTATACAATTGCGGAGGTTATAAATAGGCTAATTAAGGCACGAAAGGCTAATAATAATGGTATGCCAACAAGAATAGTAATAGACTCTTTAAGAAACTCATTAGAGATAATGTTTTTTAAAGAAAGATATTCAGCATTTTACATGCTCGCTACTAAAGATGTAATAGGAAATTCAAAAAGAAGAATACAAAAAAGACTTGAACATATTATAGATGACGAGATAGAGAGGGAAAAGGTAGCAAATAAGCTGTTGGAGCTTGATGAAGTTGAATATAAAACAGGTGATTTTTCAAAAGGTTTATTTTCTTCCCCTGATGTTGAAAATTGTATTCAGAAAAGCGATTATCATATACTTAACTTAAAAAAAGAGGATATAAAGACGTTTTTTGATTTGCATTTAAATGAAAAATTCAAGGAACGTAATTTCATTACAAGAGAAGAGCAATTATTAAAGTTAATGGCTTTAATTGCTCAACCGGGTTTATTAACCCCGAGTTCACCAGAAAGGTGTATGCAAATAGCTCATACGGCAAAATTAAATTCAGGGTGTATTTCAAGAAATGTTGGCGCAGCTATTAGTGATGAAGATTTTTATATTAGGTCGGTAGGATGGAATGATGTTGCAAAAGGACATACACCATGTAATTTAAGGAACATTAATGATATAATTAATCCAAAATCTAAACAAGAATTAGAAGAATCAAATCATTACAGTCCGTTTGAGAAGGGGAATCACTCACAAAATGCCTCATTCAAATACAAAGGGGAGTATCCAGAGAATTTCCCAACTGCTTTGACAGATTATTTTAAAGATAGCTACAGCAAGAATAAAGATGATTTAAATGGTAAAAATTGTTCATTCTGCTTTAAGACTGTTCATAATCATTATGAAGGTGAAGCAAATCAGGTGCATACACGTTCTTTACACGCTGAAGAAAATGCAATGTTACAAATTACTAAACTTGGAGGACAAGGTATTAAGAATGGTATACTTTTTACAACAGCAAGCCCTTGTGAGTTATGTGCTAAAAAAGCCTATCAATTAGGTATTAGAACAATTTATTTTATTGACCCTTATCCAGGTATTTCAAGTGATCAGATTTTAAAAGGTGGAACAGAAACACCAACAATGATACCTTTTGCTGGAGCCATAGGTAACGTTTATCATAAATTATATGATTCTTTTATGGCTTATAAAGATGAGGTTTCTATGACACTTGACATTAAACAAAAAAATAAGTTTGGTATTCAATTTAAAAGTTTATTAAAAAGTTTAAAAAAATCAGATAAAGAAATCGAAGAGTTTCTTGAAAGTAAAAACCAATTCTCTGATGAGGATGTTATAGAATTGATTAAAAATGGACTTTTAAAAAGTGAGCAAAAAAAAGAATAATGAAATGTCAAGAATAAACGCACTTTCAAATTTCAGAAAAGATAACAATATTTTCTTTTTAGACTTGGAGTTACAAACCTTTCGCAATTATGCAAAGTTTGTCGAAGACCATTTTGATAGTTCCTTGACTAATCACGAAAAGGAATATACTAAAATAATGAAGAAAATTGAAGCTGAACCTAAAAAGTATGCGGATGAATATTTAAATCATTTACAGGATACTTTAGTTGATAAAGTAATCGAAATTGATAGGGATTTTGTACAAAGTTTTAGGGCTTCAATGATTACACAATTGTTTTCTTTTATAGAACGGACTATTCAAGACGTGTGTAATTCTTATTGTTTAATGCATAATAAAGAGTTTGGTTTGGATGATTTACGTGGTAATAGTGAATTTGAAAAAGCAAAGTTGTTTTTAACAAGAGCTGCTAAAGTTGATATTAAAGAATTAGAACCTCATTGGTCATATATAAATAATTTAAGGAGAGTGAGAAATTGTATTGTACACAATAACAGTACAGTCTTTGGTGATGAAATTAGAAAATATAATACTCTAAAATCCTTTTCTAAAGGAAGATATATTTTATTGGAGAAAGATAGGGATATTGTTTATTACAACTTGGTATTTGACAACAAGAATTTTATTAATGAAATCATTGAAAATATATTAGGTCTATTTGAAAAACTTGAAAAGTACGATGTCTATTTATAACCTATAATCACTCACTATATGTAAATACAAAAACACCTCATTATTTATGCAAGAACACTTAAAGACGAACATACTCAATTTTAAATGGCCAAGTAGTACACCTGTTATATATCTATCGTTAGAAGATATTGAAGGTAGCCATCCAATCCATAGATCAAAGTTTTCAAAGCAGGTAAAAGAGGCGTTTCCAGATACAGATTTATCAAGTTTAGAGCATATTTTCACCACATTTACCCAAGAAATACCCAATGCCCCAAGTATCAAAATAAATTTAATAAAGGATAAAGAACTACGCATATACAAACAATTCCTTAAACACCAATTAAAAACCTACTTTTTAGAAAAGGGTTACATCGTGGTCAAAAACTTTGTACGTGATGTACAGGTTTGGATGCCTTCAAAAAAAGGAAATACAGCAGACTATAATTTATACTATAAATTCTCATTCAAAATACTGTTTGCAACACTAACAGACTTACCAGAACTTGTGGTATCGTATGATGGTACGTCAAAAGTCCTCACAAAATCAGTTAATGATATTGAGGAAACAGAGTATATTAAGCGTTGTGTGTATGGTCAAAAAACCTTCAATTACCAAATGAACCTTGATACAGAGGACAAAGAAGAGTTTTACAACAGCATAGAATTTACTCAAGCCTTTCCAATATTCAATTTACAACTGGCAAGAGCTTTAAATATACCTATTGAAGAACCAGACAGACCAAAGAACAGATACCAAAAGTATGTAGCACTCATCACTACTTTTGCTAAAAACTACTTGTTTACAGAAGAATTTAAGACCTTGTTTCCTTTTAAGCAAGATGCCTTTATAGATGTTCCTGGCAATCGCATCAATCACATCAACCCTAACTTGGGCTTATTAGAGTTTGGTAAAGACCAATATGGTAATAAAAGAACCCATTTAGTGCCTAAAAAGGCTATGAACATTTTAAACCCTTACAGAAGACCAAACAATCAAAATATCAAGATATTTTTCATTTGCCATACCTCACATAAAGATTCAGTGTTGTCTTTCTATCAAAATCTAAAAGAAGGTGTAAATACTGAAAAGAACTATTACAAAGGATTGGAAGCTTATGTGAATATAAAGGCAACAGCTTCAAAAGAGCATTTTATCGAGTTCACCAATGAAAATGACCCAATACCCGAAATAGTTGAACAGCTTGAAAGTTTAACTTTTGACCACGAAAATGTAAAGTATGCAGCATTTTATATAAGTCCTTTCGATAAGTTTACACCAGATCCTGACAATAGGGAAATTTACATCCGGATTAAAGAACTGTTTTTAAATGAGGGCATTGTAACCCAAGTGGTCGATTATGAAAAGATGATTGTAAACATCCAAGACCAATACAATTTTCAGTTTTCATTGCAAAATATGGCATTAGCTATTCACGCTAAATTAGGTGGTGCACCTTGGAAGCTGGCAGTAACTGATAAAAAAGAATTGGTAATTGGAGTAGGAGCATTTACCAATCAAGGCGAAAACAGAAGATATATAGCAAGTGCATTTAGTTTTCAAAACAATGGTTTGTTTAGAAATTTTGAATATTTCAACCAAAACGAAACAGAATTATTAGCAGGTAGCATATTAAAGGCAATTAGAGATTTTACATCAGTAGCTCAAGCAGATAAAGTAGTCATTCATTTTTATAAAGAAATGAGTTACGAAGAACTACAACCAATTATTGATGGGATGAACAAACTAAAATTAGGAGTGCCTTTATATATTCTGAACATTAATAAAACCGAAGCAGAAGATATAATTGCTTACGATGTAAATTGGGGAAATAAATTAATGCCTGTAAGTGGTACATACATTCGTATAGGAATAAATAAATTTTTACTATTTAATAATGCACGTTACCCAAACGATATTTATTATGCAGATACTGATGGTTATCCATTTCCAATAAAGATAAAAATAAGCAGTCCAGATGAAGATGCTTTTGAAGATGTTGAGGTGATTGAAGAATTGTTAACCCAAGTATATCAGTTCAGCAGATTGTATTGGAAATCCTTACGCCAACAAAATGTACCAATTACCATAAAATATCCCGAAATGGTAGCCCAAATAGCACCTCGTTTTGAAAACGGTGTTCCAGAGGATGCAAAAGATACGTTGTGGTTTTTATAACAAAGTTCTTAACTACATTAAATATTTAGGAAGAGCAGGTAATAAGGTGTTCGTCAGTTGTTCCATTTTGTTCCATAAAGCATAATCACAAATGCGTTGCATTGGTGCTTACCATACATAGCACTACTGCGGTGACACATCCTCGTTAGCACTATGTATTTGCTTTACTTCACACACTACACAACTTCCTCACCCGCTGCTACTCTTGCACCCCAAACCCCAATAAGGTGTGCGCTCGTGGCACACAAAATATAAATTGGGGTACAACCGCTGCTTCATAATTTGGCTCGCCTGCTGTTCGCTGCGGGCTAATCAGGGTGTCACAGTTTTTGATGGCAGCCATTTTGCATATACAATAACCGCTTCAAGTAAATTGAAGTATCCGAATACTTTTAAAACCGCTTTAATAACTGATTAAATAATCTTTTAAATCCAAAAGCGGATTATTCTATATTGCAAGCGCACAGCAAGAGTAACGCATTCAGTCAGCTATTTCAGCCACCACTCAACCCATTTTTAAATTGGCAATTGCTCATTAGGTAAAATCAAAACCCTCAATTTCCTTAATCTACTTAAATCCTTATTAGCTTAATCACGGTAAGTACTCACAATTGCTAAAATTTAAAAACGGTAACCATCCTTCAATAGCTTCATTCAATTGTTACACTTGCTTTCCCACGCTACACCCAAGCTAAAGCCAACGGCTTCAAAAACCTGCGCCACCCTTGCGTTTTCAACGTAGGTGTGGTAGCACTATCGGGCTATTTTCCCACACCACCCTTGCTCAACTCGCTGGCGGCTCGCTATTATGGCTATCGCCATACGCTACGCGATTACCTGCTAAAAGTAAACTTATAAACATTTAGATGTTAAAAAGTTACATTTTAACCTGCTCATTTAATTGTTAATTTTGGATAAAATTAATACCGATGAACGTCACAATAAATATCAAAAACACAGAACCAAAAGTCAACATTGTAAAAGACCGCGAGGCCGAAGAAAAGCTAATTCAAGAAATAGCTTCAAAAGTTGTAAATGATTTATCCAATAATCCAGAGGTATCTGAAAAAGTCAAAAAAATTGGCAAAGAAAAATTAAGAGATATTGCAGTTGAAGCTTTAAGGGACTCAATAAAAAAGTCAGAAGAAAAACAAATTGTAGAAGCAAAAGAAATGAGTGCTGAAATCTCAAGTGCACTTATAGCTGGTATTGTAAAAACCACCATTGATTTTGCTAACGAACTTTAGTTGCTACAATGGTTGAAGGCTTAAAAGAATTATTTCTGCGTTTTAATTATACCGATGAAAAAGGATTCATCCTTAATGTTCCATCTTTAAATAATGGAGAACACTTAACATTGGGTTTTGATAACAAAAGAAAAGAGTTCAATATTCATTTTACCAACGATAACATAACTGTACCAGGTGCAAAACGAAGGGAGTTTATATTTGCAATGTCTGCTTTTCGTTTTTTCTTGTTTTTAAAACGTTTTGAAGTATTCTACAACCAAAGTATTGTCAACCTTATACTATCATCCAAAACCAATCTTGGTAAGCTAAAAAAGTATAAATTTATTGTTAACACCTTTGTTACATCAGACGAAGCAGAAGACAAGCTTATTCATAAGAGGAAAAATGGTAAGCATTGGAAATTTAGAGAAAATTTCGATTGGAATTTAATAGCAGATAATTTCAAATACCTTGAAGAATCAGATTTAAATTCAGATAAAGTTTTAATAGCATATAAGTATGATAAAGGTCATTTGTCACTTCAAGGCTTCATATATAAGTTTGAACATCTAAAAGGTGTTTATTTTATTCCGATTAGAAAATACAATCGTTTTGCAAGGTATATGGCAATTGCAATGTATAATTACCTAAACGCATATCCAACTGAAGAAACCTTACCTTTTAGGCAACTAATGTTTGAGCGACTTAAACACCCTTATCTGAACAAACAAGAAGAAAAAAGTTTGCAAAGTTAGCTGGCTTCCTTCATCCCACGCTCACCATACTATAAAGTTCAAGCCCTACGGGTTTTGAAAAAAATATTGCACCTGAGGTCAGGCACAAATTTCAAAACCCTTTCCATCAGCAATATTTTTTCCAAAAAACTTGACAGTATGTCAACGCCATCAAAGAAACGGCTTTCTTTTTTCTCTTTTTCTTTGTAAAAAAAATATTCATTTTTTTAGTTCTGATGCAAAAGGAAGCAATCTAAAGCAACAAAATCCATATCCAACGAATAGCATAAAAGTTGCCATATATTTCAACGGAAGGTACAACTTCGTGTCAAGTCCGTACCAAGTCCGAAGAAAAGTAAGTTTCATTTAAATTATTTATGTTATGGGTAAAATTGCTCAAGGAATTTTAGGAGGGCTTTCCGGTAAGGTTGGAAACATTATCGGTGGAAGCTGGAAAGGAATTGACTACATCAGAATTAAACCTTCAAGTGTAGCCAATCCAAGAACTGTAGGTCAGGTAAACCAAAGAAACAAGTTTACTGTGACTTTAGAATTTATTCAAGCTGTTAAACCATTTATCCAAAAAGGGTATAAGTTTTTAGCAGTGAAGAAAACAGCATTTAATGCTGCGATGTCTTATGTGTTAAATAATGCCATCACAGGAGTCGAACCAGACTTTGAGGTGGATTATGCAACCGCATTAGTAAGTAGGGGAGGTTTATCAGCTGCTTTGAACCCTTCTACAGATCTTGCAACAGCTGGAGAGGTAACTTTTAACTGGGATGATAACTCTGCTGAAGGTAACGCCAATGCTACCGATAAAGCAATGTTATTGGTTTACAATCCATCAAAGAAAGAATCTATTTCTTTAACAGATGGAGCAGACAGAACAGTAGGAACTCAAATTGTTGCAATACCAACAACCTACGCAGGAGATACTGTAGAGCTATTTATGGCATTTATAACTGCCGATGGTAGCCAAGTATCAAACAGTACTTATTTAGGCTCTGGGATAGCCAATTAATAGCTTGGTGCTTTTATTTGAAAACCGCTCAAATCGAGCGGTTTTTTTATGCTATATTCGTAAATGAATTTATTAATGATTGCTCTTGTTTTACTCTTTTTATGAGTTTTTTGTATCCTATTTGTTGCCCAAACACGATAAACCCTTTATTATAAAGAAAAGTTAAATATTGTATCGGGAAATAGAATTCAAAACAGTTGTATAAGTCTTAATTAAGTCGATTTTTCTATTGCTTTTTGAATTAGTTGCTAGGCATACTTTCATTTTTTATTTTTTAAATTTGCCTTTATAAATTAAACCTTTGATTAATCAAAAATCCATAGCAGTTTTACCATTTGTTAATATGAGCAGCGATATTAGCAACGAGTATTTCTGTGATGGTTTAACAGAGGAAATTATTAATGCATTAGCAAAAATCAAACAACTTTCAGTTACTTCCCGTACCTCATCATTTTATTTTAAAAACAAAACAGTAACTGCTGAAGAGATAAGAGAGAAACTGGAAGTCGCTACATTTATAGAAGGGAGTGTTAGGGCATCTAAAAAGAAATTGCGTATTACAGTACAAATGATTGATACGGTTGATGACTTTCATTTCTGGTCAGAAACTTTTGATAGAAATCCAGAAAATATTTTTGAGATACAAGATGAGATTAGTCTCTTCATTGCAGAAAAACTACGCGAACATATAGGCCACCTTGAAATAGAAGATAAACTAGTAGAACCTATTGATATTCCTGTAGCTATTTATAGAGAATATCTTAAGGGTCGGTATTTTTTAATGAAACTAGGTTATGATAATACATATAAGGCAATTGATATATTTGAAGGTATTATTAAAAAAGCACCAAATTTCCCAAATCCTTATTTAGATATTAATCAAGGCTATGTTTATATGGGAACCATGGGACTTTTACCTGCATTTGAAGCATACAAAAAAGCCCAACCTTATTTGCAAAAAGCCTTAGAACTCGATCCGAATTCATCAAGATCACAATTGAATTTAGCTTGGATTGAATGTTGGCAAAATTGGAATCTTAAGAAGGCCTACGAACACGCAAATAACGCTTTAGAGATACAACCAGCAGACGATATCTACTTAACCATTTCTAACTTTTTAACAGTGGAAGGGAAATTAGATGCAGCACGTAATTACCTTGATAAAGCTTTAGAGTTAGATCCTTACGCTGCCATTAACCATCATTATAAGGGGTTTTTATACTACTTGAAAGAAGAATACGAGACTGCAATACCTTATCTAAAAAAGGCATTGGAGCTAGACCCAATGTTACCTTTTCCTCCAATTTATATAGGAATTAGTTTGTTAATGTCAGGCAAACCAAATGAAGCTTTGACATATTTCGGTTCACTTAAAGGAATTTCTGTGAAAGACCTCACCAAATTAGGTGGTGAAACCATGTGTTATGCAAAGCTCAATGAAACGGAAAAGTGTAATGATGGATTAAAAGAATTAGAAACCTATTTAACAACAGCACTTGTGGATAAGGCATTTACGTTTTTGATATTAGTTAATGCCTTATTAGGTAATAATGAAAAGGTAGTTGATTTTGTAACACAAGCATATCATAACCGCTTGCCTTTAATTTTATTATTAAATCCGTCACCAATTCTTAAACCTGTAAAAAATCACAAAGGGTTTAAAGACATCATGCTAAAAGCCATTCCAGATAATGTCAACTATAAACAGAAAAAAAAGTATAAGCAGGCATTACTAGATGCTAACGAAATTAAAAAATATAGTAAAGAACTAGACCAAATTATGATAGATTATAAACTGTACTTAAACCCAGATCTATCCTTAAAAGATTTAGCATCTTACTTAGAGCTTCCAGTAAATTATGTATCTCAATTGTTAAACTTGGGCTTTCAAAAAAACTTTTCAGAGTATGTGAATTCTTACAGAGTAAAAGAGTTTAAAGAGCGTATTCTTTTAGAAGAAAACAAAGGCTTGACCATTATGGCTGTAGCCTATGATAGTGGCTTTAATTCTAAAACAGTCTTTAATACGTTTTTCAAAAAAATAGAAGGGATAACACCGAATACTTACCTTAAAAGTAATAGTTAGTTCTGATTTTTAAAGTAGAACTTTTCATATTTAAAGCTGTTATAATTTTGCTATAATATAATTAAGAACAGCACAATGGAAAAAATGAAAATTAAAAAAACTAAAAAAGGAGTAAAATTAGGAATAGGGATCATACTAGGTACTATTATAGGGTATTTCACCTCAAATATGCAATTATGGTTTGTACTAGGCATAGCAATTGGTGCGGCATTAGAATATGGTTCAAATAACAAGCAATCATCAAAATGAAATCATCTATTAAAATAGTAATTTTTGCATTTATCACGCTTTCAACGTTAAGCACTCATTCTCAAACCACCAATAAAGAGCTCTTTAACAGAGTTGACTCGTATTTGGAGTCAAGCGCAAACAATGGCTTTTCTGGTGTTGTGTTGGTTGCTAAAAAAGGTGAAGTTATTTTATCTAAAGGCTATGGCTGGGCAGACAGGGAAAATAAAATTCCCAACGCACCAGCAACTGTTTTTAATATTGGTTCTGTAACCAAACAATTTACAGCATCCGCTATTTTAAAATTGGTGGAACAAGGAAAAATTAACACATCCGATAAAATAAGTTCCTATTTTAATCAGACACCTAGTGATAAGAGTGATATAACCATTCATCAATTATTGACACATACCTCTGGAATTTCTAATAGAACAGGCGGTTTTAGATATCATGAAGCAAGTAAAGAACAGTTTTTAAACGAATTTTTTGAGTCAACATTGCATTCTAAACCTGGCACAACCTACCAATATGCCAATGCCAACTATATTATGCTCACGGCTATATTGGAGTTGGTTTCAGGACAAACTTATAATGCTTTTCTACAGGAAAACCTATTTGGTCCTGCCCAAATGACGAATACTGGATATAAACGCATCAATTTTAGTACGGAACGACTGGCGCATGGCTATTACTATAATCGAGATGATGAAAAATGGACAGATTGGGGAACAACCCAACAACACCTACCTTACAACACTAATCATTGGTATAGTATTGGTAAAGGCGACATACATTCTACCATAGAAGATTTATACAAATGGCACGTGGCCTTAAAAAACAATGCAGTATTAACGTCCAAAACAAGAGCAATCCAAGAAACGGCATATGTGGCTGAAAATGATAAAATGACATCATATTATGGATATGGTTGGGCCATATCTAAAAGTGATAGAGACACCAAAATTGTTGCTCATAATGGTAGTAATGGTTTGTACTTCGCAGACTTCGTTCGATTTATAGATGACGATGTTGTGGTCATATACATCACAAATGCGTTTTTAGGACCTGAATCAGAAAACGTTGCGAGAGAAATAGGTAAAATGATTTTTGATACAAATTATAACGCGAAACCAATTCCCAGAAATATTTATGAATTGATTCATGAATTTATGAGAATCAATCCATCATCAGATGCCGAAAAATTACCTGATTTTTTAAAGAAAGAACTTAAAAATGAATTTAACGACCATGCGGTTTTAAATAGGTTAGGGTACAGCAGATTAAAAAAAGAAGACCAGCCCGATTGGGCATTAGCATTGTTTAAACTCAATGTGAAATTATTTCCTCAAGATGGTAATTTATGGGATTCATTGGGTGAAGCTTACTTAAAATACAACCAAAAAGAAGAAGCCATAGAAAGTTACACAAAGGCGGTTAAATTGGGCAGTGAGAGTTCCAAAAAAACGTTGAACAAATTATTGAAAAAAAACTAATTCGCTTTCCAATGTATATGCAGATAATGGAAATATACTCCATAAGAATCACTAAAAAATCAAAACGGTATGACAGGACCTGATAAAAACATAAAATTCCCACTTGAGCATTACGACAAATTATGTTTCTTAAAAAACATAGTAAAGAACCCCAATATCATTATTGGAGATTACACCTACTATGATGATTTTGAAAATGTAGAGAACTTTGAGAAAAATGTAAAATACCATTTTGACTTTGTGGGTGACAAATTAATCATTGGAAAATTCTGTATGATTGCTTCTGATGTAAAGTTCATAATGAATGGCGCCAATCATTTGACGGATGCTATATCAACCTATCCTTTTGCGGTTTTTGATAATGGTTGGGAAGATGCCATGGAAGGAAAATCCTACCCTCAAAAGGGAGATATAAACATTGGTAATGACGTTTGGATAGGCTATAACGCAACAATTATGGCGGGAGTAACTATTGGAGACGGAGCAATTATAGCCACAAACGCAACGGTTGTAAAAGATGTTGAGCCGTATTCTATTGTTGGTGGCAATCCTGCTAAAGAAATTAAAAAGCGTTTTTCAAAAGAAGTTATTGCTAAACTTTTAGAACTTCAATGGTGGCATTGGGATATCGAAAAAATCACAAAGAACATCCAGAACTTAACGGATAACAAAATAGAGAAATTGATGGAATAATTGAATTTGTTCCAATTTCCAAACATGAACCTTTATCACACAAACAAGTTGCAACTTTGTTGTAAATCATTACAATTATGAAAGCAACATTTTATATAGTATAAGCCTGTAAAATTATTTTTTTCTGATGCTTTGTTAAGAAATTAAGCGAAGTCTTTCAATAAGTAGCGTCAAATACTTAAATTTGAGTATAGTAGAAAAAGCATCTTGAAATTGGAGCACTCACATCAACTTATTATTGATAATGTTAGCAGGTTTATTGATTTAACCGAGCTTGAAAAACAGAAGTATATTTCTTTGCTTACAGACATAAAAGTAAAAAAGAAAGGCTTTTTAATGCAGGCAGGCGACATTGCTACATACGAGTACTTTATAAAAAAAGGTTGCTTAAAAGTGTATACTTTGGATGAAGGTGGCGCGCCTCATATCTCTATGTTTGCTGTTGAAGATTATTGGACAGGAGACATGGCTAGTTTTATGACCAAAGAGCCCACACGTTATTTTATTAAAGCTACCGAAGATTCAGAATTATTAGGAATTTCTAGAGCTAATTATGATTTGCTTTTTCAAGAAATACCAAAATTTGAACGGTTTTATCGCATACTATATCAAAGGTCACTCATAAGCTACATAAGGCGTTCTAACCATGGCATATCCTTAACCGCCGAAGAACGATATATTGCCTTTAAAACGAAATATCCTAACATTATTAATAGAGTTACCCAAAAAGACTTAGCAGCATATATTGGCATTACACCAGAATTTATGAGTAAAATTATCTCTAAAGTCAATAGAATCTAAAAGTCTTAAACTAGTTCATTTTTTTTCATGTTTTCCTATCGGAATTTTGTAGCATGAAAAAAGTAATCATCATCACATCGTTTTTAACAATTGGGTTTGCAAACTATTTACAAGCACAATTTACACAAGTAGAACTGTTCGTCGGTTTTGATAAAACAGATTTTACTTTATACTCTAGTTACACTATTAATAAGAGTAAAACTCTAAGTGTTAATACGCTGGCGTTTTTTCAGAAATTTAGAGATGACGAAAACCAAGTCTTTGATGAGACAGGTGTGCAACCAACGTTATTCTGGAACATTAATAAAACTATTGCCATTGGGCCGTCTATATATTACAACAGTTTCTCTGGATATTCTGAACGATTGTCAGCAAAGTTCACATTACAACATTCACGAGTCGTATTTGTAATTATTCCTACGCTAGCGTATTCTGAACAAAAGGATGCTAGCTATGCCGAAGCATTTGCACAATTTCAATTCAATAAACCCATAAACAATAAAATCACTCTTTGGTTCAACGGACAGTTTTTAACCGTCTGGGATGAGTTTAAAATACATTCAAGAAGTTTTCAGCAATTCCGTGCAGGCGTATCACTCAATGGACATCAATTTGGTATTGGTTTGGACTTAGATCAATATGGATCTAATCCTATAGAAAAAACATCTTTCGGTGTGTATTACCGAAACACTTTATAAACACTTTAAATTTTAAATAATATGAAACATTTAGTACAAACACTTTTAATAACACGTCCAAATATTGGATTTAGCATTGCACGATTAACACTCGGCTTAGTCATATTTCCACATGGTGCACAAAAATTATTAGGTCTTTTTGGCGGTAATGGCTATACAGCAACCATGGAGTTTTTCACTTCACAAATGGGATTGCCAAGTATTGTAGCCTTCTCAATAATTATGATTGAATTCTTTGGCTCAATCTCACTAATTCTAGGGTTTGTGAGCAGGTTTTGGGCATTATCGCTTACAGGAATGTTTATAGGTATCATTTACACCACACAGCTAGAGCATGGCTTTTTCATGAACTGGTTTGGTAATCAGGCAGGTGAAGGCTTTGAATATTCACTTCTCATAATAGGTCTTGCCTTAAGCATATTAGTAAATGGAAGTGGGAAATGGTCAATAGATGGTCTAATCTTTAAAAAAGAATAATCATGAAAAAAGTAATCACAATCGCAGGAAGTAATAGTGAAAAATCTATCAACAAAAGTTTAATAAGTTATACTGCTAATTTATTAGAAAAAGTAGAGGTTGTTTCAATAGACTTAAATGATTATGTATTGCCAATTTATGGTGCTGATTTTGAAGCAGAAAATGGCATTCCTACAGCTATAAAAAGACTAAACGACTTGTTTGATACTGCCGATGGTTTTATGGTTTCGCTAGCAGAACATAACGGCTCTTATGCTGCAGTATTTAAAAACACATTAGACTGGTTGTCTCGTGTAAACATGAAAGTATGGAGAGAAAAACCAATGCTGTTAATGGCAACCTCACCAGGTAGTAGAGGAGGAGCCACTGTGTTAGAATCTGCAAGGGCCTATTTCCCGTTTATGGGAGCTAAAATCACAGACACATTTTCATTGCCTAATTTCTATGATAATTTCAAAGACGGCAAGGTAATAGACACTAATCTCGAAAAGGAAATGAAAGAGAAAGTGAGGAAATATTCTAACGAACTCTGAACGTTGTAACGTTAGGAAAATAAAACCCACAGCTAAAGTATATCAAGACTTATTAACCTGGATATCATCCACAAAAAGCAATCAAAATGGAAATAAACTTTAAAATTATCGTATTAATGCTAAGCATCTTATTTACAGGACTAACAGCAGGACTGTGTTTTACATGGTCTAATGCCATAACACCTGGTATTGGTAGATTAGATGACTTAGGGTTCTTGCAATCATTTCAAGCAATGAACCGCGCCATCATCAACCGTAGTTTTCTCATTGTGTTTTTTGGACCAGTGATACTTTTATTCATTAATGCCTACCTGCATCGTAATACACCTCCAACGATATTCTGGTCATTTATTCTTGCAGCAATTTTGTTTTTTTTGGGTGTTGGTCTTATCACGGTTTTCAAAAATGTGCCACTCAATGAACTACTTGATAAAACGGTATTGGAGCAGCTTTCTTCAGTTGAGCTTAAAGAGTTAAGAACCCAATTTGAAGCACCATGGAAACGATGGCACATTCAACGAACCATTTCCTCTTTTACCTCATTTGCCCTATTGCTGATAGGTCTTATTTACACAAAATAAAACAGAACAATTATTAATATTTAAAATTAAAAAACATGAAATCAAAAAACATTTTAATTATCGGAGGAACTGGGAAAACTGGTCGCCGAGTAGCAGAAAACTTAACTCAACAAGGACATAATGTTAGAGTTGTTGGTAGAAAAACTAACCCTGTATTTGATTGGGAAAACACAGATACTTACGATGAGGCATTGAAAGGAATGGATAGAGCCTATATTGTATATTATCCTGATTTGGCAGTGCCAGGCTCAAGAGAGGCCATTAGCACGCTAAGCAAAAAGGCTTTAGAAGCTGGATTAGAAAAAGTAATATTACTTTCAGGGAAAGGTGAAACTGAAGCTGAAGCTTGTGAGGAAATTATCGCTAATTCTGGCTTAAACTTTACACTTGTTCGTGCGTCGTGGTTTAATCAAAATTTTAGTGAAGGTGCATTTTTAGAGTTTGTATTAAATGGTACAGTCGCATTACCAATGCCTGAAGCAAAAATTCCATTTGTTGATGTTAATGATATTGCAGATGTAGTTTCAAAAGTCCTACTAGATGATAGTTATAACGGACAAACCCTAACTGTTACAGGACCACAAAAAAGAACCTTCAAAGAAGTTGTTGACATTATGGCTCAAGCTGCTAATAAACCTATTCAATTTGTACCTATTTCTATTGAAGAATTTAAAGATGGTATGCGACAAGCTGGACTTCCTGAATCATATATATGGCTCTTCGGTTATCTATTTCAAGACGTATTAGGTAATCCTAATAACCAAGAAGTTTATAATGATGTTGAAAAAGTGTTGGGTAGACCTGCAAAAAGTTTTGAAACCTTCGCTAAAGAGACCGCTGCAACTGGTATTTGGAATTAAAAACGTAAAAATCTTATAAAATGAAAAAAATAATTTGCTTTTCGCTGTTTATTCTTGGCATTTCTACTCAAGTCACTAGCCAAGAACAATTATTAAGCCCACAAAATAATCCTGGCAATATTAATTTACTCAAGTCAGAAACAACAAAAATGTCTTGGTTCATGGTAAAGGATTCAATAGAAATTAAAATAGGAGACATTTTTACTAAAATTAAGAAAGGAAAAGATAGTGTCACTATTATAACTACTGTAGTTATGAAACAATCTCCTAGTAATTGGGTAGATAGTACTATTGTTGGAACAAAGAATTTTAAGCCAATTTATCATTCTTCATACAATCAACAGAGAGATATGGTTTTACAATTCGGTAAAAAAATAACAGGTTATTATTTAGATAAGCAATCCGATTCCAAAACTAAAATATCGGAAGAAGTTAATGAACCATTTTTTGATAGCAACTTTTACCCTCAACTGTTAAGGATTCTTCCTTTAAAAAATGGCTATTCAAAAACTATTTCAATTTTTGACTACAATCCAAAATCAAAAATTGGGGTTATTACTGCAACAATAAAAAGTACCGAAGTAACGACCACAAAACATAATGGAAAACTAAAACAAGTTTGGAAAGTTGTAACTACTGACGAGATTTCAAACCATACGGCATTAATTACTTATTACATTGATATGTCAACCAGAAAACTGCTAAAACAAGAACTTAATTTAGGTGCTAGAAAAATGATTATGAGATTAGATGAATAAAGAAAACTAAATCGAAAAGCTGTGCTTACATTGTTTATATTATTGAGTTAAAGTTATAAATGGATTAAACAAATATCAATGACTTTGTTTCCAAAAATCATCCCGTTATTTTAACCATTTATGACCTCTTAATTAGTTCTAATTTCTAAACACGAACGTTTAAAGCCCAAGAATTCACCAACTTTGCAGTAAATAATAGCAATTATGAAAGCAGCAATTTATACAAACTATGGTTCCCCAGAAGTTATTCAGATTATTAATACTGAGAAACCAACACCTAAACCTAATGAGGTTTTAGTAAAGATTAAGACTTCTTCTGTTACAAGAGCTGATACTATGATGCGCCAAGGAGTGCCCAAATATGGAAGGTTGTTTTTAGGTTTATTTAAACCGAAAAATACGGCATTGGGTACAGGGTTTTCAGGCGTTGTAGAATCTATTGGGTCACAAGTCACTAAATTTAATATAGGCGACGAGGTTTTTGGTGAAAAATTGTTTAGCAATGGTTGTAATGCAGAATTTTTATGTGTCTCAGAAGATTTAGTTATCGAAATTAAACCAAATAATATTTCTCATTTAGAAGCAGCTCCTATTTGTGATGGTTTTTTAACTTCCTACAACTTCTTAAAAGATATAGCTGATTTAAAACAAGGTCAGCATATTTTAATAAATGGTGCATCTGGAAGTCTAGGTTCAGCAGCAGTTCAATTAGCAAAAGTAATGGGCGCAAAAGTTACAGCAGTTTGTAGCACAAGAAATATTGATTTTGTAAAATCTATAGGAGCCGATGAAGTAATAGATTACACAAAAACATCCATGGCTAATATACAGGAGAAGTATAATGTCATTTATGATTCGGTTGGAACACTATCTTATAAAGATTCTAAAAAACTAATAAGTTCTAATGGTGTTTTTATGACGCCAGTATTGAGTGGTCAAATTCTTTATCGAATGTTATTTAATTCAAAGAAAGTGAAATTTGCAGCTACAGGTATAAAAAAGACTGAGGAGTTAAAACGATTATTTTTAGAATTGGTAGATTTGTTTAAACAAGGTAAACTTTATACAAATATCGATAAAAGTTACAAGCTTTCAGATATAGCAGATGCTCATCACTATCTTGAAACTGGCCGTAAGGTTGGAAATGTTGTAATCATCAATTCATAATTCATCAATCAAAAAACGAACTGCAAATGTTTTTCAAATCACAAGAAGGAAAATCAAAAATTTTAAGTCTATACAATCAAAAACTTAAAGAACTACAGGTTAATTATACAGAGGAACTAATAGAAACCAAATTCGGTAAAACCAATGTAATTATCGTTGGTGATACTAAATTACCTCCTCTTATGCTTATACACGGTACAGGAGGTTGCGCACCACAAATTTTAGATTCCTTCCCTAATTTAGCCTCAAAATATTGTGTCTATGCAATAGATGTACTAGCTCAACCGAATAAAAGTGCTGAGAATAGACTGGGAATGAAATCTTTGGATTATGGAAATTGGCTAACAGAAATCATCATAAAACTAAGACTTAAAGAGGTGACTTTAGTTGGTTTTTCATTTGGTGGTTTAATTAGTTTAAAAGCTTTAGAATTTAATCAAACCCCAATAAAAAAGGTGTTCTTAATTGCACCAGTTTATATTGTTAACGGAAACCCAATTAAAAACGTATTCAAAATGTTTATACCATTGAAGAAGTTTATAAAAACGAATAATCAAGAATACATCAAAAAGGTAATGAATATCCTTTTTTCTGACTATGATGATTTTGCATTAGCTTTTATGTCAACTACTTTTCAAAATTGCAATATGGATTTTTCATCTTTACCAACAATTTCTAAACAGACTGCAAAAAATATAAAAACTCCAATAACCATTGTTGCTGCAGAAAATGATATCATGTTTCCAGGAAGAAAAATGATAAAAAGAGCAAAACAAATATTTCCATCTTTAGAGGAAGTTGTCTTGTTAAAAGGTTCTAAACACGTACCAAGTTCTAAGGACTTTATGAAAATAGAGCATATAATAATGGATGAAATCAAATAATATAATAATAGCTGCAATAAAATATCTAACATTTCCTGAACATAATTTTTTTGCGTTATCAAGTTTCAGTATTAGAAAAAGCTGACTATCATGTTATTGCGCCAAATCAAATAGCTTTTCTTAACTTAAGTTAATGAAATTCATTTTGAGAGTAAATAATTTTGTGTAGAATTTAATATGCAGATTATGAAACAAGTCGCTAAAGTATCAGGAATTGCTTATACAATGATTTTTCTTGCTGGTTTTTATGCAAATTTTGCAGTGCTAGAAAGTCTTGTAGATACTACTAGTTCAGCAATAACTACTGCAAATTTCATTAATAATCACTCTCAATTAGGAAACGGATTACTTGCGTTTGTAATCATGTTGTTTTTTGATTTAATATTAGTTTGGTCACTTTTTGGTTTAACAAAATCAGTAAATAGAAAAGTGACTTATATCGCTTCTATATTTCGGTTTTTACATGCCCTTTTTTTTGGAATTGCTTTAATCAAACTATGGAAAATCTATTCGCTAACATTGACTGTGAGCCATTCTACAAATTTGCAGCATCGTATATCAGAACTACTATCGAATTTTGACATACTCTGGACAATTGGATTGGTGTTTTTTGGAATTCACTTAATTTTTTTAGGTTCTCTAATTATAAAATCAACATATATGCCTAAAGCCTTGGGTATTCTATTATTACTTGCTGCCTTAGGCTATATCATAGATGGCGTGGCAAAACTAAGTATGCCTAATTATGTTAACTATAAAAATATTTTTGAAGTCATCGTAATTATGCCGTCGGTTATTGGTGAGTTTTCATTCACTGTTTGGTTATTAATTAAAGGGCTTAAAAAAGGAGACATTATAAAAAAAAAGAAAAATAATGTAACTTAAAGACACAGTTTTCAGTCGTATTTAAAAGCAAATAGATTTTCTTAAGATAGCTTAAGAATATTGATTAACAAATAGACTAAGTTTGACTTAAGAATTAGAATTACAATCAATCAAAAAACGAGCATTATGAAATTAGAATATTTAAAACGAATCAGGGTTTTAGTGATCACCTTCTTGATAATGCAAGTAATACATTCACAGCATTTGGAAGCTCATATTGATAGTGTTTTGGTTAATGTTTTTAAGGATAAGAATGGACCAGGAGGTGTGTTTTTAGTGGCAAAAAATGGTAAGTTGAATTACAGAAAAGCATTTGGTAAGTCAAATATAGAACTTGATGTAGATATGGTTCCAGATAACGTTTTTCAAATCGGTTCCATGACCAAACAATTTACAGCTATAGCTATTATGATGCTTGAAGAACAAGGTAAATTAAATGTTAATGATGTTGTTTCAAAATTTATTCCAGATTATCCTAATGGAAACAATATTACCCTTCATCATTTATTGACACATACCTCTGGAATTAAGGATTTTACTAAGATGAAATCCATTATGAGTATTGCAAAAGAAGATCTTACACCCAAAGAGTTAGTAGATTTTTTTAAAAATGAACCTGTAGAGTTTAAGTCAGGTGAAAAATTTGAGTATAATAATTCTGGTTATGTCGTTTTGGGATATATCATTGAGTTAGTATCAGGAAACACGTATGAAGATTTTATAGAAACAAACATCTTCGAAAAGCTTGCAATGAACAATTCTCGTTATGCGAGTGATAGAGCGATTGTAAAGAAAAGAGCTTATGGCTATCATAACAGAGGAGCGTTTACAAACAAAATGTATGTGAGTTTAAGTATTCCGTATGCTTCTGGTTCTTTAATGTCAACTGTTGATGATATGTTAAAATGGCAAGAAGCTATTAACAATAATCTGTTAGTTTCTCGAAATACAAAAGATAAAGTATTTAGCAAAAATAAATTAAACAATGGAGAGCAATTTACCTATGGTTATGGTTGGCATTTAAAAGATATTGATGGTGTGCCAACGAGAGAGCATGGAGGAAGTGTATTTGGCTTTAAATCTATGAGTGTTTATGTACCAAGTTTAGATATTTATGTCATAGGGTTTAGTAATTGTGATTGTAATTCGCCAACACAGGTGACAAGGGATATTACGTCCTTAGTAATCAAAAACTTTAAATA
Organism: Lacinutrix iliipiscaria; assembly: GCF_042686125.1. Taxonomy (NCBI): domain Bacteria; kingdom Pseudomonadati; phylum Bacteroidota; class Flavobacteriia; order Flavobacteriales; family Flavobacteriaceae; genus Lacinutrix; species Lacinutrix iliipiscaria. The sequence continues at coordinate 110,353 of NZ_JBHUOV010000015.1, forward strand.
GTAAAAATTTTAAAATAAAACGATATGCCACACTTTGTAATAGACTGTTCGCAACAAATCATAGAACTGAAATCACCTGAAATTATCATGCAAAAAGTGTATGATACAGCAAAGTCAACTGGATTGTTTACTCCTGAAGATATTAAAGTAAGAATTAATCCTTTTCAATATTATAATGTAGGTAATTCTAAAGATAATTTCATTCATGTATTTACTAACATCATGGAAGGAAGAACCACAGAACAAAAAGCAGAACTTTCAAAACGAATAGTTACTGAACTTAAAGCCATGTTTCCTGAAGTACCTATTATTTCTATAAACATAAGAGATTTCGAAAAGGCAACATATTGTAATAGAAATATAATTTAGAAATGCATATTAAAGCTAAAAATGATAATATCAATCAAAAAAAGAGCATTATGAATACCTTAAAAATTAACAATTTAAATCTAATCTACAAAAATGGATATAATGCCATTAATGGTATTTCCCTAGAGATAAAGAATGGCATGTTTGGTTTGTTAGGTCCCAATGGCGCTGGTAAATCCTCTTTAATGAAAACGATCGTAGGCTTACAAAAGCCAACTTCAGGTTCTATTGAGTTTAATGATATAGATGTCGTACAAGACACAGATTATATCAAAAAAAATCTAGGATTTTTGCCACAGGATTTTGGTGTTTACCCTAAAGTAAATGCATACGATTTATTAAACCATATAGCGATTTTAAAAGGTGTTAATAATAAAGTTGAACGTCAGAAACAAATTCAATATTTGTTAGAAAAAGTCAACCTGTGGAATTTTAGAGATAAAGAGGTACATACCTTTTCTGGTGGTATGAAACAGCGATTTGGAGTTGCCCAAGCTTTACTTGGCGACCCAAAAATCATTATTGTAGACGAGCCAACAGCAGGACTAGATCCAGAGGAGCGTAACCGTTTTAACACGCTTTTAAGTGATATTAGTAGTGAAGTAGTTGTGATTTTATCTACTCATTTAGTTGAAGATGTGAAAAATCTATGTTCTGAAATGACCATAATGAATAAAGGTAGAATTCTTAAAACTGGTAAGCCAAAAGAATTAATTGAAGATTTAGAAGGTAAAATCTGGTCAAAATTTATTGATAGTGATGAACTGGAAATTTACCAATCAAATCTAAAAGTTATTAGTCAGCAACTTATAGAGCGTCAACTTCAAATTACAGTGTTTTCACCTACACAACCTGAAGGATTTTCACCAGTTGAACCAATACTAGAACACGTTTACTTTAATGTTCTTTCTCAAAACAGTTAATTATGAATGCTATACTTCAATTTCAATTAAAGCATAGCGGTAACCGTTATGTTTTAGGTTTAACAGCTTTAATATTAGTGCTTATAGGATGGTTTTGTGGTTATAAGTTTAACCTAACTGCTGGTGAAGGAATTTATCTTAATTCCCCATACACCATTGGCTTTATGATGGCTTTGTTGAGTCTGTCAATAATTTTTATGGCTATTTTATTTGCCTTAGAGATTCTGTTTAAGGAATGGGACACAAAATTTGATATTATGTTGTTCTCGTATCCAATTACGCTTAAAAACTATTTAATAGGGAAATTCTCAGTGTTTACTTTAAAAACTTTTTTAAGTTTTTTAATCTTAATTATAGGTTTTGTCATAGGTCAAAACTCGCGTACTGGAAACGAAATACAGTTAGGATTTAGTTTTTGGTCGTATCTCTATCCTTTTTTAATCTTTGGAGTTTTAAACTGTTTTTTTGTTTGTAGCTTCTTGTTTATGATTGCTTATATTACACGTAAGAAGTTATTAGTGGTTATTGGAGGTTTATTGTTGTATGTACTTTACATGATATTATTAGTGTTTTCTAATTCGCCATTTATGGCAGGAAGCATACCACAATCTATTGAAGTACAGCAACTATCATCATTATTAGATCCTTTTGGAGTTTCTGCATATTTCTTTGAAGCTAGAGACTTGAGTGTTACCGAAAAAAATCAGTTTATCGTTTCATTAAAAGGCTTTTTGGCTATCAATCGTATCGCTTATATATTGTTATCAATATTGTTTTTGGTTATTTCTTATCGTTTTTATGTATTTAGTAAAGCGACAAGTAAAAAGGAATTAAAGCGTAAACAGCATAAAGTTAAAGACGCAAAAGTAAGATTAACAAAAGTTAAAACACCTGCTCTTAATTTTGGTTTTAAGTCAGAGTTCAGTTCAATCATTTCCTTTGCAAAGGTTGATGTAATTTACCTTTTTAAAAGTGTAACTATAGTAGCCGTTTCAATGCTGTTGGTATTCTTTGTTGGTATGGAGATGTATTCTGATATAGATAAAGGCATTCGTTTACCAAATTATTATGCCAGTTCAGGACTTTTGGCAACTTCTATTTCTCAAAGCTTTCACTTATTAGGAGCATTTATTCTAGTGTATTTTATAAATGATATGTATTGGAGAAGTAATACAGCCAATTTTTATTTAATTGAAGACAGTACATTTTTTTCAAAAGTAAAATTAAAAGGGCATTTAATGTCATTAGCTGTGCTATTGGTCTTCTTAACGACGCTACTTATAGTAATTGCATTAGTGTTTCAAATAAGTTATGGATATACCCAAATTGATTGGTTGGCTTATTTTGGGGTTATGATATTTAATACAATTCCGCTTTTTCTTTTCGGTACATTGTTACTTCTTATCAATACGATTATAAATAACAAATATGTAGCCTTAGGAGTTTCAATATTAGCGGTTGTAGTTTTTGCAACACCAATAATTAAGATGTTATTACCATATCCATTGTTACACATTTTCTCAGGGTTCAATGGTGTGTTTAGCGACTTAAATGGTTATGGTGCTTATCTGTTGGCCTTTTCAAACAGATTGCTTTTTGGAATTTGTCTTTTAGGTTTAATTTGGATTTTTAATTCCTATTTAAAATTTAAACAATGGACTAAAATCAAATCTTTTATTGTTATTATTTTCTTTGGATTAGGCGTTTTTGGAGGCTTTAATTTCATGAATGGTTATTCACCAAAAAATGAAGAAGCACAAATAATTGAAGCGGTTGGTTATGAAAAAAATTACCGTCATTATCAAAATATATCGCAACCTACAATTATAAATGTAGATACAAAAATAGACTTGTATCCTTCTGAAAATGCTTATAAAATTCAAGGAAAATATAGAATTCAAAATCTATCAGATAAACCGATATATAAGATTCTATTGAATTTTCATTCCGACTTAGAATTAAATGAAGCAACATTTAGAATGCATAATATAGATATTTCAGTTGATGAGATTGTTTCAGAGATAAAACTTGATGAGCCTTTTATGCCAAGTGATACAGCGACTCTGGAGTTTAATTTATCATACAAATGGTTCGCTGTAAATGGGCATCAATCTTTTAATGCTATCGTTGATAATGGTACGTTTATGAGGATTAGCAATTATTATCCTTTATTGGGATACCAATCAGATAAAGAGATAGAAGACCAGCAAAAACGAGAAGAATATGGACTTGGAAATCCAACACGTTTAAAGAAGCTTGAAGCTCCAGAAGTTTTTAAAAATGACTTTATCAATTTAGATATGGTAGTGTCTACGGAAAGCAATCAAACACCTATGGGAATAGGTAATATTGTTAAAACCTGGACTGAAAACGATAGGACAAATACCCAGTATAAAGCCGATGGTATTCCATTTCGATTTGCAGTTGCATCTGCTAAGTATCAAAGGCAATCTGTCAAGCATCGTAACATAGAAATTGAAGTACTTTACCATGACATGCATTTTGAAAATGTAGATCGATTACTAAAAAATGCCGTACTGAGTTTAGATTATTGTGTGAATAATTTTAGTGCTTATCCATTTGAAAAAATAAGTTTTGTTGAGGTCTCATCTTTTACGAGTGGATTTGCAGCAACAGCATATCCAGCGACCATTTTTATGACCGAAAACATGATATTTCATGCTAATATAGATAGTGATCCAAGTAAAGATGTAATAAATGAACTAGCAGGTCATGAATTGGCTCATATATGGTGGGGAAATAGTCAAATAAATCCAGATGAAAGAGAAGGAGCTTCATTGCTCACAGAGTCTTTAGCGATGTATACCGAAATGATGATTTACAAAAAGTTGTATGGGAAAGAACGCATGATGGAACGTGTTAAAGTACATCAACAAATTTATGATAATGAAAAAGGACTTTATGGAGATCCACCTTTATACAAAGTGCCTTATGGTGCAACACATATAGCTTACTCAAAAGGAGCAATCGCAATGGTGGAATTATCTGAATTAATAGGCGAAGATAAAGTAAATCAGGCGTTAAGAAGTTTTTTAGCTAATAACAAATATCCAAAAAAACCAACGTCTTTAGATTTGCTTGAGGAATTATATAAAGTAGTACCAAATGAGGCAGTCAAATCTGAAATTGATAAATTATTTAGGGCAATATAAAATGGATCATGGAATAGACTATATAGATAAATTCGAATATAAAGAGGTTGTAAATGTGTGGGAAGCATCTGTAAGAGCAACTCACCACTTTTTAAAAGAAGCAGACATCGCGTATTTCAAACCTTTAATTCTAAACACTTATTTAGACGCTGTTGAATTAAGATGTTGTAGAGATGAGTATTGTAAAATAATAGGGTTTGTAGGTGTAGCCGAGGAAAATCTAGAAATGTTGTTCATTCACCCATCACATAGAGGTAAAGGTATAGGTAAAACTTTGTTGGACTATGTAATTAATAGCCTTAAGGTAAACAAAGTAGATGTGAATGAGCAGAATGAACAAGCTGTTGGATTTTACAAACACTGTGGCTTTGAAACCATTGGGCGATCTGAAACGGATGCCTCAGGAAAGCCATACCCAATTTTGCACTTGGAATTAATTAAAATATGAAAACATGAAAATTAAATTTATCATTATAGCAATACTACTGTTTAGCGGTCTTCATTTTGCACAAGCACAGGAAAATAATTTGAATACAAATAAAGATTCGCTAAACCATGTGTTTAATCAATATTACAAGTTAAACCTAAAGGTATTTCAGCAAAACTCTACCTTAGAAGACATCGATAACATTTTTGAGTTATTTACTGATGATTTTACCTATGTGCATCCAAATTATGGTGGGGTTTATACACGTGAAGACCTCTATAATGGTTACAAACGTAATCAAGCGAATGGAGGCTACGATGGGAGTGTTGTTGACATAAAAATCGAGAACGTTATTTATGGCTTAAATGCCATTACAGTAAGTAAACGCTTCATCACAAAGGAGGATGTCAAAACGGTTGAAGGTGAAATGCAAATGGCCCTTTTCGAGTTTAAGAATGGGAAAATTTTTATGATTAAAGAATATTGGTAGAATAAATACTTGCAAAATGACAACCATAAGAAAAGCAAGCCAGAAAGATGCAAAAGCGTTGTTCGGTTTAATTAAGGCACTTGCTAAATATGAAGGTCAACTACAATACCTAAAAACAGATTTAAATCAAATAATTGATTCAGGTTTTTTACATCTTCAACCTCCAAAATTTGAAGCTATCGTAGCAGAAAATAAAGGTATTTTAATAGGTTATGTTACTTATATGTGGAACTATTCTATTTGGAATGGAAGTACATACATGGCTATTGATGACGTGTTTGTATGCAAACAATTTAGAGGAAACAATATAGGACTAAAATTGATGCAGTATGCAAAAGACATTTGTACTTCAAACAATATTGAACTCATAAAATGGGAAGTTGAAAGTACTAACGAAAAAGCGATTCGTTTTTATAAAAAATTAGGAGCTGAAGTAAATAATAAGTCAATAGTAAAATGGTATATAACATGAAACATGGAATAGTTACTGGAAGCAGTAGAGGTATTGGTTTGGCAACGGTTGAGTTGTTGACAAAGCAGCCAAGTTTCAAGGTCATTGGCTCCTCCACCTCAGGAAATAATCCATTAGATTATTCTAATTTTAAATGTTTAAAACTCGATTTATCCAATAATGATTCTATTAACAAATTCGTTGAGAATTTAGGAGATATAAAACTTGATTTTTTAATCAACAATGCAGGCATTTTAATAGAAAAATGGGATGCTTCAGAAATCAATATGGAACAATTGAAAAAGACATTCGATATCAATGCTTTTGGGACTATTGAACTCACTGAAAAGCTCTTGACATTATTCACTCCTAATGCACATATTATTAACATCACATCTGATTGGGGCTCTTTTAGCGAGCAAAATTTTGACGCTTTTCAGCCACATTACAAAATGTCTAAAGCGGCCTTGAATATGTACACCAAGTTGTTGGCAAAAAGATTAGAGGAAAAACACATTAAAGTATCGTCTCTAGACCCAGGATGGACACAAACCGATATGGGAGGTAAAATCGCGCCTCGATTACCTAAAGATGTAGCTATTGATATTTTAAATTTATTACATGCTGATGTTGAAAGTGGACAGTTTTGGCATCAGGGAAAGATTAGAGAATGGTAGATAAAGCAGACAATGCTACTTAACTAAAGTCAATAAGTAAAACTACTTAAAGCAATATTTTTGCGTTAAATTATTAAAATGAATATTATGAAGGACAAATTTCAATTATCAGCTTCTAAAATTGAGTATAGCAAATATCTTTTTTTAGGTTTTTTAATAGCTATTTTAAGTCTTGCCTGCCAATCAAAAATAGCAACAGCAAATCCATCTGACTTGATGACAAGTCGTATTGATGATTATCTAAAACAAAGTGAAGTCAATGGTTTTTCAGGATCAGTTTTGGTCGCTAAGAATGATACTATTATTATTAATAAAGGATTCGGATTCGCTGATAAAGAAAATAACCTACTCAATAACCCTAATACGGTATATGATATTTGTTCGGTGTCAAAACAGTTTACAGGTGCTGCTATTGTGAAATTAGTTGAAGACAACAAATTAAAAGTGGAAAGCCCTATCAGTACCTACTTTGATGATTTGCCAGAGGATAAAAAAGACATCACCATTCATCAGTTATTAACCCATTCAGCTGGATTTGGTCATGGCAGTACTGATGATTTTGATCTCACATCAATGGATATTTATTTTTCAAATCTGTTTCAAGAGAAGCTATTATTCACTCCTGGCTCTAGGTACGAATATTCAAATTCAGGCTATAGCATTTTAGGACGAATTATTGAGCTTGTTTCTGGTCAGGATTATGAAACGTATTTGAGTGAAAACTTATTCCAACCATCAGGAATGAAGCACACAGGTTATTTGTTCCCAGATTGGGATAACGCGACTACTGCCAATGAATATTTGCTTAATGTTTCCAATGAAGGTTCTCATATTGAACAGTATAAACAAGATGGAGAAATTGCAAGAACGGTACTTGCGAATGGTGGTGTACATTCTACGAATAATGACATGTACAAATGGTATCAAGCATTAAAGTCTAATAAAATTTTATCTCAGGAGTCCTTTGAAATTCTCACAAAGCCCTATGTAGCTGAATATGAAGACGAGTCGAGCCACTATGCCTATGGTTGGACTGTTTATACCTCTAAAAGAGATACTAAAGTCATCACTCATAACGGATTTAATGGTATTTCTTATTATGAGTTTATATGGTTTCCTGAAGAAAATATTGTGATGCTATTTGCCTCTAATGCCTATATTAGACCAATAGGAAGAATGACCATGGAAATTGAAAAGATGTTATTTGATAAGGCTTATGTCCCTGAAGAATTACCAAAGTATATGGTGAGTGAGCTTTACAAATTTACCGAAGCACATAAGGGTAGTATTGATGATTTAGTAAAACAATTAAAACTGAAATTTGAAAACACCATCGACTCACCAAGACATTTAAATCGTTTAGGAGGCACGTATTACAGAAAAAATAAAATGAAAAAAGCGATAACTATCTATAAGCTTAACACACAATTATTTCCTGAAGATGGCAATAGCTGGGATTCTCTTGGAGATGCTTATTACAAGGCAAATGAAAAAGATAACGCCATTGAAGCCTATACAAAAGCTTTAGAGTTAAAACCTACAGAAGGTGCTTGTTTTTGGTGTGACAATTCAACAGAAAAACTTTCAGTATTAACTAAAGTCAATGAATAAATTTTAACATTGCAATACCTTCGTTTCATAATAAATATAACATTATGAACATAAAAAAAAGTAATATTCGAGATGTTGGTATGAGTAGCTATAACATCTTGTTCTGTACAACAGTTTGAAGTGAACACAGAAACACATCCATTTGAAAATGGTGGGTAGATCGTAAGACTGTAAAAGTGATTAAAAGGGAAGAGTAGTACCCTAGCCATTAATCATTTAGCAGCTCTGGTGTTTATGTCAAATTCATTTAACACAACTCAAGTTCTGAAATTAGTGCCTATTTTATGGAAGCTTACATTATGGCTCTCTCATTGCAGGCGCCTTTTTTTAGAGAGCACTATCTATTACTAGCACTACTCATATACAAATCCTTTATGTTTCCAAAGCTGTGTAGAGATCTATTGTTGGTGCTTTAACAAGCTCTCTCATTGAAGCGTTTAGAAATTTAACATCCCGAGCTATGAAGGTTATACAACGTTAGTTGTTAGTATTGCTGCTCCTCTTGGAGAGGTAGGTTTAACACTATACATGCTTATATATGGAACTACAAAATCTTATAAAAATTAAAAGAATTACGATTATGAAAACAAAAACATTTAAACAATTAATGCTAATAATAATTATGGCATTATGTTATCATCAATCAAATGCACAAGTAGCCAATAAAATAGAATTGACTGAAGATAATCAACTTTTGGGTTTAGGAACTCAACATATAATCAAGTCAAATATTTTGAATAAAGAACGCCCAATTATTATTTCATTACCCATTGGCTACAAAGATTCAAACACTAATTATCCTGTACTTTATGTTTTGGATGGTCTACAAAATATAAAACATACTGTTGGAACAGTAGAGCTTTTAACTGAATCAGGATTGATTCCTCCTTTAATTGTGGTAGGTTTAGAGAGTTTGGATAGAACAAAGGATTTAACGCCATCTAATGCTGGACAGAATGTTCATGGTAGTGCTGGAAACGTTGGTATACCGCAAAGTGGAGGCGCTCCTAAGTTTCTTGAGTTTTTAAGTGAGGAATTAATTCCTTTTGTTGACGCCAATTATAGAACACATCCTTATCGTATATTGGAAGGACATTCTTTGGGAGGTCTTTTTAGTGTTTATACGCTTATGGAAAGAAAGGATCTTTTTGATGCGTTTATTGTGGAAGCACCAGCGCTTTGGTGGAATAAGGAAGAAATGACAGAAAAAGCAAAATCCTTTTTTAAATCCAATGAAAGCCTGAACAAAACAGTTTATTTTGGTATTGGTGGTGGAGATGGTTGGGGAATGCGACAGGAACTATTGAGGTATGTTGATACTATTAAAGAAAACCCGCCTAAAAATTTTAGGTGGCTCCATGAAGAAGTTGGGGATGAAGGACACATGGTATCTAGATTAATATTGAATTATAATGGATTAAAGTTTTTATTTTCCGATTTAAAAATAAGTGATGGCTTAGTTAATAATTTTAGTGATGGGACTTTTTTAAAAGAAGAACAGCGGTTAAAAAACAAATATGGCGATAACGCACGAAGATCTGCAGAAGATTATTTTAGTCTTGTTTCAGTATTAGTTGAAAATGAGAATGATTCAGGAGCCATAACTGTGCTAAAAAGAGCATCCGAGGCCTATCCCATGTATGTTGGACTTCTAACTTATTTAGCAAAGTTATATGAGAAGAATAGTCAAAAAGCTAAAGCAATAGACACTTATCTTTTAGGAGTTGAAGTGTCAAGAAAGTACAAGCTGGGACAAGAAGATGATTTATTGCAAGAGGTAGGTAGGTTAAGAAAAACAAATTAAAAGAGAAGAATAAAAATCCCTCAGTTAATAGCAGTTATTCAGATGCTCTAGGATTTTTTTCTAGAGCATTTTTTTTCTTAAAAATTTATTTTTTAGCTATTCGTTTCCTTATGCGACTTAATGATTCTGGTTTCACACCCAAATAACTCGCCAAATGATATTGTGGTACACGTTGTAATAAATCTGGCCTGGTTTCTAAAAGGTTTTTGTAGCGTTCTTCAGGGCTAGAAGTTATAAATTTAGCTAATGCTTCCTGCTGTTCTCCAAAATCATTTTCCATAGACATTCGGCATAAAGCTTCATATTTTGGAACACGTTTAAATAATTCTTGCTCTTTATCATAATTTAAAACAGCTAGTCTACAATCTTCAACACATTCAAAGTAATGGTTGGCAGAGGTTTTGTTTTTATAGCTTTGCAGTGAGGCAACAGATTCATCTTCAACATAAAACTCAGTGGTACGTTCTTCACCGTCAATTATATAATATTTTCTAACGCATCCTTCAATAACAAAATAAGAATCTCTTGAAACCTGGCCTTCTCTTAAAAGAATCTCTCCTTTTTTAAATGCTTTAATAGGAATACATTCGGTAAAAGCCTTTGATTCTTCATCATTTAAAGAGAGGTATCTAGAAATCAGTTTTACGATGTCATTTTCCATAAAGAGATTGTCATAATATAAAAACATCTCTAAATTAAAAAGGTTTGAGCATAAACCCAAACCTTTAAATAAAAAATATAATTCAATTATATAATGTCGAAGAGTTGTTCTATGGGTTTACGCACTTTTGGCAATCCAATTGTGTGGTCATCCTTATGTCTGTAGCCTACAGGAGCGATAACAGCAGCATTAAGACCTTGACTTTTCAAGTTTAAGATTTTATTATAAGCTTCAGGTTCAAAACCTTCCATTGGGCAAGCGTCAATTTTTAATTCGGCACAAGCATTTAAGAGGTTTCCAAGTGCCAAATAGGTTTGTGATTTTAACCAGCTCGTTTTATCCTCTGTAGATTTTTCAGCTAATTTAGATTTTATAAAATCACCATAACCATTTAGTCGGTCTAAATCAAGGTTACGAGTTTCTGCTGTTTGTTTAATAAAGGCATCAATGGCTTCTGGAGAAGCATCAATATAATTACAAAATACAAATAGGTGAGAAGCATCAGTAATTTGACTTTGATTCCAAGAAACTGGTTTTAATTGCTCTCTGATTTCTGAATTTTTAATAATTAAAATTTTGTATAGTTGTAGCCCATATGAGGAAACCGATAATTGTACAGCTTCTTTTAATTTGTCAAGATCATTATTTGATATTTTTTTTGAAGTATCAAATTTTTTGGTAGCATAACGCCAGTTTAAGTTTTTAAGTAATTCCATTTTATTGTGTTTTTAATTCATAACTATTCATTGTAAAGTCTTTTATAAATCCCATTTTTTCATACATACCTTGTGCTAGTTTTGAAGCCTGTAAAGTTGCCAAAGTTGCACCTTACTCAAAAGATTTATTTAAAATAAAGTGCATCATTTCTTTAGCATACCCATTTCCTCGTAAATTAGAAGGTACGCCCAAACTGTATATTCCAGCAATTTTATTTGTAAGATGTAATTTTATAACACCTATGGGTTTGTTGTTTTCAAAAGCAACATAATAACTTACTCTGTGCATACTTTTTAAGACGACATCTTTACTAATAATATAACCAAAGGAGGTTTTAAATATATCACACCATGTTTTCGCATCATTAGCATTTGTTACCAATAGAAAATTTAACTTAGTTTTAGTTTTAAAGAGTGTATTAAGTTTTAAATGCATTCCAGGTAATGAGGATGTGAGTACAAAACCAGAACTTTCAATGAGTTTTTTATTGATCTTTTTATCATACTCAAAATCAATAAAACGGAGTTTTGTCTGAGATGTACTGACAAGGGTTTTAACGTTATGTAGTATTTCTAATGTGAGCTTTTGGCTTGTCCAAATTTTGTTTGGCCATTCAGAATTCTGTATGCGACTATAACTTATGATGTCATCATTAGCATATCCATTAAATGGTTTACTTACGGTTGTCCAAAGATGTGTTAGATTATTTATGTTGTTTTTAATTGTTTCCATAAAGCACTATTATTATTTTGTGTTAATTAATATGATTCCTAGTAACATTGATCCAGCACCTATAATTCTTTTAGTTGTAATGGGTTCTACAGGAAGATTAAGCCAGCCATATTTACCTGCGATTAATGAAAATAAGAGCTGTCCGCAAAGTCCAAGTGCAATCATTTTTGAAATACCAATTTTTGGAATAGTATAGAAATAAATAGAAATACCAATTACACTAAACAGTCCTCCAATAAACCATAAATACCAAGGCACTTGTGCTGTGATTATGGATTGTATACTGCTTTTTTCAAAAAAGAATAAGGTTAAAATTCCGAAAATAACACTGCTTATCGACGTTGCGATTACCGCAAGTATAGGTTGTTTAAGAATACTTCCTAACTGCGAATTAAATCCAGCTTGAATAGCTAAAAAAACACCTCCTGTTAATGCTAAAAATGTTAGTATATAAAGTCTCATAGTTTATATTTATTAATCCCATTTGTTTTTAGTAGAGATTCCATATTTACCTGCTCCAGTAAAGATTAATGCTATTCCAAAAATCATGTAAATAAAGATTGGTCCGATTTCCCAGCCACCAAATTCATTTAGTTTAAGTATGTTTGGAAGTTGCACCATAAGGATGGCAACAAGACAATTAATAGCAAATACAAATCCGGCTAGTTTTGTTCTAAATCCAATAATAATGAGAATAGGTGCGATAACCTCACCAATGAAAATTCCATACCCAAAAAAGGAGGGAAGTCCAAATTCAGTTAATAAAGTTTTAATGAAATCGATTCCATGTATTAACTTGGTAATTCCATAAATCAGCATTGTAAATGCAATGCATACTCTTAAAATAAATAATCCGATGTGTTGTTTTGTTTTCATAATATGAATGTTTAAAAATTATACTTTATAAATACTCCGAAGTTTTCGAGTGTTTTTTCTGCTTTATTAAACTGATCTAGATTTGCAGCTATTCCAGTTATTAATTTTTCTTTTTTTATTCCGAGACGTAGTTGTTGAATACCTCTATCAAGCACTTTTAAATTGGTGTTCGCCACTGCAAAAAGGTTTATATAGCCCTGAATGGTTTTATTTAGTTTAGGAGTGTAATTGAGTATTAATGTTTGCTCAAGTGTAAACCCATCTTGATATGTGCTACCAATAACATAGCTTAACTTAAAGCTGGAGGATACATATTGATATTGAGATGTTAAGGTTGCAAATGCTCCAGGGTTTTTAACGCCTATAGCTGCATTTACTTTAAAATTGCTGTTGAGATTGTAAGACAGCATATTCCTTATAAAAAAGATGTTATTCTTATCGTTAGTATGCTCGGTATCAAATAGAGAGATATTATTAATAGACCATGAACTCTTGAATGTATATTCAATAAAATGCTGATAAGCAGAAGAACGATTTCCTACAAGTATTTCTGGTGAGAAGCTAACATTTTGCGCATTTGATGTAAAAGCTCCAATAGTGAAAAAAAATAATAAAAATATAAATCGTAGCATTACCCATTTGTTATTTGATGGGTCAAAATTACATACAGGTTAGAAGAAAAAACTTAAGGTATCTTAAGAAGCGATTTTAAGAATGTTTTTTTCGTAAATAACTTAAAAACTCTGGGGTAACTCCAAGATATGAAGCTATAATATATTGAGGAACACGTTGTTCGATATTTCGATACGACTTTCTGAAGTCATTGTAACGTATATAGGCATCATCACTCATACTATCAATAACACGCTCTTGAATGGCAACATAGGCGCTTTGTATTTTAATACGGAAAAAATTAGAAACCTGAGGAACTTCAATATATAGTTTTTCTAACTCAATTCTAGGGAGTTGTATAATCAATGTTTTTTCTAATGCCTGAACATACATACGAGATGCTTTCCTGCTTAAATAGCTATATAAATCATTTATCCACCATTCTTCAATTCCTAATTGCAAGGTGTGTTCTTGTGCGTTTTCATCTAAATAATAACTACGCATAGAGCCTTGAACAATAAAATTCATGGTATTAGCGGTTTCTCCAGGCTCAATCAAAAATTCTTTTTTATTTAAGTCTTTAAATACAAGGATTGATGATAATTTTTGTTCGCCATACTTGTCAAGTGGGACAACTTTATTGATATGATTAATAAGAAGTTGTATCTGTTTATTTTCATCCATATTGCATAAGAAAGTTAATTCTTTTTAATTTTTATAACCTCTTTTGTAAATTCAAAATCATATAAAATATTATGATTTTCAACTATAGCTTTAAATGGTGATGGTGTTATAGGCAAATCTGTTGGAAACCAATGTGCTCTAGTTTTATAGTTTGGTAATAAGAATAATCCTTCTTGGGTTCCGTTTGTTCCAAAATATTGTGTGTTCCCTTTCCAAAAACAAGAATTTATTTCTTTTTCAATTAGTGAATTGGTATTTTTAATTGAAGTTGTTGGTACACCTATTTCGTTAACACAAATAACATCTTCAATACTAAAGGGATTATCCATTTGATTTTTTAAATCATACCTTACTATAAACTCAGCAACATTGCCACTTGCATCAAAAAAGTAAAATGAATCTGCATTCCAACTTTCAAAATGCTGTATTTCTCTGCCCTTATCTATATCTAAAACAGTAACTCTTTTTTTTATCCAAGCCATAGCTTCTTCAAGCTTGTTAGAAGGAATTAAAAAACAATAGTGGTATTTAAATTCTTCATCAGATTTCATAAAAGTTAATCTGCTCCAGCCAATTTTTAAAGTAAAGCTATGATCTGTTTCTTTAAGGATTTTAAAACCAAGAGTTTCGGAATAAAATATTTTTTCTAACTCTAAAGTTTTAGTAAATAAACTTAATTCTTTTATTCTCATGATAATTTTATCAATATCAAAAATACAAATTCCATTTTTTTTATAAAATTATCTTATAAACTAGTTTGTAAAAACTATGAATAAAATGAGAGTCGATATCAGGTTAAGGCGATTATCTTACTATTAAATCATGATATATTCCTATGCTTATATTGTATTTGCTTAATATTTAGCCTGTTATTAATTAATAAAAAAATTGCTTTTATCAACTAATTATTTTAACTTAATTGCATCAAATTTATCTATTGATTGAGTACTAATTGCTATAGGTATAAGGTCAATTCAAAAAAAGATATTAGAGGGGACAATAATATGTTTTTATGAGTAAGATTAATGAAAAGTTAATTAATGAATTACAACAATTAAATGGTTTTACTGAAAATTTTATAGAGTCACTTCAGGATGGTTTTATAATTTTAGATACTAAGGGAAGAATAGTAATCTCTAATTCGGCCTTTAGTAAATTCACTGGATATGATAAGCATGAATTATTAGGATTAAGTGCGCCATTTCCTTTTTGGCCTGAAGAGTTTCATAATGACTACATGAGTCGTTTTGAAGAAATGTTAAAGGATAATTTAAAATCTGAATTTGAAGTTGTTTATCAGCGAAAAAACGAAGACAGAATTCCTGTAACATTATTTGTAGCAAGTATAAAGAATAGCAAAGACAAAACCATCGCTTATTTTGTTCTAGTTCAAGATGAATCTATTGATAAGCAAAGTATTACAACAAAAACTTTCCCAAGTAAAGAATTATTTTCTGTAATAAATTATAGGAAAAAATACCTTGATTTAATAAGTCACAAAAAGATTGCAACGCAACTAGATAACGCATTAGCTCATATTTCTGATGGTTTAGTCTCTTTTGATACGAATTGGTGTTATACCTATATAAATGACAAAGCAGGCGAACTTATAGGAAGAAAACCAGATAGTTTAATTGGTAAGCATGTTTGGACAGAATTTCCTGAAGCTGTAAATTCAAAGACTTATAAAGCTTTTTATAAGGCTGCAAAAACTCAAGAAACTCAATCATTTGAGGATTATTTTGAAGGTTTTGATAAATGGTTTGAAAATAGAATTTATCCTTACCCTCAAGGTGTAACACTTTATTTTACAGATATTTCTGAACGAAAAAAAATAGAAAAACGCTTAGTAGAAAGTGAGAAAAATCTAGACAATATTATTAATAATATTGGAGACCCAATATTTGTTAAAGATCATAAAAGCCGCTTAATGTTTGTAAATCATGCTTTCTGCGAAATTTTTAATCATTCAAAAGAAGAAATTATTAGGAGTACCTTAGAGCAGGATGTTTTGCCAAGTGAAAGAGAAAGTTTTTTAAAGATTGATAAAGAAGTTTTAAAAACAGGTATTGAGAACATTAATGTAGAAACCCTTACTGTTAAAGGGAAACCTACTCGAATGATATCTACAAAAAAAAATAGATTTATAGACGACAAAGGCAATAAGTTTATAGTTGGTGTTATTAGAGATGTCACTAAGCTTATTCAAGTAGAAAAAGAGCTAAAATCTGTTAAAAATTATTCTGAAAGTTTAATTAGTTCAATGCATGAAGGTTTGGTTGTTTTTGATAAGCAAACAAGAATCATAAGCGTAAACCCTTCCTTTTGTAAAATGTCTGGATTTTCAGAAGACGAATTAATAGGTCAAGAATGTCCGTATCCATTTTCTTCACCAGAAACAGAAGAAGCGTCTAATTTACGTCATAAGCAAATTGCTGATGGAGAAATATTAGAACACTTTGAAAGTGTTTATATTCGAAAGGATGAGAAACGATTTAATGTTGACGTTATGCTTTCTCATATTGAAGATGAGCAAGGAAACATGTTAGCCTATTTTGCAACGGTTATAGATATTACTAAACGTAAAATTTCTGATGCTAAAATAGCGAAAGCCAATGAGCTACTTGTTGAGGCAAACAAAGAGCTAAATAAATTAAGAAAAGGACTAGAGCAAGAGAATTTTTATTTAAGAAACGAATTAGATTTAGTCTTTAATTATGAAGAAATGGTTTATGGAAGTACCGAATTTAGTAATGTTTTAACCGAAGTAGAAAAAGTCGCACCAACTAATGCAACCGTTTTATTATTAGGAGAATCTGGTACAGGAAAAGAATTATTGGCTAGAGCAATTCATAATACGAGTTCTAGGAATAATAAACCATTAATTAAAGTGAATTGTTCTGCTATACCAAGAGAACTTATAGAAAGTGAGTTATTTGGGCATAAAAAAGGTTCTTTTACTGGAGCTTTTAGTGATAAAGTCGGAAAGTTTGAATTAGCAGATGGAGGGACTTTGTTTTTAGACGAGATAGGAGAGTTGCCTTTAGATATGCAACCTAAAATTTTAAGATTTTTGCAAGAAGGGGAAATTGAAGTCGTTGGAGGTGTTGGAACTAAGACTCTAAATGTAAGAGTTATTGCAGCAACTAATAGAAATCTTTTAGAAGAAATCGAAAAGAAGCAATTTAGAGAAGATTTATATTTTAGGCTTAATGTATTTCCAATTGTGATTCCCGCATTACGTGATCGAAAAGACGATATTCCATTACTTGTAGAACATTTTGTCGATAAATTTAATAAAGCTTATGAAAAGCATATAAAGTATATTTCTGATGATGCTATGAGTAAACTAAAAGCCTACAGTTGGCCTGGAAATATTAGAGAATTAGAAAATTTAATTGAGCGCGCAGCAATTTTATCAACAAGTGATACATTAATAATACCTGGTTTTGAAACTTCTAATCAAAAAGCGAAACAAGCAATTAATAATAAAAATGTATCTCTAGATTTTGTTTTACGTAACCATATTCTTCAAGTCCTAGAAGATTGCCAATGGAAAATTAGTGGTCATCATGGGGCTTCCGATTTATTAGGATTAAAACCTAGCACTTTACGCGATAAAATGAAAAAATTAGGTATTGTAAAACCTAAATTGCTATAACGGTATTCCGTTGATTGTGCATTTCATCCGAAAAAAATAACGGTATATCGACATTCTGTGTTTTTTTAGTAAATATTTAATTAAGCATAAATCATTGTAAAACAGTGGTTTGTGTTTTTTTTTGCTTCAAATTTAATTTTTGGCACTTGTTTTGGCATCAGTTTTAAAAATGAAAATAATGGAGGAACTGATTCAAATAAATGATTTTAAGTTTTGGATAGAAAAAGATATTATCTATTGCGAAATACAAAGCGGTTTTGATAATACTAAAAGTGATAAATATATAGCAAATATTTTCACGAAAGCCATTTCAGCTTTAGCTAAAGGTAAATGCTTGTCATTTTTAATTGACATGAGTGAACTTAGTTATAAGCATTCAATACGCGTGTTTAAAATTTTATCTAATAATCCTCAAGCAAAGTCAATAATACTTTCTAGAGCATTTTTAGTTGACACTTATATCTTAAAGGGCATTTTATCAATAATTAGCTTTATTTATAATCCTATTCTTCCTGATACAATTTATATAAATAGTAACAAAGCTATTAAGTATTGTAATAAAAGTAGTATTGTTTTTAATGCTGTAAACTAAAAGTATGGAAGCTAAGAAAAATAGTATTCAATTAGGATCTGCAAGGTTTTGGACCGATGTAAGGAACATTATTTATTGCGAGTTTGAAGATAGTATGACTTATTGCCACTTAGATATTGAAAGTGTAAAACTATATATTAATACGATTGTAAAACTATGTAATGGTAAAGCGATGCCTTTTTTAATTGACTTGAGAAACATTCGTTTTACTTTTTCAAATGAAGCAGTTAGTTTTCTAGCACAATCCTCGTTACTTAAGACGCTTATAATTTCGGAAGTATTTATTCTTAACTCAATAGGAACCAAGTTATTAATTTCTGCTTACAAAAGAATATTCGACCCAATTATTCCATACAGTATTTTTAGTGATATAACCTTAGCACAACAATATTGTATAGAAGCAAAAAATAAATTTTATGGAAGCAATTAAATATTATTTGTCAGCCAATATAAATGAGAGTGTTGTGGATTTATTGAAAGGCAACACCATATTTACAATTACAGATACCTTGGGAAGAATAGAATACGCAAGTGATAACTATTGTGAACTTATTGAATCTAATGCAAATGAAGTTATTGGAGAAACTCAAAAACTATTAAAATCTCATTTATACTCTGATGAAGTATATAAAAGTCTTTGGCGTACCATAAAAATGGGCTATAAATGGAATGGTGTTTTATCTGAAACATTAAAAAGCGGACGAACATTATGTTTAGATACAACTATAGTTCCTGTAAAGAATGAACTAGATAAGAGCATAAGGTATATAGCTATATATCATGATGTGACTAAACTTCATTTAGAAAATAATCAATTACTAAATACGGTTAAGGCCGATAAAGGTTTTTTAAACAGTATGCCATTCCATATGTTTTTAATAAACAAACATGGAAAAATATTAAATGTAAATAAGAGCCATCATGGTATAGAAGTTTCAGAATTAATAGGAACATATATTTATATTCAAATGAGCTCAAACTCTATTGAAACATATAGAAAGAATATCGAGCAAGTGTTTTTTGAAAAAACTCCGCGTCAGTTTGAAATTAATGAGGTTAATTCAAAAGGAAAGATGAGTTTTTATTCAGTAATAATATCACCTGTTTTTAACGACCTTGGAATAATATCTTCTGCAACAGTAATGATTCAAGAGATTTTTAAAAATGATACGATTAAAATCGATAGCCAAGACGCTAAAGTAGAATCTCAACTAATCCGACAAAAGATAAATTATGAAATACAATTATAAACTAAAAATATACTTTAAAACATATTAAAAATTAACCCCCAAACCTATTTATTAACTATTAAAACCATAACTTATGAAAATTAAATTTTACTTATGTAACATTTTAGCTTTTTCTTGTTTTTTTTGTTGCTACGCTCAAATTATTAATGAGGGTATCCTACAAATTGAACCCTCTACAAATGTTTATTTCGAAAATGAATACACTAATGCCAATAGTGGTATTCATAGTAGTGATGGCAACCTTTATTTAAACGATGATTTTATAAATAACGGTACAACATCGGCAATATCTGGCTCAACTCATTTTAAGAGTGCTACAAATCCTTTAGTCAATATTTCAGGCTTATCTAATACTATTAATTTCTATGATTTAGAGATTAATATTACAGCAGCTAGTACTAAAGGTGTGCTTGTTTCTAATAATTTTGAGTTAAACGTAGCGAATGCTATACACTTTGAAAGTGGAGACCTTCGCTTAAGAGGACAAGCTCAACTTATTCAGAAACATACTGGTTTAGATTTAAATACTAAAACTTCTGGCCGACTGTTAATTGACCAGCAAGGTTATGCATCGGCATATAAATACGATTATTGGTCAGCACCTGTAAACACTAATGGTACATTTACTTTATCAGGGAACATGTATGATGGGACAGACTCGAGTGTTAATAGATTTGATCCACAAGCCATTCAATTTATTTCTGGAGCACCACATAATGGTTTACCATCTGTAGTCGATGGAGGCTTTAATGTCACCACAGCTTTAAGTATCAACACCTATTGGTTGTATAGTTATATACAAGGTACAGGCGCTTATTCAGATTGGATTAGTTTAGATGAAAATAGTGAATTAGACCCAACGGAAGGATTTACCATGAAAGGAACCAATACACTTTCATCTGAACAAAATTATGTGTTTTATGGTTCACCAAATAATGGAGATTATTTTTCAACTATAAACTTAGGTGAAGAATCATTACTAGGTAACCCTTACCCTTCAGCATTAGATGCTAGTGAATTTATAACAGATAACCTACTGATACTTGATGCCTTATATTTTTGGGAAGATGGAGGCTCTACGTCACATGCTTTGACAGATTATTTAGGAGGTTATTCTATACGTAATTTAACAGGAGGGACACCACCGTCTATCACATCACCATTAATTAGTGGAGTAGGAACTTCAGGAAGTGTTACAGACCCTAGTCAATATGTCCCTGTAGGGAAAGGCTTTTTTGTAGAAGCTTATGGAAGTGGAACTATTGTTTTTAAGAATTCACAAAGATATTTTAAAACTGAAGCATCTAGAGGTGAGAATACCAATAGTACTTTAAATGATTCTGAAAGGGTAAGTGAAAATCAATATGTAAGAATTGGTTATGAAGATACAGAAGGATTTCATAGACAGCTTCTTTTAGGTTTTTTACCTAATTCTAATGCAGATATAGATTACAACCAAGGTTATGATGCGATACTTAACGAGCATAGAGATAATGATTTGTTTTTTGTCATTGAAGATGATACAGATAAAAAGTATGCCATTCAAGGCTTAAAGACTTTTTCTGAAACTCTAGAATTACCATTAGGCGTCTTAATTTCTGAAGCTGGAACTCATCAGATAATGTTAGATGAAGTAGAAAATTTTGAACATACAGTGTACTTAAAAGATAACTTTTTAGATGTCACTCATAACTTAACCGAGTCTAGCTTCGACATTAATTTAGCATTAGGCGAACATTTAGATAGATATTCAATTGTTTTTTTACCAGGTGAATCTTTATCAGTTAATGATAGTTCGATGCCTGCAATAGATGTTTTTTATGATGGCAATGATCATGTTATAGTCAATAACATCAACAATGTTGAGATAAAAAATATAAGAATATTTAATGTCCTAGGGCAAGAAATTTTAACATTAAATAAAAACCTAAATACAGACAATAGATTACAAATACCATTTAACAATAGTGTTGGTATCTATATAGTAAACATTGAAACCAATAATAGCCAATTAACCCAAAAAATAACAAACTACTAATCATTAAAAACTTAAAATTACTTATTATGAAAAATTTAAAACAAAAATTAACGATCCTAGCTTTAGCCGTTTTTACATGCTTAAATTATAATGCCTTCGCTCAAGTTGGTATAGGAATATTAGATCCAGATGACTCAGCTATGTTAGACATAACTTCAACAGACAAAGGGCTTTTAGTGCCACGAATGACGACAGCTCAAAAAGCAGCCATCTCAAGTCCTGCCGATGGTCTAATGGTGTTTGATACTGACCAAAATGCATTTTCTTTTTTTGATGGTTCAAATTGGAGAAACCTTAGGTCTGATACTCCAGAGTTTTTACATGCAAATATGAATGCAGATGAAGCTGTAGTAGCAGGAAATAATATCGATAATCTAACCATTACTGCTTCTTCTGGTGCTGTAGGTACTGCTGCTTTTTCTGCTGGAACAGGAGTTGTGACTTTAAGTGCAGGTGTAACTTATAAACTAACGGCTGCTTTAAATGCGACCAATACATCTATTTTTTCTTATTTAGTTTACCAATGGTATGACGATACAAATTCAGTGGAATTTGGAAATAAAGCTTTTATTTCACCTACTAATCTTAGTGTTGCAGGTTCTAGTCAACCAATTGCTGTGGCATATATCACACCATCTGTGACTACTGAAGTATATCTAAAAATTATATCTCTTACAGGAACTAGTGTAGATATAGATGCAGACTATGGTTATATTACTGTAGAAGGTTTATAATTTAAATAATCCCTAACGATAAAAAAAGAAAACACGTTTATAAAAAATGTGTTTTAAATAAATGCCCAAAAAAACCCTTAAAGTACTAATTATGAAAAAATTAAAAGAACAATTAGCAATATTAACTTTAGTAGTTTTTACTTGCTTTAATTATAATGCCTTAGCACAAGTTGGTATCGGTCTATTAGATCCAGATGACTCAGCAATGTTAGACATCAGCTCAACAGACAAAGGGCTTTTAGTTCCACGAATGACTTCAGCGCAAAGAACATCTATATCAAGTCCTGCAGAAGGCTTGTTGGTTTTTGATACCGATGAAAATGCATTTTACTTTTATTATGATGCAAGTTGGACAAAACTCATTAGTGAAAATAGTGTAAGTGATTCTACAGGATGGGCAGATTATGCAGATGGAACTTATACTTCTGCAAGCCCTTTGTCACTTACAAGTAGTAATAAGATTACTTTACCTAATGATGCAAGTGTAACAAGAGACAGCCAAAAACCAACAGATATTACTGAATTTTATGATTCAACTAATTCTAAAATTACAGGTAGAGATGGTGATGGTTTAAATATTGTGATAGAATTCAAGGCTAAACCAACAACTGCTTCTATAACAAAATTAACTGTGGCGATAGATATTGGAGGAGCTGTAGGAGAAATATATACTAGAGACTTTATTTTGTCTAAAGGGAATGGAGTTGAACATTATTATTTGAGTTCTTTTACAGCTTATACTTTAGATACTTGGGAAGCCAATGGAGGAACAGTTAAAATTGTTTCAGATGCAGCAGCAGATATTTACGATATACGTTATGTGCTAACAAGAACTCATAAAGCAAAATAAGTATTTAGCACTTATAAAAATATTAGACATAATATAACTCCCTAACAAGCTTGCTAGTTGTTTAAAAAAATTAATAGCTCAATTACAAATAGCAAATAGAAAGGCCTCAATTTGAGGCTTTTTTTATTATGTAACTATAATAAAGGACGTGGAGTAATTATTTAAATAGAATTGGTTCAATGATATTATTAAATTATTGAAAAGTAAATTTTAACAAAAAAATCGATAAAACGCTTGTTTTTTTCGATTAATTGCATAAATTTGTCACATAGACCCCTTAAATCTTAAACATGAAAATTAAATTTATTTTATTTAGCCTTACTTTTTTATTAATTGCTGGCGTTGGTCAAGCACAAAGTAAAAAGAATCAGCCAAAGAGTATTATTAATACCGATGTATCCATTTCAAAATACCATGATCTTAAAGAATTGGAGGATATGCAAAAAGGTAAATTATTGTCTTTATATAATGAACGTATAGAGATAATAATCAAAATATTACCTTCTATTGCATTTGGTATTAAACCAGGTGTTACAATGTCTAACTTTGGGATCCCAAATACAAAAGACAATAGAGAAGCACTAGAGGAACATCATGAAGCAACAACATCGTATTTTGAAAATACCATTTCCTTTCAAAGTCGAATCTTGCCTTATTCTGATAAGGCGAATTTAATTGCTGCTATTTTGTTTTATGAACAAACACTAAAATCCCTACATTTATATGGCTTAGAAAATAAATTTTAATTAATTATTGCCAGTACACTTAAATTTGTAAGATATATCTGTCGAAATTTAATTTTTATTTTTAGCTAAATATTTATAAAATATACTAGGCTAGTTAGCTTAAACCTGTATCATACTTGAGTTCTTTGATTAGAAATCTTGTCGTACAGGTTTTTTTATACACTAAAGATAAAATATCAAAAGTGCATTTCATCGATATTATTTGTATTTCGTGGAATTTATTTATATGTTTGAAAACAGAAAAATAACCTACAGTATTAATAATTAATTTATTGTTATGAAACATCTGCCTCAAATCTTATGCCTGTTTTTTTTAATGCTTGGTAATGCTTATGCACAACAAGAAAAAGGTATAATTGGTACTAATAATTGGTTAAGTTCTTGGACAGAATTTAGACCTGATCTTGTTGAATATGGTGAAGCCACCGAAATTTTAACTGGTACGATTTCAACTGACACAAAATTATTGAAGAAACATACCTATATGTTATTAGGCGATGTCTTTGTTACTAATAATGCCGTTCTAACTATTGAACCTGGAACTGTAATCATTGGCGATTTTAAAACAAAAGGCTCTTTAACGATAACAAAAGGCGCAACCATAATTGCTGATGGACTAGAAACCGATCCCATAGTTTTTACTTCAAATAGAAGCGTAAAAAAAGCTGGAGATTGGGGAGGATTAATTATTCTAGGAGATGCACCTATTAATACTTATGGTGGTGGTTCTCCATCTGGCTATAATTTTGCAGTTAATCCTTCAGTAAATATAAATTATGGTGGTGATAACATCGAAAGTAATTCTGGCATTTTAAGATATGTGCGTATAGAATATGCAGGTAAACGTAAACGTGATGGTGGGAACTTCTACGCTTTATTATTAGCAGGTATTGGTACCGAGACGACTATCGATAATGTTATGGTAAGTTATTCTGCAGGTAATTCGGTTGATGTTTTTGGAGGACAAGTCTATCTTGAAAAGATGGTGTCGTATAAATCTAACCGTTTAGATTATAACTTTAGTTCTGGAGCTCAATGCGATATTTATAATTCCTTAGCCATTAGATCTTCATATATTTCTAATTCAGAGGGTTCAAGATGTATGAATATTAAATCTAATGAATATGAAGAGGATATCGATTTTTCTAAAAAAGAAACTTCAGTAACTGCAATAAATTTAACATTAATAAATGTTAGTGATGATTTAGACTATGAAATTAAATTAGGCTTAGTTAAAGAGGCCATATATGTTGGTAAAAATACATCACTTAATATGAAAGAAAGCGTAATCTCTGGTTTTAGTCCAGCAGTATTACTAGAAAATAAAATTAAAATCAATAACGAAAGTTTAAGTAAGATTAAATTCCAAAAAATGTATTTCAATAATTGTAATGGAAATATTTTTACAGAATATAATAATAATAATGAAGACTTAGAAAACTGGTATGGTAACAGTAGTTTCTTTAATGTATACTCTAAAGGTCTGGATTCAGAGACTTTTATTGATATTAGAGATGATAAAAGACCAGATTTTAGATTGCGAATAAATAAGATTATTGCATCTAACGAAGATTAGCCCTCACTAATTCAATTTTCAACCCTTTTAATTAATCCAAAATATAGTAGAGCTTGTTAAATACAAGAGCAGGACGTTTATAGAACTTCGTGTTTTAGTATTTATTTTTAATAAGTAAGTGTATGATGAAAACTACTTTTGTATGTAAATTACTTTTAGGATTATGTATTAGTGCTCTTTTTTGTTCTCAAAAAATTAATGCACAAATAGTTATTGGTACTCCAAATTTAGGATTCAGTCAAGCCTGCGCGAATGCGGATTTTAATTCATATAATGTTTCTTTTGTTTTTTCTCCCGAATCTGCTTTAAATGCATCTAATCAATTTAGTATAGAATTGTCTGATGCAAGTGGAAGCTTTACTGACTCAACAATCATTTATACATCTAGTGCAGGAGAAATTACAACGTCTCCAGCAACCATAAGCTTTTCATTTCCAACAACGATTGCTGGTGAAGGGTATAAGCTTAAAATAAAAAGTACTGCTCCAGCAGCATCTAGTTCAAGTTCTGCCTCATTTGCAGCTTACTATAAAATACAAGATTCACCATTCACTATTAATAATTTAATTGATAATGCCGCTTATTGTGAAGGTGGTAGCTATTTATTAACTATAGATAATCCTGGTGCAGGGACAAATGATTCACCTCTTAATTATCCTTCTTTAACGTTTAATTGGTATAAAGAAACTGGTCCAACAACGTCTGTCTTTGTTGCAGAAGGTTCGAGCTTATCAGTGAATACACCAGGTACTTATTTTGTAGAAACTAATTACGGAACCTGTACTTCAAATTCATATTCTAACCGAGTAGAAATTATTGAAGCAACTTCTGGTATAGATACAACGATTTCATCTAGTTTAGGCAATCCTTTTTGTCCTAGTAGCGAACCAACAACATTAAGTACTACAGATGGTATTAGTTATCAATGGTACAAAGATGGTATTCTTTTACCTGGAGCAACCAATCAAACTTATCAAACTGAAGATTCTGGACTTTTTGAAGTAAACATAGATTTAGGTGGTTGCATGGCTACAGGTGCTATCGATTTAATAAGCGAAAAATTTACAAGTAGTATTAATGTTTTTGATGAAAATGAAATAGAATCTGATGAAACATTAAATGTTATCATAACAACTTCAGCTATAAACCCAGAATACCAATGGTTTATTAATGATGTAATTATTTCTGATGCTTTAGGAAGTAGTTATGAAGTTGACCAAACGGGAAATTATAAAGTCATTATTACTGAAACTACAGGTTGTACGGCTTCAAAAGAGTTTCTTTTTATGGTAACTCAAGCTGCTAATCCTTTTCCTGATGTTTCAGATATTCCAAATTTAATTAGTCCAAATGGAGATGGAACAAACGATACATGGATCATTCCTAATCAATATGTAAGTGGTACAAATACCGAAGTATTGATTATGGATAATTATGGAAAAATAGTATTAAAAACAGATGACTATCAAAATAATTGGCCAGAAAGTGAATTAAGTTTTAACACTGTCAACCTTGTGTACTATTATATCATCACCACACAAGATAATGACACTAAAAAAGGTTCAATAACCATTGTGAAATAGAATGAAAAAATACTTACTTATTATAGCTTTATTTTTAGGCGCTATTCAGTTCTTCCATGCTCAGGAAGATGGAGTAGCTTCTTTGGCTATACCTGTAAGAAATTCATTGAAGTTTAATAAATATGTTATCAACCCAACATTTAGTTTTGTTAGAGAGCAAAATAAATACATTAGTATTAATAATAAAAGAGAGTGGGTTCAATTTAATGATGCGCCTCAAACATACTTACTAAGTTACTCTGGAAGATTTAGAGAAAATATTGGAGTAGGTGTTGGACTGTTTCAACGGAATTATGGTGTGCTCACATCATTTGGAGGAATAGTAAATTTTGCTTACAATGCAATGCTTCAACCTGATAGTAATTTAACTTTTGGAATAAATGTCGCCTTTTATCAAAGTGGAATTAACGACGGCAAAGTCGTCACAAATGTTCCAGACCCTTCATTAGAAAACATACCAAAAAACTCAATATTAAGCATCAGTCCAGGAATTAACTATGGAACTGTTTTTTTTGATTTTGGAGTATCCGTAAATAATGTAGTGCAATATAATTTTAAAACATCTCAACTTCTTGAAGAAGATCCTGAGCAAAATATTCAAGCACATATCATGTATACAGGTTATATGAGTAGTCGTGGCTTTTTTGATGAAAGTAAGTTTTCAGGTTTAGTGAAATCAGAATTTAAAAAAGATAATACTATTATTTCTGGCTTAGCAATGCTTACAGTTCCTAAAGGAATTTGGGCTCAATTAGGTTATAATACACAATATGGAGTGTCTGGTGGTGTTGGACTTAATATTACCTCACAAATTGCTATTGAGTATAATTATGAAAGAGCTATGGGAGACCTTTCAGATTTTGGATCCTCTCACGATATCACGTTAGCTTATAAATTTAAAAATACAGAAAACTATTATTATAGTGGTGATGATGAGGAAGAAGCTCTCGTCATTCCAAAAAACAAAAAGAGAAAAGCGATTGTCTCTAAACCTAAAATAGATGCAGAGACTAGAGCAAAATTAGCTCAAGAAAAAGCTGAGGCAAGAGCTTTAGCACAACAACAACAACAACAACAACAACAAGCTGAAGAGGAAGCACGACTAGCAGCAGAAGCTTTAGCGCAGCAACAAGCCGAAGAAGAAGCACGATTAGCAGCAGAAGCTTTAGCACAGCAACAAGCCGAAGAAGAAGCACGATTAGCAGCAGAAGCTTTAGCACAGCAACAAGCCGAAGAGGAAGCACGACTAGCAGCAGAAGCTTTAGCGCAGCAACAAGCTGAAGAGGAAGCACGACTAGCAGCAGAAGCTTTAGCACAACAACAAGCCAAAGAGGAAGCACGATTAGCAGCGGAAGCTTTAGCACAGCAACAAGCCGAAGAGGAAGCACGACTAGCAGCGGAAGCTTTAGCACAACAACAAGCTGAAGAGGAAGCACGACTAGCAGCAGAAGCTTTAGCGCAGCAACAAGCCGAAGAAGAAGCACGACTAGCAGCAGAAGCTTTAGCACAGCAACAAGCCGAAGAGGAAGCACGACTAGCAGCAGAAGCTTTAGCGCAGCAACAAGCTGAAGAGGAAGCACGACTAGCAGCAGAAGCTTTAGCACAGCAACAAGCTGAAGAGGAAGCACGACTAGCAGCAGAAGCTTTAGCACAGCAACAAGCCGAAGAGGAAGCGCGATTAGCAGCAGAAGCTTTAGCACAACAACAAGCCGAAGAGGAAGCACGATTAGCAGCAGAAGCTTTAGCACAACAACAAGCCGAAGAGGAAGCACGATTGGCAGCAGAAGCTTTAGCACAGCAACAAGCTGAAGAGGAAGCGCGATTAGCAGCGGAAGCTTTAGCACAACAACAAGCCGAAGAAGAAGCACGATTAGAGATCACTCAAAAAGATGATATAGCTAAGTCTATGTTTGAGATTACTGAATCTGCTAAACAATCAAAACTAGAACAGGAAGAATTGTTATCTAGATTAAATGAAGCGGTATCAAATAAAGATCAAGATCTTAAAGATTTAAAAGAAGAGAATGATTTAAGTGAGCAAGGTATTTACCAAGAACCAAAACCATTTAAAAGTATATCTGCTGAAAATAGAGCTTTAGAAGCCTTACAATTAGAAGTTGATCAAGCGATTAACGCACGCAGTGAGAAGATCAAAGAGTTAGAGAGTTTATATAACCAAAGAGTTAAAAATGTTTCTAATATAAATGAGGAAACGAACCAGTATTATTTAAATGCGATACAAAATTTAAAAGAAGAGCAAAAAGAATCTGAAAGATCTAAAGCACGAATGGTTTCAAATTTAGAAACAATTAGATTGGCTACAGAATTTGAACGTAAGAGAAGAATTAAACGTGCGGCTTATGATAATGAAGAGGATCGTTATTTAAAAGATAAAGCTGCATTAAATCGTATTAAAGAAAATACGCCTTTAAGTACCGAGCCATTAGAGGCTGAAGATTTTGATTTTGGAGAAGAACAGAGTAGTAATGTGAAAATAATTAAAGATGTTCAAAATGTTGAAAACGGTTATTATATCATTATTGCCGTGCATAATAATGTTGAAAAGAGAGATGAATTCTTAAGGAAAGTAGTCTCAACTGGACAGAAGAATATAGACTTTTTCTATGATGCTAATTCTAGTAAATATTTTATTTACTACGAAAAGTTTGAATATGTTGATGGAGCAATGAGCGCATTAGATGCTAAGGGAAGTAAACCTTATAATGGAAAAATGTCTGTAGTTAAAATTGAGAATTAATGAAATAGCAGTATGAATATCATTTAATCTATAACCCCAAATGGTTTAAATGTATTAATAAAATTATCATGAAAAAACCTACTTTTTTTAAGATTGGCATAGTAGTTATACTACTTGTATCGAGCTTGCAAACTATTGCTCAAAACTACGTGCCGTTTACGCCAAGATTTAACCAAGATTTAAAAGGGGATATTCGCCTAATTGGTAATAATATATTAGGACCAGATAATAATCCTTTTAATAATGATAATGTCTATAATCATAATGTAGACATGGTTTATATCGATATTGATGGAGACCCTTCAACGTTCAATTCAACGAGTGCTGATTTAGAAATTCCAAATCCTGGGTGTTATAATATTATTCATGCTGGTTTATATTGGGGAGCAGTAACTAATGGTTCCGAGCCTATTACTGAAGTAAAGTTTAAAGGTCCTACTGGAGGCTATAATGATGTGGTTGGTACTGTTATATATGAAGCTGCTGGTGTTGTAACAGGGAGTAGTTACCCATATTCGTGTTATGCTGATGTGACTTCAATTGTTAATGGCTTAGCTAATGATTTAGGAACTTATACTGTTGGTAATGTATCTACTGCACAAGGAGAAACAGGTAGTTTCGATCCTTATAATGGTACTGGTTATTCTTCGGGTTGGTCACTCTTTATTGTTTTTGAAGATCCAACATTACCTGGAAAATCAATTACAAGTTTTGATGGTTTTAGCGCTATTAGCTTAGCCGATAACCCTAATTTAGATATTCCAGTTTCTGGATTTAGAACTGTTCCTGTTCCTTTACCTGTAAGAGCCAATTTCGCTTTTGCGGCTTTAGAAGGGGATAAACCAATTGTAGGTGATCAGCTTTTAATTAATGGCGTAAATATGTCAACTGCAGATCGTTTAGCAAATAACTTTTTTGATAGTTCTGTAACACAGCTTAGTGCTTTACCTGTTAATAATAGAAATCCCAATAGTACAAATACTCTAGGTTTTGATACTGGAGTTATGGTGGTTCCTAATCCTGGAAACTCCGTAATAAATAATGATGCGAATAACGCAACCATTAGTTTAAGTACTCAAGGTGATACTTATTTCGTGTATTTTACAGCTTTAGCTGTAGATATTATTGAACCCAATATAGTACTCACAAAAATTGTTCTAGATGAATTTGGGACAGACATTGGTGGCCAAGTAGTAGATCTCGGACAAGCCCTTACTTATGTGATTGGTTTTCAGAATACAGGTAATGATGATACGGGAAATTTAATCATTAGAGATGTGCTTCCTATCAATATTATTTTCGATTATCCATCTGGTTTAGAGTTGCCTCCTGGTGTTACGGTTGTTAGTTACGATCCTACCACTAGAGAAATTGTTTTTAGTGTAGATAATTCATATGTTGAAGAAGGTGATCCCGTTTCTGAAATTCGTATTAATGTAACGGTTGTTGAATCTTGTAATGAAATAGACGATGCATGTTCTAATATTATTAATAATCAAGCTTTTGCTACATATACAGGAATCACTAATCCGAATTATGAGATTACAGACGATCCTAGTGTAAATAGTAATACAGGATGTTTATTAACGCCACAAGCGACTAACTTTTTAGCCGACTTAAACGATTGTACTTTTGATCAAAATGAAGTGCTTTGTGGTGAAAGTGTAGATTTAACTGCTGCTGATGGTTATGATACGTATTCGTGGTCAACGAGCCCTACAGGGACACCAGTAATTGGTACAACGCAAACAATTACTGTTACAGCTGTTGGGACTTATTATGTACATAACACTGCAGTTGCTCCTTGTCAATCGATAGATCAAGTTTTTACAGTAACGGCTTACGGATCGTCTATTACAAATCCTGTCATTCCATTTGCTGATGAAGTAGTTACTTGTCCTAATGATGGTAAATTACTACCAAATATATTTTTATGTGGTGCGAATGATTTTGTCCTAATAGAGACCAATATTACTGATGCGTCTTCTATTATATGGGAACAACTTGATGAATCGAGTTGTCCGCCTGTTACAGATACAGATTGTGCAAATGAAAACGCTTCTTGTACTTGGAACGAAGTTGGTACAGGTCCCGATTTCTTAGCGAATACTTCTGGACAATTTAGGTTGACATTAAACTATGAAGGTGGATGTTTTCACCAGTTTTATTTTAATGTTTACCAAAATATATTAAACCCTACAGTTACGAGTCAAGATATTATTTGTGACACTCCTGGACAAATTACTGTTGGAGGTGTGCCTACAGGTTATGAATATAGTATAGATGGTGTAAATTATCAATCAAGCAATATCTTTCCTATTACTGTTGCAGGCCTTTATACTGTTTATATTAGACAAATTGATGTAACCACCAATCCTTGTATTTTTACTGTTCCAGATATTCAAATTAGAGAAAGAGACTTTACTGTGTCAACTAATGTTGCTCAACCTCTTTGTAATGGAGATAAAGGCAGTATAAGTTTAGCCGCTAATGATGTTCGTCCACAGTATTTCTTCGCCATATATAGTGGAGCCACATTAGTGAATAGTGTTGGACCAATTATTGAAAACAACTATACATTCGATAACCTCAATCCTGGGACATATACTGTTACTGTTGAAACTGAAGATGGTTGCTTTTATACTGAAGACATCATAATTATTGAACCTCCTTTATTAACAGCGACTTCAGCATTAACAATTCCTTTAACGTGTACAGATGGGGAAATAACCGTTTATGCTGATGGAGGAACACCTCCTTATTTCTATTTTGTAAATAGTACGACTGTTTTTCAAACGGTTCCTGAAGTTGTAGTAACAGCTCCAGGTGTATTTGATATCACTGTTGTTGATTCAAATAACTGTAGCGCTACAACTATTATTACTGTTGAAGCAGTACCTGACCCTGAATTTACTATTACAGCAACAGATATTCTTTGTCCTAGTTCTGATAATTCTGGGACTATAACAGTAAATGTGACAGATCCTCATGGAAGTACTTTATTATATAGTATAGATGGTGGAACTACATTTTTTAGTTCTCCAGTATTTACGAACCTTACTCAAGGCAGTTATGAAGTTGTAGTACAATATACTTTAGGTGCGAGTGTTTGTGTAACAGATCCTCAAACGATAGTGGTTAATGCAACTGATCCTATTATTGGAACAGCTAATTTAGATACACCATATACCTGTACAACCAATGGTGTAATTACTGTTACTGCTGTCTCTGGTGGTACGCCTCCTTATATGTATAGTATTGATGGAATAACATTTCAATCTAGTAATACGTTCTCGGGCTTGTCCAATGGGACTTATACAATTACTATTCAAGATGATAATGATTGTACTTTCATAACAAATGAAGTCATTATTGAGCCATTAAATCCTCCAACAGATTTAGAATTTGATAATACTCCCTTAAGTTGTCCTTTAAATGTTTCAACCGTAACAATAACTGGAACAACAGGTGGCTTTGGCACATTACAATACCAGATAATCGCACCAGCATCTGCTGTTACACCTTACCAAACCTCTAATGTTTTTAACAATTTAGAGCCAAACACATATACTTTTCAGGTTATGGATGCTAATGAATGTACCTATTCTGAATCTTATACTATAGCACCTTTACCTGAATTAACAGTAAGCTTGATTTTAACTGAAGATTTAGATTGTACAGCAACACCTGATGCTTTAATTACAGGAACTATTGCTGGAGGTACTGCACCTTTTACGTATGCAGTATCAATAAATGGAAGTGGCTATAGCCCTTTAGGTGCTACAGGTTCTCCTTTTACTTATTCAGCTCCAACCGATGGAACCTACCAATTTCAAATAACTGATGCTAACGGTTGTATTGCTGAATCTGGAATACAAACAATCAATGTCATCTCTTATCCTGAAATTATATCTGTAGTCCAAACTCAACCAATTCTATGTAATGGTGATGAAAATGCAGCTATTGATATTACAATAAATAATACTGTTGGTACACCTCCTTTTGTTATTAATGTTAATAATGATACTACAGGAACAAACTACGGAACTCAAACGTCTGGATTACCAGCTGGTAATTATACGATTACCTTAACGGATGGGAATTCTTGTACTGACACAGAACCCATAACTATTGTTGAGCCAGATCCTATTGATGTGACTTATCATACGGTAGATATTACTTGTACTGGTAGTGGTATTTCTCAAGGCTCAATTATTATTGATGGTGTTACAGGAGGAACGGCTCCATATAATTATTTTGTAACTGGAACGAATGGGTATTCTGAAACCGAACTTAATACCACAGGAGGAACGTCTGTCTCTTTTGATGTGGTTGACTTTGGATTATATGAAATCAACGTTGTTGATGCTAATGGATGTTCTGTATTAATACAAGATGTTCTAGTAGCATCGCCTCCAACAGATTTAGACATTGTTATTACTGCTTCAGTAGATTGTCTATCAGGTGGAGAAGCTGTAGTTAGCGTAGGGTCTTCTTTAAGTAGTGTTGGTCCTTTCTATTTTGATATTTATCAAGGATTTATTCCAGCTCCACCACCAGGAGGAACTTGGATTTCTGAAGATGCTCCAGGAAGTCAATCAGCGACTTTTGGAGGGTTAACACCAGGAGTGACATATACATTTATTGTTTATGATATGTCAACTAATTGTAGCTATTATGAAATGGCTTCGAGCCCAATTCCAACAAATTCAACATTATCAGCTAGTGCATTATCAACCAATAATATTACTTGTACAGGTAGTGCTGACGGAAATGTATCATTTGTAATTAATAGCGTTTATGTTGTGCCTACTAATGTTGACTATGAAATATTTGAATCATTATCACTCGCTTCAACAGGTATTAGTGGTTCTGGAGTAGTACCTGCAACAGGTTCTTTACCTATAACTGACTTAGGACCTTTACCTTTTGGAAATTATTATGTTTTAATTACAGAGACTTCTGGACCAAATTCTGGGTGTAGTGTACTTACTGTACCTTTTAACATTACTGAATCAGCAATTGAGCTAAGTGTTACTGCAACTGTTGATCAAAATGCTAATTGTAACCCTAATTCTGGAGTTATTAGTGCTGTAGCTATGAATGGAACCCCTCCATATATGTACCAAATAACAACATCTGCAACGGCTCCTTTAGAAACAGATCCATCATGGGCAACGACAAATACATTCAATGTAGATGCTAATAGTTATTACGTGCATGCAATGGATGCTTATGGTTGTATTAGGTCTACACCTGTACTTGTATTACCTAGCGATCCATCACCAGTTGTTTCTGCATCATTAATTGATCAATGTTCTACAGCTGAAGGTGAGTTTGAAATACAAGTCACTTTAACAACATCAGGAATATCACCTCATAGTTATAGTATTAATGGAGGTGCTTTTCAAACACAAACAGCTCCGTTTACGATTTCAAATCTAGTTTCAGGAACGCATACTATAGAAGTCCAAGATGCTAATGGCTGTGGTAATTTAGTGTCTGTAGATATTGCTGCACCTATCAATTTAATACCAGAAGTTACTGCATTACCAACATGTAATGATGATGATGGTGAAATTACAATAACTGGTTCTGGTGGAACTGGAACATATACGTATAGTATTAGTCCAAATCCTACTTCAATAACTTTAACAGGGAATGTGTTTTCTGGAGTGCCTTCAGGAATGTATACAGTAACGATAACCGATACGAATTTATGTACTGCTGAGGTAAATGTGTCATTATCTGCTGCAATAGCACCTTCTTTTACTACACTTCCAACAGAAGTGACTTGTTTTGGTGATAGTACAGGAGCATTTGAATTAAATGTAAGCGGTTACTCTGGACCTTACTCTTATGAAGTATTTGATAGTTCAAGCACTTCAGTATTAGGAGTTGTAACAGCTAATACTTCAACAAATCCAGAAATAGTAACAGGAATGCCTGCAGGAAGTTTTACTGTAGTAATTACAGAAACTGCTAGCCCATTTTGTTCAGCAACATCAAATGTGATTATTGGATCACCTACATCAGCGTTGGTTGTTGATGCTATAGAAACCTCAAATGTAACTTGTGATGATGATTCAGGAACCATAACTGCTACTGCTAGTGGTGGATGGGGAACATACCAATATGAATTAACAGGTGCTGCAACTGTAGCTTATTCTTCAAGCGGAACCTTTGTAGGCTTATCTGCAGGAACATATACCGTAAATGTAATGGATGCTGGAGGGTGTATTGCTTCAGATTCAGTAACTCTTGTTATTCCTCCACCAATAAATGCAATAATAACTCCAAGTACTACATTGTTGTCATGTTTTGGAGATGCCGATGCGACGATTACAGTCTCTAGTATTACTGGAGGAAGTGGAAGTGATTTTTCATATACGTTGAATATGGTTTCGCCAACGGTAAGTACTTCAGGACCGCAAAGTTCTCCAATTTTTGGAGGGTTAGGAGCAGGAACTTATAATGTAGTAGTTACAGATATATTAAACTGTAGTTTTACTTCAGCAGATATAGTGATTTCTGAACCTACTCAAATTGTGGCTAGTTTAGTAAAAGAAACCTCGCAAACCTGTTTAACTGATGCTACGCTTACATTAAGTGCATCAGGAGGAACGGGAACATATATTTATAGTGAAAATAGTTCTTTAACTCCAGTTTTAGGCTCTTTCTCAACTTCAATAACTTTTCCAGTTTCTGAAGGCACTTATAATTATTATGTGAGTGATGCAAATGGTTGTGTGGCTAATGTCTCTAATGAAATTGCAATTGACCCACTTCCTGAATTAACATTAAACTTATCGTTAATTAATGCGACCATTAATTGTGCTGGAGATAATACAGCTGTAATTATTGCGACTGCTGTTGGCGGATTAGGTGATTATGTATATACCTTACAAGATGCTTCAGGAACTCCTATTCCTGCTACACAATTAAGTCCAGGTGTTTTCACAGAACTTACTGCA
Organism: Lacinutrix iliipiscaria; assembly: GCF_042686125.1. Lineage (NCBI taxonomy): Bacteria > Pseudomonadati > Bacteroidota > Flavobacteriia > Flavobacteriales > Flavobacteriaceae > Lacinutrix > Lacinutrix iliipiscaria. The sequence continues at coordinate 147,322 of NZ_JBHUOV010000015.1, forward strand.
GGAACATATCAAGTAGAAGTCGTTAGTGATGATTGTTTAACAACATCTGCTTTAATTGATATTGTTGAACCATCAGCACCATTAGTTGCACCTTTTACTGTTACAGATATAACCTGTAACGGAGCAAACGATGGTATTTTAGAAATAAATGCTTCTGGAGGAACTGGGATTATTAAATATGCTATCTCTCCACAAATGGATCAATTTTTTGAGACGAATATTTTTGAAAATTTAGAGCCAGGAACGTATGATGTCATAGTTCAAGATGAACTTGGTTGTTATTTAACCTTTGACTTCACTATAAGTGAACCAACTCCTGTGTTAATTAGTATTGTACCATCTTCAATTTTACCAGAAGTATGTGATGGTGATAATGATGGTGAATTTAGTATTGATGTAACTGGAGGAACCCCTCCTTATGAAGTGAGTATAGATAATTATGATGGCCCTTATATAACTGGAGCTCATGGTCAAACGCAATTTGACTTTACAGAGTTAGGTGGAGGAGATCATACAGTATATGTACGAGATAGTTTTGGTTGTGAATCTGAATGGAATATAACTTTCCCAGAATCTGTAGCGATTAATCCTATGGTTGAAATAGAGTATGCTTGTGTTAATAATTCTCCTACCAATAATGTTACAGTTATTGTAGATGATGGTATTACAGATCTTTCCGATTTAGATTATTCTTTAGATGGTGGACCATATCAATCGAGTAATGTTTTTATTGATGTGGTACCTGGAACAGATCATTATATAGATGTGAGACATACTAATGGTTGTATCCAAACTACAGAGCTTTTTGATATTACAACCTTTGAACCTTTGGAACTAGCAATACATGATGGTGAGTTAAATGAAATTATAGCTGTCGTTACTGGTGGATCTGGCGAATATCAATTTACTCTTAATGGTGAAGATTATGGCGATACGAATACGTTTATGCTTGATGAAACTGGAGAGTACGCTGTAGTCGTTACAGATAGTAATGGGTGTATGGCAATAGCAACTAGATATTTTGAATACATAGATATTTGTATTCCAGATTATTTCACACCTAATGGTGATGGTGTCGTTGACGGCTGGGCTCCAGAATGTTCTACTCAATATCAATATTTAGAGTTCTCAATTTTTGATCGTTATGGTCGTAAAATTGCCACATTGAGACAAGGTGAAAAATGGGACGGAACTTATAATGATGTCGAATTACCTACAGGAGATTATTGGTATGTGGTTAACCTTAACGACCCATCAGATGATCGAGATTTTGTAGGTCATTTTACCCTTTACAGATAATTTAATGTGTTGTTGTTATCTAATTTAAAATTATTTAAAATGAAAAAAATCACTATATATATACTTTTTTTAGCTGTAACATTTAGTTATGGCCAAGAGTTGAATTTACCTGTTTTCACTCAGTATTTAGCAGATAATAGTTTTGTAATATCACCAACATATGCAGGTATAGGAGATAATCTTAAAATTAGAGCTAATGGATTAACACAATGGGTTGGTATAAAAGGTGCTCCCGATAATCAATCTTTATATGCCGACATTAGAATTGCAAATCGTTCTGGCGTAGGAATATCCTTATATAATGATAAAAACGGAAATACAATTCAAAAAGGGGTGAAAGTGTCATTTGCTCATCACCTGACTTTAGATTATTATTCTAAACAATATTTGTCTTTAGGTTTATCTTATAATTTGAATAGTTTTAAAATCGATATTAATAATTTTCGACCAACTTATAACATGCCTATTATAGACCCAAGAATTACAGATGATAGGTCGATTTCAAATAATAATTTTGATGTAGGAGCATTATACAGAAACAAAGGATTTTATTTGAGTTTTAATGCTAATAATATTTTAGGAAAAGAGATAGATGATTTCAGTGGAATAGAACCTGACTTACTTTTAAATTATCAAGTGTATACTGGAATTGTTCTTCAAAACCCTAAAAACAAAAAAGTTGAGATTGAGCCTTCAGTATTTTTTCAATACTTTGAAAGTGATAACCGTTCGAGTACAGATATCAACATAAAATACAGAAAATTTAATAGAAATGAAGATTATTTCTGGGGAGGGATATCTTACCGTTTTCTTAATGATCAATTTTTTAAACCTTTAAATATTGGTCCGATGGCTGGGATTAAAAAATCTAATATCTATTTTGCTTATGCCTACCAAATTACAATCAATGATTTATCAGGATATAATTCTGGAACGCATATGATTACCATTGGTTTTGACTTTTTACAAGGTTTAAGTGATTGCGAATGTACTAAAAGTACACGCCATGAAACAGGAATTAATTAAACCCAGTTTTTTACGATTTCAAAATGAATGTCATTAAAATCAGAAATTACTTTGTTGGCTAAGGTATAATCTTGATTTTTTGAATTTAGACTATCATAACCTATACAATATATTCCCGCATCATAGGCTGCTCTTATGCCATTGGTAGAGTCTTCTATGACAAGACATTCATTATTATTAAAGCCCGAAGCTTTGGCTGCATTAATAAAAATCTCTGGATGAGGTTTTGAAGCCTTTAAATCTGCACCACTTAATTTAGCAACAAAATATTGATCCAAATCAAATCGCGTAAACACATTGTTAATGGTTGTCATTGACGCCGATGAAGCTAACACCAGAGTCACTCCATTACGATAATAATCTTTAATCAAGTCTAAAACTCCATCGACCAAACTTAGGCTTGAATCATTAAAAAATAAATCTTTAAAATGAAAGCGTTTTCTCTCAACAAGGTTATTTGGATGAGTTTTCAAGTTGAAATGATCGCATAAAATTTTACAAATGTTTAGTGTTGATTGTCCAGTAAATGATTGATACATAGATGCGCTAACCTCAATGTTAAAATCAGTAAACATATTGTAATAAGCTTTATGGTGTAAAGGTTCAGTATCTACAATAACACCATCCATATCAAATAAAACAGCTTTAAGCATTTTTTCTCAATTTGTTTGCTAATATAGTAAAGCTGCACAATATTTTTTATTTAAGGCATGTTACCTTAAAGTTATTATCATAACTTTATCTAGGATAAAAAATAGTAAAAATGATAGATGAATTAAAACAGCATTATGGTTATTTATTTGAAGATGAATTACTTCAAGAAATAAATAATATTGGTACGTATAAAGATATACCTGAAGGTTTTAAACTGATTAATATAGGCGATTATATTAAGTCAATGCCTTTATTAGTAAGTGGTGCCATTAAAATTCTTCGCGAAGATGAAAACGGGGATGAGCTTATTCTATATTTTATTGAGCAAGGCGATACATGTGCCATGACATTATCTTGTTGTTTAGGGAGTTCTAAAAGTGAAATTATAGCCATAGCTGAAACCGACACTAAACTAATCATGATTCCTGTAAAAAAAATGGAAGAATGGTTAGGGAAATATAAAAGCTGGCAAAGGTTTATTCTACAAAGCTATCACGATCGCATGTCCGAACTTCTAGAGGCAATAGATACAATTGCCTTTTTAAAATTGGATGAGCGTTTGTTTAAATACCTTAAAGATAAGGCAATGGTGAATCACAATGAAACCATTCATGTAACTCATCAAGAAATAGCACAAGATTTGCACACCTCCAGAGTTGTGATTTCAAGATTGTTAAAAACTTTAGAAATAGATGGTAAGATTGAACTCCATAGAAATAATATAAAAGTCTTAGATTTATAAAATGTAACTTTTGTTACTAATTTAAGTTCAAATTCTCTTTAGGTTTGTTTGAATTATTATAAATAAACATGGAAATTCAACAACTTTTGGGTTATTTAGGAGCACTTCTAATAGGTTTAGTTTTAGGCCTAATAGGTGGAGGTGGTTCTATTTTAACAGTGCCAATTTTAGTGTATTTATTGTATATTAATCCAGTAACGGCTACAGCGTATTCTCTATTCGTGGTTGGTGTTTCTGCTTTAGTTGGCGCCATTAAAAACATTCAAAAAGGTTTAGTTGATTTTAGAACAGCTATAGTTTTTGCCATACCAGCTTTTATAGCAGTATATATTACTCGAAAATTTATTGTGCCTGCAATTCCTGAAGAATTGTTTTCTGTTGGAAGTTTTATCATTACAAAAGATATTGCAATTATGCTGTTTTTTGCTTTAGTGATGTTGCTAGCCTCAATTTCTATGATTCGTAGCAACCGTAAAGATTCTGGCGAAGAAACTGAAGTTAAATATAACTATCCACTAATTATTATTGAAGGTTTTGTTGTTGGAATACTTACAGGAATTGTTGGAGCTGGTGGTGGGTTTTTAATCATTCCCGCTTTAGTTTTATTAGCTAAGCTACCAATGAAAAAAGCTGTAGCAACATCATTATTAATAATTGCAATCAAATCATTAATAGGATTTATAGGAGATGTCGAGAATTTAGATATTGATTGGTTATTTTTGCTAAGTTTTACAGGCCTATCCATTATAGGAATATTTATCGGAATGTACCTATCCAATTTTATTGAAGGGAAAAAACTAAAAAAAGGATTCGGTTGGTTTGTGCTTGTAATGGGAGTGTATATTATATATAAAGAACTTACTAAATAAAATATATAGTGTGTAACTTTAGTTACTGCACAGTATTCAAAACATAAGTATTTTTGAGTACAAATAATTAAAACAAATAAAATGAAAGTAGAACAAATTTATACAGGATGTTTAGCCCATGCAGCGTATTATATCGAAAGTAACGGTGAAGCTGCAATTATAGACCCATTAAGAGAAGTACAACCTTATATAGAAAGAGCAAACTCAGATAATGCTAAAATTAAGTACATTTTTGAAACACATTTTCATGCCGATTTTGTGTCTGGTCATTTAGATTTAAAAGCAAAAACAGGAGCTCAAATTGTTTTCGGCCCTACTGCAAAACCATCGTATGACGCCATTATTGCTGAAGACAATCAGATATTTGAAGTTGGCGATTATAAAATCAAAGTCATTCATACACCTGGTCATACCATGGAAAGCACAACTTATTTGCTTATAGATGAAGAAGGAAAGGAACATGGCATTGTTACTGGTGATACTTTGTTTATTGGTGATGTTGGTCGTCCTGATTTAGCTCAAAAAATTGCTACAGATTTAACTCAAGAAAAGTTGGCAGGTTATTTATATGATTCGCTTCGTAATAAAATTATGCCTCTAAGCGACGACTTAATTGTCTATCCAAATCATGGTGCTGGTTCTGCTTGTGGAAAGAATATGAGTAAAGAAACCACAGATACTTTAGGTCATCAAAAGCAAGTGAATTATGCATTGCGTGCAGATATGACTAAAGAAGAGTTTATTGCTGAATTATTAGATGGTTTAAAAGAACCTCCAGGATATTTTCCACAAAATGTAATGATGAACATTCAGGGTTATGAAAGTTTTGATAAAGTCATGACTAAATCTAAAAACCCTTTATCTCCTAATGCTTTTGAAGCTGCTGCAAACGAAACGGAAGCTATTGTTTTAGATGTTCGTCATCAATCAGAATTTATAAAAGGCCATATTCCTCGTTCTATTTTTATTGGAATTGATGGTGGATTTGCACCTTGGGTTGGCGCTTTAATCGTAGATGTTAATCAGCCTATTTTACTAGTCACTCCAGAAGGAAGAGAAGATGAAGTGATTACACGTCTGTCTCGTGTTGGTTTTGATAACGTGATTGGTTACTTAGATGGAAGCTTTAATACTTGGAAATCTGCTGGAATGGAGTACGATACTTTAACATCTATTTCAGCCGATGAGTTTGCTAATCGTTATTCAGATATTAAAGATGTTGTTTTTGATGTTCGTAAAGATGGTGAGTTTCTTGCAGAACACGTAGATCGAGCGAAACATACAGCTTTAGATACTTTAAATAATCATTTAAGTGAGTTTCCCGAGGATCAACCATTTTATGTGCATTGTGCTGGTGGCTATCGTTCAGTAATTGCAGCATCCATATTAAAGAGTCGAGGGATTCATAACTTAATTGATGTCGCTGGTGGCTATGGAGCAATAAAAAAGACAAATATTCCAAGAACTGATTATGTCTGTCCTTCAACTTTAAAATAGACAATATGATTAAAAACACAATTTGAATCAATCGATTGTGTTTTTTCATGTAACATAGGTTACATGAATTTGTTGTTTAAGTGTTTATTTTTGCTTCTTAAAACGGTTAAGAATGGATTTTATTTATCAACCCTGGACTTGGTATGTATCGGGATTTTTAATTGCGCTTACCATGTTTATCCTTTTACTTCTAGGGAAGAAGTTTGGGATGTCTTCAAATCTTAGAACCTTTTGCGCAGCTTGTGGCGGTGGAAAAGCTAGCTCTTTTTTTAGATTTGATTGGAAAAATGAACGCTGGAATTTATTAGTGGTTTTTGGCGCAATACTTGGAGGTTTTGTGGCTTCACATTATTTATCAAATGGAGAAATGCCAGTTTTAAATGAAGCAACAATCTCTTCATTAGAACGATTAAAAATATCACCAAGCAATCAGTATTTACCACAAGAATTATTTTCTGTATCAGCATTAAGTGATACTAAAGTCATCATATTGTTAGTCGTTGGAGGATTACTAATTGGATTTGGTGCACGTTATGCTGGAGGCTGCACTTCTGGTCACGCAATTTCTGGGCTTAGTAATTTACAGTTGCCCTCTTTAATTGCTGTGATTGGTTTCTTTATAGGTGGGCTTATTATGGTTCATTTATTATTTCCTATAATTTTTTAAGTGATGAAAAGTATTCTATATATCGTTATCGGTTTTTTCTTCGGATTAATTATGTACAAGTCTGAAGCGGCATCATGGTTCCGTATTTATGAAATGTTTCGTTTTGAATCATTTCACATGTATGGTATCATTGGAACAGCTTTAATGTTCGGAATTGTTTTTGTTTATTTAATTAAGAAATTTAAAATAAAATCATTTGATGGTAAGCCAATTATTATTTCACCTAAAGACAAATCTTTTTATCGATATATGTTTGGAGGTATCATATTTGGATTGGGCTGGGCTTTAGCTGGCGCATGTCCAGGACCAATATTTGTATTGGTAGGTGCTGGCTATTTACCAATATTAATTGTGTTAGTATCTGCAATTTTAGGCACGTTTTTATATGGTGTTATAAAAGATAAGTTGCCACATTAAAAAATAATAGAAAGGGATTTACCTTGGTAAATCCCTTTCTTAAAAGTTATTGACCTTCCTTAATATAGCCCCAGCCTTCAGCTTGTTTTTGAATAATTTCTAGAATGCCATCTGGAACACTAGTGACTCCTGGAATGATTTCAGAAGCATCAATTTTATGGCGTTTCATTGTGCCTTCACAAATAACAAAAGTGATATTTTCATTTTTTGCTAATACTTCTAAATCAAAGGCAACAGATGATTTTTCCTTTAAAACCATATCTATAGAGCCACTATACATAACGACTTCAAATTCAGATTCTGGATAAGCCTTCGACATGGCTTTCACATGTCGTATAGTCGATTGGTGGACTATAGTATCATTACTTGTAACATCAAATACAATTTTTACAGGTTTCTCTTGAGCAAAAGTTGATATTGAAATTAGGAATGCAATAATTAAGTTTATATAATTTTTCATTGTTTTTATGTTTTAATATTTATTCGCCAGCAAATATGTAACCACATCCATGTTCTTGTGCTCTTCCTAAAGCCCAAACACCAGAAGGTACAGACTGTATATTGGGTAAAATGCCACTTACCCAATCATTATAAACCTCTGTAGGATCTAGATTCATTTTCGAAGCCACAGCATTGCTATATACTTTAATGGCCAAATCACAGACACAAAACATTGCACCACGTTCTTGCATGCGCTTGATACCATCAATTATTGGAAGCGGGAAATCACCATCTTGTGGTTCATAATAAGGGTTGCGTTTATAAGCGGTTCCATCGCTCTTTTTTACATTAAAGACTTCAGCCATTGGATACTTTTCCCATAAACGGTCTTCAAAAGCAAAAGGTATGGCATCGTGTCTTAATACAGTCATTGCAGTCATATTTTCGTCAGCTGTGCCAGTTTCATTATTTGATAAATAGTAGGCCCAATTCCAAATGATAGGAAATCCAGCATGTGGTTTAGAGCCATCATATACAATACGATGATCACCTTTAATTTTTTTAAACCACTCATCTGAATCATTCATTCTTTTAATGTCTAATTCTGGTGTGTTTGCATAAATAGGATTGGTAAGAATACCAATAGTACTTGCAGTTGCACCTAATGCAATTGCTCCTAAAAATTTTCGTCTTGAATTACTGTTACTAGTTGTTTCCATAATAATTACTTAGTTTTGGTTATATTAAATTGTTGTTTGTAATAGTCTATTATAGGTTTAAAAGGACCTTTCTGATGTTGTTCAGTTGAAAAATTATCAGCGTAAGGTGGATATGGAGTTGATACAGGTTTTTTCTTTAAATCTGGAAAATCTTTTTCAGAGTTTTGTTTTTGTGGTCTTTTTTGCTGATTAATATATCCAGCAACGTCATAAGCTTCTTCATCACTTAACGTTGGCGAATCATAGGTTGTTCCGAAAGGCATGTTAGCTTTAATAAATTTTGCAGACGTTAATACACGAGTCATGCCTGCACCATTATTATATGAATCGTTTCCCCAAAGTGGTGGATATTGATAAGTTTTACCATCTTCAGATTTTACACCTTGCCCATCATTTTGGTGACACACAACACAATGATCTGTAAATATTTGCTTGCCATGGTCTATATTTATGGCACGATTAATCATCTTCATTTTTACAAATCCAGTTCCTTCAATTTTGCCATCTTTAGGCGCATAACGGCTAATCCAATTTAAGTAACTAATAAAAGCCAACATTTCATTACTGTCTTCAGGCATCATTTTACCATTCATACTGCGTTCCATACAACCATTTATTCGTTCCTCAATAGTGCCAATTTTATTTTCTCGACCTCTGAATTGAGGAAAACGTTGGATGATACCAATAAGCGGAGCAGAGTAGGGCTTGGTGCCATTATCTAGATGACAATTTGCACAGGCTAATCGATTTCCAGAAAAGATTAACCCTTGATTGCCATTATCTGGACCTAAGTATTCTGGAGTATTGCGAAATAGTTCGTAGCCATATTTAATTTTTTTACTTTCTTCAGAATTGTCAAGTGTACTTGTATCATAATTCATATAGTAAATACTTGCTATATTGTTAGAATCTACAAAAGCACTTTTTGGCATAAAATCTAAAAAATGAGCTAAAAGAAGAGCACCGAAAATAAGAATACTACCAAACCCTATAAAAATTATAAAGATGAGTTTCTTTTTTTCTTTCGTTATAAAATAATTAGGCATAACTAGTCATTTAACAGGTATTCGCTATGCTAAAAATTTCAGGGAGAAATAATATTATATAAAAAAATGATTTATGTAATCTTGAACTAGACGCTTATAAAAAGCACATAATTTTTTGCTAAGTTTTAAAAGTACGAAAAATTATAATAGTAACGACTTAAATAATTCTTCTTTAATACTTTAGGGGTTTTTTGTAACATTTTAAATGATTCGACGTCATATAAGTATCAATCAATATTTAATCATCATGAGACAAGACAAACAACTTATTGTTTTAACACACTTAAGCCAACTTATTACCTTGGTTATTGGCTTTGGGAGTTTAATACTACCATTAATTCTTTGGGTAACCCAAAAGGAAAAAGTACATCAATTAGATACGCATGGTAAAAATATTATCAATTTTCAATTGAGTTTAATCGTTTACTGTTTAATATGTATTCCTTTGATACTATTCTTCGGATTAGGACTTTTAGGATTTGTTATATTAGGTATAATTTCTATAATATTTCCAATTATTAATGCGATTAAGGCGAGTAATGGAGAAACACCAACATATCCTTTATCTTTTAATTTTATTAGTTAGTTAATTTACTCTTTAGAGTAGCCTTTTAAATAAAATTTGAAAGGTTGAAAGATAAAGAAAACGCTCACCATTTGGTGAGCGTTTTTTGCATATATGAGGGACTGCTGATGTTAATTATTAAGCATAACAGGCATCACAAGCATAGTGACTTGCTCTCCTTCATCTAAACCATCTATAGGTGTTAAAATACCTGCGCGATTTGGTAAGCTCATTTCTAATTGTACATCGTCACTAGTTAAATTATTTAGCATTTCAGTTAAGAAACGAGAATTAAACCCTATTTGCATATCGTCTCCTTGATAATCACAAGTTAAACGTTCTTCTGCTTTGTTAGAGTAATCAATATCTTCTGCTGAAATATTAAGTTCAGCACCAGCTATTTTTAAGCGAATTTGATGTGTCGTTTTATTTGAGAATATGCTCACACGACGAACAGAATTTAAAAACTGAGTTCTGTCTATACTTAATTTATTTGGATTCTCTTTAGGAATCACCGCTTCGTAATTTGGATATTTGCCATCAATTAAACGGCAAACTAACTCTGTATTTTCAAAAGTGAATTTCGCATTAGAATCATTATATTCTATAGTTACATTGTCATCGGTTGCAGCTAAAATACCTTTTAAAAGATTTAATGGTTTCTTAGGCATAATAAACTCTGCAACTTGATTTGCGGTAACATCACTACGTGTGTACTTCACCAATTTATGTGCATCTGTAGCAACAAAAGTTAAGCCTTCTGTAGAAAATTGAAAAAATACACCACTCATTACAGGACGTAAATCATCGTTTCCAGCAGCAAAAATTGTTTTACTTATTGCAGTGGCCAAAATATCTCCAGAAATAGTTGTTGCACTTGGATTTTCTAAAGCAACTGCTTTTGGAAACTCATTTCCATCAGCATAAGCTAGAGCGTATTTACCATGATTAGAACTAATTTCTATAGTATTGTTATCTTCTACAACAAAAGTTAATGGTTGCTCTGGGAATGTTTTTAATGTATCTAAAAGTAAACGTGCTGGCACAGCAATGCTTCCTTCATTATCACTTTCTACATCAAGCGTAGAAGACATTGTCGTCTCTAAATCACTTGCTGAAACGGTTAACTTAGATTGGTTTAATTCAAATAAGAAATTATCTAAAATGGGTAAGGTATTTGAGCTGTTTATAACACCTCCTAGAACTTGTAATTGTTTAAGTAAATATGTACTTGATACTATAAATTTCATTTGTATCTATCTGTTTTATTAGAAATTTTTTCTAATTACAAATATATCTTTTACTTACTGAAATTGGAAACAAACTTATTAACATTTATTCGAATGCAAAGTCGTTTATTTGGCGTATTTTTTTCTTCTGAAATAATTAAAGATAAATCCGAAGACTCCTAATAATACTAGTGGTAGTAAGATATTTATAAACTGCCATTTCGTTTTTTCTGATGCTATTTTGTTTTGATCTAAAAAGGCAACTGTTATTTCTTTAGAACGAATGTTTATAAGTCCATTGTCATCTAGCAAGTAATTTACTGCATTCAGTAAAAATTCTTTATTTCCATAGGTTTGGCCAGACCATTTATCAAATCCCAGTTCTTCGGGTCCATTCCTGCCCACTTCATTCTTTATCAAATCTCCATCAGCAATCACAATCATTTTGGTTGAAACACTTGAGTTTTTTTCATTATCTAATGGAAATGGTTTAACTCTATTATTATAGACTGAAGTGAATTCACCTTCCAATAAAACAGCAAGATTTTGCTGGCCTTTAGTATAGGTTTGCGGATCTGGTTCTTTTCTCGTCATCTCTAAACTGACTTCTCTTGGTGTACCATCAATTTTTGTAAGTACAGAACTGTGCAGTAAAATGGTTTTAGACACATCATTTTTTAAAGTATCAATCTGATTTGCAAAATCAAATTTTACCAGATTTAAATTATTGGTAATAGGATGTGTATTCATGCTATTCACTAATGGCGAATAAAACCAAGGGACTTGTTGAAACTGTGACTGACTCCCTTCACCTGTTGCTAATACTATAGGTGCAGAGTAGAGGTCGTTAACTAAAACAGGATTGATGCGTACACCATATTTAAAAAAGAAATCGGTTAAATTTAAATCTCTAGCTATAGCAATACTTTTTCCACTTTCATACAGACTGTCTTTTTCCGTCGCTACATTATCGATTAGCCATAGACTTTTCCCACCATGCATCGTAAACTGATCAAGAACAAATTTTTCTTCTTCAGTAAATGTTTCTGTTGGTTTTGCAGAAATGATAAGATCATAAGAATTAAGCGCTTTAGAGGTGTTTTGCGGATTTGAAGCCACACTATCTAAAGTGAAAGGCGCAATAAAATAGTAGTCTCTAAGTGTTTTTGCAAAGTCAAAAATATACTTGTCTTCAAGTTGATTATTACCACGTAGTATGGCCACTTTCTTTCGTTTTGGGTGAATCAATTTACTAAAACCATCAGCAAAAGCATATTCTAAATGTTGTACAGAATTAGTAACTAACTCTTGTTGCGTTGCTCCAATTTTAGTTTTAACTAAAGGAATTTCAATAGTTACATTATTATGACTCGCCAAAGCCCAAGGAAAAATAACAGCCTGACTCGATTTTCCACTTTCTTGAACCGTTAATTGCATAGGTGTTAAACCTCGCTGATTCATTTGTTGAATTACTTGATCTCGATTCGCTTCATCTTCTAAAGGATTGATAAAATTGAATGCGATATTTCGATTATGTGCTTGAAATTCTTCTAGCAGTTGTTTCGTTTCAGTTTTTAATCGTCTAAATTCAGTAGGAAAATCATCGCCTTCTAAAAAAACATCAACTTGAATAGGTGATTCTACTTCATGTACAATATTTAATGCAGCTTCGCTAATGGTATAGCGCTTGTCTGTCGTTAAATCATAACGTTGGTAGATGTCTGTCTTTGTAGAAAATAGATTGATAACCAATACACCAAACGTTAAAAGTATAAGTGTGCCCAATTCTTTTTTATCAAAGGCTTTAGTTTGTATTCGTCTAGTTGTAAACAGAATAAAAAGCAGAGTTACACTAATAAAATAAACAATATCCCGAGTATCCAGAACGCCTCGACTCATACTTTTGTAATGCGCATTCATGCCTAATTGTTCAACAAAATTGCTCGACATAAAATCAGCAACACCTTCAAATCCTATATAGAAAAAGAAGCATAGAAATACAGCAACAATAAAAGCTACAATTTGATTATCTGTAATTGACGATGTAAAAATACCTATAGAGGTATATGCAGCCACTAAAAATAATAAACCAAAATAGGAGCCAAGTGTGCTTCCAACATCTAGATTGCCTTGCGGATTTCCTAGCTGATATACAGTATAAACATAGAGTAAACTAGGTAAAAGCGCTAATACTATAAGTACAAATGCACCTAAATATTTACCGATTACAATTTTTAAATGGCTAATAGGTTTAGTCAATAGAAGCTCTAAAGTTCCTTGTTTTTTTTCATCACTAAAACTACGCATGGTAACCGCAGGAATGAGGAAAATAAGAATCCAAGGTGCTAATAAAAAGAAGGAAGACAAATCGGCAAAACCATTATCTAAAATATTAAACTCGCCTTTAAATAACCATAAAAATAAACCGTTTAATAATAAAAAAATGGCAATCACCAAATAACCTATTGGTGAAGCAAAAAACGAGCTTATTTCTTTTCTTAGTATGGCAAGCATTTAATTAATTTATAAGGGTTTTATTATTTACTGAAGCGAAGCGACTTTATCAACACTCCACGCTTCTGGCTTATCATTAAACAATGGTTTGGTTTTAGCCCAAACAGCTGCAAACAAATCTGAGTGTCTGTAGCGTTCTAAATCGGCTTCCGTATTCCAATAGCTATAGGTAAAGAATAGGTTAGGATTCTTTTGGTCTCTATATAATTCTAAAAAACGACAGCCTTCAAAATTTCGTATACATACTTTGTTTTTATTGAAATGTTCTAGAAACACATCAATTGCGTCTTCTTTAAAACTCATTTTTACAATACGAACAAACATAAATTATACTTTATTAATATTTATAGTTACTGTATCCATCAGCTTAAGCCCCATTAAGGTAGAAGCACTACCTACGGTTTCGGTATTACTCTTATATAAAGCAATCTCTAAATAATTTGACGAATTAAAAACCACAACACCTCGTCCTTCATCATGTCTTTTGTCTGCTGGTGTATCAAAATTTACAATGTCACTATATTTCTTGTGTATCGTTTTAAATTTATAATTACGTGCAGAAATTTCAAAATCACGCCCTTTTTGTATTTTCTCAAAAAAGGGTTTCCTGATATTAGTGACTACATTCCCATAATTATCGATATAAATTATACTACCAATTATTTGAGTTTGTTCTTCATTTATAAAAGGATGAATATTTGTTATTGGTTTAATCGTATCAATTAATTTCCCAATAACTTCTAGTGTGCCTCCTCGAGCTAAATGTGCGGCAACTTTAACAAAGACATCCAAAACAGGAAAGCTTGTTACTATTTTATCGTGAATATTTATTTCAACAATTTTTTCTGGAGCAATCTCTGCACAAATCATACTCATGATACCATTATTGGCACAAATAAAATAATGACCATCTAGTTTAACAGCAATATGTTTGTTTTCTGGATTGATTTCAGAATCAATACCAATCACATGAATAGTACCTTTCGGAAAGCTGCTGTATGCATTTTGAATAATGTAGGCCGCTTCAGGAATGCTAAATGGCGAAACAGAATGTGAGATATCAACAATTTTAACATCAGGAATCTCGGAATAAATAGCTCCTTTTATCGCACCAGCAAAGTGATCTTTCTCACCAAAGTCAGTCGTTAAAGTTATTATAGCCATAAATTTTTGTTGATATTTTTTTAACCTAACTCACCTCAAAATTGTGTAAGTTTGTTTTGCTTTCTAAACGAAAACAAATCTAATAAAATTGAACAGATTACTATAATTAAATCATGCGCTTTTGAACGAATTAATACTAGAACTTGAAGAAATCACTCCAAAAGAGTTTTTTGGAGCACAAAATGCCAATATAGAACTCCTTAAAAAATACTTTCCTAAACTTAAAATAGTCGCTCGAGGTAATAAAATAAAAGCCTATGGTGACGAAGATTTACTTGAAGAATTTGATCGTCGCTTAACGATGCTCATGGAACATTTTGGGAAGTACAATAAACTTGATGAAAATGTTATCGAGCGCGTTTTAACCAGTCAGAGTAAAGACGATTACGCAACGAGTAAAGAAAGTGGCGAAGTTATTGTTCATGGTGTTAATGGCAGATTAATTAAAGCGCAAACGGCTAACCAACGCAAAATGGTAGAACTCATGCGCAAAAATGATATGGTTTTTGCTATTGGTCCTGCAGGAACTGGTAAAACTTATACAGGAGTTGCATTGGCTGTTCAAGCATTAAAAAATAAAGAGGTTAAACGCATTATTTTAACACGTCCTGCGGTTGAAGCTGGAGAGAACTTGGGTTTTCTACCTGGCGATTTAAAAGAAAAGCTTGATCCTTATATGCAACCTTTGTATGACGCATTGCGTGATATGATTGCACCAGAAAAGTTAGCTCATTATATTGAAAACGGAACCATTCAAATCGCGCCTTTGGCGTTTATGCGTGGACGAACTCTAGATCATGCATTTGTCATTCTAGATGAAGGCCAGAACACCACACACGCACAAATGAAAATGTTTTTAACGAGAATGGGAAAAAACGCCAAATTCTTATTAACAGGAGATCCTGGACAAATAGACTTGCCACGTCGTACCATTTCTGGCTTAAAAGAAGCGTTATTAATTTTGAAGAATATAGAAGGTGTAGGCATGATTTTTCTAGACGACAAAGATGTAATTCGTCACAAACTAGTCAAAAAAGTCATTGCAGCTTATAAAGGCATAGAAAATAGGGCTTAATTTTTTTTGAAGCTATTTCCAGCTTTCAGCAGTCGCTTTTTTTGAGTCGCCATTCTGCATTACGATGCAGAATTAACAAAAAAGAGCTCCAACATATGCTTCAATCTGGGCTAGGCCTTCTAACTAAAATATAATATTGTCGTTCTGCATTATCTTGCAGAATCCATAATGATTTTACCATGAGTAATACAATAATAGATACCAATTTCAATTTTCCAAACCAAAAAAGCGTTTACAAAGGAAAAGTACGTGAGGTTTATAACATCAATGACGAAATGTTGGTCATGATTGCTACAGATAGGTTATCAGCGTTTGATGTGGTCATGCCTAAAGGAATTCCTTATAAAGGACAAATACTAAATCAAATAGCAACAAGCATGATGAAAGCCACCGAAGATTTGGTTCCAAATTGGTTATTAGCCACTCCAGATCCTAATGTCGCCATCGGTCATTTATGCGAGCCATTTAAAGTCGAAATGGTGATTCGTGGCTATCTGTCTGGTCATGCAGCTCGTGAGTATAAAGCTGGTAAACGCCTGCTTTGCGGTGTTACTATGCCAGAAGGCATGAAAGAAAATGATAAATTCCCTCAACCCATAATTACACCTGCAACCAAAGCAGAAATGGGTGATCACGACGAAGATATTTCTCGAGAAGACATTCTAGCTCGTGGTATAGTTTCAGAAGAAGATTATCTTGTTTTAGAAGACTATACACGTAAACTTTTCCAAAGAGGGACAGAAATTGCAGCTTCTCGTGGTCTGATTTTAGTCGATACTAAATATGAATTTGGGAAAACTAAAGCAGGAAAAATTGTTTTAATTGATGAAATTCATACACCAGATTCCTCACGCTATTTTTATAAAGCGGGTTATCAAGAACGACAAGATCAAGGCGAGTCACAAAAACAACTCTCTAAAGAATTTGTGCGTCAGTGGTTAATAGCAAATGGCTTTCAAGGTTTAGAAGGACAGACTGTTCCAGAAATGAGTGATGCATATATTGAAACCGTTTCAGAACGCTATATTGAATTGTATGAAAATATAATGGGAGAAACATTTGTAAAAGCAGACGTTACCAATATTCAAAAACGAATAGCGGAAAAAGTAAGGTCTTATTTAAGTCATTAGGATTTGCAATGAGCGGTTAATTGAGCTTGTGAACATAGCCTATTGCAAGCTCTGTAAAATCGGCTTGACCTAAATTACCATTTATAAAAGCACCAATATAAATATTGTTTTTAGGTTGTTTTTCTGTTCCAATCATATAGTATTTAAAACCTAATCGCGAAGAAATAATGTGTTTTATTTTAAAGTACGTATCAAATTCTCCTAAAACAATATTACTGTTTTCAGGAATCTCTCTTGGCACATTTTCCCAGCCTTCATTTATTCGCCAATCTATCTTATAAGCTGGTTTAAAGAGATTAAATCCAATTTGTACATCTATACCAATATGATTTAGTAGAATTTCACCACTTAAGCTTAATCCAATATTTGAAGCATTCCAAACAGGATGTTTTTTAAAATGTTCAAACTCTCTACCTTCTTGCACTAAAGATTCGTTGTCTTTTATGTAATCATAGTATTTTTTATAAAATCTATAATAAAAACCAATCCCTAATTTATATATGTTGTTATATACTTTTCCATATTCTCCAGAAAACGTATAGACATCTTTTTTGCTATTAATGGTATTAGATAATGTGCTTTCTCCATAACCAGAACGCAAGGTAAAATAACGATAAGAACTCTTTTCTAATTCTGGAGGTGTTTGAATTGTATTTGAAGAAATTGTTTTTTGATTTAGTTTTAAATCTGCAGAAACGCTTAATAAAAAAGAATTAAAACCTTGATTTGGTAATTTTATATGTCCATTAGAATGGTGAGCATAACCTAGACCTACACGCCAATCTATGTTTTTTGTGGTTGAAAAACTATAATAACCTAATAACCGAAATGCCCAAGTAAAATGCGATGAAACAGCTTTGTTATTTGGGTTTTCAATTGGGTCATATACTTTATTAAAGTATGAAATTCCTGTGCCAACATGTACTTTTAGATGTTTGTTTTTAAAAGCATTAAATTCTATAAAAGGAAGTAATGATAACGCGTAACCCAAATTTTCGGTGTTACCAAAATCGGTAAGACCTAGACTTAATCCAGTTCTAGGAGCTTTAAATCGTCGTGACCATTCATGTTGATTATTAGTATTGTCAAAACCAAAACTCACATAAAGTTGTTTTTGCAGTTCTCTGTCAGGAAATCCTGTATTTGCTTCGCCAGTAATACCAAACAATATTTCTGGAGTTATAATAATGTTTGGGTTATTGTTATGATCTTGTCCGAAAGAAGAAATAGTACTGATAAGAAAAAAAGGAAGGATTACTGTTTTTAATAGAGTTTGATCGAGTCGCATGCATTTATGGTTAGAAAATATGCTGTGTAAATTACGCAAAATAAATAGTTAGCTGCTGATTAGCATAAAAAAAGCGACACTATGGTCGCTTTTTTTATTTTTTTTAGAAGACTATTCAATAATCATTTTTTTAATGACAGTCTTAGAGCCTTCAGTGACATTTAAGATATACATTCCAGATTGCATGTTTCTTAAACTAATTATTTCATTAAAAGTTGGCGTATTTTCATAAGTGTTATTAAAGACGTTGCGACCTCTAATATCATAAACTTTAATGTCTATAGGATGATCAGATGAAGTTTTAAAAGAAACAGTAAACGCTCCATTATTTGGATTAGGAAATACTGCAAAACTATTTAATTCTTCTTCACCTACAGATAATGAAGTCATGACATTAAGAGAATAATCTTCAACTTCAGCATCATGACCATTTTCACATGAAGTAGGAAACCCTTCAGGTTTATATTTAGTTGTCACTCGCATTGTTGTAAATCCTTCAACTGCATCAGCAGGAACCGTTATTGGTAAAGGAGAATTAGCTGTTAGTCCATTGGTTACATTTTGAGTATCACCCAATTCGTATAATTCACCAGGATCATCAAAACTGCAATTTTGATTCCAATCTATCCAAACTCTAGTGGTACATAAAAAATTACCATCAGTATTTGTTCTCACGCTTAAGTTATAAGTTTCTGTAGCCTCAACTTCGGTTGACATTGCAGTATAATCACTATAGCCTGAAGGCTTTCCACTATTAAGATTACTAAGCGTATTGAAAACCACACCTTCAGTACTTGTTGCGTATTCTGTATGTGCAGTCGACGGACAAACACCATTATTAATATTTAAAGTTATATAAGTATCGTGACTAACACTAGTTGAAGTTCCAGTAATTCTTAGACTATATGTTCCTGGACTGGCACCATCTAAATCATCAATTGTCATTGTAAGATCACCTTCAGCAGATACAGGATTCGAGCTAAAAGTGACTGTAGATCCAGCAGGATTTCCTGTAACAGAAAGTGTGGTGTCTTCGCTAAATCCAGAATACGTTCCATAAGATAAGTTGTAAACAGCCTCATACTCTGGACATATATAAATTGAAGCATTATCTGACGTTATTCTAAAATCTGGATCGATTGTACATTCAGTTACATTAGGTTTAAATTGAGGTTGAATAGTGGCAATATATGCATCAACTACAGATGCTTGACCTTGAGTGAACATATACATACAAGCATCATTTGTATAATCCATATAGTTCATGGTTAAAGCATTGTCATATACACAAGCGTCAATGCTTCCTGGCGTCGGACAACCATAATTTTCAGAATCAATATTTGGAGTATCTGTGATTGCATCATCACCACCACAATCACCAGTAAATGTATGGTTTAGATTATAAAAATGACCTAGTTCATGAGTAACCGTCCTACCTAAGTTAAAAGGCGCACCAGGAACAATTCCAGATCCTGGACATCCAGAACCAGAACCAAAAGCACCTAAATTCATAGTTACAGAATCGCCATTAGTGATGCTTCCGCCTAAAGGAGAAAATCCTAATAATCCGCCACCAATATCTTTAACTAAAAAATTCATATAACCACCCCAAGTAGCGTCAGTACTACCGCCGCCACCAAAGTTGTATCCAATAGTAACTGCTGGACCGCCTTCAACCATGTCTGGGTCAACACCAACAGGATGATTCATAGTTGCAATGCAGAAATAAATATTCGCAGCACCAGAGTTCGAGCCATGATAATTAGAGCTTGCCGAATTCCATAGGGCAATATCACTATTTGTTGCAGTATAATCTGCATTTAAAATATCAATTTGATTTTGAGCCAGTGCTTCTAAGCACACTCTGTCTGCTTCATTTGCTTCAGGATAATGAACAGCAACAGGAATAATAATAGAAGATGCTCTTCTAGACAGCGAAGAAGTTTTGCTTAATTGTTCAGCAAGTTGAGCTTTAAATTTTTCTTGAGAGGCCTGATAAATTTTTACATATTCTGGGTCTTTCATTTTTTCTTCCATATATTCGGTCATTCCACAAGTTCTTTCTTGAGCTTGAATAAATGAACAACAAAATAAAAAGGCGATAAAAGCAATTATTTTGTTAAAGGAATAAGTAGTTTTTATTGTCATAGTATTGATTGTTAATTAATTATTCTCAAAAGTATAAAAATAATACCCAGTTCAATAAAAAAAGAAACTTAATTCAAATTAATTAACTTTGGCAATTCAAAAAATGATCTATTTACTCAACTGTAATTTTTAAATTATTTAATGCATCAATTAAATCAATTTTTTTCTGATTTCGCTTCATTCGTTTGGGGCTTACCTTTGTTAATATTATTAATTGGAGGTGGAGCTTATTTGTTAGTTCTATCTCGTTTTTTACCATTTCGTTATTTAGGTCATGCCATTCAGATTCTTAGAGGCAAGTATGATAATATGGAGGATGCAGGAGAAATTTCGCATTTTCAAGCATTAACAACAGCTTTATCTTCTACAATTGGTATGGGAAATATTGCAGGCGTCGCTGTTGCGATTTCTATTGGTGGTCCAGGAGCAGTATTCTGGATGTGGATAAGTGCTATTATTGGTATGTCTACTAAATTCTTTACCTCAAGTTTGGCAATTATGTATAGAGGAAAAGATAGTAATGGTAATACACAAGGCGGACCAATGTATTTTATTACCGAAGGTTTAGGTCAGCATTGGAAACCTTTAGCAGTGTTCTTTAGTCTTTGTGGTTTAGTTGGCGCATTGCCAGTTTTTAATGTAAATCAGCTCACACAAGCCATTAATGATATTGTTTTAAGTCCGAATGGCATAGAGGTAAACTTGACTTCTAATTTAATAATCGGCTTGGTATTAGTAACTATAACATCAATTGTAATTTTAGGCGGACTCAACAGAATTAGTAAGGTCGCTTCTAAATTAGTGCCGAGTATGGTATTACTTTATTTTGTGCTTATTCTTATTATTTTATTCGCTAATGCGGAAGTTGTGCCTACATACTTCAAACTTATTTTTACAGATGCTTTTGCTGCAGAAAATTATAAAGGTGACGCCTTTTTAGGTGGAGTTTTAGGTGGACTAATTATCTTAGGAATTCGTCGTGGTGCATTCTCAAATGAAGCTGGTATTGGAACAGCACCTTTAGCACACGGAGCAGCAAAAACCAATGAACCAATACGTGAAGGGTTAGTTGCCATGTTAGGTCCTGCTATTGATACTTTAATTGTCTGTACGCTTACCGCTTTAGCCATTTTGGTAACAGGAGTTTGGCAAACAACTGAAGCTAATGGTGTGAGTTTAACTGCAAATGCATTTGGCGCAGCAATGCCAACTTATGGTAGGTATTTATTGTTGCTTTGTATTGTTATATTTAGTGTCTCCTCCTTGTTCTCTTATGCATATTATGGCGGAAAATGTCTGTCATTTCTTGTCGGTGAAAAACATAAACATTATTATAATTATTTCTATATTTTAAGTATTATTTTAGGCGCTACAACATCATTAGCTTTAATGATTAATTTAATAGATGGTGTATTTGCACTTATGGCAATACCAACAATGACTGCCACATTAATATTAGCTCCAAAAGTGGTAAAAGAAGCGAAAGCATATTTTATGCGAATAAATAAAGACTAAGATTTTTTTATAGACGCCTTAAATTGTTGTGGTGTCATTAATTCCATTTTCTTGAATTGTCTATTAAAGTAACTCGTGTTATTAAATCCAGACTTAAAAGCAATTTCTGACATTCTAAAATCTTTAGATTCTTTAATGAGTTTTTTTGAAAACTTAATTTTTTCAGAATTTATATAGTCTATAGGAGAGATGCCTAATGTGTTTTTAAATTGCTTATGAAAATGAGAGGTACTCATATATGCTTTTTTAGCTAACACCTCTACATTAATATCTTTATTGGTTAAATTATCTTTTATGTATTTAATAACGGTTCCTATTCTTGTGTCGTTAAAAATCTGATTAGGATCGTTTATAATAAGAGATTTTGCTTTTGTTTGTAGTAATCTAACAATCAATTCTTGAATCATTAAATCTAGTAATACATCCTTTGATTTGTTGTTATTGGTAAATGTATAAGTCAAACGCTCTATAAGATGATTAACATCTGCATTATTTATTAAATGAGATGCTGATTCATCGATGTTCCAATTGTTGTTTTCATTTTCAATAGCAACTTGCTGATTAAATTTTTCAACCACTTCATCAATTTTAAAAGCATCTATACCAAGGGCTAAACATTGTGTCGGACTTTCTTTTGTAGCCAACGGAAAATCAATAACCATTTCTTTATTGGTTGGCATAACTACAGATTCGCCTGGAAAAAAATCAAATGCTTCAAAACCGTCAAGATGCATAATTTTTTTTCCTGTGAGCATACTTGCTATAATTGGAAAGTTAAAGGTTAGCGATACTTTTTCGGCAAAAGCATGAGTTTCATATATATTAAGTTCAGCATAATCAGCATTATATGTTGTTCGGTTTTCCACTAAAGTGGTTAGTTTTCTGTTATTTCTATGTTGATTTAATAATGACTTCATACTCAATATTACAAAATTTTAAGACATGAATAATTAAATAAGAGATATGTTCAAGAATATAATAAATACGTTCAAGAGAATTAGAATATGATAAAATAATTTTATCAAAATTAAAGATAATCTATTTTTTAGATTGAAAAATTAATTAATTACTAATTTAACACGAATTTATATGAGTTATTCTAAACCTAAGTTTAAAGAAAAATATGGCAATTTTATCAATGGGAAGTTTACAGATCCTATAGGTGGTCAATATTTTGAAAACACATCGCCAATTGATAACAGTTTAATTGCAAAATATCCACGTTCTCAAAAAGAGGATATTGAGTTAGCATTAGATGCAGCCAATAATGCCAAAGAAGCCTGGGGAAATACGTCAGCAACAGAACGTGCAACTTTACTTAACAAAGTGGCAGATATTATTGAAGAGAACCTTGAAGAATTTGCTTTAGTAGAGACCTGTGATAATGGGAAACCAATTCGTGAAACCTTAAATGCAGATGTGCCATTAGCTGTAGATCATTGGCGATATTTTGCTGCATGTATTCGTTCAGAAGAGGGTAGTGCGACCGAGTTGGACCAACATACATTATCAATGAATATTAAAGAGCCATTAGGAGTGGTAGGTCAAATTATTCCATGGAATTTTCCGCTTTTAATGCTATCTTGGAAATTACCTCCAGCATTAGTAACTGGTAACTGTGTGGTTTTAAAACCTGCAGAACAAACACCTTCTTCTGCAACACTATTAATGGAGAAAATTGCGGATGTATTTCCTCCAGGCGTAGTAAATATTGTGCATGGTTTTGGTCCAGAAGCAGGAAAACCTTTAGCCTCAAGTGCTAGAGTAGATAAAGTGGCATTTACAGGAGAAACCACTACAGGACAATTAATTATGCAATATGCATCTAAAAACCTAAACCCTGTGACGATGGAATTAGGAGGGAAATCGCCTAACATTTTCTTTAATTCTGTAATGGATGCTGACGATGCGTATTTAGATAAAGCAATTGAAGGTGCAGTTTTATTTGCTTTTAATCAAGGAGAAGTATGTACCTGTCCTTCTAGAATTTTAGTACAAGAAGATATTTATGACGCGTTTATGAAGCGTGTTATTGAACGTACTAACGCCATCATTCAAGACAATCCTTATGATGTGAATACGATGGTTGGAGCGCAAGCTTCAAACGATCAATATGAAAAAATACAATCGTATTTTAAAATTGGTAAAGATGAAGGCGCAAAAGTATTAACTGGAGGATCTGCTCATAAATTACCTGGAAATTTAGCAAATGGGTTTTATATAAAACCTACCTTATTAGAAGGTCATAACAAAATGAGAGTCTTTCAAGAAGAAATTTTTGGTCCTGTGGCTTGTGTGACTAAATTTAAAGATGAAGCTGAAGCATTAGAGATTGCGAATGATACACTTTACGGATTAGGTGCAGGTGTATGGACGCGTGATGCACATCAATTATATCAAATCCCTAGAGCCATAAAAGCTGGACGTGTTTGGGTGAATTGTTATCATGCATATCCTGCACATGCGCCATTTGGAGGTTATAAAAAATCAGGTTTTGGTAGAGAAAATCATGTGATGATGCTTAATTATTATCGTCAAACCAAAAATATGTTAATCTCATACGATAAAAATAAATTAGGGTTCTTTTAGTAGTATAGATTATAGCACTAAAGGCTGAATTTAAAAGTGAATTCAGCCTTTTTAATATCATAAATTATGGAAAGAGTAGCAATTACAGAGGAAGCTTCAAAAGTATTGGAGCAGTTAAAAGCAAAACATGGTGAATTAATTTTTCATCAAAGTGGTGGCTGTTGTGATGGATCAGCACCAATGTTATTTGAAAAAAATGATATGTATTTAGACGAAAGCGATATCTTTTTAGGGACATTAAATGGGGTCAATTTTTATATGAATCAAGATCAATTTGAATATTGGAAGCATACTCATCTAACTGTAGATGTAACTGAAGGTCGAGGAGCAAGTTTTTCTTTAGAAATACCTTTAGGACTTCGTTTTTTAATTCATTCAAGATTGCTAACAAATGAAGAAGAAGCATTTTTTAATTTAAAATAGATGCATTAACTTGCTAAAACAAACAAAAATAAGATGAGTAACTACCACATTAAACATTTAGAAGAATATTATCAAGTCTATCGTAAATCTGTCAGAAATCCTGAAAACTTCTGGGAAGAAATAGCAGAAGAACATTTTCTATGGCGAAAAAAATGGGACAAAGTTTTAAGCTGGGATTTTACCAAACCTGAAATAAAATGGTTTGAAGGCGCTCAATTAAATATTACCGAGAACTGTATAGATAGGCATCTAGCAACTCGTGGAGATAAAACCGCAATTTTATTTGAACCCAACGATCCTAATGAAGGTGCCAAACATATTACTTACAAACAATTGTATCATCGTGTTAATAAATTCGCGAATGTCTTAAAAGCACAAGGCGTGAAAAAAGGTGATCGTGTTTGTATTTACGTGCCAATGATTCCAGAATTAGCCATTTCTGTTTTAGCTTGTGCAAGAATTGGAGCTATACATTCTGTTGTATTTGCAGGCTTTTCATCAACAGCATTAGCTACTCGAATAAATGATAGCGATTGTAAAATGGTAATTACTGCAGATGGTTCTTATCGTGGAGCAAAAACAATCGATTTAAAAGGTATTGTTGATGAAGCTTTAGAAAATTGTCAAGGCGTAAATACAGTTTTGGTTGCTAAACGAATTAACTCCAATATAAATATGAAGGAAGGTCGTGATCAATGGCTTCAACCTTTGTTAGATGCAGCTTCAGATCAATGTAAGGCTGAAGTCATGCAAGCTGAAGATCCTCTGTTTATTTTATATACTTCTGGTTCTACAGGAAAACCTAAAGGGATGGTGCATACCACAGCGGGTTATATGGTTTACACAGCTTATACTTTTAAAAATGCGTTTCAATATAGAGAAGATGATGTATACTGGTGTACCGCAGATATTGGTTGGATTACAGGACATAGTTATATTGTTTACGGACCATTGTGCAATGGTGCAACTACAGTAATGTTTGAAGGTGTACCAAGTTATCCAGATTTTGGACGTTTTTGGGATATTGTTGAAAAACATAAAGTCAATCAGTTTTATACTGCACCAACTGCAATTCGGGCTTTGGCAAAACAAGGTGTAGAATTAGTTGAAAAATATGATTTATCTTCTCTTAAAGTTCTAGGAAGTGTTGGCGAGCCAATTAATGAAGAAGCATGGCATTGGTATAATGACAATGTCGGGAAAGGAAAAAGCCCTATCATTGATTCGTGGTGGCAAACTGAAACAGGTGGTATTATGATAACACCAATTCCGTATGTAACACCAACAAAACCAACCTATGCGACTTTACCTTTTATTGGTATTCAACCATGTTTAATGGACGAAAATGGCGAAGAACTAAAAGGCAATCAAGTAGAAGGGCGTTTGTGTATAAAGTTCCCTTGGCCAAGTATTGCAAGAACCATTTGGGGAAATCATCAACGTTATAAGGACACCTATTTTTCAACCTATAAGAATATGTATTTTACAGGTGATGGTGCACTAAGAGATGAAGTAGGTTATTATAGAATTACAGGTAGAGTAGATGATGTCATTATCGTTTCTGGTCATAACTTAGGTACAGCTCCTATTGAAGATGCCATTAACGAACATCCTGCAATTTCTGAAAGTGCTATTGTAGGATTTCCACATGATATCAAAGGAAGTGCTCTATATGGTTATGTGACTCTAAAAGATACTGGAGAAAACAGAAACCATGATAACCTGCGTAAAGAAGTCAACCAACTTATCGCTGATCGAATTGGACCTATAGCAAAACTAGATAAGATTCAATTTACAGAAGGCTTGCCAAAAACACGCTCGGGAAAAATCATGAGACGCATTCTTCGTAAAATTGCTGAAAACGATACCACTAATTTAGGTGATATAAGCACACTCTTAAATCCAGAGGTGGTTCAGCATATTATTGATAATAAATTGTAATAGTTGTAACTATTTATACTATACCAACGTCTTATGATTAGTTGATAATTAAATCTAACCTTAAAATTCTCGCATCATGAAAAAACTAGTCTTTGTTTTCAGTTTATTATTTATAAGCTTTACATTACAAGCTCAAGATAATTTAATTTCTTCTGAAGTTAAGGAGCATATTAAAGCCAGAATAGAAACTAAAACAGATGTAGCCATCGCAATGGGATTTATTGATGGCGATGCTGTCGAGTATTATAGTGCAGGACAAACTGCTTTAGAAAATGGGACAGATGTTGATGAACATTCTGTTTTCGAAATCGGTTCAATTTCAAAAACCTTTACAACGGTTCTTTTATCTCAAAAGATTATAGCAGGAGAAATGAGCTTAGAGGATCCTATTTCAAAATATTTGCCATCGACTGTAAAAACACCTGCTAGAAATGGTAAAAATATTACCATTCTTGATTTGGCAACTCATACTTCTGCTTTGCCAAGAATGCCAAATAATTTTACGCCTAAAAACCCTAACAATCCGTTTGTAGATTATACTTACGAGCAGTTATATGATTTTCTTTCTAACCATGAGCTCAATCGTGATATAGGAGTTCAATATGAATATTCAAATTTAGGAATGGGTTTACTTGGCCATATTTTAGAGCTTCAAAGTGGTAAAACTTTCGAGCAATTATTAATAGATAATATTGCTAAACCATTAGGGATGAATGATACTGCTATTGCTTTAAATGAATCTATGAAAAAACGGTTAGCTAAAGGACACGACGGCCTTGCTGAAGTTGAGAACTGGGACATTATTACTATGGCTGGAGCAGGAGGTATTCGTTCAACGGTTAGCGATATGGTCAAATACATACAAGCTAATATGGGCGTAACAAAATCATCTTTTTATAATGCCATGCAATTATCTCATGAGTCTGCGTATAAGAATAAAGAAAATAATTACGAAATAGGCTTGGCTTGGCATTACGAAAATGATAAAGAGGTCATATGGCATAACGGACGTACAGGTGGCTATTCATCATTTGCAGGTTTCGTTCCTAAAACCAACAAAGGGGTTGTCATCTTAACAAATAATACAGCAGATATTGGTGCCTTGAGTTTTAGAAGTCTTGGAGGTCCAACACCTTTAGTAGCACCAAAAAAATCAATAGTAACTTTGCTAAAAAAAGAAATTCAAACGAGTGGTATTGATTCTGCAATTGCGTTATACATGTCAGAAAAAAGCAATGCAGCTACAGAATACAATTTTAACGAACAAGCGCTTAACACATTAGGTTATGAGTTATTAAACGGTGAAGCCCTAGACGATGCCTTAGCCATTTTTAAACTCAATGTTAACATGTATCCAAACGCCTCTAACCCTTACGATTCTTTAGGTGAAGCGTATCTGGCTAAAGGCGATTCTGTCTTAGCTAAGAAAAATTATGAAAAGTCACTAGAGCTTAATCCAGCTAATACAAATGCAGTTTCGGTCCTAGAAAGTATGGGTGTAAAAAATGTAGTTAAAGAAGTGGTTATCCCTCAGGATGTACTCGATACATATGTTGGAAAATACGAATTAGCACCTGGATTTATTATAACTGTGACTAGAAAAGAAAATCAAATGTTTGCCCAAGCTACTGGACAATCACAATTTGAAATTTTTGCTTCAGCACAAAATAAATTTTATTTAAAAGTGGTTGAAGCTAATGTGGAATTTAATGTCGATGAGTCTGGTGAAGTTACAAGTATGACGCTATATCAAGGCGGACAAGTCTTACCTGGAAAAAAATTAGACGAATAAGTTGTTGGGCATTCCCAAACATAGCTTTGGCTAAGTTTGGTCGTGCTTTCGCGAGTCACTCTTAAAATTTAAAAATTTTAAGGAGTTTCAACAAACGCTCAATCACTAATGCAAAACGCAACCCAAAAGGTTGCGTTTTTTCATAATATAATCATTAAAAATAAAGCTTATAAAATAAGATTGTTATTATGTCATATAAAGCATTATGGCATATTAGTTGACAATACAATAAATTATAATTCAAATAGTAAGACGCTTAGATTTAAAATAAACACATGCAACACCTCAAAGAAAAAACAAAAAAAACGAAGCCAAAAGTCACTATGGTGCAAGCCTTTAAAACGATTATTTGGCCAAGACGTAAACTAGTGTTTATTGGTTTAATACTTATTGTTATTCGAAGTTTATCTGGCTTAGTTTTGCCATGGCAAAGTAAAGTACTGCTTGATGAAGTCGTACCATCAAAAGACTATAGTCAGCTTTATTCTTTAATCATTATCGTATTATTAGCAATATTAATTCAAGCCGTAACCTCTTTTTTATTGACTAAAATATTAGCCATTCAGGCGCAATTTTTAATTTCCGAATTACGTGCGCAAGTACAGAAAAAAGTATTGTCCTTGCCTATTAGTTTTTTCGATAATACAAAGTCTGGCGCACTCGTATCACGAATCATGACTGATGTAGAAGGCGTTAGAAACCTTATAGGTACAGGTCTAGTACAATTAGTTGGAGGTACGTTTACAGCAATTGTGTCTTTAGTCATTTTAATTAAACTTAATGCATGGATGACCCTTTTTGTGTTTATCCCACTTTCTATTTTTGGAATTATAGCTTTAAAAGCATTTAAATATATTCGACCAATATTTAGAAAAAGAGGAGAGATTAATGCTGAAGTAAAAGGACGCTTAACAGAGACTCTAGCTGGAGTTCGTGTAATTAAAGCCTTTAATGCTGAACCTCAGGAAAATATAATTTTCGAAAAAGGCGTAGATAAACTTTTTCAAAATGTTAAAAAGAGCATGACAGCAACAGCACTTATGACAAGTTCTTCTACCTTTCTTATTGGAGTCGCAACTACAGGTATTATGGGAATTGGTGGTTATTACATGATGCAAGATCTTATGACAACTGGAGATTTTCTCTTTTTTACTTTACTATTAGGTTTTATGATTGCGCCTATCATACAAATGAGTAATATTGGAAGTCAGTTAACAGAAGCACTTGCTGGTTTAGATAGAACCGAAGAATTAATGAATATGACTGCCGAAAGCGAAGATCCAAATAGAACTGTTTTATTAAACGATATCAAAGGCGAACTCGAATTTAAAGAGGTCTCCTTTGCTTACGAAGAAGGTAAAGAGGTTTTGCATAACATCAGTTTTAAAGCGCCTTCGGGTTCGGTAATTGCTTTAGTGGGAAGCTCTGGCTCAGGAAAGTCAACTATAGCTGGACTGTCAGCTACATTTTTAAATCCTGAATCTGGTAAAGTTACCATCGATAACCAAGATTTATCTCAAGTTAATTTAAGTAGTTACAGACAACATTTAGGAGTTGTTTTACAAGATGAGTTTTTATTTGAAGGAACAATTAGAGAAAATATTATGTTTCCAAGACCAGAAGCTACTGAAACCGAATTGCTAAATGCTGTTAAAGCGGCTTATGTTAATGAGTTTACAGATCGCTTTGAAGATGGCTTAGACACTTTAATTGGAGAACGAGGAGTGAAGCTTTCTGGAGGTCAACGCCAACGTTTAGCTATTGCAAGAGCTATTTTAGCAAACCCTAAAATTATTATATTAGATGAAGCAACGTCTAATCTAGATACCGAAAGCGAAGCTTTAATTCAGAAAAGTTTAGCGCAATTAGTAAAAGATAGGACGACTATTGTTATTGCTCACCGATTGAGTACAATTAGAAAAGCCAATCAAATACTAGTTATTGAAGACGGACGTATAGCTGAACGCGGAACACATGATGAATTAATTGCAAAAAATGGGAGATACTATGATTTGTATACCTATCAAGCTAAGATTTAAAACCGATTTTAACTTTTTAATTTTAAGAGGAGTAACCACTAGGTTTTCCGTACCTTTAAACAAAACTAATTATGGATATAAAACTAGCAGTACTTATAGATGGTGATAATATTCCGTCAGCTTATGTTAAAGAAATGATGGAAGAGATTGCTAAATATGGTAATCCAACTATAAAACGTATTTATGGCGATTGGACCAAACCGCATCTATCGAAGTGGAAAAATGTGCTTTTAGAAAATGCCATAACACCTATTCAACAGTATGGATATACTACAGGTAAGAATGCAACAGATTCTGCGATGATTATTGATGCCATGGATATCCTATATTCTGAAAAAGTTGATGGTTTTTGTTTAGTGTCTAGTGATAGCGATTTTACAAAACTTGCAACACGACTTCGTGAAGCTGGTATGCAAGTGTATGGTATTGGTGAAAAGAAAACTCCAAACCCATTTATAGTCGCTTGTGATAAGTTTATTTATATAGAGATTCTTAAAAACCAAGCACAAAAAAGTGCATCTGAGTCTGAAGATCTGGAGGATAGTAATAAAGATAGCTTAGATAAAATAACAGCTAAAGAAATCAGGTTTATATCATCTACTATTTCTGATTTAGCAGATGATGATGGTTGGGCATTTTTAGGAGATGTTGGTAGTTTATTACAAAAAAAACAGCCTAATTTTGATTCAAGAAATTATGGTTTTCAAAAATTAACCCCTTTAATTAAATCCATTAATAACTTTGAAATAGAACGTCGAGAAGATTCTCGTGGACGCTTTAAATTGATTTATGTGAAGATTAAAGAACAAAAACCAAAACCAAAATCTAAAACAAAAAAACGCCAATAGATTATACCTTCTTGTGTTTTAGAGATATAAAAATAAAAAGAGAGAGCATTCCAAATACAGAAAACCCAACAAAAAGGGGTAATGCTGTTTGATCTACAAAGCTTCCAATATAATTGGCAATAGGTACAGCCATTACAGTGGCTATAAATCCTGTTATAGCAGCACCTATTCCTGCAATATGCCCAATAGGTTCCATAGCAATGGCTCTAATGTTTCCGAAGATAAATCCAATTGTGAAAAATTGTATGGCCATAAATATTAGTAGTATTGCTAATGGTGGGTTTGTAGTATTCCAAAATAATAGTACATATACTAAAGCATTAATACTAAAAACAATAATTGCTAAATAGGATAATCGCCACATACCTAATCGCATGACAAAAGAACCATTTAAAAAGGTCGATAAACCAACACCAGCAGCTAATCCAGCAAATATGTATGGAAACTCTTCTTTTAGATGATACTGATTTTCAAAAATATGCTGTGAAGCACTTAAGTACACTATAAAAGCACCAGAAATAAACCCTGAGACTAAGGTGAACCCTAAAGTTATTTTGTGTTTTAGTAATTCTTTTAAACCATTAATAAAAACATACTTGCTGAACTTTATTTTATATTCTGGTTTTAGTGTTTCTGGTTGTCGTTTCCAAAACCATAAACAAACTAAAAAAGCCATTAACAGTTGGACATAAAAAATAGCTTTCCAATCATAAAAA
This sequence comes from Lacinutrix iliipiscaria, assembly GCF_042686125.1. Taxonomy (NCBI): domain Bacteria; kingdom Pseudomonadati; phylum Bacteroidota; class Flavobacteriia; order Flavobacteriales; family Flavobacteriaceae; genus Lacinutrix; species Lacinutrix iliipiscaria. The sequence continues at coordinate 179,675 of NZ_JBHUOV010000015.1, forward strand.
TTTAAAATAAATTTTCCCATAACTGGAGCAACCACAGGAACAAGGATGAAAAAAGTAGTAATAAAGGACATGATTTTTGCCATGTAATCACCTTTATATAAGTCCCTAATAATCGCTATAGCTATAGTTCTTGGAGCAGCCAAACCAACACCTTGTAAGACACGACCAAAAATCATCATTTCAATAGATGTAGATAAAACACAAATAGCACTTGCAAAAGCAAAAATTATAAAGCCAATATATACAATAGGTTTTCTTCCAAAACTATCAGATAATGGACCTAATATCAATTGACCAATTCCTAAGCCTAAGAAAATCATAGTAATTAACTGCTGACTATCGCTCGAATCAGAATTGTTTAAAGATATACCAATAGATGATAGCGCAGGAAGTAAAGCATCAATTGCTAATGCTACAATAGACATTAAAGATGCCATCAATAAAATGAACTCTAACTTTACAGTTTGTGTGTTTTGCATCCCGCAAAAGTACTTTAATTGTTTAGAGTGTTTTGCATAAATATTATAATAGAATGTTAATATTCATATACCTCATTAAAATGTGTATTTTTGTTTAATATTTGCATTGGTATGTTGCCTTTAATAACTACAGAAGAAAAACTAAAAGAGCGTATTAAAGAACTTAGTTGTTTATATACTATTAGCTCTTATATTTCGAATTGTAATTTTAATGATTTAGATCCTACAATTCAAGCCATAGCTAGAAGTCTTCAAGATGCTATTCGCTTTCCAAAAGATGCATCTGTAGAAATTTTGATAGATCAGAATGTGTTTACGGCTGGGAAAGATCCTCTAAATAAAGTTTTTATATTATCTGCTATAAAAGCATTTAATGTCCAAATAGGTTCTATAAAAGTAGGCTATTCTAAAGCTAAGTATACAGCAAATAGTTTTTTAAATGAAGAAAAACAACTATTGCAAAAAGTCGCTATAGAAATAGGTAATTTATTTGAACGCAAACAAATTATAGACAACGAAGTTATTTCTAAGCGTCAAATAGAGCGTGCAGACCGATTAACTATTTTAGGTGAAATTACTGCAGGAATAGCTCATGAACTCAACACGCCTTTGGCTAATATTTTGGGGTATTCTGAACTTTTAAAAGAGCAGTTTCTAAATAATAAAGCTGCTATTAGCGATTTAGAAAAAATCACGAATAGTGCCATTTATTCTAGAGAAGTGGTTAAAAAACTTATGTTTTTTTCTTGTGATATGCCGCAAGAAATGAAACTTACCAATGTTACGCCCATTATTAAGGATGCGATAACTCTTTTAAAACCTAATTTTACGAGGAAGAATATTGATTGTCAATTATCAATTTCTGATAAGAACATTCCACTTCGTGTGGATGCCATTCAGTTGACGCAAGTAATTTTTAATATTGTTATGAATGCAATTTATTTTTCACCAGAAAATGGTATTATAGTCGTTACTGTCAAGCAAGATGATAAGAATATAATATTAGATATAAGTGATGAAGGTCTGGGTATAGAAACCTCAAAAAATGATGCTATTTTTAATCCTTTTTATTCAACTAAGCCAGTAGGTGAAGGTTCAGGATTAGGATTGAGTGTTGTTCATGGAATTGTTAGGAGTCATAAAGGGACTATTAAACATCGCCCTAATTCTCCAAAAGGCACTATCTTTACTATAAGCTTTCCTAAAAATTAAGTTATGGCACTCAACCGTGAAAATATATTAATAGTTGATGATGATGTTCATATTTTAGAACTCATTCAGCGTCATTTGAAGGCGCTAAATTACCATACTTATAAAGCCATTTCTGTAAAAGAAGCAATAACCATTTTGCAAGATAAAGCCATAGACTTATTAATTACGGATTTACGAATGCCAGGTGTTGATGGCTTAGAATTGGTGAAATATGTCTCTGAACATTTTCCTCATATTCCTAAGCTTGTTGTAACAGGCTACCCTTCAATTGATGGCGCTTTAGATGCTTTAAAATCTGGTGCTATGGAGTATATGACGAAACCATTCACCAAAGAAGAGCTGAAAAAGGCCGTCTTAAATGCATTAAAAGATAAACCCAAGAAGAAGCAAGTGGTTTCTAATGTAGCTAAAGATAATAAAGCTTACGGCGAATTGATAGGAAAGTCAAAAGCCCTGAAAAAAGTCACTGATGTTATTGAACGTGTTAAGAATAATAAAGCTACAGTTTTTATTACAGGTGAAAGTGGAACAGGTAAAGAGTTAGTAGCACGGTCTATTCATTATATGGGGAAATACGCAACAGCGCCTTTTGTGGCGGTGAACTGTGGCGCTATTCCAGAAAACTTATTAGAATCTGAGCTTTTTGGTTATGCTAAAGGTGCTTTTACTGGTGCTGATACACAGAGAGATGGTTTTTTTCAAGCTGCTCATCGTGGAACTATATTTTTAGATGAAATCGGGAATGCTTCTTTAGCCACTCAATTGCGCTTATTACGTGTTCTTCAAGAAAAAGAAATTACTAGAGTCGGTTCGCAAAAAGTTGAATATGTGGATGTTAGGGTAATTGCAGCGACTAATGTTAATTTAAAAGATTTAATCGCAAAAGGCCGTTTTCGTGAAGATCTCTTTTATCGTTTAACTGTTGTTGAACTTGAAGTTCCTCCGCTAAGAGCCCGTTTAGAGGACGTGGCAGTTTTAGCTCAAACCTTTTTATTTAAGTATGGTGTAGAGTTTAAAGACCGATTGATACCCATTACTGAAGATGCTCTTGCAGCTCTTGAACGCTATACGTGGCCTGGGAATATTCGGGAATTAGAAAATGTTATTCAGCGCGCTGTAATTATGTGTCATAAACAGATTACGATAGCCGATTTACCTGAACACTTAAAATACACTATTGACTTTCCTGAAGATAATCAAGAGCTCTTACCTTTAAAAACAGTGGAACGAAACTATATTCTAAAAGTTTTAGAGTTCACCAAGAATAATAAAACACAAGCTGCAAAAATTTTACAAATAGATCGTAAAACCTTAAGCGAAAAAATAAAATAAGCCTTCTATAAAAGTGAGTTATATTTACTCACCTGGGGAAATATTCCCCAATTTGCAATATTGTAATATTTCAAATAATAGAATGTAATATACTGTATTACAATTCATTACTATAATTTTTGTGTAGTTTATTTTAATGTGGCATAGCAGTTGCCTATACGTTGGTAATATTTAAAATTAAAAATATGAATAACGCTATGGAAAACAGCTTATGCAGTGATTGCAAATTTAACCAGGACTGTAGTTTAACATCAGATAAGAACTTTATATGGTCTTGTAGTGAATATGAGTTCGATGCTATAAACGATTCAGAAGCCCCATTATCAACCCATAATACTTTTGCGTACGATACTTCAGAGCGTGCCATAGAGATTATCTAAAACCAACAAATAATGACTTTAACAAAAGAATTAAAAAAGAAAAAACAGCCAAAGCAAGGTATGCTGGCAAATGTGATGAAACAATTTGACGCAGCAGCAGATATGGTTGACTTAAACCCTAACATTAAAAAAATACTCGCAGTTACCAATAACGAATTAATTATTCACTTTCCTGTACGTATGGATAATGGTGATGTTGAAATTTTTAAAGGATACCGTGTGCAACATAATAATGCATTAGGGCCTTATAAAGGCGGATTACGTTATCATCCAACTATAGATATTGATTCTGTGAAAGCATTAGCCATGTGGATGACATGGAAAACATCATTAGCAGGTTTACCTTATGGAGGTGCTAAAGGAGGAATTCAAATAGATCCTAAAAAATATTCGAATGCAGAATTAGAACGTATTACAAGACGGTTTACGTATGCCTTAGGTGAAAATATTGGACCAGAACATGATATTCCTGCTCCAGATGTGAATACAAATGCACAAACTATGGCATGGATTGCTGACACCTATATGTCGACAAAAGCACCATCTGAACGTTCTAAAAATCAACATGTCGTAACAGGAAAACCAATAGGTTCTGGAGGTCTAGAAGGAAGAGATAGAGCGACAGGTTATGGTGTGTTTTTAACTATTAAATATTGGGCAAAAAATAAAAATGTATCGTTAAAAGATAAAACTTTTATTGTTCAAGGATTTGGAAATGTAGGTTATTGGGCTGCTCATTTCTTAGAGCAAGAAGGCGCTAAAATGGTCGGAGTTCAAGATGCTTTCGGTTCCATTGGGAATGCAAAGGGGATTCCAGTTGAGACTTTGTTTGAATATACTAAGAACAACCAAGGAAGTGTTGAAGGGTTTCCTAAGTCGATGTCTATTGTCAAGGACGACTTCTTTACTTTAGATTGTGATATTTGTATCCCAGCAGCTTTAGGAAATCAAATTACAAAGGAGAATGCGCCACATATTAAAGCTTTTTTAATAGCTGAAGGTGCAAATGGACCTACGACAGTTGAAGCAGAAAAGATTTTGTTAGACAGAGGCGTTACTATTATTCCTGATATTTTATGCAACTCAGGAGGTGTTATTGGTAGTTATTTTGAATGGTTGCAAAACCGTAATGGAGAACTTTGGGAACTTGATGAGATTTTAGTCAAAATTGATAAAAAGATAAAAGAAGTTTTTAATAAAGTTTTGAATACATCAGAGAGCAAACATATTGATATGCGCTCGGCGGCCTATTTTTTAGCTATTGAACGCATTGAAAAAGCGTATGTGCAAAGAGGAATTTTTCCATAATAAATTAAAAAAAAAAGTTAGATATGAGGTATGGTAGTTTAGTAATTGAAAAAAAGGAATATGTTGCACTAAAGCAACTGCTTAATTTGGCAGAAAGTTATAAAGAGCCTACAAGAAAACAATCGGTCTTAAGGTTGGAAAAAGAATTAGAAACGGCAATTATATCAAACGAAGAAGAAATGCCGGAGGATGTTATTCGGTTTAATTCTGAGGTTGTTGTTGCTACGGCTGATGGTTGGGAGAATTCTTTTGAATTGGTATCTCCAACTGAAAGTAATTTTTCTAATAAAAAAATATCCATTTTGACACCTATGGGATTAGCTGTTATTGGTTACGCAAAGGGGGATGTTATTGATTGGGAGTTTCCAGGAGGTTCAAAATCTTTAGAAATTAAAGATGTGAAACAAATACAAAAAGTAAAGTAAAATACTATAATAATGGAATTAAATACATATTTTGATCATGATACTGACGACCGTATAGTTCAGAAACGAAGTGCAGAAGAGTTAGGTTTTTGGATCTCACACATAAACTATATAATTGAGGAGAGTGATAGATTAGCAAAAATAGCTTCTAATGTTCTTAAGAATAGAGCTATAAGAGATGATTTTCTGGAGATAATTATTAAGAATCAATCTGTGTTGAATGAATTTACAGCATATAAAAATTCAATGGTGCAGTATAAAGAGTGTGACCACTTTGAATGTGATTTATATTATATTAATAAACACGAACATATTAGGCAGCTCTATATTAAAACCATTGTTGATTATAGAAAACTGAAAACTCAGCTATATTCTGAAATACTCAAATAATTATCCCTAATTTAATTTTTACTTTTAGAGCCAAAGCAATTTGTTGTTTTGGCTTTTTCCTTTTAAGTCCTGATGGTTTTTATGTGTTGTTAAATTAAATGATTTGAGCTGTTTTTGTTTTTAAGTTTCTATTTTTAATTCTTAAATTTAAAACAAAAACATTGTGCCATGCTAACAGCAACTTTAATCAAACTTTTTAAAAGAGATTTACAGGCTTTGAAAGCTGAAATTATACAGTATAACAGTGAAAAAAATATGTGGCTAGTCGATGGTGCGATAAAAAACTCAGCAGGAAATTTATGTCTTCACTTAGTCGGAAACCTAAATCATTTTATTGGGCACGATTTAGGAAACACAAATTATATTAGACAACGTGAATTAGAATTTTCACTTAAAGATGTACCAAGAGAGGAATTGGTGAAACAAATTGATGAAGTCACACTTGTTGTAGAACAGACTTTGTTAGCCTTGTCTCCTGCAGATTTGCAAAAGGAATATAAACGACGTGTGTTTGAAGATACAATGACAACAGAATATTTCCTCGTACATTTAAGTATGCATTTAGCATATCATTTAGGACAAATTAATTACCACAGACGTTTATTAGATTGCTAATTATGGAGTTTGATCATTTTAAAATTCAATTATTACAGCCTCATGAAGGAAAAGCTTTTTTTGATTTAATTGAAAGAAATAGACCGCGTTTAGAAGATTTTTTTGCAGGAACAGTATCCAAAACTCAGACTTTAGATGATACCATAGCGTATTGTGAAATCATTCAACAACACATAGAAGAACAGAGTTATTTTCCGTTTTTAATAACAGATTTAAAGACGAATACTTTTGTTGGGCTAGTAGATGTGAAAAACATAAATTGGGATTTACCTAAAGCAGAACTTGGCTATTTTATTGATGCCAATTATAATAGAAAAGGAATCATGTCAAAAGCTCTTGGGTTGGTTATAGACCACCTCATTTTACATTATAAATTTAAGAAACTATTGTGTCGTATAGGAAGTAAAAACTTAGGGAGCATTCAAGTCGCTTTAAATAATGACTTCCTATTAGAAGGTGTTATTAAAAATGATTATAAAACCACAAAAGGAGAAATCGTTGATCTAAAATATTATGGTAGAGTGTTTTAAGTGTGTTAAAACTTCTTAAAAATAGATGGCGTTGTTTTATAGTTTACTATTTTTATAAATAAACCAAAATCATTCAATCATTATGAAATTTAAGGCAGTTTTACTTTTATTCTTCGTTTTTGCGTTTACGAGTTTTTCTCAGAAAAAAAATAATCGAGAATTAAAGCATGTTACACTTTCTGGCAGTGGTTATGAGTTAGGTCTACAACATGGATCGTTGTTAAAATCAGAGATTGCTGAAATCGTATCTAAATGGAAACAGAATACGACTCAAACTTTTCAAAAGGATTCTGATAGCATCGTAAGCGATTTCTTTAAATATGCACATTTTACTGAAGCTATAAAAAAATGGACTCCAGAGTTGTATGAAGAAATTAGAGGAATAGCAGATGGCTCAGGTCAAGATTTTAATGACATTTTTATACTGAATTTGTTAGATGAGTTTTGGGTGTATATTGATGACCTCTCCAATCATCATTGCAGTGATGTTGGTGTTGCCTCAGTAAATGGAAGTCCGAGCTATATTGCTCAAAACATGGACATTGAAACGTACACAGATGGCTACCAAACTCTCATAACACTTCAACGACATGATAACAAACCAGAACAGCTCATCTTAACGCATCCAGGTTTAATTGCTTTAAATGGTATGAATGAAAATGGAGTAGGTGTAGTTGTAAATACCATCATGCAATTAAAGGCTTCTTCTGAAGGATTGCCAGTTGCTTTTGTTATTAGACGTATTATTAATTCTACAGATAAAGAGGATTTGTTAACATTTATTCAGTCTGTAAACCATGCTTCAGGTCAGAATTATATCATCGGAATTAGAGGTGAAGTCTATGATTTTGAAGCTTCAGCAAATGAAGTGGTAAGATATGATCCTAAAAATAAAAATGGCACAGTGTATCATACCAATCATCCTATTGTAAATACAGATGTTAAAGCGTGGTATAAAAATTATAATCCTAATCTAAAAGATGAATCTTTACCACGAGCATCAAATAGTTATGTAAGATTAGATGCACTTAAAAGTCGAATGCTAAACAAATTCACTATTAATGATGAAATCATTAAAGAGGCCTTAAGGTCGAAGGATAATGAAAAGCATCCTGTTTGTAATAGCAATACAGAAAATGCTTTCGGGTTTACATTTGCTTCAGTCGTTATGACTTTAACTGAAACACCTTATTTACAAATAACTGCTGGTCCTCCAGATGAATCAGAATTTACTCGAATTGATTTTAGCAAAAAGTGATTATAAACTATAACGGAATATTTCCATGCTTTCGCTTTGGTTTATTCACTTGTTTATGTTCTAGCATTGAAAAAGCTTTTATCAATTTACGCCTAGTATCTTTAGGTAGAATGACTTCATCAATAAAACCGCGTTCTGAAGCACTGTAAGGGTTGGCGAATAATTCAGCATATTCAGCTTCTTTCTCTTTCCATTTTGCTTCTGGGTTTTCTGCAGATTTAATATCTTTTTTGAAAATAATTTCCGCAGCACCTTTGGCTCCCATAACAGCAATTTCAGCACTAGGCCAAGCAAAATTCATATCAGCACCAATGTGTTTAGAATTCATGACATCATAAGCACCTCCATAGGCTTTACGCGTAATAACAGTAACCCTTGGCACTGTGGCTTCACTAAAAGCATATAATAATTTTGCACCATGAACGATAATACCATTCCACTCTTGATCGGTTCCTGGTAAAAAGCCTGGAACATCTTCTAATACTAATAATGGAATATTGAAGGCATCACAAAAACGGACAAAACGTGCTGCTTTTTTCGAGCTATTAACATCTAAAACACCTGCTAAAAACATTGGTTGGTTGGCTACAACACCAATACTTCTACCTCCTAATCGAGCAAAACCAACAATAATATTTTCCGCATAATTTTTATGAATTTCATAAAAAGAGTCTTCATCTATAATACCAGAAATTACCTCATGCATATCGTAAGGTTTATTTGCATTATCTGGAACTATATTAGATAAACTATCTCGTTCTTCAATTTTAAATTCAAAGGGTAGAAGCGAAGGGCTTTCAGTATTATTTTGAGGAAGATAACTTAGTAGTTTTTTTATATCTTCTAAGCATTCGACATCATTTGATGCAGTTATGTGAGCAACTCCAGATTTACTAGAATGCGTACTTGCGCCACCTAATTCTTCAGAAGTGACTTCTTCATTCGTTACCGTTTTTACGACATTAGGACCAGTAACAAACATATAACTGGTATCTTCTACCATAATGGTAAAATCAGTCATTGCTGGTGAATAAACAGCGCCACCAGCGCATGGTCCCATGATGGCAGAAATTTGTGGAATCACTCCAGAGGATTGTACGTTTTTATAAAAAATATCGGCATAACCTCCAAGCGAACGAACCCCTTCTTGAATTCGTGCACCACCAGAATCGTTTAAACCAATTAAAGGCGCTCCAACTTTAAGCGCTAAATCCATAATCTTACATATTTTTTCAGCGTGTGTTTCTGATAAAGACCCTCCAAAAACAGTAAAATCTTGGGCAAATACATAAATGAGTCTTCCATGTACTGTACCATAGCCAGTCACAACGCCATCACCATAGAATTTTTGGTTTTCCATACCAAAATCTTTAGTTCGATGAGTAACCAAAGCACCAATTTCTTCAAAAGAGCCTTCATCTAAAAGATAGTGTACACGTTCTCTAGCTGTTAGTTTTTTCTTCTCGTGCTGCTTGTCTATTCTTGCTTGTCCACCACCTAAATATGCTGCAGCTAATTTTTCGTTGAGATTTTTTATCTTATCTTCCATACAGATTTTAGTTAGGTAAGCGTAATAATTTTTGATCTTCTATATATTGTTTTACTGCAATAAGTGCAGCAATATAAGCTTCTTCTTCCTGTTTACTTTTTAACGCTTCAGGCGAATAGTATTTCTTTACAAAATGTGTATCAAATTGTCCTGAACGGAAAGCGTCATGCTCACAAACAAAACTTCCAAAAGGGAGAGTGGTTTGTATACCTTCAATATGATAGTTATTTATTGCTTTTAGCATCAATTGTATCGCTTCATCTCGCGTTTCTCCATAAGTGATTAATTTCGATAGCATAGGATCGTAATAAATAGGAATATCCATACCTTCTTCAAACCCGTTATCGACACGTATATTTTTACCAACAGGTAATTGATAAACTTCTAAATTCCCAACGCTAGGTAAAAAATCATTTAAAGGATCTTCAGCATAAACGCGCAATTCTAAGGCATGTCCTTTAATTTTTAAATCGTCTTGTTTAATAGGAAGTTCTTCACCACGCGCAACACGTATTTGTAATTCTACTAAATCGGTTCCTGTAATAAGTTCGGTAACAGGGTGTTCGACTTGTAAGCGTGTGTTCATTTCTAAGAAATAGAAGTGATGCTCATCATCTAATAAAAACTCTACGGTTCCTGCGCCTAAATAATCACAAGATTTTGCGACTTTAATGGCTGCTTCTCCCATTTTTGCTCTTAACTCCGGAGTTAGAACAGATGATGGTGCTTCTTCTACAACTTTTTGATGACGACGTTGAATACTGCATTCGCGTTCAAAAAGGTGAACAACATGGCCATGAGCATCTGCCATGACTTGAATTTCAATGTGTCTTGGTGAGGTAACATATTTTTCAATAAAGACTGAACCATCTCCAAAAGCAGACGTTGCTTCGCTTATTGCACGATTCATCTGAGATTCAAAATCGGCTGCTTTATCAACGACTCGCATACCTTTTCCGCCTCCTCCAGCAGAAGCTTTTATTAAAATGGGAAAACCAATTTCATGAGCAATATTTTTAGCTTCAGTAATATCTGTTATGGCTTCGTCGGTTCCTGGAACCATAGGTATATCATAGACTTTTACAGCTTCTTTAGCGGCAAGTTTACTTCCCATAATTTTAATGGCCTTAGATTTTGGACCAATAAAAGTAATGTTGTTTTCTTCACAAGCTTCAGCAAAATCAGCATTTTCAGAAAGAAACCCATAACCCGGATGGATCGCATCAACGTTAAGTGATTTAGCTACATTTATAATTTTATCACCTAATAAATAGGATTGGTTTGATGGTGCTTCTCCAATTAAAACCGCTTCGTCAGCATATTTTACATGTGGTGCATTTCGATCAACAGTAGAGTAGACAGCCACTGTTTTAATGCCCATTTTTTTAGCTGTTCGCATCACACGTATAGCAATTTCACCTCTATTGGCTACTAATATCTTCTTCATATTATTCAAATTCAATTAATAGTTGATTTTTATCTACAGCATCACCTTTATTTATAGCAATAGATTTTATAACACCATCTCTAGGCGCTGTTAAAACATTTTCCATTTTCATAGCTTCAAGGATTAAAAGCGCATCATCTTCTTTTACTTCTTGTCCTTTTTTTACGTTAATTTCAAGTATGAGTCCTGGCATTGGCGCTTTTATTTCATTGACTTTTTTTGTTGCTCCAACTTCAAAACCCATTTGTTTTATTAATGAATCTAAATTATTGAAAATGTTTACATTATAGTTGTTGTTATTAACTTTTACTTTATATGTTTTTGTGTTGAAATTTGCTTCAGTAATTTCAGCTTTAAAGCTTTTGTTTTCTTGAAGGACATGAAATTTAGAAGGCGATACTTCTATGGCATCAAGTGCAGAAAATTGTTCCGATGAAATATCAAATTCTGAAGCGTTATTGACTTTGACTTTATAAGATTTAGACATATTATTCTAATTTGGTGTAAATATAAATATTAAAAATTCAAAAACTAAGAGACTTTAAATCTTGAATTATCAGAATGTGTATTAATGGCTTTTTTTGATAAGTACAATCCAATAAATAAAGAGATAAATGCGCCAACCCAAATACCAGGAATGAACTCTAAAAATAGAAAGAAATCGTAGGCACCATGAAAGAGAATAGCAAAGAATAAACCAAAGAGATTTAGTAATTTTTTATGCTTAGAGAATTTCGCTTTCCCCATAAAATAACCCATTATTACTGCAAATGTGGCATGTGCAGGAACTGCTGTAAAAGCTCTTAATAATGCAGTTTGAACACCACTTTCCAGAACATACATGATGTTTTCTGTAGCAGCAAAACCCATAGAAACCATTACAGCATATACAATACCATCAAATTGTTCGTTAAATTCTTTTTTAGGTTGAGCAAAATAACGCACAATAATGTATTTGCTAAATTCTTCAATCAGCCCAACGATTAAAAATGCCTTTATAAAGAGTTGTACAATACTTTTGTTATCTTTTATTTGTATAGGAATAGTGTAATCGGTCAATACATATAAAACTGTAGTAATAATGATACTTACAATAGCACCTAATAAAAAACTAAATAATAATAGGCGTTTAGGTTCTTTATCATATTTGTCTTTGTAGTATATGTAAAGAATGATTATAAAAACTGGTGCTACAGCTAAGGCAAGTAATTGCATGTTTAGGAGAATAGTTAGGTTTTAAGTTTTTGCTTAATCGTATTTAAAACAAAAACATAATAGTTGAAGTTCGATTTTATAAAATGATTATTTGTTTCACTGTGATGTAATAAATTTTCAAATTCATTAAAACGGACTAGTTTTAATTCTTCTACCTCATTTTTTTGAGGTGTAAGCTGACTAATATCTTGAACTAATTCAGCGATAAAAGTATGATGAAATTCGTTGTCCTGAATACCATTGTCATAAGTCTGAAAACATGGAAATACGCCTATTTTTTCTAAATGCTCTTCATTAACCAACAGCCCAATCTCTTCTTGCGTTTCTCGAATAGCAGCTTGTTTTATGGTTTCGCCAGCATCTACATGACCAGCAACTGAAACATCCCAAAGTAATGGACAAATAGCTTTTAAAGCTGAACGTTGCGCTAATAAAATTTCTCCAGCTTTAGTATATAACCACACATGAGCTGTGTTATGATAATATCCTTTTGCATGAATTAAGGATTTTAACTCAGAGTTTCCAGTAGGAAATCCATCAGATGTTATGATATCAAGAAGTTCGATAATTTAAAATAATTAAATATTAAATAATTGTATCTTTAAGCAACTAACCTTAAACCAATACATTTATTATGATTAAAAAGTACTCTTTTTTATTGACAATACTTGGATTATTATTGTCAATATTTTCTCAGGCTCAGAATACAAATATACAATGTAGTCCAGTTACTGAGAATTTTAAATCTGTTAAGTTTTGTGAAAATGAAAATCATTATAGTCAAGACAAATCTGGCAATAGAATACATAGTCTAGAGAATGAGTTTATAGATCGTTTCGGGAATAAGTTTCATAAAAAAATTAATAAAAATATTAATGAAGCTGGAAGAGCAGTAACTGACACACCTGATTATATAAGTCCAGATGGACTTTTCGCATTGTATTTAGCTGATCCTGATGGTGTTGTAAATGAAGATAACTTTACCACATTAAACAGTCAAGGTGATGCATATAGAAATGTATTAGCTCAATTATTTGCAGATGTAGAAAGCCTCATTATTGAAAATGGAGCAGCAAGTATGGAACCTGTTAAATTTGAAATTCGCTCTTTTTCAGCTACAGATGGTCCGTTAGGTGCAGCCTCTTCTTACTATGATACTGCTGGTTTTCCAGAAGGATCAGTAATCGCAGGCAATGTATGGAAGGCAATTAATTCTGGAGTTAATGACCCAAATGAATGGGATGGTTATATAAGGATTAATTTTAGTTTTAATTGGTTTACAGATTTTAATAACCCAACAAGTATAAGTAATGAAGTAGATATGTATGGTGTATTGCTACATGAACTCATGCATGCGCTAGGTTTTGCATCAGGAATTGATGCAAGTGGATCACCAGAACTTGGTTTTTACTATCCTTATGATACACTTTTAAAAACGGAATCTGGAACGGATGTTATTGTTAATAGTGGAAGCATTTGGAGCTTTAATCCAGCGCTAAATACTAGTCTTTTAACATCTGGGTGTGAATCACCAGTTACTGGTATCAGACTTGGAGATGCAAATTTTCCTGTTTTTGCACCTGATACATTTTTCCCAGGAACCAGTTTGAGCCATATTGATAGAAATGATGATTGTTTGTTACCATCTGATGAATATTTAATGGGTCCTGGTACTGGATCAGGAGAAACTAACCGCTTAGATGTTGATCAGATTAATGTGTTATGCGATTTAAACTATTTAGTTTCTAATAGTTATGGTCATGCTAATGTTGTAGAGTTTGGTAATCCTGCTATTGTCACTAATGTATCTAATGTAAATGTTCTTAATTTACCTGGATGTAATCCAGTTGTTTTTGGAGGAGATGATATTCCAAATATAGGAGTCTTCGATAATTGTGATGATACAATTGTACAAATAAATGAGGCAGATTTACTGAATAATGATACGGGTTCAAATCTTAGCGTTTCAAATCTCACAGACCCAAGTGGTAATGAGTTAATAGTTGATAGTGGTGTTGCTCCGAATAGAATTTTTCTATATAACCCGACGTATCCAGATTTAGGGACTGTGCAATTGCGCTACCAACCTATGGATGATCAAGGTAATTTCGGTAATTATACTTATGTAGATATTGAAATTATTGCTTGTCCAGGAGCAGAATTTGGTTGTACTAATAGCGACCCTTGTAATCTCATTTGTAATCCACATATTATTCATGAAACATTAGATTCTGATTCTGCTTGTCAATACCTTAATAACATTCCTATTGGATGGCGTCTGGCATTTTCCACTCCAGATTGGTTACCAGATAATCCAAGCTGTGAAAATACTTCTACAGGTATTAGAAACTATAATGTATTACCAGGTGATTTTGGTGGACGAATATCATTTGGTGGAGGTATTAATGAAGTGAATAATGGAGAAGTTGATATGTGGACAGAAGGCATTTCTACTTCAGTTAAAAGTGTTCAGCCTAATACTAAATACCTTTTATCTTATCATAAGAACGATGGAATAAACACTAATCTGGAAGGAAATATTACAGGAGGAAGACGTCTTAGTTATGCTATTGGATTAAATGTAACATTGAGTAAACCTTTTGGTAGTTTTCCTTCATCTACAGCTGATTCCTATTACTATCATGATGTAGCTACTGGAACATTTACAGATAGTAATACTAATATTGAAGACTTTGAGAATAATCATACTAATATATTAGTTGATAATACCGTAACTCAAAATTGGTCACAAACAGTAGTTAGTTTCACATCGCCTGCCGATATAGAAAATGAATTTTTGAATTTTTCGCATCCAGTAAATGGTGCGTTTTATAGTTTAGGTATTGATTATCCAACAATTACCTCTCTTTATATCCTAGCTATTGATGGAGTAGAATTAATTGAAGACCGTCTCCATCAAACACCAACTAATTATTTAGTTGATTGCGGGACTACACATACTATAGGAATTGATTTATGTGATGTAACTAATATGCAATATCAATGGTGGGATGTGACAAACCCTGGAACTCCAGTTCGGTTAACCGATTTAGTTGATTCTTCAGGTGATTACGATGCAGATGGAATTCTTATTACAAACCCTGCTACTCAATATAATATTGAAAGTGTCAATGCCAATGGTTCTCAAATAGTATTATCTGATATATTAGGACCAGTGAACTTGCAATTAAGGCGCGTTTTCCCAGTTACATTTGGAGGTGATTCTAATTTAGTAATTAATAATAATCTTACTGCTGCAGATTCTATTGTAGATGTTGCAGTTTCTATTAATTCAGGAGGAATACCTGCTGATGCTGGATTTTCTAGTAGCCTAAACCTTAGTAATTGCTTATTTAGTTTTCAATCTAATGAGACATATGATATGCATGAATGGGATTTTGGTGATGGTACAGTAATATCAGGTGTTGGAACAGATGATAATTTTGTCAACCCAACACATGGATATGCATCTGGTGGATCTTATCTAGTAACACATACTGTAAGTAATGAATGTGGAAGTATTTCAAGTACACAGAGTGTTTTTGCGTTTTGTACACCTCCACCTTGTACTAATTGTGAATCCGTTTTTAATGATATTGATGAGTCATTTATTGAAAGTGGAGGTAATTGTGGTGAATATGCTTTTGTTATTGCACCATCTACTTTCGATTGCTATAGTGTTCAAGTGACTTTAGAGGGGCAGCCATTACTTATTCAAGAAGGTACAAACCTCGTAAACTTTGATATGAATGGAGCTTATGCTATAGATGTTTTATTGACAAGTAATTATACTAATGAAACTTGTAATGGGGCAATTAATGTAGATGTAGACTGCCATATAAGTTGCAATAATTTTCAACCAGATTTTACATTTTCACAAGATCAAGAGACGGGTTGTCCACTTGGGTTTGTAGGTATTAATAATGGAGATGATTGCCCTGGACAGACTTATCTTTGGGAAGTTTTTGATGATGAGAATGGTAATAACAGTATTGATAGTGGTGATATTTCGGTATATCAAACATCAGAAATTAGTTTCGATAGTGACGATTTTTCATTTCCAGATCCATATGCTAATTATATCATCCAATTTACCATTTTCGATCCAAATAGTGACTACTCTGAAACACTAATTGTGCCTTGGCCTATTGCAGATACTTGCTATGATAATCCATGTACCGACTTTGAATTAGATTTCACCTTTTTACAAACCACTCCAGAATTATGTCCTATTGAGTTTGTTGGACAAATAATAGGTGATGTTTGTCAAGGACAAACATATCTGTGGCAAGTGTTTGACGATGCTAATGGAAACGGTATTTTAACTAACGATGAAGAATTATTCCATACAGATAACATTAGTTTTGATGTGGATGATTTTTCATTTCCAGACCAAAACGCTAATTATTATATTCAGTTTACTGTTTTCGATCCTAACAGCGATTATTCAGATACACTTACTGTTCAATGGATTATTCCTGCTACATGTTATCAAGGCCCTTGTATAGAATGTGATGAAGTGAATGATATTGTACTAAATAGTATTTCTACGGTAGATGATTGTAATAAATTGCAAGTTGCACTTTCTGAAGAGATTTTGAATTGCTATGATGTTTATGTTTATATAGATGATAATGAAACTCAAATTGAGCCTGGAACCACTCTAATAGAAATTGGTGACGCAGATTTGTATACTTTAGTTATAGTAGATGCTTTTAATCCTAGATTAGGTTGTCTAAAGGAAGATTTTGAAATTGAATGCTGTCCAAATTGTGTAGAAGCCTTTGATATTATTGCTAACTCTATAGTGACAATTGAAGACTGTCATTTTATTCAAATCACAGTTCCACAAGCTTTTACTGGCTGTTTTAATGCTGCCGTAGATATGGGAGAGGGACTTATAACATTAGAAACAGGAGTTAATACTATAGAGAATCTTGGAAATGATTTACTCGTTCTCCATGTTTTTGATATAAACAACCTGGAAGATGCATGCATTAAAAAGGAGGTTGAAATAGAATGTTGTCCGAGTTGTGAAGATGCTTTTGATATTATTGCAAACTCTGTAACCACAATTGAAGACTGTCATTTTATTCAAATCACAGTTCCACAAGCCTTTAATAGCTGTTTTACTGCTGCAGTAGACATGGGAGATGGTTTTATAGCATTAGAGACAGGAATTAATACGATAGAGAATCTTGGAAACAATCAATTCACTCTCTATGTTTTTGATATTAGTAACCCGGAAAATTCTTGTAAGAAAGATGAGGTTGCAATAGAATGTTGTCCAGATTGCCTAGAAGTGTTTCAGACTATTGCAAACTCTGCTATCACTATAAAAGATTGTCATTTTGTTCAAATTACTGTACCGCAGAATATTAATGATTGTTTTTTTGCTACTCTGGGTATAGGAGGTGGTGAAATTCTTTTAGAGACAGGGGTTAATACTTTTGAGTATAATGATAATGAACAATTAGTTTTATACGTCTATGACTTAAATAATCCAGATGATGCATGTCTTAAAGAAGAGCTTGAATTAATTTGCTGTTCTACATGTTCAGATATAAGACAAAAATTGAGTGATGTTTTAAGCGATTTATCACCAAATAGTTGTGGTAATTATACTTTAGAAATTCCGCAAGAAATTTTTGATTGTTATAGAATTAGAGTTTTGGTTAATGGTGTTAGTACAGAAATGGAAACAAGTACATTAGATTTTAGTTTTGAAGAAAATGGAGAGTATCCAATTCTTATTCAACCTATACGAATAGGAGGAGATAGGTGTAGATCAGTTCAGTCTACTATAGAAGTTGGTTGCTTTTTTAACCGAAACACAGTTTCAATGTATCCTAATCCAGCAGAAAGCAACGTATCCTTTGAGCTAAGCAAAACTATAGATGAAATATCTCAAATCGTGCTTAAGAATGTTCTCGGTAGAACAGTGATTAATGTTAAAAATAGCACAGATTTAAATGTAAGCTCGCTAAACTCTGGAATATATTTTGTTACTGTTATTACTAAGCAGAATGATATATATATGAAACGACTTATAGTAAAGTAAACAAATAAAAAAAAGCCCAATATCTTATAGAATATTGGGCTTTTTTATTTGAATTAATTATCATTTTTTAAGAAACATGCGACGATAAGCAAGCAATTAATGGTTTGAAATCTTCCGAAGTATTATATAAATGACAAGAAATTCTAATATAATTTCCTCTGAATGATACAAATATTTTGCTACCGAATAAATCCTTTTTCAAAGCCTGAAGACCTATTTGATCTGGAAGTTTAAAACCACACATGAGCTGTGTTATGATAATATTTTTTTGCATGAATTAAGGATTTTAACTCAGAGTTTCCAGTAGGAAAACCTTCGCTATTTACAATATCTATGCGCTCATCCATATTAAATAGTTTGTATAAGCATGGATGAACATGAAATATCAGATTTAAAATCTACTGCAGTATTAAACAGGAGACATGAAATTCTTATAGCATTCATTCTTACTTAAAATAACTAAACGTTTCTCCATCTTTAATATTAAGAAGTGTTTCATAAATCATTTTAATCACATTTTCAACATCTTCACGATGTACCATTTCTACTGTGGTATGCATATAGCGTAATGGTAAAGAAATTAAAGCAGAAGCGACACCTCCATTACTGTAAGCAAAAGCATCTGTATCTGTTCCAGTTGATCTTGAAAGTGCAGAACGTTGAAAAGGAATTTTATGGCTTTCGGCTGTGTCAGTAATTAAATCACGTAGTTTTTGTTGTACTGCAGGTGCATAGGCTACTACAGGACCTTTTCCCATTTCTAAATGACCTTCTTTCTTTTTATCAATCATTGGTGTTGTGGTGTCATGAGTGACATCAGTAACAATAGCAACATTCGGTTTTATCGTTTCAGTAATCATTTGTGCACCACGAAGTCCAATTTCTTCTTGCACAGAATTAGTTATATATAATCCAAAAGGTAAAGACTTTTTATTTTCGTGAAGTAAGCGTGCGACTTCAGCAATCATAAAACCTCCCATTCTATTATCTAAAGCACGACACACAAATTTGTCATTATTCAGGATGTGAAATTCATCAGGATAAGTAATAACGCAACCTACATGTACGCCTAGTTTTTCAACCTCTTCTTTTGTTGCACAACCACAATCAATAAAAATATTGTCTGGTTTTGGTGCTTCTTCTTTAGCTCGATTTCTAGTATGAATTGCAGGCCATCCAAATACACCTTTAACGATGCCTTTTTTGGTGTGGATATTCACCACTTTACTTGGTGCAATTTGATGATCACTTCCACCATTTCGAATCACATAAATTAAGCCATTATCACTTATATAATTAACATACCATGAAATTTCATCTGCATGTCCTTCAATAACTACTTTGTATTTTGCCTTAGGATTAATGACACCTACTGCAGTTCCGTAAGTATCTGTTATGAACTCATCAACATAGGGTTTTAGATAATTCATCCATAGTTTTTGTCCATCCCATTCATAACCTGTTGGTGCTGCATTATTTAAATATTTTTCTAAAAAGTTTAATGATTTTTTGTTGAGGATACTCTTTTTTGCCATCTGTATTTATTTTTCACTAAAATAATAATATTAATAGGAATTTAAGGTTTATAGATAAGTAAATTATTAATTTTGAATATCCTTTTGGAACGATTTTAGTATCAGATATAATAATGAGAACAATTAGTTACATTTTATTACTATTTCCTATGTTGCTCTTCGCTCAGGTTAATGAAGTTGAGCAGGATTCTACAGCATATGAATATATTATAATTGATGGCGATTCTATACCAAGAGCTAAAATAGATTTAGAAGAAGTGATGCTACTTCATAAATTAGAATTTAACGGCAAGGAAGATCGCAGGCGTTATTTGATTTTGAGACGAAAAACTATAAAGGTGTATCCTTATGCTAAATTAGCTGCAGAACGTTTGCAAACGATGCAAAAAAGAATGGATGCTATAGACCGAAAAAGCGCTAAAAAAAAATACGCCAAACGTATTCAAAAATACATTGAAGGCGAGTTTTCTGAAGAACTTAAAAACTTAACTAGAACCGAAGGTCAGATACTTGTTAAACTTATTCATCGGCAAACGGGCCATACAGCTTTCGATTTAATAAAAGAATTGCGTAGTGGTTGGCGTGCGTTTTGGTTTAATAATACCGCTAATTTATTCGATATTTCTTTGAAACGAGAGTTTGATCCTCTTAATGAAAAAGAAGATTATTTAATAGAAGACATCTTACAGCGAAACTTTCAGTCTGGGAATTTAGAAGAACAAAAACCAGCAATTCCTATTGATTTCTTTGCGCTTACTAATAAATGGATGAAGCCTACATCTGCTGCTGCAGGAGAAAAGGTGAAGCTTTAATTATAAAATACGAATGCGAATACAAACAGCTTTTGAAGAGCAACTCAATACATTCTCTCATGCTATTGGTGCAATATTAGGTGTTGTAGGTCTAATTTTACTTCTTGTATTTAACTCTCACAAAACAGAGTGGAGCTTATTTAGTGTCATTGTTTATGGTATATCAATTATTGTATTATTTACGGCTTCTACTTTATATCATTATGTAAAGCATGAAAAACATAAACACTATTTTAGAATTTTAGACCACATCAGTATTTATATTCTTATTGCTGGTACTTATACACCTGTTTTACTCATTTCTTTGCAGGATAGTCTAGGTTGGCCACTTTTTTGGATGGTCTGGGGAATAGCACTTTTTGGAGTGCTTTTAAAACTCTTTTTCACAGGACGTTTTGAGACGTTTTCTGTACTTCTATACTTAGCAATGGGCTGGTTAGTTGTTTTTGATTTTAATCATTTGACTGAAGTAATAGGTAGTCAAGGAATTTTGTTTTTGTTTGCTGGTGGACTAGCTTATACTGGAGGCATTATTTTTTATGCTATCGATAAAATACCATACAACCATGTGATTTGGCATCTATTTGTGTTGGCTGGTGCAGTATTTCATTTTTTCATGGTTTTTGGATATATCATCTAGATTAAATTTGAAACAGGCTAATGACTCTTTCTGCTGAATAATTACCGAGCATCACTATGCAATAAATTAGTATATTTATGCAAATAAAATACTAAAGTCGTTTTTTTGTTTTATCTGTCTAAAGGGTGTGTGAAATGGCTTAAAAATCATAATAGAATTGGTTAATTTTTTTAAAATGATAATGATAAGGAGAATCTTACTTTTATGTTGCTTTATATTTAGTGTGACGGCTAAAGCTCAAATTAGTTTTGCTGATCAGGCTAGTGGTTTAGGGCTAGATGCTGCGTGTGGAACCACTATTTTTGGAAATGGAATTACGTTTTACGATTTCAATAGTGATGGATGGGATGATGTGACTATAAATACTGAGTCTGGAGAAAGTCTTCGTTTTTTTGAAAATTTAAATGGAACTTTTCAAGAAATATTTCTTGAGATCCCAGATTTTATCGCGCAAACAAAACAAGTAAATTGGGTCGATTTTGATAATGATGGCGATAAAGATTTGTTTGTTACCAGTGACCTTAATGGGAATAAACTTTTTGAAAATGTTGGCGATTTAGTGTTTCAAGATATTACAGCTGCTTCAGGGATTAGTTTAGAAATAACGTCGTCTTTTGGTGCTTCTTGGGGCGATTATAATAATGATGGTTTTCTGGATTTATTTATATCAAATAAAACGCCTTTATTAAGTAATAAACTTTATAGGAATAATGGCGACCATACATTTACAGATGTAAGTACTGAAGCTGGAATTAGCCCTGACGGTCATGGCTCTTTTTGTGCTGCTTTTTTCGATTTCAATAATGATGGTTTTCAAGATATTTATATCTCTAATGATCGCGACTTTAATCCAAATATCTTATATAAAAACAATGGTGATGGTACTTTTGCTGACGTTAGTGAATCTTCTGGAACTAATGCCGCAATTGATGCGATGACTGTTACTATAGGTGATTTTAACAACGATGGCTGGTTTGATATATATGTCACAAATGGCATTCCAGGTAATGTGCTTTATAAAAATAATGGTGATGAAACGTTTACAGACATTGCTCTAGAATCTGGAACTACTTTTAATAGTGTGAGTTGGGGTGCTTCATTTCTTGATGCTGATAATGATATGGATTTAGATTTGTATGTATGTGGTTCATTTGATGCTTCTATTGAAGATTATTTAAATGGTGGGTTTTATATCAATAATAACGATGAAACATTTAATTTGAACAATGAAAGTTTTCCGGGAGATAATAGAGCAAGTTATTCTAGTGCGCTAGGTGATATTGATAATGATGGCTATCCAGAAATTGTAGTTGCTAATAGTAATGATGAAAATGTGTTTTTATGGAAAAACAATACGGCAACAACAAACAATTGGTTAAAAATAAATCTTGAAGGCGTAGAAAGTAATAGAGATGGAGTAGGTTCTGTTATTGAAATTTCAACCGATGGAAACAAGCAATACAATTACACACTTTGTGGTGAAGGCTATTTGTCTCAAAACTCTGCGACTGAAATGTTTGGATTAGGGACTCATTCAAGTGTCGATTATGTTAAAGTCACTTGGTTGAGTGGAGCTGTAGATGTATTGAATAATGTTACAGCCAATCAAACTTTACACATAGTTGAAGGTTCTAATCCTCAATTATCAATCGATGAATTTGAAAGCTCTAATAGAATAAAAATTTATCCAAATCCAGTAAAAAACACCTTGTTTTTAGAGACGAATACATTCTTAGATAATTCTATTTTTAATGTAGAAATTGTATCAATCTTAGGACAAAAACAAAGGGTTGCTTATCAAAATAAGTCTAATAAAATTAATGTGTCTAATTTTAGTAATGGCTTATATTTTTTAAAGCTTACAACAAGTAATGGGCAAATCATTCAAAAGTTTATAAAAGAATAGCGCTTATTTAATCACTTCTTTATACTCCTCAAAAAATGCTTCAAAAAGACTCATATTGGTATTAAAAAACACCATCACCTCTTGCCATGTGTTCTTATTATGAATTGATACTTTTTGAGTTAACGGAATGTAGATGCGTGATATTTCTTTACCATTATCTAAAAAGTACTCTTCTTCAAAAATAGCCTCTGGTAAATATTCATTTTGTAAAATAGATTTTAAAGCCTGTAATTTTTCCCAATAGGTAATCCTATTTTCTAGGTCATCTTCCAAGTCTAAAGCCACTAAAGCCGATTTAGTATCAAAATGAAATTTAAAACTAAAGCCTTTAATTTTAGTGTCATATAAAATCCATTTCCTTGGAAAGGATTTTCCAAAACTGGTCCAGAATTGCTGTCGTATTTGTCTTGATTCTTCTTTAGAAAACATTATATAAAATAAGCAATCGCTATTGCAGAAGTAATAATTAAAAGCTTTGTAATATTGAATTTATGACCTTCACTACTTTCAAATAAAATGGTTGTCGAGATATGTAAAAAGATACCAATCACTAAAGCAGAAATTTCAAAATAATATTCTTCTATAAATCCAAACTCTTGCGATAATATAACACCAAGAGGTGTCATTAATGCAAATAGAATTAAAAAGAAAGCAATCTTTATCTTAGGTAATTCTGAAGCTAAAAAGTAAGTCGATAGTATAATAGCAACCGGAAGTTTATGAATAATAATACCATAAATTAAATTCTCATGAGTGTGCATAGGAATACCTTCTAGCACACTATGAATACTTAAACTTACAAACAACAACCAAGGAAAAATACTAGAACTTTTATCAATATGCACATGACCATGCTCTGCACCTTTAGAAAAGAATTCTAGAATAATTTGAAGAAGAATTCCTATCATAATAAACAAGCCTATAGACTTGTTTTTACTCTGGTAAACCTCAGGTAAAAAACTAAAAACTGTTATAGAAAGAAGGAAAGCACCACTAAACGCTAAAAGTAATTTTAAATTTTTGCGTTGCGAAGGTTTTAGAATCACGACAATTAAAAAGCCGAGAAGCACACTTAATATGGGAAGAATAATATTATGCATTACATTATTTAAAAATCATAATTAAACGTTCGCTCTGTTTGTGATCAAACTTACGTAATTTATAATCACCAAAAACATCTAATAAATAAACACCTGCTTGTTCAAATAAGGCTTCAAAATCTGCTAACTTAAATCCGCGAACGCGCTCTTGATAGTTGTAATTTTCACCATCAGCTGTAAAAGAAATATCTTTAATAATGTATCCATTTTCATAGCGACGTTTTAATGCAAAATCAATACCATCAACTGTTTTTGTGTCTTCAGCTACCAAATGATCAATCACAAATTCACTATTCATAAAATCAATAACACCAAAACCAAAGGGATTTAAATTGGCTTTAATAGCTTTAATTGTATTTAAGTTGTCTGCTTCATGATCAAAGTAACCAAAACTGGTAAACAAATTAAAAACCGCATCAAATTGTTTTGGGTAAGGTTTACTCATATCATGCACCTTAAAATGCAAGCTATCGTTTTCATATTGCTTGGCATGTGCAATACTATTTGCCGACAAATCTACTCCTGTAACATCATAACCAAGCCTGTTTAAATACACAGAATGCCTTCCTTTTCCACAAGCTAAATCCAGTATTTCTCCACCTTCTGGCACATTTAAATATTGCGTAAGGTTGTCCATAAACTGCTGCGCTTCAGCATAATCTCTGTCTTTGTAAAGCACATGATAAAATGGCGAATCAAACCAAGATGCAAACCATGCTGTAGAGTGTGTAGTCATATATTTTTTTGGAGGTTTCCCAACTTAGCTATGGCTAAGTTGCGTCAGGCTTTTCGCTATATCTTTTTATACTAAATTGTATTCAGCATAAAAAGGATGTCGCTACAATCCTTAACCTAAATTTCAATAAACATTAAGTTTACCGCAAAATTAAGTTATTTTTGCAATCTATTATATGCAATTCATGGAGAATAATTTTAAAATGCTAGCCAAAACCTTATTTGGGTTTGAAGATTTACTAGCAAATGAGCTTGTACAGCTTGGTGCTCAAGAGGTAAAAAAAGGAGTAAGAAATGTCACTTTTGTTGGTGATAAAGGCTTTATGTATAAAGCTAATTTAGCCTTACGTACAGCTATAAAAATTTTAAAACCCATTAAAACCTTTCGCATTGTAAGTGAAGAAGATTTGTATAAGCAAGTCTATAAAATGGATTGGGATCAATACCTAAAACCTTCAGGTTCTTTAGCTATTGACGCAACTGTACATTCTAAACAATTTACTCATTCTAAATATATTGCCTTAAAAACTAAAGATGCTATAGTTGATAAATTTAGAGATACTACAGGCGAACGTCCTAATGTAGATTTACGTTTTCCAGATTTAAAAGTAAATGTGCATATCGATAGGCAAATGTGTACGATTTCTTTAGATACTTCTGGTGAGTCTTTACACAGACGTGGTTATAAAACCGCGACAAATATAGCACCAATAAACGAAGTGTTGGCTGCAGGACTGATTATGCTTTCAGGTTGGGATGGACAAACAGATTTTATGGATCCAATGTGTGGTTCAGGAACAATGCTTGCCGAAGCTGCTATGATAGCCTGTAATATTCCGCCTAACTTAATGCGAAAAGAATTTGGATTTGAGCGTTGGCAAGATTGGGATGTGGACTTATTTGAAAAGATAGAGGAGTCTTTATTAAATAAAACCAGAGATTTTCACCATAAATTATTAGGTTTCGATAAGTCGCCTAGTGCAGTCGCTAAAGCTAAAGAGAATCTTAAAAATGCACACCTTGATGAGTTTGCAACCATAAAACATGAAGATTTTTTTAAAACTCAAAAAGGTGGTCAAGAGAAATTACACATGGTTTTTAATCCACCTTACGGTGAACGCCTAGAAAATTTAGATGTAGAAGATTTTTATAGTAAAATAGGAGATACCCTAAAACAAGGCTATCCAGGAACAGATGCTTGGTTAATAACATCTAATCTTGAAGCTTTAAAATATGTAGGCTTACGTCCTTCAAGAAAAATAAAAGTATTTAACGCCAAATTAGAAGCACGTTTAGTAAAGTACGAAATGTATGAAGGGAGTAAGAAAGGAAAATACATGAAAAACGATTAGTTTACTTTTGTACTTCAGGAAACTCGAGAAATAACTCCTCAATTAAAGGTTTAATGTAATGTTGTAATCTCTTTTTGGATTTATTGAGTTCACAGGGAATCGTTGCTTGCCAAATCACTTGATTTTTATTTATGTCTGAGACATAAACAATTAATGTTTCACGTGTATATATGACATTGTTTATAGTACAGGTTTCCCAATACCCAAGTTTTTCTTGAACTTCACAATTTCTTACCATGACTTCTTCTTCAGTAATAGCAATTTTAAAACCTGCTTGCAATTGTGGTTGTAGCACATTGGTTTTGTAGCCTAAGACTTCCATATTGTTTTCAACTTCTAAACCAATCAATTCACGAACATAAGTATTGTCTAGTTCTGGATGCTTCGTATTGTTTATATTGAAATCTTCTACACATAATACAAAAGTATCATAGTAGTTGAAATCTATAGTTTCATCATATTCTGATATAATAGCATTTGGCGCAGCACAACCTAATACTAGTAGTGTTGCAATAAGGCTGAATGATTTAAAAGTTTTCATGGTAATGCATTTAAACCACGAAGATCATTAAATAAAAGAAACATTACTATGATATTTGTCAGCTTTAGAGAGATAAAGCACTATTAATACTTCTCTTGCAAAATTTTAGTGTGATGTTCGACATGGTAAGCGGTCCACATTATAATCTCACGAACAGGCATTTTTCCCATTAAAGGATGCGGTAATATATAAGTATCAAGTTGTTGGTCTGACCAACGTTTTAAAGTTTTGTATTGAAGTTTTTTGTTTTCCACCTGAAGTCTATTGAGGATATAACTTTTCTCTTTTAAAGTAGGGACTTTCATATTTTGAGAACCTTTAAATGTTTTTCCTTGCGCATCTTTTAATCGCTCTTGATAGCGTTTTACAACACTGTCATAATTTCTAAGTTCTCGATTAACTTTACCAAATTTATATCTTAAAATAAATTTAGGCATGCTTAGTGCATCATTTAAAGGCTTAATACTTTGTAGTAAATGTAAGGCTTGCTGACCAGTAGTCCATTTGCCTTCAGGACCTTCTTGCCACTTATCGTTGTCATGGTTAGCTAACCAATTGATAAGTGTTTTGTGTTTTTCTTCAAGTTTAAGAGCAATGTCTTCTTTGTGCATTATTTATCCTTTTTAAATAAAGGAATAAGGTAAGAAATATTATAGCCATAGCCAACACCAAAACGACCACTATCATAAGTTCTATTAAATCCAGGGACATAAAGATTTTCAAAATTATCTGGTTGATCTTGATTGATCATGCTTTTTAATTGCGCATTAATTCCTACAAACAAGTTGGGTAATACTTCGGCCTTAATACCAATAATGAGTTCTGCCCAAAGTGCAGATAAACCACTAAATTTTTGTGCATCGTTTGAAGAAAATTGTGGTTCCCAATATTGATTTTGGGAATAAACAGTAAAGTTGTTTCGGGTTTGACTAAATGTACTAGCTCCAATACGTAAACCACCATAAATCATATTATGCATGCCATACCAATTCACATAAGCGTTATAATCTACTCCAGCTTTAAAGTATGTTCCAGAAGCTGTACTGCTTAAATAGTCATTGCTTAATGTTCTTTCTTCTGTCCCTAATTCACCAGCGATATACCATTTTTTAGTCAGTCTAAAATCAGCCATAATTTCAAAGCCTTTATAATCATCGTCTAAAGCAGTTCTAACTAATTTGCTTAAGTCACCACCAATACGAAGTCCATATTTTTGCTCGTGCTTAATTGAGTCTTTTTTGGCTTTAGCAATACTATCGTTTTGTGCATGAACAGATCCACAAAACAAAATGAAAAAAGCAAAAAGCTTAGTGATATAGGTTGAAGTGTGCTTCAGTTTCATTAGTTATTGGGTCGTTATCTGTTGTTGTTTGTATAAAATCTATCCATTTATCTCCATCATCTTCTATTGCTATAGTCACGTTTTCAAAAACAGTTTTATAGCCACAAGCACGTGATACATAAACTTCTTTTACTGCATAAGATATAGTAATTATATCTTCATTACCAGTTATAAAATCATCGGTTTCATCATCAGGCGTACCGTTATCATCTATTTCATAATCGTTATGAAGTTTAAATTGTGTTTGGTTTTCTGTTGTTTTTAATGGTAATAAGACTTCATTTGTTCTAATGACATTATAATCATCTAAAGGGTTATCATTTCCAACACCTTGAGCGCGAAAATTAAATACATTCTTTCTACTATCTTGATTGTTATTGTTATAAAATGCAATATATAAGCGTGCAGTCGTCGAAGTATCTTCAGAACAAATGTCATCTTTTTCGCAGTTGGTTAATGCAAGACAGAGTAGAAGTAAGATTATTATTTTTTTCATTACACTATTATTAGTCACTATCGTTTCTCCAAAAGTACAACATTTTCAACATGGAACGTTTGCGGAAACATATCAACAGGTTGCATTTTGGTGACTTTGTACCACTCATTCATTAACGCTAAATCTCTAGCTTGTGTTGCACTATTGCAACTTACATAAACTATTTTATTTGGCGCAATGTTTAATATTTGATTAACAACATCTTTATGCATGCCATCACGAGGTGGATCAGTAATAATAACATCTGGATGACCATGAGTTTTTATAAATGTATCATTAAACACATGTTTCATGTCACCTACATAAAAATCAGCGTTGTCTATTTTATTTAATTTTGCATTTTCTTTGGCAGCTAAAATAGCATCAGGAACAGCTTCAACACCAATTACTTTTTTGGCTTGTTTAGCTACAAACT
The DNA here is from genome assembly GCF_042686125.1 of Lacinutrix iliipiscaria. Lineage (NCBI taxonomy): Bacteria > Pseudomonadati > Bacteroidota > Flavobacteriia > Flavobacteriales > Flavobacteriaceae > Lacinutrix > Lacinutrix iliipiscaria. The sequence goes on from NZ_JBHUOV010000015.1 coordinate 208,750, forward strand.
GAGCAATGGTTCCTGTGCCTGTATATAAATCATAGACTAATTCATTTCCTGTTAATCCAGCAAAGTCACGAGTTATCTTATAAAGCTCATAGGCTTGTTTGGAGTTGGTTTGATAAAAAGATTTGGCATTAATCTTAAACTGTAAACCTTCCATTTCTTCAAAAATATGATCATCGCCTTTAAAGCAGATAACGTCTTGATCATAAATTGTATCATTTGCTTTTTCATTGATAATGTATTGCAAAGAACTAATCTGTGGAAATTCTTCAGCAAGAAAATTTAATAACAACTCACGTTTGATTTTATCGTCTTTAAAAAATTGAACAACAACCATAATTGCACCTGTAGATGATGTGCGTATCATTAAGGTGCGTAATAATCCAGTCTGGTTTCTTGTGTTAAAGAAATCCATGTTATGTGTTAAAGCAAACATTTTAACAGTATTTCTAATGGCATTAGAAGGATCAGCTTGTAAGTGGCATTTTTTAATATCAAGAATTTTGTCCCACATACCAGGAATATGAAATCCTAAGGCATTTTTATCTCCTAAATCTTCTGTAGATTGAATTTCTTCTAAAGTTAGCCAACGACTATCGCTAAAAGAAAATTCCATTTTGTTTCTGTAGAAATACTGCTCAGCAGAACCAAGAATTGGTGTCACATCTGGTAAATCGATATGACCAATTCTCATCAAGTTATTAACGACTTCCTTTTGTTTGTAAAACAATTGATGCTCATAAGCCATGTCTTGCCATTTACATCCACCACAAGTCCCAAAGTGCTCACAAGCAGGAGTTGTGCGCTTATCAGATAATTTATGAAATACAGTCGCCTTACCTTCGTAATAAGCTTTTCGCTTTTTGAATGTTTGCACATCTACAACATCACCAGGTACTGCGTTTGGTAAGAATACTACTTTTCCATCAGGTGCTTTGGCAATCGTTTTACCCTTTGCTCCAGCATCTATAACTTCAAGGTTAGTAAATACTTGTTTTTTGTTTCGTCTTGACATGCTGCAAAAATAATAATAGCAACAAATAAAATGTATGTAAATTGAATTATCTTTAAAAGATTTTCATTTTCACATAAATAAAATGAACCTTTTTATTTTTTTCACGTCTTTATAGTATCAGAGTTATAAACATGCCTAGTTGAAAACGAACAAACAAATAGATGCAGCATTGGTAGAAGCCTACCAGTTAGGAGATAAAGCAGCATTAGCTAAGTTGGTAAAACGATGGCATCTTTTATTTTGTAAAAAAGCCCATTGGTTATTGAAAGATGCTGATGCTTCAAAAGATATAGCACAAGAGAGTTGGACAACCATTATGGCTAAAATGGAGACTCTAAAAGATACTAGTAAATTTGGTTCTTGGGCACTACGTATTGTGTATTCAAAAGCATTAGATGCGCTTAGAAAGATGAATAAAGAGCGAATTAATCAGCAAGATTATGCTAAAGATCAGGTTGTATTTGTTGAAGACGATAAAGAAAACCTTCAGCTTAAAAACGCACTTTTAAAAGCCATACGAAGTTTACCAAGTCAGCAACAACTCGTCATTAAGCTGTTTTATGTAGAAGACTATTCATTAAAAGAAATAAGTAAAACATTAAATATCTCGGTAGGAACGGTAAAATCAAGACTGTTTCACGCTAGAGAAATATTAAAACGAACATTAAAACACACACATTATGAAAACGTATAAAGAAGACATTGATCAATTAATTAAAGACACATTAACTAAAGAAGAAGCTAAATTCTATGATGAGTTAGATGAGCAAAACGTTTTAGGGATGATTTTCGGGCTATTCAAAGGAAAAAACAAATGGCTCCTTGTTATGATGAATATTATGACTTTAGTTTTTTTCGGTTTATTTATTTATTGCCTAGTACAATTTTTTAATTCAGAAGTGACAAAAGATTTATTAAAATGGGGATTTGGTGGTATTATATTTATGCTTGGTGTAAGTATGCTAAAAGTTTTTGCTTGGATGCAAATGGATAAGAACGCCTTACTAAGAGAACTAAAACGATTAGAATTGCAGGTGTCTTCATTATCTGGAAAAATGTCATGAATTAGATTTTAATACACAATTATTATTTTGTAATTTGCAAGCTCTAGGGATGATTTCTCTCCCACGCTGCTTTTTCAGTCTCTCTGAAAGAATAAAGGTACAGAAGGAATGGTTATTTTATCAATTTAAAATTTTTAAAAATGGCTGTTTTAGACCAATTAACATCGCAAGAAGCGATGGATTTAGAAAACAAGTATGGCGCACACAATTACCATCCACTTCCAGTAGTATTGAGTAGAGGAGAAGGTGTTTATGTTTGGGATGTTGAAGGCAAACAATATTATGATTTCCTTTCGGCTTACTCAGCAGTAAATCAAGGACATTGTCATCCAAAAATTGTTGGAGCAATGGTTAATCAAGCTCAAAATTTAACCTTAACATCAAGAGCATTTTATAACGACATGCTTGGGAGATACGAAAAATTCGCAACAGAATATTTTGGATTTGACAAGTTGTTACCAATGAATACAGGTGCTGAAGCTGTAGAAACCGCATTGAAGTTATGTAGAAAATGGGCTTATGAAGTGAAAGGAATTAATGAAAATGAAGCTGAAATTATAGTGTGTAAAAATAACTTTCACGGCAGAACAACCACTATTATTTCATTTTCTAATGATCCGATTGCAAGAAAGAATTTTGGACCATATACCAAAGGATTTATTAAAATTGAATATGATGATTTAGAGGCCTTAGAAACAGCCTTAAAAAGCAATCCAAATGTGGCTGGTTTTATGGCTGAACCTATTCAAGGTGAAGCGGGTGTTTACGTGCCTAGTGAAGGGTATTTAACTAAGGCTAAGGCCTTATGCGAGCAATATAATGTTTTATTTATTGCAGACGAAGTTCAAACAGGAATTGCTAGAACAGGTAAATTGTTGGCCGTTGACCATGAAAATGTTAAACCAGATGTGTTAATTCTTGGTAAAGCTTTAAGTGGTGGTGCTTATCCTGTTTCTGCTGTATTGGCAGACGATCGTATAATGAATGTTATTAAGCCTGGAAATCATGGTAGTACTTTTGGAGGAAATCCTGTGGCTGCAGCTGTAGCAATTGCTGCATTAGAAGTTGTTCAAGATGAAAATTTAGCGGATAACGCAGAAAAATTAGGTCAACTTTTTAGAAGTGAGTTAAATAAGTACATAGAAACCAGTGACTTGATAAACTTGGTTAGAGGGAAGGGATTACTTAATGCCATTGTAATTAATGATGATGAAGAAAGTGATACCGCTTGGAATATCTGCTTAGCTTTACGTGATAATGGATTACTTGCAAAACCTACTCATGGTAATATTATTCGCTTTGCACCACCTTTAGTCATGACTGAAGAGCAGTTGTTAGATTGTGTATCAATAATTATAAAAACACTTCAACAATTTGAAGTTTAATTTTTGCGTGTAGTAAAAATTAAAATATAAGTATAAAAAAAGCGACCATATTATATGGTCGCTTTTTTTATATAGTAAACATTATTATTGTCTCTGTAATTCTTCCATACGTTGTTGCATTAGTTCTGGGTCTTGCATAGCTTCCCAGCCAATAGCCATTAAAGCCCAAAGGACAAAAGCAATTGTAATTACACATAAAATGATGCCAATTATTGCCATTATTTTACCAGCTTTTACATTTCCATAACCTAAATAGTTTTCAGGAGCGGTTTTATATAATGCTGTGGCTTTATTGGCTAATACGAGTGCTACAATCCCTAATATTAATCCTAAAACACCATAACACCAACAAGTGACGATAGATAATATTCCGAAAACTAAAATAAGAGTCGAATTTGGTAAAGTTTGTTTTTCCATAATTGAGTTTAGATAAATTTATTGATATAATTAGTAATAATAATTAAAATATTGATAATAAATAGAGCAAGTAAATATTTATGACCATTTTTAAATTTAAACTTTAAGTGTAAGGCTAATACAAATAGCATTAAGATTATTGTATAAATTGCAGGATACATAACAAAAGCAGCCTTAAAATCGCCTTGAATAATTAAAGCTATTGAGCGTTGCATGCCACAGCCTAAACAATCTATTCCAAATAGTTTTTTGTTTAAACAGGGTAGCATGTAATCTTCTAATGAAGACATAAATTAAATAATTATTGAAATACAAATGTATAAAAAAGCCAATTACTAGTAATTGGCTTTTTTATTTATTTAAAAGAATGCTTTTTAGTTATTCTGAGAAACAACTATTTTTTTACTTATACTACTTTGATTAGCAAAATCAACCTTAGCAACATAAATACCTTCACTTAAATTTTTTGTTGAGAAATGATATCTGTCTTGTGTTTCTAAATTCATTTCATGAAAAATTCTTTTCCCAGAAACATCATATAAAGTTACAGTTTTTACTTCTAATTGATTAGGGTTTAAAATTGTTAGTTGTGCAGTGTTATTATTTTGCATCACTAAGAAATCATCATCATTAAATTCTTCAGTAGAAAGTGATTCTGATTTAAAAACAATTTCAAAACGGTCTGTATAATGTCCTTCTTCTAATGAAATTTCATAGGCTTGATTCTGTAAATTAATATACAAACCAGCTACTTTATCATGAATATAAATAGGTTGACCTTCATCAAAATTTTGTACATCAGAAATGTCAAACCTAGTTAATTGTTGATTGCTCACGTTTACGATTAGTGGTATTTTAAGATCGATATTGTAATTAAAAGCTTGAATTGCATAAGGCACATCATCTAAAATCCAATTAGCATCAGACGCTACTTGCTCAGATATTTGAGCTTCTAAACCATAATCAAATCCATCTGTGGCAGTATGGTGAAAATTCATTAATAACTGACGAATATAAGATTCGTTTCCATTATTATCAAAGCCAACATTTATTCTAAAGCGTTTAAAATCTTCAGGAACTATATTGTAGCCATCTTCATTGTATTCTGTTTCAGCAAATGCACTTGAAGTATCATGGCTGTCTCTGAAAAACTCACTACTACTACCAGATTGTTTATAAAACACGCGGTACGAATTCGTAAATACAACACTTGTTGCACTACCTGTTCCTTCCATCATAAATCCTTGTCCTATTGGGATATAACGTCTTCCTGTTTTACTTCCTGTACCAACTGGAGGTCCAGATGCTACTGTGCCATCTAATAGATACATGTGAAACGGAGCAGCGGTAAACGAATCTACTCCACCAGCCGAAATAGTGTATAGAGCATAACCACCAACATAATTAGATAAGACATGCGAAGTTGCTCCAGCTTGTTGCTCCCAATATTTTAAAACACCAGTGGTGTTATTTTGATTATGAGTATTGTGTATAAACGGGAGTGCATCTAAAGCAGAAGGGTAAGGGTTACCCACTAAGGTCTCTCTATTTGGATTAATTGTAACTGTAATATTACCATTGTTGGCTCTTCCTCTAAAGTCGTATTTTTGGGCTCCGCTAGGGTTACCTTTCATAGTAAATCCGTAACCTGAAGCCAAGGTACCATTTGGGTCTCCACCTACAGGTAAACTCCCACCGCCTAAACCTACCCAGTCTTCGTATGGGTTAGTAGTGGTTGTAAGTCCTATGAATGTATATAGCCAATAGCTTGCAATTTGAGTTGTAGTACCATCATAACCAGCAACGTAAGTAAAAGGCGTACTTGTTATAGGAGCTGCTGTTTCACGGTAGAAATTATTACTAGGCATTGTTGTGGTATTACCAGCAGAACCACTATTTTGTCCAACAGGTGAAGCCCAATAATTATACATATATGTATTAGAGTTTCCTGTTTGAAATACACTAAGTTTACCTTCGCCTGCATTACCTACATTATTACTTTGTAATAATTGCGCTTCATTACGTAAGTAAAGATGTCCATCAGTATCTATATTAACATCATCTGTAACAAATAAAGGAGCAACAGTTGGTCCGCTTGTAAAAGCAGTCCCATCTACATAAACAAAACTATCGGTACTGATAAATAAATCAGATTGCGCAAAAGTCATGCTATAAAATATGAATAGGATTAATGTTTGAATATTTTTCATTTGATTATGTTTATTTCTTTGAAGCAAATTTTAGCACTAAAGTTAACAAATTAAAAATAGTTTATTAATCTTGGCTTTCTAATATAGCATTTAATCTGCTTTCTAATAAAGTGATTTTATCTTCTAAATTAGAAATTCTATTGTTTTGTGCTTCAATTATTTCTTGTTGTTCTTTAATTGCTTCTACTGTTACAGGAACAATAGCGGTATAATCAACGACATTAAATGTTTCTTTTCTAAATTCTGATAAACTAGCAGAAGAATTCATTTTATCTGGCCCATCAACAATTAACTGTTTTTCAGCCACAGCCTCAGGAAAAATTTCCTTAACATTTTGAGCTAAGAAACCTAAGTATGTTCTTGTATCACCTTTTGCTAAGTAGTTATATTCATTTAAATTATATGTATATGAAACACCTCGAATTTGCTTAAGTTTATTAATAGCACCACTAATCGTGACAATATTAGATTTAACACGCTCATCAGATAAATTGTATAAGCCATTAGCATAACCTAATCCTCCTGTAAATAGTCCACCAAAACCAAGCCAAGACCCAGTAGTAGGTATTGAACCATATACAGCATCGGCATCTGAACTATTTGAAGTTCCCCAAACACCTGTACCACCACCTGTTGCAGGAAGGTGAACACCATAAGAGCCTAAACCAACAGTATTATTTGTAACACCACCTAATGCATTATATGTTCCAGTTACGTAACCCGCTAGGCTAGCTCCAGTAGCATGCGTGTTTTCATAAAAAGCTAAGTAATCATTTCTATTGCCTTCCATATGTAAATGGTAAGTCGGAGCAGTTAAGCCAATACCTATATAGCCATTAGTTGCGATAGTTAACCTTGTATTTGTCGTTAATGCAGTTGTACCAATTTTAAATTTATCGCCATCACTATCATCAATTCCCATCGTAATTCGCGAAGTACCATTGACTTGGTATTGTAATGTTGGATCTCCATTTCCTCGAATATTATTAATTTCAATACCATCTGATGCGGCATTTACTTCAATATCGAGAGCACTACTAGGTGAGGTGGTACCTACACCAACTTGCGCAGTTACAGAAAGAGTAAATATTAACAAGAATATTAATATTGTTGTTTTTAAAGGTTGAGTAATTTTAAACTTCATATCTATCATTTTTTTGGGTTCTACGTATATAAGTTATTAAAAAGTTTGATAAATGTATAATGCTTATTATTCTATTTTGTTTATTTTCGATGTAACGTATAAATGTTTCGACCACTTCATGAAAAATTCAAAAAAAATCGATTATCTACTAGTATTAATTGGTTGTATTATAGCAATTTACGCTCAGGCTGAAGTTGAACAAAACACAGTTATACTCGTTTTTGGAATCGTAATTTTGATGTATGGTTTGTTTAGAATTTCATCAACGATTCCTTATAAAAAAAATAAAGATGACAGCACGAATATTTAAAAAAGGGGATTCTGTTTTGGTTTTAGATGATGATTTTTCTGGAAAGGTTATATCAATTTCAGGAAATACTATAACTATTTTAACAGACGATGGTTTTGAACTCGATTTCGATGCTAAAGAGTTAGTGAAACAAGAAGTGCAACAGTCGTTTTCTAAGCATATTTTTAAGAATGAATCCATACAAAGTGTTGTTTCTGAAAAGGAGATCAAAAGGCGTAAGGTCGTTACAAAAAAAACTAAAGAGCGTTTTAAACCTACATTAGAAGTTGATTTGCATATTCATCAATTAACCAATTCTACAAGAGGTATGACTAATCACGATATGTTAACGTTGCAATTAGATACAGCAAAAAGGCAATTAGAATTTGCGATTAAAAAGCGTATGCAAAAGATTGTGTTCATTCATGGCGTAGGTGAGGGAGTTTTAAAACTAGAACTAGAGTATCTATTTGGGAGATACGATGTAAAGTACTACGAGGCAAATTATCAAAAGTACGGTTTAGGCGCTACCGAAGTTTATATATATCAAAACGCCAAGCCTTAGAAAGGGATTTCTACGGTACGTTCATTAGTTAATCTGCTATCTTCTAGTGTTCCAAAATCAAATTCATCAATAGTGATATTTGATAATTGCAAACCTGTAATTATTAAAGCGACTTCAAAAGTCTGTTCAATGTTATGATCTCTGTATGCTGTAGCCGCAACTGTATTACTAACCAAAGGATTTAAATAATCGGCTATAGTAGGATCTGTAAAATCATTTGAAGGATTTTCATCTTGGGTATCATTTTCTTCATCAATGGTATTTACACCATCACCATCATCATCTATATCTAAATAGTCTGGAGTACCATCTGTATCAGTATCTAGCGGATTAGTTAAAGGGTTGTCATCGCCATCTAGGTTATCATCATCTATTTCTAAACGCGTTAAAACATTGTCGCCATCATCATCTTCATCAATATAATTTGGTAAGCCATCACCATCAGTATCATCATCCGTTAAATCACCATTGCCATTTAAATCTTCTAATTCGGCATCAATGCCATCATTATCATCTTCTATTAAAGACATCGTAAATAGTGCTGTTCCAGTATCGCTTTCATCATCGTTCGTTATTACAATATCAGAAGGAGGTACATCATTACAAAAGAAATCTGTTGGTGTTTGGTTATAGGTTCTATAGTTAAATAAATTACTTGTGCCATTTATTGTGAAGACTTCTTCGGTAGATAACAGAAGACCGTCTGCATCGACCTCTATTAAATCCTCAAGTGTGGTTGATGGTGAAGTAATTTGAAGTGAAAGCGATTCGGCAGGATCTTCTTTAATTTTATAAAACACCAATTCTCCACAAGTAGTAAACGTATCATCAAAATCGAGTTCTACAGTAATAATGTCACCATCATCGCAAGCAGTCATTAGTATTAAAAATGAAAAAAGGGAAAGTAACTTTCGCATAGCACCATAAATTTTAAACAAAAATAAAAGAATTGTTAAACTTATAACGATGCTTCTTGCAAATAATTTTAATTGAACTATTTTTGTGACTTCTAACGTACATAACTAACTTATGAAATCTGTTTATTTTGATAGTGCAGCAACAACAAAGGTTCGAGATGAAGTCATAAAAGACATGCAAGCTGTTCTTGCTGAAAATTATGGTAATCCTTCGTCAACTCATGCGTTTGGGCGTTCATCAAAATCAATTATAGAGTCTGCTAGAAAAACAATTGCAAAGCATTTAAATGCCTTGCCTCAAGAGATTATTTTTACTTCTGGAGGTACTGAAGCTGACAATATGATTTTACGTTGTGCAGTTAGAGATGGAAATGTAAAAACCATTATCACTTCGCCAATTGAGCATCATGCTGTTTTGCATACTGTTGAAGAATTGCGAAATGAATACGATGTAACTGTTGAATATGTTAAACTTTTGCATTGTGGCACACCAGATTATAGCGATTTAGAGCGTTTGCTATCTGCTAATGATGAACGCAAGTTAGTCAGTTTAATGCATGTTAATAATGAAATTGGTAATATTTTAGATGTAAAAAAAGTGGCGCATTTATGTCAGACTCATAACGCTATGTTTCATAGTGATACAGTGCAGTCTGTTGGACATTTCTCTTGGGATGTACAAGATGTTCCTATTGATTTTATGACTGCAGCTGCTCATAAGTTTCATGGACCAAAAGGAATTGGTTTTGCTTTTATTCGTAAAAACAGCAATTTTAAGCCACTTATTTTTGGAGGCTCACAAGAACGTGGGTATAGAGCAGGAACAGAGCCTGTACATAACATTAAAGGCTTAGAAACAGCATTTGTATTGGCTTATGATAATTTGGAAGCTGAAAGTGCTTATATACAAGATTTAAAAGATTATTTTAAAACCAAACTTAAAGAGGCAATTCCTGGTGTAAAGTATAACGGGAATTGTGAAGATCAAGTTAAAAGTACTTATACATTGATTAATGTATGCTTACCAATGAGTCCAGAAAAAGCATTAACGCTTCAATTTCAACTCGATTTAAAAGGTATTGCGTGTTCAAAAGGTTCTGCTTGCCAAAGTGGAAGTGGTAAAGGCTCTCACGTACTTGCTCAAATTTTAAGTGAAGAAGATATGAATAAACCGTCGATACGTTTTTCTTTTAGTAGCTATAATACAAAAGAAGAAATCGATTATGTGGTAGATGTATTGAAGGCATTTGTTTAGGATTTATTTTAATCATTAATTTATATAAAAAAGCCTTCAGGTTAATGATTACTGAAGGCTTTTTGTTACATCTTATTTAAGCGGCATAAGCTTTCTTTCGACTGAGTTTACTTTTAATTAAAGCTTCCCATTTTTCTAAAAGTAAGACTTCATTGCTCATTTCAAAGTTAATATCAACGTTGTAAAACTCTAACACCTCTTTAGTTTTTTTAGAGTCTTTATAGCAAAGTATTAAGTCAATTTTATCTGTTTCAATTTTAGTTGTTTTCTTGTTTGTATAATTTCTATTAGTTTTAATAATTTCGCAGGTGGCTAACTGATCTAAATTAATAATTTTTGTAATGTGTTCGTCTTCAATTATTTTAGAATAGATAAGCATGTTAGCCCTTTCATCTATGGCAATGGCATAGTAAGTTCCCCAGAAATCGTGTTCTGTAATGTTTAAATTATTTTTTTGAGCTTCATCTATAAATCTTTTTTTTGATTTACTCTTTTTTCTCTTTTGAGCGACTTGTATGAATATAAGAGGTAATATTATTATAAGTGCGATTACGCCCCCTATTATAGTTGTATATGATTTCATGATTATATTTTTTATACTGTAATACCTTGATAATTAGTCAAGGTTAAATAAATAGTGCCACTAATAAAGGTTAAGTCTATTAGTGGTGAGTTTATTGATAAAAAAATAAATCTTAAGAAAAGGAATGAAACGGATAGAGTAGGGTTTTACCATCTAATCCAGGCTGTATATTTTTACTTTTATATAGGTATTGATTATTAACATTTAGTAGGTAGGAATCTACTAGTTTAAATAATTGAAAAGGTGCTTTTAAATATTCATTATGAACTTTATATACGTTTTCGTTTTCTAAATCTCCTAGCGGTTCTAAATCAGGAAAAATAGATAATTCAGGTGTTTTAGTATCTACAAGATTAACAGAAACAAAGAGTGGCTTATCATTATTTAAAATAGTATCTACTATAAAATTTTGTATAGCAATGCTGATGTTTAAACTATAAGCAAAAAGCAGACTTAAGGCCACTAAAGTTCTAAACCATTGTTTCATAAAAGTAAATGTACCAATGTTATTAATTTAAATTTTAAATAAAGTGTTAAATTATTAAAACTTCATACTCATACGAACATTAAAGACACGAGGTGTTAAATAATTTGGAATAGCATATTGACGCTTACTATACACATCTCTTACCCAAGTATTGGTAATGGAGTTTTGTACATCAAACACGTTAAAAATTTCAAACCCGAAGGCTAATTCTTTAAAAGGTTTGCGCCAACCAGATTCAAATTGTTTTTTATCATCAACAATAACATATTGCAAGCCTAAGTCGGCACGCTTGTATGCAGGTAATCGGTTTTGGTAAACATAAGGATCTGCATAACTAGGAGAACCACCAGGAACACCAGTATTATACACTAAGTTTAAAAACATTTTAAAATTAGGCATTGTTGGTACGTAGTCTTGAAATAAGGCTGCAAATTTTAAGCGTTGGTCTGTTGGCCTAGCGATGTAGCCTTGCCCTTCAATATTTTCTTCGGTTTTTAAATAACCAAAACTAAACCAAGATTCTGTTCCAGCCACAAATTCACCGTTTAGTCTTAAGTCTAAACCATAAGCATAAGCTTCAGCAGAATTGTTTGCTCTGTAGCGTATTCGTACATTTTCAACTGTATAAGGGTTGACGTCATTTAATTTTTTATAATACGCTTCGGTAGTCAATTTAAAAGGTCTGTCCCACAATTTAAAACTGTAATCATTTCCAACTACAAAATGAATAGATTGTTGTGCTTTAACATTAGGTTGCACTGTTCCGCTTTGGTCACGTAATTCTCTATAAAATGGAGGTTGATAATAAAAACCTGTACCAACTCTAAAAAGCATGTCTCTTTTCCAATTTGGTTTAATAGCAAATTGTGCTCTTGGACTGAAAACTGTTTGCGAAGAGCTTTCAATGCCATCACCATTAACACTCCAGTTATGAACCCTTACACCTGCATTATACCAAACATCATGTTCGCCAAGGTTGCTGCGTTTACTCCATTGTAAATAGGCTTGGATTCTGTCTATAGATGTACTATTAGTTGCTCTTACATTTTGAAAGGCTGTAATTGGACCTTCATTAGGTTGATAAGGCTGTTCGTTAAAATCGTCTATGGTTGGAGGATTTATTGCGAATCCTGCAGAGTCAATAACTTCCCATTCAACAAGTCGATCACGAATATCTTCATTAGTATATTTCACAGACCATTCTATATTATGGTCATCAATGTCATAATCACCTTTGTGTTCAATAGTTGTAATTAATGCATCTAAATCATTACGACCATGATTTAGTTGTCCGCCAATACCTTCACTAAATTCAACTTCACCTAAATCTTCATCTCCAATATTGGTATTAACTTCACCAAGTCTGTATTGCGCTAGAATATCAAAATACTCTTCTTCTGTCGTATGATATGTGGAGGCGACTAAACTTAAATTTAAATCGTCATTCACTTTGTAAGTTCCTTGTAAAGCTCCAAAAAGTGTTTGGTATGCATCTTTTTCTTGTCCTTCATAAAAAACCAATAGAGCAATAGGATCTGAAAGAGTTCCGAAATTAGTTTGTCGTGTTTCTGGCTCGTAATTGTATTTGTTTAATGAAGCATTCCCTAAAAAACTTACAGTAAACTTATCTGTAAAATTATAACTTACAAAGGATTGAATATCCATAAATTTTGGGTCATAATTAGTTTCAGTTTCTTTAGCATTTACTAATAGACTGTTGTCACGATATCGAACACCAACAATTCCTGTAAGCTTAGAATCTTTACTTACGGCTTCAACAGAAAGGCTTCCACCTAGTAAACTCAAATCTGCAGCTATTCCAAAATCGGTAGGTTTTCTATAAGTAATATCTAAGACTGAAGATAATTTATCTCCATATTTTGCTTGAAAACCACCAGCAGAAAAATCTACGTTTTGGACTAAATCTGAATTCACAAAACTTAAGCCTTCTTGTTGTCCAGAACGAATTAAGAATGGACGATAAACTTCGATACCATTAACATAAACTAAGTTTTCATCAAAATTACCACCACGAACAGAATATTGTGTACTTAACTCGTTATTACTGCTCACACCAGGAAGTGTTTTTAATAAATTTTCTACGCCAGCATTTGCACCAGGTATTTTTCTAATTGTAGCAGGTTTTAAAGTCACAATGCCTTCTACATCTTTTCTTTTTCTAGCAGAAATTACAACAGTAGCAATTTGCTCAACATTAGTGTTCATTACAGGGTTAAACTCAATTTCTTCGCCGTTTTTAAGATTAAATGTTGCGACAGTTCGTTTAAGTGAAATATGAGTTAATTGAACAACAACATCTTGATTTGCAGGTATTTTTAAAATATAAAAGCCATTCTCATTTGTAGTTGTTCCTAGGTCTCCAGCTTTAATACTTACTTGGTCTACAGGTGTATTGGTTTCGTCTAGAATAACCCCTCTAATTGTTCCCGTTTGAGCTAATACAAAAAGAGGAAATAATAAAAGGAGCGTAGTTAGGCTTATAAATTTAGTCTTCAAGGTTTTTTTATTTTCGGTAAAACATAATTTCAAATGTAGAATTATTTCCAACATTATCAGTAACAATTAGCTTTAAATTATTTTTAGTTTCAGTAATAATGCCATCATCAAAGTTATAAGTTAATGTTTTGGTTTTGTAATCGTATTCCATTAAAATCCATTTTCCATTAATAGCAGCTCTGTAATTTGAGATGCCAGAAGCATCATCATCAATTTTAATTTTAAGGAACTTGTATTTACTTAACCACTTTCCTTTAGAAAAATTGATAGGCTGAATTATTGGTGCTATTGTGTCTGAAGCTAACGCATATTTGCCTAAAATTCTTGTGCTGGTTGTTAAAACATTTTCTTTTCGTGTAGTTTTAGAATAAAGTGGATAATCATTCCAACCAACTAATCTCGCGATATAGAGTTTGTTTACATCTTCAGATTTGTAGTCACTTATATCATAACTAATATCAAAATAGCGTTTTGCTGGAATGATATCTTTATGAAGAAAAAGCGTATCGCTAGACACTTTGAAATCAATAAAAAAATCATCATAAAAAGTGTTTCGCGTAAAGTCAACATTAATACGACCATCGTTTAAATGATGATCTTGATTGGCATAAATGTAATAAGGTGTGCTTAAATCTTCTTGAGGTTGGACATCGTTAGTTTTTACACCTTTAATGTTTATGTGAAGCCAAGTGTCGTTATCTTTAAAATCGTTTATACGGACTTTATAAATGGAAGAGGTACTATCTTCAACAACTATATAGCCATCATTAACGATGTTCTTGTACATGCTTAAAGGGTTTCCTTTTTCTACAAAAAGCTTCTGGAGTCGCTCTTTATTCGTTTTGTAGTGGTCATAATCTATTAAACGGTTTAAATGCCTAGTTTCATCAAAAGAGAAACGCTTATATGCCAACTCGAAACACAAATTTCCATTATAGCGCGCTTGAATATTATAAACGCCATTTTTGTTAGAAGCTAAATCTTGTCTGTCTATAGATTCAATTGCAAATCCAATTTTACCATAAGCTTCAATATTTTCCACAGTATAAGTCCCATTTTTATTATCTATAAGACGAAGTTTTTGTTTCATTTTAGATTTGTTAACATGTGCATCTTCGCTGATCGCGTAGGCGTAAACTTCAGAAATTATTGGTCTGGTTGTATCTGCAATATCTAATCCAAAAAGCATCGGATTTAAAGGTCTTTCCTGATTGTCTCTTATCTCATAATGTAAATGTGGACCACCAGATCCACCAGTATTTCCACTAAACGCAATAATTTCACTTTTTTCAATGGTTAAATCTTCTAGGTTAGGGAATAATTCAATCTCAAAAGATTCCTTTTCATACTGCTGAGCTTTAACGTATGCTTCAATTTTTGGAGAAAATTTTTGCAAATGGCCATATACTGTCGTGTAACCATTAGGATGTGTAATATATAAGGCTTTTCCATAGCCAAAATGCGAGACCTTAATTCGACTCACATAACCACTTGCAGCAGCATATACTTTTAAGCCTTCCCTTTGCTGTGTCTTAATATCAATTCCCGAATGGAAATGGTTAGACCTAAGTTCACCAAAGGTCCCAGCAGCAACAAGAGTAATGTCTAATGGAGGTCTAAAATAATCTGTTGGATAAATACTTTGAGCTGTGCAAAGTGATGAAAATAATAATAAAAAAACTGTAAGTAAACGCATAAATATAATTGTATTGCTAATGTATTAATTTGTAATGACCAGAACTAAATTTTTTATACTAGAATGATTAATTTAATATAGAAAATATTCTATAAATATATGCATATGAAAATTAACTAGCAAGTTTTAAACAAATACTACGCCATAGTATTGATACAGAATGATTTCAGATGTTTTTTTATTTTATTGTATAAAACTATTGTTATTTAACTTTAGGTATGTTAACTTTGTGAGATAAGTATTGAATTTGTAAATGAGTCATATTGAAGATATTGTAGATGCTTTAGAGAATAAAATTAGTAAAGTATTGCATAAACTAGAGGTTTTAAAGCAAACTAATTTAAAACTAGAAGAGACCATACAATTATCAAATAAAGCGCTTCAAGAGCAAGAACGACAATTAGTTGTTTGGAAAGATAAGTATGAGGCACTCAAGATGGCAAATTCTATGCTTGGCAGTGACAATAATAAAAGAGAAACTAAGCTTAAAATAAATACATTAATTAGAGATATAGATCATTGTATATCACAACTCTCTGAGTAATGACACATAGTTTTCATGGCAGAACAGCTTAAAATAAAGCTATCTATAGCTAATAGAGTATATCCTTTAACCATTAATCCAAGTCAGGAAGAAGGTTTAAGAAAAGCGGCTAAGAAAATTGAAGCTATGATTAAACAATTTGAGCAAAGTTATTCCGTTAGAGATAAACAAGATGTTTTAGCCATGTGTGCTTTACAGTTTGCGTCTCAAACAGAACAAAAATCAATAGATAAGGAAAATGTGAATGTGCATGTTGAAGATAAGCTTAACGCTTTAAATGAGCTGTTAAAAGCGCACTTACATTCTTAATACGTTCTTTAAATAAAATAAAGGTTACTGCCTGCATTAGTTATTTTTTTTGATAAACTCAACGTTAATTCTTTAAAAAGGGTGAGTTTAAGTTGTAAAAGCGTGCTGTCTTTGAACAGATACTTGATCAGCTTGTTAGCCCTAAACTTGTTTTTAAGGAGTTTATACAAAACTTTATACTGATGTAGGCTTTTTTTATATTAACTAATTAACTAAACATGGACAACCCAATTGTATTAGCAGTAATAGGCCTAGTTGTAGGTGTAATTATTGGATATATTATAGCAAAGGCATTAGAAAAAAATAATGCTTCTAAATTAATTAAAAGCGCAAAAAAATCTGCAGCTTCTATAATAAAAGACGCAAATCACGAAGGTGAATCAATTAAAAAGGATAAGATTCTCCAAGCCAAAGAAAAATTTATAGAACTTAAAGCAGAACACGAAAAAGTCATTTTATCACGTGATAAGAAAATGGCTGAAGCTGAAAAAAGAATTCGTGATAAGGAGTCTCAAGTTTCTAGCGAGCTTTCTAAAACTAAAAAAATTAATGCTGAAGCTGAAAATAAAATAAAAGACTATAACCACAGACTTGATATTTTAGATAAAAAGCAAGTCGAAGTGGATAGGTTGCACAAAAGCCAAGTAGAGCAATTAGAAGTCATCTCTAGTCTTTCAGCCGAAGAAGCAAAGGCTCAATTGGTCGAATCTTTAAAAGGTGAAGCTAAAAGTGATGCTATGGCTTATATTCAAAGCACGCTTGAAGAAGCTAAAATGACTGCTCAACAAGAGGCGAAAAAAGTCATCATTAATACCATACAACGCATTGGTACAGAAGAAGCTGTAGACAATTGTGTTTCTGTTTTTAATATTGAATCTGACGACGTTAAAGGTCGTATTATTGGTCGTGAAGGACGTAATATTCGCGCTATTGAAGCTGCAACTGGTGTAGAGATTATTGTTGATGATACGCCTGAAGCGATTATATTATCTTGTTTTGATTCTGTTCGTCGTGAAATCGCTCGTTTGTCACTTCATAAACTTGTTACTGATGGTCGTATCCATCCTGCTAGAATTGAAGAAGTGGTGAAGAAAACCCAAAAACAAATTGAGCAAGAGATTATTGAAGTTGGTAAACGTACAGTAATCGATTTAGGAATTCATAATTTACATCCAGAATTAATTAAAGTTGTTGGAAGAATGAAATACCGTTCTTCTTATGGCCAAAATCTATTACAACACTCTCGTGAAGTTGCAAAGCTTTGTGGTGTCATGGCTGCTGAATTAGGAATTAATCCAAAATTAGCTAAGCGTGCTGGATTGTTACATGATATTGGTAAAGTGCCAGATGCTGAAGCAGATATGGAAACTCCTCACGCGATCCTTGGGATGCAATGGGCTGAAAAATACGGAGAAAAAGATGAAGTATGCAACGCAATAGGAGCACACCATGATGAAATTGAAATGAAGTTTTTATTAGCACCTATTGTTCAAGTTTGTGATGCTATTTCTGGTGCACGACCAGGCGCAAGACGACAAGTACTTGATAGCTATATTCAACGTCTTAAAGATTTAGAAGATATCGCATTTGGCTTCCAAGGTGTAAAAAAGGCTTATGCGATTCAAGCTGGTAGAGAGTTAAGAGTCATTGTTGAAAATGAAAAAGTGTCCGATCAAAATGCAGCCGATTTGTCTTTTAATATTTCACAAAAAATACAAACAGATATGACCTATCCTGGACAAGTAAAAGTGACTGTTATTCGTGAAACTAGAGCAGTAAATATTGCTAAATAATTCACAATAAGTGTATAAGATTATTTAAGTCAGCTTTATGCTGACTTTTTTATTTTCTAGGATGATATGCATTCATCACATCTTTTAAATGACGCTTATCAACATGCATATAAATTTCTGTAGTGGTTATGCTTTCATGACCTAGCATGAGTTGAATCGCTCTTAAATCTGCACCATTCTCAAGAAGGTGAGTGGCAAAGGAATGTCTAAACGTATGTGGAGAAATATTTTTATTTAAACTTATTTTTTCTGCAAGTTGTTTAATAATCGTAAAGATCATCGCTCTTGTAAGTTGTTTTCCTCGACGATTTAAAAATAAGATATCTTGATGATTCGGTTGTATTGGCAAATGAACTCTAACCTGTTCTTTATAGATGTTGATTAACTTTTGTGTATGCGGAACAATTGGCACAAAACGTTGTTTGTCTCCTTTTCCTGTGACTTTCAAGAAGCCTTCATCAAAAAATAAATCAGAAATTTTTAAACCTACAAGTTCACTAACACGTAAACCACAACTATATAGAGTTTCAAGCATTGCACGATTGCGTTCGCCTTGTGGCTGACTTAAATCTATAGCATTAATAAGCTTATTAATGTCTTCTTCAGATAAAGTGTCTGGGAGTTTTCGTCCTATTTTAGGAGATTCTATTTGTTCTAGTGGATTGGTTTTAAGATAGTCTTCAAAAATTAAATAATTAAAAAAACTGCGTAAACCAGATATAATTCTTGATTGCGATCGTGCATTAAGGTCTTTGGCAACATCATAAATAAATTGCTGTACTATTTCTGAAGATATGGAAAGAGGCGATTCTTGTATATCCTTATCTTTAAGATAGTTAATAAGTTTATTAACATCTAAAACATAATTATCTATAGAATTTTGGGATAGTCCGCGTTCTATTTTTAAATACGATTTGTAATCTTGAATTGCTTGTTGCCATTTCATTACCTCTAAAATAGGACTTTTTAGCATTTTTTTTAATAGAATTGTAATGTAATAAATAGAGAGGTATTTAATGAGTTGTATATGAATAGATTACGCTATCAATAGTTCATATTATTGTTAATGTTGTAGGTGATATCTGTTATAAGGCAATCGTAAATAGGGTTAAAAGCGCAATTCACGTAAAATTTCGCTCTTTTTTTTATGTCTTTTCCAATGGTTTTGACCAAAATACTGTCTAAATTAGACTCTTTTTCATCATTTTTTGTTAATAAAATGCCTTTTTTAATAATTATTAAATACTTGATAATGAGGCAGTAAAATACAAATTGTTAATAAAATTGTTAATAAGTAGGGTTAAAATGTTGATAAGTAGAAAAAATTGTATTTAATTTGCTCCAACATTAATTAATTAACAAGATTTTTTTAAATCTTAAAAAACTCAATCTATTATGAAAAAATTATTTTTATTTGCGGCATTGGCATTATTTGCCTTAAATGTCAACGCACAAGAAGAGAAAGCTACAGATGGTACAGGTGGTTTCGCTAAAAGTGATATCTATTTAAGTGGTACTGTAGGTATTAACACTTGGAAACAAGATGACGCTAAATCTAACAGTTACGCATTTATGCCTTCAGTGGGTTATTTTTTATCTGATAACATTGCCTTAGAATTAGGTCTTTCTGTTGGTGGTGGAGAAGATACTGGTGAAAACAAAACAAATACTTTTGGTGCTAATTTAGGTGCTAGATATTTCTTTACACCAGCGAACCAATTTTCTTTTACTGTAGGTGCAGGATTTGGTTATATGTCATCTAAGTATGAGCCTAATGGTGGTGATGAATCTAAAACGAATACTTTTGGATTTTCTGTAGCGCCTGGACTTAACTATTTTGTATCTAACTGCTTTGCTTTAAGAGCTTCTATTGGAGCATTATCTTATACAAGTGAAAAAGGCGACTGGGATGGTGCTGAAGCAGCTAACTCTTTCGGATTTAATTTAGATTTATCTGACATCAATTTTGGTGTTACTTATAAGTTCTAATTTTAGACTATATATATTAACAAAAAAGGAAGCTTAAGCTTCCTTTTTTTATACAATAACTTTTGTATTTTTACTATATGAAGAAATTAATCATCATTAATGGACCTAATTTAAATATATTAGGGAAACGTGAGCCTAAAATTTATGGGAGTTTAACGTTTACAGAATTTTTAGAGGAAGTCAAGCAGAAGTATTCTACGATACAAATAGATTACTTTCAATCTAATATTGAAGGTGAGCTTATTAGTAAATTGCAAGATGCTGATGCTTTATATGATGGGATTATACTTAATGCTGCTGCTTATACACATACATCAGTTGGTATAGGTGATGCCGTAAAAGCCATTGAAACACCTGTGGTTGAAGTCCATATTTCTAACACCTTTGATAGAGAAGAGTTTAGACATGTTTCTTATGTTTCGCCTAATGCTAATGGTGTTATTTTAGGCTTTGGCCTGCAAAGCTATGAGTTAGCTATTCAGAGTTTTATGAATTAAAGCACGTCCATTAGGTTTCTTTTAAATCGATTGTAAAAGATATAAACAAAAAAAGTTCCAGAAATTTCTGGAACTTTTTATATTTCTAATAGGTAACAACTATAAATGAATCACTTCGCCATAGGCTGCAGCAACAGCTTCCATAACGGCTTCACTCATTGTTGGATGTGGATGCACAGCTTTTAAGACTTCATGACCAGTAGTTTCTAATTTTCGACCTAAAACGGCTTCAGCAATCATATCAGTTACACCAGCACCAATCATATGGCAACCAAGCCATTCGCCATATTTAGCATCAAAAATAACTTTAACAAAACCATCTTTTGCACCAGAAGCACTTGCTTTACCAGAAGCAGAGAATGGAAATTTGCCCACTTTAATATCAAGACCTTGTTCTTTTGCTTGCTTTTCAGTTAAACCAACAGAAGCAATTTCAGGCGCACAGTAGGTGCAACCAGGAATGTTTCCATAGTCTAAAGCTTCAACATGCTGACCAGCAATTTTCTCTACACACAGAATGCCTTCCGCGGAAGCGACATGTGCTAAAGCTTGTCCAGGCGTTACATCTCCAATAGCATAATAACCAGGAATATTAGTTTGGTAAAAATCATTAACCAAAATCTTATCACGATCTACAGCAATGCCTACATCTTCTAAGCCAATACCTTCAATGTTGGTTTTAATACCTACAGCAGACAGGATAATATCTGCTTCAAGCACTTCTTCGCCTTTACTTGTTTTAACAGTAGCTTTCACACCTTTACCAGAAGTATCTACACTAGTAACTTCAGCAGAAGTCATAATATTAATACCACTTTTCTTAAAGCTTTTTTCTAATTGCTTTGAGACATCAAGATCTTCAACAGGAACGATATTAGGTAAGTATTCAACAATAGTAACGTCTGTTCCCATGGCGTTATAAAAATAAGCGAACTCTACACCAATAGCTCCAGAGCCAACCACAATCATTTTTTTAGGCTGTTTAGGTAAAACCATAGCTTCTCTATACCCAATTACTTTTTTACCATCTTGAGGTAAGCTAGGTAACTCGCGAGAACGAGCACCAGTTGCTATAACGATATGATCTGCGCTATATTCTTTTCCATCGACATCAACCTTTTTGCCAGGTTTTATTTTTCCGAAGCCTTCAATAACATCAATCTTATTTTTTTTCATTAAAAATTTAACACCATTACTCATGCCTTCAGCAACACCACGACTGCGTTTCACAACAGCATCAAAATCTTTATCTGCTTCTTTTACAGATAAACCATAATCTTCAGCATGTTTTAAATATTCGAAAACTTGTGCAGATTTAAGTAAAGCTTTAGTTGGAATACAACCCCAATTTAGGCATACACCACCAAGACTTTCTTTTTCAACTACAGCAGTTTTGAAACCTAATTGAGACGCTCTAATAGCAGTTACGTAGCCACCAGGACCACTTCCAAGTACAATTACATCGTATTTACTCATTGTATATTTTTTAGTCGATTTTTGAAGTTACGAAGTTACAAAACCTAAATGTAATATTAAAGGTCATCTGTAAAATGTCTTCGTCCTTTTTCTTTAGCGAATTTTTCTTCATTATACGTCGTAGAATTTCCTTTAGCAATAGATAAAGATTCCCATTGATTCCCTTTAACCAGTTTGCCAATAAAAACCATTTGTCCAATATGATAAGCATAATGTGCGAGTTGTCTATTAATCGCTTCTGTTACTGAATGGCCTTGATTACGAATATATATGATTTGCTCTAGGTTTATAGCTTCGAGAGGTTTGATAGCATTAAATAAACAGTCCCAACCAATTTCCCAAGACGCCATTAAATCTTCTTTAGTGTTATAGGTATCGATGAATTCTTGGTCGCGATCACGCCATTTTTTTTCACCATCTTCGATTAAAAAATTAGTCCAACGCGATAACATATTACCAACAATATGTTTTACAAGAATAGCGATGCTGTTTGAATCTTCGTGTGGTAGCCATTTTAACTCTTCTAAAGAGAGTCGATCTAGAGTTTTATCGCCTAAAGATTTATAATATTCGAATTGTTTTATGGCACTAGGCAAATATGATTTTTCCATGTTTTAAGATTTTCAATCATAAAAATAAGGATATAAACCAATAATTGGAAGCTCATATTATCAATAGATTTTATATCACTATTTTGAAAATCATTATAGCGATTTATTCAGAAGGGACAAACTTTAAAGCAACGCCATTAATGCAATGTCTTTTTCCAGTAGTTTGTTGTGGACCATCATTAAACACATGACCTAAATGTCCGCCACAGGTTGCACAATGCTCTTCGTCTCTAGAATATCCTAAATTATGATCTGTACCATAAGCAACATTGCCTTCAATTTCTCTGTCAAAACTAGGCCAGCCTGTACCAGAATCAAATTTATGCTCACTTAAAAATAGCGGTGTATTACAAGCTGCACAATGGTAAGTGCCTTTTGTGTAGTTTTTATTTAAAGGGCTAGAAAAAGGTCTTTCTGTACCAGCTTCACGTAAGACATAATACTGTTCCTCAGAGAGTATTTTTTTCCATTCTGAGTCGGTTTTTATTACTGCGTATTCTTTTTGAATTTCATTGTTGTTTTTCTGAGCAGAAGTGTTACAATTAAAAAGCAGAAGTAGAACACAGAATGATAATATATTTTTCATATTAAGAATAATTTATATTGCACTTAAGTCGGTATAATTTTTGAGACATAACATTAAACTTTCCTTTTTTAATTAAATGTGACAAAATAAAAAATATTGTGTCTAATTTAATAGTAAGGTTTTGTACTTTTATAATTCCATTAACTAAAAATAAAAAGATTCATTATGAAATTTAAAAACATAGTAATTGCATCTTGTACAATATCGCTTTTTTTGTCGTGTGCAACTAACCCTTTTACAGGTAAGCAGACTATGGCTTTAGTGCCAAATTCTCAATTGTTCCCTACAGCATTTGCTCAATATAATCAGGTTTTAGCCGAAAGTAATGTTGAAACTGGTACAGCAAGAGCTGAAATGATTACTCGTGTAGGTCAACGTATAGCAATAGCCGCAGAACGTTGGTTAAATGCCAATGGTCATCAAGGCTATTTAAATGACTATAAATGGGAGTATAATTTAATAAATGATCCTACCGTAAATGCTTGGTGCATGCCTGGAGGTAAAATAGTTTTTTATACAGGAATTCTTCCTATAGCTCAAAGTGAAACAGGTGTAGCTGCAATAATGGGACATGAAGTAGCTCATGCTTTAGCCAATCACGGACAACAACGTATGAGTGCAGCTTATGTTCAGCAAGGAATTGCTATTGCTGGTAATGTTGCTATTAATAATGATAAAGATAGAGATACGTTTAACCAATATTATGGTATTGGTTCTACCGTTGGAGTGATGCTTCCTTTTAGTCGAAGTCATGAGACTGAAGCTGATAAAATTGGCTTATACCTAATGGGAATTGCAGGTTATAATCCTGCAGAAGCTTCAAAATTATGGGAACGTATGAAGGCTAATAGTGGAGGTGAAGCACCACCAGAAATTTTAAGTACGCATCCATCTAACGATAGTCGTATAGCAAATTTAAAAGCATTAGCACCACAAGCTATTGCAGAAGCTAAAAAGTTTGGAGTACAATCTTTTAGAGCAATAACTCCATATTAATACAATTTAATAAAATTTTGTTTATTTTAGAAGCTGCTCATAAAAGAGCAGCTTTTTATTTATGGCAAAACTTGAAAAAGGAAGTAAAAAACTTCTTAATGCTTGGGCGTTTTATGACTGGGCAAATTCAGTATATACACTTACCATTGCGTCTTCTATTTTTCCAATTTTTTATTCCGCTTTATTTCTATCTGAAGTAAAAACAGTGCATGCGTTTGGAATGGATTTTAAGAGCACTGCACTTATAACTTATGTTACAGCATTTACATTTTTAGTCGTAACTTTTACTTCGCCTATACTTTCAGGTATTGCAGATTATGTTGGCAATAAAAAGAATTTCATGAAGTTCTTTTGTTATATAGGTGGTTTAGGTTGTATAGGTTTATATTGGTTCGACATTTCTCCAGACCGAATTCATTTAAGTTTATTGTTCTACTTTATGGGCTTAATAGGATATTGGGGAAGCTTGGTATTTTATAATTCATATTTACCAGACATTGCCTTTCCTGAGCAACAAGATGGCATTAGTGCTAAAGGCTTTTCAATGGGATACGTTGGTAGTGTTTTGTTGTTAATTATAAACTTGATTATGGTAATGAGTCAAGATGATGGTGAAGCTAAAATGCAAATGATGCGTTATTCATTTATTACAGTTGGATTATGGTGGATTTTATTCAGTCAATATACCTTTTATATTTTACCAAAAGGTGTGTCTTCAGGACATAAAGTCACTAAATCTGTAGTGTTTAATGGTTTAAAAGAATTGAAAATTGTTTGGACTGAACTTAAGAAAAACCTTAGGTTAAAGCGTTATTTAATAGCATTTTTTGTGTTTAGTATGGCTGTTCAAACGATTATGTTAGTTGCAGTATATTTTGGAGAAGAAGAAATTGATTGGGGAGGCGATAGTGAAAAAACTACTGGTTTAATAAGTAGTATTTTAGTCATTCAGTTAGTTGCTATACTTGGGGCATATTTAACGTCTAAAGCGTCATCAAGATTTGGTAATATTAAAACATTAATTGTTGTTAATTTTATTTGGATGAGCTTATGTTTCTATGCCTACTTTATGAAAACACCTATGCAGTTTTATATAGCAGCAAGCTTAGTCGGTTTGGTCATGGGTGGAATTCAATCATTGGCCAGATCAACATACTCTAAGTTTTTACCTGAAACAGAAGATACAACATCCTATTTTAGCTTTTTTGATGTTGCTGAAAAGATTGGAATTGTTATAGGTATGGCAATTTTTGCAACCATAGATCAAGTTACTGGCAGCATGAGAAATGCAATTCTATTTTTATTTATTTTCTTTTTAATTGGAATTGTATTATTGTTTAGAGTGCCAAGAAAGGAAATAATTACTTAAATAATTTACTAAGTTTGTTTATATTTATCGACAATAACAACTATACTCTATGAAAAATTTAAAACTTGTTTCAGTTTTCTTTTTATCTTTTTTTCTATTTACTATAACGTCATGTGATAATGAACCTCTTGAGGGTGAATTTGCCACTGATGATGGAAGCGGAGGAGGAGGAGCTTCAACTTGTGCCGAAGCGACAACTAATGTTGCTAATGCAACTGCAGCATATAGTACGGTTTCACCAACCGACTCTAACTTTACTGAAGTTTGTAATGAGTATTTAGCTGCTTTACAAGATTTTTTAGATTTATGTGGAGATACTACTGGAGCTATTCAAGCGACAATAGATAGTTTAGATTGTTCTTCTGATGTACCAGATGATTGTCCAACTGCCGAAGCTGCTACAGATTCTGCAGAAGCTGCATATAATGCAGATACGAGCAACGCAACGTTATGTAATGCCTATATAAATGCTTTAGAAAATGAAATCGCTGTTTGTGGTGATTCTTCTGGAGAACTTCAAGCAATAATAGATGGTTTAAGCTGTGCATCAGACACTCAAGATTATTGGCCACGCGCTATTGGGAATTCATGGACATACAATACTTTTTTCGATGGAGAACAAATCTATGAAATCTCAGGAACCGAAACCATTGATGGCTTTGAATATTATGCTTTTGATGAATTATTTGCGAACCCAACTTGGTTAAGAAAAAGTGGAGTTAACTATTTAATGAGATCAGAAATTTCTGGTTCAATTCCTGGTTATCAATTTGCATCAACTCCATTTATTATTAATATGATTAAAGAAGATGCTACAATTGGAGAAACATGGGAATCTGATGTGTCATATACAATTTCATATACTCCAGAGACTGGATCTCCAGATATTCCAGATGCTGATGTGGATGCATTATATTCGTTTGAGATGATTGAACGTGATATTACTAGAACCGTAGAAGGTGTTAATTATACAGATGTTATTCATATCGAACTTACTGTTACTGCTCTTGGTACAACCGATGTATCACATTATTATTATGCCAATCATATTGGTATGATAGAATACTTAACAAATAGTGGTTCAAATACTCTCTTAGAATACACTTTAAATTAACAAAAAAGCCGAAGCTAATTGCTTCGGCTTTTTTGTTTAAAAGGTAAATATTAGTGGCTGCTAATATCACCAGAACCATTTACTTTGGTATCTTCTCTAGAAGGGTTGCCTTTGTATTCAATATCTCCTGAACCAGAGACACGTGCTTTTAACATCGTGTTGCTAACAACTTCAGCATCACCAGAACCAGCTACTGAAACTTCAGTATTATCAGCATCTAAATCAAAACCATGAAAATCTCCAGAACCAGCAACACTAGCTTCTAAGTTTGTCGTTCTACCTTTTAAAGTCAAATCACCAGAACCAGCTAAACTTCCTTCTACAGATGTAGCTTCAATATTAAGAACCACATCTCCAGAACCTGCTAAAGAGATATCAAGGTTAGAAGCTTTTATAGTGCCTTTATTCCATAAATCACCAGAGCCAGCAAGCGAAACTTCACTAATATCTTTATAAGGGATAGTAATTTTTATCGTTTTGTTAAAACTTGTGCTCAGATTGATTCCATTTTCGGTTTTAACAATAAGCTTATTACCTTTCACTTCTGTAACGATATAGTTTAATAAATTTTCTTCACCTTCAATAGTGATTTGGCCTTCTTCGCCTTCAACAAGAATATAGTCAAAAGAACCAGCGCATGAAACGCCATCATAGTCACTAGTAGTTCTTGTAATGGTAGTGACATTTCCATTGCCTTTTACTTTTTTATTTCCCCAAGATTGCGCTTGTATTTGCGAGGCAAAAAGTGTAATTACTAAAATTAAAATTAGTTGTTTACTCACGCCGCTTATACTGTTTAAGCCTTCGCGAATTTTTTTTAAATTTTTCATTGGATTTGTGTTTTAATGAATTAATGTATTAGTTTTTTTTGAGCGATACACTTCCGTAATCTGAAGTGATTTTTATGAAGTTTCCAGAGCTAGAGTTTCCATGATAACCTTCATAGTATTTATCTGTTGACTCGACATTTTTCTTAGTGAATTCTAAGTCGTCATGATCTCTTAAAGATCCATATTCTAAATCAATCTTGAAATTGAAATTATACCCAGAACTGTAGCCAATAGTAATGCCAACATAATCAGATTCTATATCTATATTTCCAGCATTAGCAGTCATGTTATTAATTTTAATCGAGCCATAATCTGCGTTTATGGCAACGTTTTTATAAACATCTCCAAGTCTGGTTGTTAAATAATCGCCATCTCCTGTAAAGTTATTTACTTTTTCTACAGTAATATTTCCATAATCGCAATCATATCTTATGTCTTCAGCAATTTCTATTTTAGAATTTGTATAATCGGCTTCAATTACTAAGTCTTTGGTTTTAGCGACAACAAAACCGCTGTAGTCGGCACTAATTGTTCCGCTTTTTATATATTCAAAATAACTGTTTTGAGTGTAATCAAAACTTAAGCTATTATTATCTGCCATGAGTTCTTTAGTTGTAATTTTTCCATAGTCACAGCTAATTGTCGCTTGACCTTCTAACTTATCAAGATTAATACTGCCATAATCATTGCTTAGGTTCACGTTATTAGTGATTGGCATTTTTATGACATAATTAATTTTCATATTGACATTGTTACTGTTATTCCATTTCCACCAAGAACTTGAACCTTCTTTGTTGAATTTGGTTTTGGCAGAGACTAAACTAGAAGAGGCGTCAAATACAACAGTAATGTCATCAAGCTTCTTTTGTACTTTCTCTTCATTGTTGCCATTGGTTGTAATCGTAATTTCAAAGGCAATTTGGTTTTCATCCCAAGTTACAATATCTAAGTTACCATAACTGTTATCGACTTTTAAAGTGGCATTAGCATTGACTTGAAACGTCTTAGTGATTTTCTTTTCTTTGGTATGTTTTCCTTTATTAGGTGTAGTAGATGCTAAAATTAGCATAGGCACAAGCATAAAGGCAAGTGTAATTTTATATAGTAGTGCTGTTTTCATTGTGATTATTTTTTAACTGTTTTACGTTTTCAATTTGTTTTAATGTATTCTGTAGAATGTCTATTCTATTTTGAAAATTGCTTATCATAGCGTAGATAACGCGTTTATCATTACCACTTTCAGATAAATCTACTTTTAAAGCGCTGTATTCTTTTTCTAATCTTTGAATTTGCATCATTGCATCTGCAACCAATAGTTTTGTTTCTGGATTAGATTCTTTTTCAAGCTTTATTAATTCTGATGCAATTGTGGTATCAAAGAAATTTTGGGTTTCTGCCATTTCAGGAGAAACACTTGCTAAATCATGAGTATTGCTTTGCTCTTGAGAGCCTACAAAAACACTTACTAAAAGCGCTAATGATGCAGCAATACCAATAAAAGGCATCCAAATATTGCGTTTTGGCTTTGTTGTGTAAGCAAGCTCTTGATGATTAAGCTTTTTTAAGAATCTTTTGTCATGATCTAACGTTGGTTCTTCAACATCAAATTCATGTTGTAGATGGTCAAAAAGTTGATCTAAAGTATCTTTGTTCATAATATTCTTTTTTAATGTTCAACAAGTTGTAATTTTTGTCTTAAACTTTCTTTTGCTCTCGAGATTGTAGTTCTGCAATTGGCATAAGACATATTCATAATTTCACTTATTTCTTCGTAATCATAACCTTCAATTAAATGTAAGTTTAAAGCAATTCGGTAATTGTCTTTTAGTAATTTCATAGTTTCTAACACTTGTCGCGCCTTAAGGTTAGTAAACTCGTAATCGCTAGCAACACCATCATTGTCTTCAGTTTTATACAATACATTATCTAAAGGAACATCTTGGTATTTACTATTTTTATTAAAATGATAAATACTGTTATTAATTACAATTCGCTTTAACCATGCACCAAAAGTCATTGTATCTTTTATAGTATCTAGTTTTGTAAAAGCAGATAAAAATGAGTCTTGCATGATATCCTCAGCTTCAAATCTATCTTTTACAATTCTATATGCTACGTTAAACATGGCTTTATAGTATCTATTGTAAACCTCCAATTGCGCAAATTGATTGTTCGATTTACATAGCTCTATAAGCTGTTCGATATTTTGGTTGGTTAGTGTCAAATGGTTTTACATCGAATTGTTATACTAAAGATTACAGTAAAGATAAAGTGTTACAGTTTTACTAAAAAAAGTTTCAATGAATTTAAAAGCATTGGCATATTAATTGACTTTATTACTGTAGATGTTTAATCAGTAAATGTTGATAACTTGCTGATTGTCATTTAAATAAATAAAATATTATTAATAATTTTAACCCTAAATCATTATTTTGCGTCTATAGTTCGTGACATAATGACTTAATTATATATATGAAAAAGTCTAGTTTACTAAGCCTTGACAGTTTGTCATTACAGGATTTTGATGAAAATTCAGAGTTAATTCCTTTAATGACTCCTGAAGATGAAGAAGAAATAAATAATGAAACGTTACCTGAAACACTACCAATTCTTTCACTTAGAAATACGGTTTTATTTCCTGGTGTTGTAATTCCTATTACAGCAGGAAGAGATAAATCTATAAAACTTATCAATGATGCTAATAAAGGAAATAAAGTTATTGGAGTTGTTTCTCAAAAGGATGAAACTGTAGAAAACCCTAAAGCAAATGATATTCATGAAACAGGCACTGTAGCTAGAATTCTAAGAGTTCTTAAAATGCCTGATGGTAATACTACTGTTATTATTCAAGGAAAAAAACGTTTTAAAGTTGCCGAAGTAATCACAGAAGAACCTTACATGAATGCGACCATTCGTGAAGTTCCTGAAGCTCGTCCTGCAACAAGTAATAAAGAGTTTGATGCAATTATAGACTCAATTAAAGATTTAGCTTTACAGATTATTAAGGATAGCCCAAATATTCCTAGCGAAGCATCTTTTGCCATTAAAAATATTGAAAGCAATTCATTTTTAATAAACTTTGTGTCTTCTAATATGAATTTATCTGTGAAGGAAAAGCAGAGCTTATTAGAAAATAACGACCTCAAACAACGTGCTTTACAAACCTTAAAGTACATGAATGTTGAGTTTCAAAAGCTTGAACTTAAAAACGATATTCAGTTAAAGGTTCAAAGCGATATGAATCAACAACAACGTGAATATTTCTTGCATCAACAAATGAAAACAATTCAAGAGGAACTTGGAGGAGTGAATCATGATGAAGAAATTGAAGAAATGATGGCGCGTGCTAAGGATAAAAAATGGGACGAAAAAGTGGCTAAACATTTCAATAAGGAAGTCGCTAAAATGCAACGTATGAATCCGCAAGTTGCCGAGTATTCGATTCAGCGCAATTATTTGGATTTATTTTTAGACTTGCCTTGGAATGATTTTAGTAAAGATAAATTCGATTTAAAACGTGCTAAGAAAATTTTAAATCGCGATCATTATGGACTTGATGATGTGAAGCGAAGAATTATCGAACACTTAGCTGTCATAAAGCTACGTAACGATATGAAGTCGCCAATTCTTTGTCTTTATGGTCCTCCAGGTGTTGGAAAAACCTCACTTGGAAAATCTATTGCCGAAGCTTTAGGTAGAGAATATGTGCGTATGTCTCTTGGTGGTTTACGCGATGAGGCTGAAATTCGTGGTCATAGAAAAACCTATATTGGGGCTATGCCTGGACGTATCCTTCAGAGTTTAAAGAAAGCAGGAACTGCTAATCCTGTCTTTGTATTAGATGAAATTGATAAATTGTCTAACTCTCATCAAGGTGATCCTTCTTCTGCAATGTTAGAGGTGTTAGATCCTGAGCAGAATAGCGAGTTTTATGATAACTTTTTAGAAATGGGCTTCGACCTTTCTAAGGTTATGTTTATAGCAACATCTAATAGTTTATCAACCATTCAGCCTGCTTTACGTGACAGAATGGAAATTATTAATGTTACTGGTTATACTATTGAAGAAAAAGTTGAAATAGCAAAACGTCATTTGCTTCCTAAACAATTAAAAGAGCATGGTTTAACCGAAAAAGAATTAAAAATAGGTAAACCTCAATTAGAAAAAATAGTTGAAGGCTATACTCGAGAATCTGGAGTTCGTGGTTTAGAAAAGCAAATTGCCAAAATGGTTCGATATGCTGCTAAAAACATTGCGATGGAAGAAGCGTATGACATAAAAGTGTCTAATGAAGCTATTATTGAAGTACTTGGTGGTCCAAAATTAGAGCGTGATAAATACGAAAATAATAATGTAGCTGGAGTAGTTACTGGATTAGCATGGACTAGAGTAGGAGGCGATATTTTGTTTATTGAATCCATCCTTTCTAAAGGAAAAGGAACCATGACTATTACTGGTAATCTAGGAAAAGTCATGAAAGAGTCTGCAACTATAGCTATGGAGTATATTAAAGCTAATGCAGATGCATTAGGCGTAAATCCTGATGTTTTTGATAAATATAATGTACATATTCATGTGCCAGAAGGGGCTACTCCAAAAGATGGTCCAAGTGCAGGAGTGACTATGTTAACGTCTTTAGTGTCTTTATTTACCCAAAAGAAAGTGAAGAAAAGTTTAGCAATGACTGGAGAAATTACCTTACGTGGGAAAGTTTTACCAGTTGGTGGAATAAAAGAAAAAATATTGGCTGCAAAACGTGCAAGAATAAAAGAAATATTACTTTGCGAAGAGAATAGACGTGATATTGAAGAAATTAAGCCAGAATATTTAAAAGGTTTAACCTTTCATTATGTTTCTGATATGAAAGATGTTATCGATATTGCTGTTACTAATTCAAAAGTGAAGAATTATAAAAAATTATAACCATGAGGTCTGTATTGTTTTTTTTATTGTGTTTTATTTCAGTTCACTCTTTTTCTCAAGAGGCAGAAATTGGAGATGAATTTCTTCCTATAAATTTAGAAGGAAAAGAGGCGTTCTTATCAACTAAAACTGGAGAGTACGTATATAGAAGCCATGCTGATACAGACGTATCTATGCTTAAGACTACAGATGCTGGTGTCATTTATACAGACATCAAGATTCATACAGTAGCTAAAAGAGAAAATATTTCGAAGATTGCAAAAAAATACGGCTTAAATCAAGACGAATTAATGACACAAAATAACTTGACTACTACTAAATTAAGTATTGGTCAAGAATTAAAAATCATTAAAAAAATTGTAGTCGAATCAAGCAGCCCTGTTATTAGTCAAGAAGAGCCTAAAATTATTGCCAGATTAAATCCAGGGCAAACACCAACAGGTTTAGATGCAGCACCTCCTAATAGAGCACCAATGAGTTCAACTCAAAACATAAATACTCAACAGGTGGAACCAGAAAATAATGACGCAAATTTCCACACTGTGGTCAAAGGTGATAACTTATACAACATTGCCAAAAAACATAATATTACTGTAGAAACTTTGATGAAAGTAAACAATCTGACTTCAAATAATTTAAGTATTGGTCAAAAGCTAAAGCTTAAATAAAAATATTTATTGCATAACGACGTTTTAAGTTAGATTTAGTTACTTTGCATCTTTATGAAAAAGAATTTTTTTACTTGTTTTTGCCTCATCTTTATGATGTCTTCTTATGCACAATTAGGAGGTGAAACCACGTATCAATTTCTGAATTTAGTCTCTTCGCCTCGTCAAGCTGCACTTGGAGGAAAAGTGCTTACCAATGTTGATTATGATGTAACTCAAGCCATTTATAATCCATCGACGATTAATTTAGATATGGATAACCAGTTGGCAGTTAACTATTCTAGTTATTTAGGAGGAATAAATTATGGAACCGCAGCTTACGGATATACTTACGATAGACGTAACCAAACGTTTCATATTGGAATGACCTATATTAATTACGGACAATTTGATGGCTATGATGAGCAAGGCTTAGAAACAGGCTCTTTTACTGGAAGTGAAGCCGCTTTGTCTATTGGTCATGCACGACAAATAGGATACTCTGACTTTTATTTAGGTGGAAACCTTAAATTTATTACTTCTACGTTAGAACAATATAATTCTTTTGGTGTAGCAGTAGATGCTGGACTACTATATATTAATGAAGATATTGAATTTCAAGCGACACTCGTTGTTAGAAATTTCGGAACGCAAATAAAAACCTATGCTGGTCAAAATGAACCTTTACCTTTTGAAGTCGATTTTGGAATGTCTCAAACCTTAGAGAATGTGCCAGTTCGTTGGCATCTAACTTTTGAGAACTTACAAAAATGGCCAATAGGAAGCCCAAATCCAGCTAGAGCTGAAACAGATTTAGAAGGCAATCAAACCCAAGAAAAAGTAGGCTTTTTTAATCAAGTTTTACGCCACACCATAATTGGCGCAGAGTTGTTTCCAGAAGGAGGTTTTCAAATAAGAGTTGGCTATAACTTTAGAAGATCAGAAGAGCTAAGAATCATAGATCAACGTAATTTTTCAGGAATATCAGCAGGAATATCTTTAAAGATAAATAGAATGCGCTTTAGTTATACACACGCAAAATATACATCTGCTGCAAACGCTAACTTTTTTGGTTTACAGATTGATTTAGATAACTACTAATGAAGAACATTACAATTGCTATAGACGGATTTTCCTCAACAGGTAAAAGTACTGTTGCAAAGCAAGTTGCGAATCATTTAGGCTATGTTTATGTAGATTCAGGAGCGATGTATCGTGCAGTAACATTGTACGCTATGCAAAATAATTTCATTGATGAAAATCACTTTGATATTGAAGGTCTAGTTTCAAGTTTACCAGAAGTAAACATCAGTTTTACCTTTAATAAAGATTTAGGGTTTGCTGAAGTATATTTAAATGGAAAAAACGTTGAAAAACTCATTAGAACAATGGAAGTTTCCAGTTTTGTTAGTCAAGTAGCAACCATTCCAGAAGTTCGTTATCAACTAGTAAAACAGCAACAGCTCTTGGGTAAAGATGTTGGTGTGGTTATGGATGGTCGTGATATTGGAACTGTTGTTTTTCCTTATGCCGAATTAAAAATATTTATGACTGCTTCTGCTGAAGTTAGAGCAGAACGCCGATTTCAAGAGCTTATTAATCGAGGAGATAAAGTTAAGTATGTAGACGTTTTACACAATGTGCAAGAGCGAGATTATATAGATTCTCATAGAAAAGATTCACCTTTAGTTAAAGCCGAAGACGCCATAGAAATAGATAATTCAAATTTAACTTTAGACCAGCAACTAGAAAAAGTACTACAATTAGTTGCTATGGCTATAGAAGACACTGAATAAATCCTTCATTTTCACTTAATAAACATTTGGCATTCAAAAATATAATTGTATTTTTGCACTCCTTTTAGCGAATAGTCGGAAAGATAAAAGGAATAAAAAGAACAATTTTTAACACTTCTGTGTGCCTCGCTTTACATCTTCCGAAATCATACAGAATACAAATTTTAAATCAGCACATGGCTGAAAAAGCAAAAAAAGCGGAAGTTGAAGCAACTGAAGCAACAACTGTTGAAGCTCCAGTAGCAACTGAAACAGCAGTAGAAACTAAAGCTCCAGAAGTCTCTGAAGCACAAGCAAATCCAGAAAAATTCTTAAAAGATTTCAATTGGCATAACTACCAAGAAGGTATTGATGAAGTTGAAGATTCTCAATTAAAAGAATTTGAAAAATTAGTAGCAGAAAATTTCGTTGATACTTTAGATGACGAAGTTGTTGAAGGTGAAGTGATTCATATTACAGATCGTGATGCTATTATAGACATTAACGCAAAATCTGAAGGCGTTATCTCATTAAACGAATTTCGTTACAATCCTGACTTAAAAGTTGGTGATAAAGTTGAAGTATTAATTGATGTACGTGAAGACGCAACAGGACAATTAGTATTATCTCACAGAAAAGCTAGAGTAATTAAAGCTTGGGATCGTGTGAATAATGCACATGATACTGGAGAAATCGTTAACGGTTTTGTAAAATGTAGAACTAAAGGTGGAATGATTGTAGATGTATTTGGTATTGAAGCATTCTTACCAGGTTCGCAAATTGATGTTAAACCAATTAGAGATTACGATCAGTACGTCAATAAAACTATGGAATTTAAAGTTGTGAAAATAAATCACGAATTTAAAAACGTAGTCGTATCTCATAAAGCTTTAATTGAAGCTGATATTGAAATACAAAAGAAAGAAATTATTGGTCAATTAGAAAAAGGTCAAGTTTTAGAAGGTGTAGTTAAAAACATTACGTCTTATGGAGTATTTATTGATCTTGGTGGTGTAGACGGATTAATTCATATTACAGATCTTTCATGGTCTCGTATTAATCATCCGAACGAAATTGTTGAATTAGACCAAAAACTTAATGTTGTAATTCTTGATTTTGATGAAAACAAATCTAGAATCCAATTAGGTCTTAAACAATTATCTAAACATCCTTGGGATGCCTTAGGAGAAGAAGTGAAAGTTGGTGACAAAGTAAAAGGTAAAGTTGTAGTCATTGCAGATTACGGTGCATTTATTGAAGTTGCTGAAGGTGTTGAAGGCTTAGTTCACGTGAGTGAAATGTCTTGGTCAACGCATTTACGTTCTGCTCAAGATTTCGTTTCTGTAGGTGATGTTATTGAAGCTCAAATCTTAACTTTAGATAGAGAAGATCGTAAAATGTCGCTTGGTATCAAGCAATTAGCTCCAGATCCATGGACAGATATTACCTCAAAATATCCTGTAGGTTCTAAACATACTGGAACAGTTCGTAACTTTACAAACTTTGGTGTTTTTGTTGAATTAGAAGAAGGTATTGACGGATTAATTTATATCTCAGATTTATCTTGGACTAAGAAAATTAAGCATCCTAGTGAGTTTACAAATGTAGGCGATAAGTTAGATGTTGTGGTTCTTGAATTAGATGTTGAAGGACGTAAATTATCTTTAGGTCACAAACAAACTACTGAAAATCCTTGGGATAAATACGAAACTGAATTTGCTTTAGATACAGTGCATACAGCAGAAATTGCTGAAGTTGTAGATAAAGGAGCAACTATTGAATTTAACGAAGATATCGTTGCTTTTGTGCCTTCACGTCACCTTGAAAAAGAAGATGGTAAAAAACTGAAGAAAGGCGAATCAGCTGAATTTAAGATTATCGAATTTAATAAAGAATTTAAAAGAGTAGTAGCTTCTCATACTGCAATCTTTAGAGAAGAAGAAATCAAAAATGTAAAAGAAGCTGTTAAGAAAGCTGCAAGTCAAGCTGCAGAGGCTAAACCAACTTTAGGTGATGCTAATGAAGCTTTACAAGCACTTAAAGATAAATTAGACGGAAAAAAATAAGTTTCCAAACTATTTATAAAACTAAAGCCTTTCAGAAATGAAAGGCTTTTTTGTTTCTAATCTATTCAATTACCTTTTAACTTCTAAAATTTTAGTTTAACTTTGTCCTCCAAATACGTTTGGATATTTTATGAGTCAGAAAGTGTTACTTAACGCAAAAGCCATTAACATCATTCTTCATCGATTGGCTTGTCAACTTATTGAAAATCATAACGACTTTACAAATACAGTTTTAATTGGTATTCAACCTCGAGGAAAATACTTAGCTAACCGTTTAGTGTCACTACTTGAAAACGATTATAAAATAAAGAATTTAAAATTAGGTCATTTAGATATTACATTCTATCGTGACGATTTTAGAAGAAGCGAAAAACCACTCGAAGCAAATTCTACTGAAATGGATTGTATTGTAGATAATAAAAAAGTAGTCTTTATCGATGATGTTTTATATACTGGACGAAGCATTCGTGCTGCACTTACTGCAATTCAGTCGTTTGGACGACCTAAGGAAATTGAATTATTAACGTTAATTGATAGACGATTTAGTAGACATTTACCTATTCAACCAGATTATAGAGGACGACAAGTAGATGCTATTAACGAAGAAAAAGTAAAAGTCAATTGGACTGAAAATGATGGTGAAGATTCAGTGTATTTAATTAATAATTAAACTATGAGCGAATTAAGTGTCAACCACTTATTAGGAATTAAATATCTTAACAAACAAGATATACAACTCATTTTTGAAACTGCTGATCATTTTAAAGAAGTGATTAACAGACCAATTAAAAAAGTGCCTTCGCTGCGTGATATTACGATTGCTAATCTGTTTTTTGAAAACTCTACAAGAACCAAATTGTCTTTTGAACTTGCTGAAAAACGCTTGTCTGCAGATGTTATTAATTTTTCAGCTTCTCAGTCTTCAGTAAAAAAAGGAGAAACATTAATTGATACTGTAAACAATATCCTATCGATGAAAGTAGATATGGTAGTTATGCGTCATCCAAACCCTGGAGCTGGTGTCTTTTTATCTAAGCATGTAAACGCAAGTATCATTAATGCTGGAGATGGAGCACATGAACATCCTACACAAGCTTTATTAGATTCTTATTCTATTCGAGAACGACTTGGAGAAGTTAAAGGAAAAAACGTCGTGATTGTTGGTGATATATTACATAGTCGAGTGGCCTTATCCAACATATTTGCATTACAATTACAAGGTGCTAATGTGATGGTCTGTGGACCTAAAACACTCATTCCAAAACATATAGATAAGCTAGGTGTAAAAGTAGAAACTAATTTACGTAAAGCACTAAATTGGTGTGATGTTGCCAACATGCTTCGAGTACAAAATGAACGCATGGATGTGAGTTATTTCCCTACGACTAGAGAATACACACAACAGTTTGGAGTCGATAAGGCTTTATTAGATGCTTTAGATAAAGAAATAACCATCATGCATCCTGGACCTATAAATCGTGGTGTAGAAATTACTAGCGATGTTGCCGATTCTAAACAAGCCATTATTTTAGATCAAGTACAAAATGGTGTTGCCATTAGGATGGCAGTAATTTATTTATTAGCTTCAAAAATAAAACAGTAAATTATGATTTTTGATAAAGACGGAAATATTTCTATTATTACTCAAGAGAAAGCTTCTATTATAGAGCTAGTTAAAAAATTAGATGTATTATATGATCGTTTTAAGAACGATAATATTATTGTTAACTTAACGAGTTTAAAGCCCATCCTGTTGGAAGACATTGTTGAATTTCTTCAAATATCTAATACTCATAGAAAGGCGAAACACTCGTTTGTAATTGTAACAGATAAAATTGATTTGGATATAACTCCAGATGAAATAGTAGTCGTTCCAACGATACAAGAAGCATACGACATCATCGAAATGGAAGATATAGAACGCGATTTAGGGTTCTAATATCCATGTTTAACTGCTGAGTCGTTTGGCATTTTAGTTAGCGACTTATACAACATATAACTTTTCAACGTTACAAAACTAAATGAAACTAAGCATTTTAGGCTGTTATAGTGCGACACCAAGAGTAAACACCAATCCTACTGCTCAAGTTCTAGACATCAATAATCACATGTTTTTAATTGACTGTGGCGAAGGCACTCAAGTACAATTGCGGAAACATAAAATTAAGTTTAATCGAATTAAACATATTTTTATTTCACATTTACATGGTGATCATTTTTTTGGATTAGTCGGATTAATTTCGACATTCAGATTATTAACTCGTGAAACCGATTTGCATATTTATGCACCTAAAGGATTAAAAGAAGTGGTTACGCTTCAAATGAAATTAGCAAATTCTTGGACTAATTATAAGCTTATTTTTCATGAATTAAACTCAAAAACATCTGAATTAATTTTTGAAGATAATAAGGTAGAAGTGCATACAATTCCTTTAGATCATCGTGTATATACTAATGGCTTTTTATTTAAAGAAAAAAAAGGCGAACGTAAATTAGATATCACTGAAGCTGAAAAAGCAAATATTAATGTGGCCTATTATAGAAAATTAAAACAAGGTCATGATGTAGTTAATGAAGATGATGTTTTAATTATGAATGAAAGTGTTACGCTTCCTGCAAATCCACCTAAGAGTTATGCTTTTTGTAGTGATACAGCTTATTCTGAAGCAATTATACCAATAATTCAAAATGTAGATGTCTTATATCATGAATCTACTTTTTTAGATAAAAATGAAAGTTTAGCTCAACCTACCAAGCATAGTACAGCAAAACAAGCAGCAATGATTGCTAAAAAGGCTAATGTTGGCCAATTAATACTTGGACATTATTCTACTCGATATGATAATTTAGTGGACTTTAAAACTGAAGCCTTAACAATATTTAAAAATGTTGAACTTGCGGAAGATGGCAAAACGTTTGAGTTTTAGCTTATTCTTTAAACTCATCTAAATTTAAAATCCAAGAAACAGCTTCCTCAAGAGAATCAGCACGTTTAACACTTTTTGAAGAAAACTGCTTTTCTAGAGTTGCGTTTATATAGTTTAAATCTGAATAATAAACTGTTGCACTAGCAATGATAAAATCGTAGTTTTCAAAAAACTTACTCCAAAGGTTAGGTTCAAAAGAATATGAGTTTGTCTTATTAGAAATATATCCAATTTTATAGTTTTCACCATAATGTAACAAAATGACTTTAATCGCTTCTTTAATTTTAGACCAGCTTAGATGAAT
The DNA here is from genome assembly GCF_042686125.1 of Lacinutrix iliipiscaria. NCBI lineage: Bacteria > Pseudomonadati > Bacteroidota > Flavobacteriia > Flavobacteriales > Flavobacteriaceae > Lacinutrix > Lacinutrix iliipiscaria. Next base: position 249,047 of record NZ_JBHUOV010000015.1, read on the forward strand.
GCCATAATTCATTTCAGCAATGACAAATTTTTCAAAGAGATAAAATTCACCAAAATCAAGAGTTATTTTTGTAAATGGATATTGGTTGCTAAGGGCAGATTCTTCGAATTTCATTAGGGTAGTTTAGGGACAGTGAAGTTACATAATTTGATTTAATAAACAAATTCTATTCACTTTCGACATACCTTTTAAACTGAAACATCCATTTATTGACTTGATTTTTAAATAGTTTAGGGAATAACTTTACCATTAAATTGATTATAAAACCATTAAATTTTATGTAGTGTATTTCTGAAACATAACGCGTCTTTTCGTCACTTAATGGGATGAATTTCACATTCATAGTATTCGTAGTATGTTTATGCTCATATAAACCTTGAAATTCATTTGGAAGCTTATTTATCTGTATGGTTTCAAGAAGTTCTAATTTTTTATAAGTCATTTTTGATTGTGCTCCAACTGTGTTAAGGGTTCCACTTAAAAGTTCTTTACTAATAAATCCGTCTTGAAAATGATGTTGTTTTTCAGGGTTAAGGAATATAGATACGACTTTATCTCTTGGAGCATTAATGTCTGTTGAGCAAGTAAATTTCATAAAATAAATAGTTTCTATAAAGTTAATTAAATAATCATATTCTATTTAATTTTAAAAACTTGTAAATTGCATGCTATGGAAAACGACTTAGGAAATTATAGAAAATCTTATGAAAAAGGAGCTCTTTTATTAAAAGATGTTCCAGAGAATCCAATGGAATTATTTCAAAAATGGTTTTATGAGGTTGATACTCATTTTCCTATCGATGAGACGAATGCGATGACCTTGTCAACTATGGGTTTAGATGGCTTTCCTAAGGGTAGAGTAGTACTATTAAAAAAATTCACTTATGAAGGCTTTATTTTTTATACAAATTACTTAAGTGAAAAAGGGAATGCTATAGACGCAAACCCAAATGTATGTCTATCCTTTTTCTGGCATGGCGCAGAACGACAAATTATTATAAAAGGAAAGGCTGAAAAAATTTCAAAAAACCTTAGTGATGGTTATTTTGAATCTAGACCAAGAGGAAGTCAACTAGGTGCTATAGTTTCAAATCAGAGTCAGCCAATTCACTCAAGAGCAGAACTTGAAGATAAGTTAAAACAATTAGAGCATGATTTTGAGGGGAAAGACATTCCTCGTCCAGATTTTTGGGGAGGTTATATTGTTAAACCTGTTGAAATTGAGTTTTGGCAAGGTCGAGCCAATCGCCTACATGATAGAATTCACTATAAGCTTGATTCATCCTTTAATTGGAACAAAAACCGTTTATCTCCTTAATTTCATCGATTAAATACACTAAAAATGTCATAAAAAGTGCATTTCATCGATTATCTGTATTAAAAATCGACAAAACGCATGCTTTTTATCGATTTTAACATTTTATTAACATATTGTTTTCACTTGGTTGGTATATTTATAATCCCAAATCTAAATAAACCTACTTATGAAACCCTCTACGTTGTTGCCTGTATTGGCATTATTTGTAATTTTTTTATCTTCATGTTCAACAGATAGCATAGACGATAAAGCACAGAATGTAAACAATGACTATGTAGTTCCTGAAACCAAAGTTATTGAAGTTGAAATTCTTGAACTTATTAATGATTATAGATTAAGCGCTGGTTTAAACCCTCTTACTGATTTAGGAGTGATTAAATCTCAAGCTTTTGATCATACTGATTATATGATTCAGAATAGTAATATTTCTCATGATAATTTTACGAATAGAAGAAACTTTTTAACAGCTAACGCTGGAGCAAGAAAGGTGTCTGAAAATGTAGCTTATGGTTATAGCACTGCAAGCTCTGTTGTTGCTGCTTGGATTGCTAGTGATAGCCATAGAGATGCTATAGAAGGCGATTATACACATTTTGATATCTCTGCAGAGCAAGATGCTGATGGTTATTGGTATTTTACTAATATCTTTATTAAGAAATAATTAATAGCACAATTATATATTTAATTAAAGCCACTCAATGAGTGGCTTTTTAATTTAGCATAAACTTATAAAGGTTTGTTATATCATTGATGTATAAGCTTTATTATAGGCTTCTATAAGTTTATATTATTTATGATCTAGATGATATTATTTGCGTTTATCATATACCATCAGATGTTTATTCTATGCGAAGTTAGTTTAGGTATTAGTGAACTTAGAATTTCATGATGTATCCATATTAAGATGTGTCATTATCTTAAACTGAAGTATTTAGTAATTGATTAAGTGTTTAAAAATAGTAGAGTACACTATAAAGTATTAGATTAAGTATAAAATAGACTATTATAAAATGATGCTATGTATAAAAAGCAAAAGCCACTCCTAAGAGTGGCTTTTTAAGTATATGATGCTGTTAGGGAAGTTTTATAAACTTTGAATTAACACTAGCACCTTATACTTTATCTATAATCATTGGTAATAATAAATTTAGATCTTCTGTTCTCTTGATGCTTAGCTTCAGAGCATTTCACACCATTTGAACATTCATTAAGTAATTGCTTTTCACCATAACCTATAGCACTTTCTAATCTGTTTGCCGAAATGCCTCTAGATATGATATAGTCTCTAGTAGATTTTGCGCGCTTGTCTGATAATTTTTCATTGTAAGCATCACGTCCACGACTATCTGTATGAGCTTCAATTTTAATAATCATTTTTGGATGATTATTCATAATTGTTACTATGTTTTCTAGTTCGTAAGCAGCATCAGTTCTAATATTCGATTTGTCGTAATCAAAGAAAATAGGGTTAATTACAATTTCATTATTGACAATAAAAGGCGTTAAAATTAAATCCTGTACTTGCTCTTCATCAGCAACATTAGAAGTTTCAATTTCTTTTTGATCATCTCTATAGTCCTCTTTACTACCAATCAAAATATATTTCTTTTCACAATCAACATCAAATTTGTATTCACCAAGCTCGTTAGCCGTAATTTCTTCAAGGACTTTACCATTTTCGTCTAGTAATTTTACAGTAGCTTCTGGAAGAGGTAATAGACTAATCTTATCTTTTACCACACCTTTAATACTTTGCTTACATTTAAATGAACTGAATTGATAAATATCATCACCACCACTACCATCAGCTCTATTTGATGAGATAAATCCTGTATCTTTTTCTGAATCAATAAAAAATGCAAAATCATCAAATCTACTATTAAAAGGCGCACCTAAGTTTTCAGGGTTTGCGTTTTCATCTTTTATAATATTAGATTTAAAGACATCTAATAAACCTAAATTGATATGACCATCAGAAGAAAAATATAGCGTACTATCTTTAGCAACAAATGGAAACATTTCTCTACCAGGAGTATTAATTTTTGGTCCTAAATTTTGAGGTTCACCATATTCGCCATCACCTTTAATTTCTACACTGTAAATATCTGTTTCTCCAAGGCCACCTTCACGATCAGACACAAAGTATAAGGTTTTGTTATCAACACTTAAGGCTGGGTGACCAGTAGAGTGCACTTTATCATTAAAAGGAAGTTCTACAACATCTTTCCAACTCTCACCAGAACGACTTGCACTATAAAGTTTTAAATGTGTAGTACCATCTTTATCAGATGCTAGTTTATTTCTTTTATTGATATTATCTCTAGTAAAATATATAGTTTGGCCATCTTCAGTAATTGCTACAGTAGCTTCATGAAATTCGGTATTAATTTCATCAGAAATAGACTTAGCGTTTTCAATTTCTGCTTCATCGCCTTCATTAATATCTGCTACAAATATGTCAAGGAATGGCTCTTCGTTCCATTTATAAACTTTTGCTTTTCCATTTTCGTCTGAAATTTTAGTAGATGCGAAATAGTATTTTCCATCATGAACATAACCACCAAATTCAGAGTATTCTGTATTAATTCCTACGGCAGAAAACTTTATGTATTTTCCTTCAGTAGAAGATAGTTCTTCATATTTAGAAAGGTCCATTACTTCAAATTCTTCAGCACGTTTATCATTAGTTTGCAACTCTTTAAATTTAGTAAGCCATGTGTTAGCAGCTTCATAATCGCCTATACTTCTTAAAGATTGGATATATTTATAGATATATTCAGGGTTAATTTTCTTGTATTTATTTACAGCTTTTCCATACCACAACGCAGCTTTTTCAGAATTAGAATTATTGTAATAGCAATCTCCTAATCGCGTAAGGACATGCTCACTACTATCTCCTTTAGTTACAGCAGCTTCATAGAGTTCACTTGCTTTTATATACGCATAATCTCTAAAGTATTTATCTGCTATATTTTCTTGTGAAAATAGTGCAGTAGTACTAAGCGCTATAATTAATAATATAACTTTTGTTTTCATTTGTAGGTTGTCTTTTATTATTTAGAAATCATTCGTATATAAAAATTTCAATGGTTTAGAAATTAATATAATACTCATTTATTACTATTCTTTTAGAAATATCTAGGTGATTTGATACGTTTAATTTTAAATACTTCAAACATCAATAAAATTTCATGCGAACCACCTGTATAGTCATTTATATCTGACAGAGGATATTCATAGGCATAACCTATTCTTAATTGTTTTGAAATTTGAAAATCTGCTAAAGCTCCTAAAGCAGAAGTATAATTATTGATTCTGTAGGATCCTCCCAACCAAAGTTTTTCATGAAATAAGAAATTGGCTGTAATATCATAAGATAAAGGTGCTCCATTTGTAGCTTTTATTAAAGCCGCAGGTTTAAACTTTGTATTATCGCTTAAATTGAAGACATAACCACCTGTAAAATAATAGCTAATACGTTCTAAAGCTTCATATTGAACACCACTAGAGTTTCCTTGTTTATTATAATCTGTATTTAAGACTCTTGGTGCAGATAAACCAATATACCATTTTTGACTATGCCAAAAGAAACCAACACCTATATTAGGGCTCCAGCGATCTTCAATACCATATATCGAAGGATCATCAGGTTCATCACCTCTTAACTCATTACTCAAACTATATTGAGTAAATCCTGCTTTTAAACCAAAAGCTAACTTTGTTTTTTCTCCGGTATTTATAGTATACGAAAAATCGCCATATAAATAAGAGAAATTTTGGTAACCTAATTTATCATTAATGAATGATATACCAACACCAATTTTTTCGTTTCTTAATGGTGTATTAGCAGTAAGTGTTTGAGTAATAGGTCCGCCTTTAAAGCCTACCCATTGACTTCTATGAAGTCCGATTACACTTAGTGTTTCTCTACTTCCTGCATAAGCAGGGTTGATTGCTATTGTGTTATACATATATTGCGTAAACTGTGGTAATTGTTGTGCAATTCCAACCGTACAGCTTAGCAAAGCAAATGCTACAATATAGTTTTTAATAAGTTTCATAGGTTATAGTATATTTATTTGGTTCCTACGTAGATATATCCATTTATTGGATCTATTCCACTGTCTTTTAAAGTCACTATGTAATAATATGTTCCATCAGGAACTGTATTTGCTCCTCCAATAGAGTTTTGATGAGCAGCTCCATTCCAATCGTTTTGATAATCATGAGATTCATAAATTAATGCTCCCCAACGATTAAATAATTTCACATCTATTGTATATCCACAAAGCTCAATACCAGCAACTTCAAAGAATTCGTTGTATTGGTCACCATTAGGTGTTACAGCTTTAGAAATATCTACATTATCTAAACTACAGTTTAATACAAAACATCTGTCATGTACTTCAACAGTTACTTCAACATAAGTTGGACAAGCTGAATCGTTTTCAGTATAACTGAACGAGTAGAATCCAAGATCAACAGAAAGCGGATCAAATAAACTACCATTTATAGTAGCATCACCATCAATTACTTCCCAAGTACCACTATCATCATAGTAACCATCTAATAAGTCGAATAAATCTAATACCTGAGCTTCTTCTGGACTAGCATTACATAATGCGATGTCATTTGCAGAAACCGAAGTGTTTTGTAGTGTCATCATTGCATATATAACAGTTTCATTACCACACTCATCAGTAATAGTATATTCTACATCTAACATGCCTCCTAATCCAGGAGCAGATGTTAAGTTACCAAAGTCATAATCAGATGTCACTTGACCAGTAAAGTCTGCGTCACAACCATCAGATGTACAAGCTTCTAATGCTGCAATATTAGCTGCATTCCAAGCATCAGCAATAGCTTCATTGTTTTCACCATCACATTCTAATACTTCATCGGTTACGTCACAACTAGATAAGTCTGGAGGTGTTGTATCTTCAAGTGTTAATGTCGCCATTATACTTGCGCTATTGCCACAATCGTCTGCCACTGTATAAGTTACAGCAATCGTACCACCAAGACCACAAGTTGACACTAGGTTGTTAAAGTCATAATCAGAAGTTACAGCATATGTTGCATCAGCATCACAGCCATCAATTGGACAAACTGTTAAGGCATCAATATTAGCTTGATTCCATGCATCAGCAATATCTTCATTATCTGATCCATTACATTCTAAAGTTTCATCAATAACCTCAGTACAAACAGTTAAGTCTGGAGGTGTTGTATCTTCAAGTGTTAATGTCGCCATTATACTTGCGTTATTGCCACAATCGTCTGCCACTGTATAAGTGACAGCAATCGTACCACCAAGACCACAAGTTGATACTAGGTTGGTAAAGTTATAATCAGAAGTCACGGTATAAGTTGCATCGATATCACAGTCATCACCAGGACAAACCATTAAGGCATCAATATTAGCTTGATTCCACTCATTAGCAATATCTTCATTATCTGATCCATTACATTCTAAAGTTTCATCAACAACCTCAGTACAAACAGTTAAGTCTGGAGGAGTAGAATCTTCTAAAGTTAAAGTAACCGTAATAGTCGCTTCATTACCACAATCATCTGCCACTGTATAAGTTACAGGTAGAGCACCACCAGCACCACACGCATTAGATGTATCTAAGTTATTGAAGTCATAATCAGAAGTTACTGTATAAGTTGCATCGATATCACAGTCATCACCAGGACAAACCATTAAGGCATCAATATTAGCTTGATTCCAC
>NZ_JBHUOV010000016.1:0-1352 GCF_042686125.1 Lacinutrix iliipiscaria
GTTCCATTAACACCAAGAGTAATACCATATTTAATGGCTAAATAAGACATAATTCTATTACGTTCAACTGTTAAATCGGTATCTGTTTTTCTAGACGAATAAGTGATTACCTCAGCAATTCTAGCATCAGCACTTGCTTCATATCCTTCAGAGCGACCAATCCAAAACCTAGAATCATTGACATTCGCAAAATCTGGTACATCATTTTGTGTATTTTCTTTGTTTATAGCATTATAGTATAATTCTTGTTGTGTAGCGGCTAAATTATTTCTTACGTTAATAATTCCTGCGTTATCATAAGTTGCAGATGTGCTTGTTTGAGCCACACCATAACCATTGCCAGCAACTGTTGTTCCATGAGTATAAGTAAATACGTCATTATTGAAACGGTTAGAATAGTTCCCTAATCCAACTCCAGTTTCATCAACATTATTTGTAGCGATATCTTCATCACCACATAAAATATCCATTTTTCCAAAGTTGTAGTCAGCATCAGCATCAGGAATTACAACTGTAAAAATATCTTGTGAGTAATAACCGCTTGTTCCTTCTAAGAATTGAGTAGATGTGTCATCATAAGAAAAATCACCATCTAATGTAGAAGTCGAGTAGGTGTTATCAAAATCCACAACAGGATTAAAGTTGACATTGTCATTAACATTGTCTTTATAGGTTGGTTCTTGTCCAGGAGTATTTACTGTAGCATCAGCACCACGACCTTGATCTGACCAAGTGCTCACACTTTGACCGTTAGAATACCCTAAGCCATCTGTTCCTTTTAGCCACAACGCTAAATCGGCAGTAACGCCACCTGGACCTTCTGTAAGAGGTATAATAGAAGGAACAATATTTACGGTGTAGTCTTCAACTTCACCATCATAATTTGTTTCACAAGATGTAGGGTAGGTGTTATATTTCACTGCGATACGCATTCTGCTAGCTCCAGTACTTGCTTCATTAGGAACAGGAATTGAAATTGAGACAAAAGGGGAACTACCATCTGTATCATTAAATACTGGGAAATTGAAAGATTCCTGAGTATCATTAAAATCTCCATCTCTATTCCAGTCTATCCAAGCATTAGCATAACAGTTATATGGACCGTCTGTGTCTACTTTTATTGATAAATCATAAGATGTACCTTTTTGAATATCTGTTGATAGATTTGTAAAATCTTCATAAGGATTATCTTTTGGTGAACCATCTGTATTATTTAATGTATTAAAAGAAACGTCAACAATTCCGGTTTCCCAATCTAAATCACCTACAGAATTGCAATATGATATTAGCGTCGTAAAAAGTATAGAATCAGAATAGTTAGAAGCAGGAAACGCTCCACAAATCGAACGGAC
>NZ_JBHUOV010000017.1:0-48984 GCF_042686125.1 Lacinutrix iliipiscaria
AATTTTAAAACGACGTAAAATTTTATGTAGTGAAAAAACCGAAGCGTAGCGAGGTAAATCAATGCTAACAAAGCTCGTGTATTCATCTGTTGTGGATTTCGAGCTGTGTAAAGCTTGCTTTAAAGCAGTAAAAGAAATAGGAACAACAGACGTGTAAAATAGCCGCACTACACAATGATTAATACACGAAGTTATCGGCTGAACGAACATAGTAAAACAAAGTAGATATGAAATATAGACAAACAACAAGAGTAGCTGTTTCCTACTCAAAAATTAAAAAAGATTGGTTATGAAATGTAAAGCATGTAAATATTGGTTTGATAGACCAGAACACGAAGTAATGGGTGACTGTTTGAAAATTTCACAAGAAGAACTTACAGCCGATGTTGGTTGTGTTGGTAAATTAGAAATGGATGGAAAAACTGTTGTAATACCAGATGGAATTTTAACAGGTGAAAATTTTGGTTGTATACATTTTGAATCAATAGGTGTATCAGATGAAGAAATTGAAAAGGTTGTTTATGATACAAAGTCAAAAACGTAGTTTTTGCAAGGCTATTTTCCACGTACACGAGCTTTGTTATCGGCAATAGTGAAACAAGTGAAGTACGAAGTGCTTCGTTTTACGTATGCGAAACGAGGACGATTGAACGTAGTGAATGAGGACGATGTTGAGGTTTTGCCGATAACGTGTGTATATCTACAATAGGTCTTAATCTACTATAAACACTACTATGATTCATGAAAATTCTTGAAATTTATATAAGAAAGTTAAGAAACAAAAGGTATTCGGAGAACACTATAGATTCTTACGTATCATATTTACAAGCTTTTATCAAAGATAATAATATAAAGGATCCATACCAGGTTAGCTTAAAACAAATCACAAGTTATTTAGAGAACAGACACTATTCGTCTGTGAGTCAACAAAATCAAATAATTGGTAGTTTAAAATTGTTTGCTAAATACATCCTTGGTAAAAAGGCTATTCATTTAGATAAAATAGAGCGCCCGCGTAAATCAATAACAATTCAACCTGTTATTCCTCGTGACTTTTTATTAAATCGTTTAACATCAGTTAAAAACATCAAGCATAAAACTATTATAACATTGGGTTATGCTTGTGGCCTACGTGTATCAGAAATCATTAACTTACAATGGAAGCATATTAATCGCCAGGAACAAACACTATTAATATCTCAAGCAAAAGGCAATAAAGATCGTTTACTTCCAATTAACGACTCTATTATCGATTTGCTCGAACAACATGCTAGAAGCCACAAACCACAACAATATGTATTTACAGGCCAAGATTGGCGACCGCAATACTCAGCATCCAGTTGTAATAATATTGTTAAAGCTACGTTTGGCAAACAATATAGATTTCATTCTTTACGTAAAAGCTGTGGAGTACATTTATTCGAGCTCGGTAATAATCTTGCACTAATACAAGACTTATATGGGCATTCTAATATTAAAACCACTAGAATATACGTTTCTAGTTCCTTAGAAGCTCTCAGACACCTCTCCCATTTAGTTTAGATCGCCCGACAACACCCTCTTTTTTTAAACTACGAATACGTGGACCGTCTTCCCTCCCTTTCCCCTCTCTAAAGTTCTAGTAAAAAAAAACTGTAACTTTGTAACCGTTCACGGCAAAGTCAATAAATTCAATAGTTTATAGGTTACAATTATTAATTTCTATTTGTAATAGAGTTACAAAAAAAATGTAACCTTAAAGAAAGTTACAAAGTGGTTTTTTAAAAAACCTTTCCAGTTACAAAGTGGTTGCAACCAAAAAAAGCCTGTAAACACTATTGTTTACATAGTAGGTTACAGAGTTACAGAAAAATATAGAGAATTTAAGAAAGATTTCAAACCTTAATAAATTCACAATAAGTAAATTATATCTTTACATATTGTGAATTTTTATTATTTTTGGTAAAACCCTATAATCTTGGATATTAGCAAAAAAGTTTTAGTCTTACCGAATATTTGTGGTGTTGAGATAGACATAACAGGTCAAGCTACACCTTCTCTTGGTACTAGCTTACAACCTTTTTATAATAGTTATGTTCAAAATAGTACTACTAAACAAGCGTATTTTACTCCTTCAAAGGTTAAATTAACAGAAACCGGCAAAACTACAGCAGCTGGAATATTATATACTCAAAAGTTAGAATTTAAATTTCCGAGTAACGATCCTTTACGAGCAATGAGAATTAAAGATTATTGCAAAGTAAAATACATTTATATAAAAATGTCTAATGGTCTGGTTTTCTTTTTTGGCAGAAACGATATTTACCAAAATTCTTCACCTAAAATAAGTATAGTAAGTACAAATAAAACAACCACAATAACCTACACTACACATTCTATTTTCACTTTAGGTTTTACAAATGGAAGTTTTGATTTTGAGCTTTCAGAAGAATTCCCTATTAACTTTTATAATTTATAAATATGGCTACAGAGAACCCATTTCCGTTATCAGACAGCGTTAAAGAAGATAGTTGGGATAAGCTACAACAACTAGCAAATATAGATCCTAAGTTTAAATATACTGCTGAAGAGTGGAATGAAATAAAACAAGCTTTAAACTATTTATATGAAAATCAAGAAGCTGGAGGTGGTGGTTCTACTACACCGCCATCCTATAGTCTTAAAAACTTTGGTGCAGGATTAATAACCACAAGCGAAGGAAACGTAACGACTAATACTGAGCTAGTTGCAAGAATAAACGAGCTAGGTTTTACCATAGTGGCTGGTCAATTAATTGTATTGCAAATCATTTTAAAACGTTTAATAAACAATAAAATAGTTGCAGCTATAGAGCAATATCATTTTACTCGTAATAACACTGTTGGCACTTGGGGAACAGGCTCAACTAATGGAGTTATTAATGCTTACGATTTAATAATATATGGTGCGCCAAGAGTGCTTTACGAAATAGATAACGATGGCGAATATATAGACCTTGGCAATATAGTTGAAGAAACTATTGAAGACTACATAAACGCGCTAGATCCTGCTACTGTAGATTGGGAAGTTTTAGCAAACGATGGTACAACTTACTATTTTAACTGTGTGCAAAACGGCATATCTAAACAATATAAATATGTAGGAACACTACCAAAAACCGTAGGCGATGGCAATACAGAAGTTTTAGAAGCTGATTTTGATTTACAGGATTTTGAAACCGATGTTAGTACAGGACGACTATCGCCACAAACACCTTATATAACTGCCAACACCACCTTTAATGGTGTTAGAAAAGGAAAAGAGAACGTTTATTATTTTAATAGCGATTCAGGTATAGAAGCTACTATTGATAAAGGAACATTAGTTCCTGGAGACATTATACATACTGTAAATATAGGTAAAGGACTACCTTCTTTTTTAAGAGGTACAAACACAAGATTACAAGGCGAGCGAAACCAATATAACATTCATAAATACAGACATAAAGGTAATTTTGTTTCTGTTTATTGTAGTCACCTAGATGGAGACACCTTAGTTATTTCGGTTATTGGCGCGGTTGAATTAGGAAATAAGCCAATCACAATATCAAGTTTTAGCGACTTAAAAGAGGGCGACACAGGTGTTACAGTTGACGTTTATAGTGCCACAGGAGGCTTTAGTGAAAATATGATTGTAACATCAAACTCCAACGCCACACAAACAGCTCCTTTTAATTTTATAGACACTAGAAACATTCAAATATATGTTGATGTTGAAGGTGTAGAAGATGAAGATATTGTTTGGAAATTTGATAATGGCGATGTCACAGAATATACATCAACAATACTGCCTGAGCTAAATCTTACAGATTATGTGAGAGGGTATAAATTTAATGAAGTTGCAGCAGATCCTGCCAACGTTGTTGTAGATGCTGCAGGTAATTTTAATGGCACAAATAACGGTGCTACAATAGAGGCTACAGGACAATTAGGCACAGCGTATTCTTTTACAGGAAGTGCCCATGTTGCTGTAGATAATTTAGGCATAACAGGATTCCCTTGTGCTTTAAAGTTATTGGTTAATCCATCATCATTAACAGGTACAGAATACGCTATTGCATCAGACCATGCTACGTTTTATAAAGGAATAAACCTCGCTAGAATAGACGATAAGTTATGGCTTGCTTTAGGTCAAGGAATAAATGCCGCAGCAAGCGGAAGAAAAGCCTATTTAACCGAGTCAATATTAACAGGAAATATGCAACAGGTTTGGTTATTAATGAGAAGTAAAGATGATATTGATATTGTTGTTGATGGTGACGTTGCTACAATTGAAACGGAAGCAGGTTCAGCCACCACTATTGCTTTTGACTGTAATTACAATATAGGATATTCTGTAAGAGGTGCGACTTATTTTAACGGAATTATAGACGATTTAAGGTCATGGAATAGAAATGTGCCTTTAGCAGAAGCTCAAGCAAATTATGCGCTAGAAGCCGCAGGAACACCAATAGATTAATTATGCCATTATTACAAGCAGTCATATCACAAGGAGGCAATTCAAAACTAACAAACGATGTTTTTGTTGGTTTGACGCTTGATACTGAAGGAACAGCTTCAGAATTTAAGCCTATTGATCCTTTTTTTACGCATAGCAATGTTTATAATCCGTTTGATGGTTATTGGTATTTCGTGATTATGCTTAAAGGTGGCGCGCCTAATAATAGAGCTGTTAAGGTTTTTAAGTGCAGTAAAGTTGAAGGTGTAATAGTTATAAACGATTCTTATATAATACCTGCTCATGCATCGATTACAAGTGCTTATGACTCTCATCATTCACCAATTATAACCTTAGACGAGTCTAATGGTGATTTATATATAGCTAGAGAAAAAGGAGCAGATAGTACAGATAATTCTAACGGACATAACACCGACTGGCTTGTGTATAAAAAAGCGGTAGCAGACGATTTAGAAGACATTGTTTTACATAAAGAAATAGCTGGTTATTTCAGTTATCCAATGATGTGGGTTAACGGTACAGACATATTCTTAGCAGGGCGCGGAGCTGTTGCTTTAGTTAGAGATACCAGATTGAATATGCAAATACTTAGCACAAATAGTGCTACAGCATCCACAGACCATTACCCTTATTATACAGGCGACACTAATATTAGAGCATATTGCCATAGAATGTATAATTATGATGATAACACCGAAAAAATCCTCATCTTAAATGAACGTGATGATACAGATGGAGGAAAAACAGGCGTTCATATTTTTAAAACCTTTGATGGCATAAATTATAAAAACCTACAAGAAACCTATAATAAAGATGTTGATGCAAGCGGTAATATGTCTGCTGCAAACATGGATGATAATTGTGCTGTATGGTTAAGAGCAAGTGCAGACTATAACATCAACTATGAAGGTGGCTTTAAAAACGATGGTGTTACCTACGCTCTAATTTCAAGGTCAATAAAAGATCCTGTTGTAGTCGATGGCAATACATATCAAATATTTAACGATTTAAGGCTTTATTACTTCACTACAGAAGACGATTGGCAGTATAAAGATATAAGCGAAATATTGCCAGAAAACTTCAGACACATTTGGGCAGCTATGCGAACTATTCAATTAGGGTTTGATGGTACTAACCTTATTATTTATGTGTTAGACAAAACAGGCGATAACGACATCTTTTATGAGTATAAGAGTTCAAATTTATTTGAAGACTACACTTATAATGTTATTGACGAGCTAGATAGTAATAACTATTTCTTTGGCGAACAAAGTTATAACGCATCAACAAACGCTCAAAGGTTAATCATACTTACAGAAATTATTGGAGGTGATATTTATGATTTAGACGCATCTTCTAATTTAAAACTTTATGCACCAGAATAATCTAAAAACAATTATAACTATGAAAAAACTAATTTTACTTACAATAGTTCTACTATCTATAACGAGTTATTCGCAAACGCTACAAGAGCGTGTTTCAGAACTTGAAACAAAAACCATTAGAATGGACAATGACTATAGCTTACTATGGAACTTGGTAAATCAAAGACTAAAAGTTCAAGACGAAACACTTGATTTGTTCTCAAAAAAAATTGACAGTTTAGAAGCAAAGTTAGACGCTCACGAAAATGGCTCTCCAGATCCAGAGCCAGAACCACCAACCAACGATTTTAGTTATCCAGATCAGGTTAATGCTTCTAGCTATAATTGGGGAACTCTTAATCCGCCAGCTCCATCTTCTAATTTAGGATATTTACAAGAAATACCAGACGAAAAAACAGGAGCAGTAATAAGAAGGCTGGCACCAGACAATACTATTTTCACGGTAAAATATGCCAAAAACACCGCTTATAACTCTAACGGTAAACTTATAAAAGCATCTTCAGCAAACGGAACAGCTATTATAGATGCAGAAAGTGGCGATTTCCTTTACTACGTACAAGCACCAAACTTTGGAAATTGGAGCAATACAAATCCAGACCTAATGTATGGTATTACCAATGGCACAAACCAATGGAAGGAATTAAAAGTATCTACCAACACCACTAAAGTTATAAGAACATTTACAGGATATTCCAATTTAAGTATAGGCGAAGGCGAAGGACGAATAAGTTTAGACGATAAATATGTCGTGTTAATAGGTTATAAGTCAAGTAAAAAATATTTAATCGTCTATAATATTAAAGACGATGTTATTGAAGGTGAACAAGAAATAAACGCTTCTGGCGATTTAGACTGGGCTACAATTACGCCAAGTGGCGAATACGTTGTGTTATCATGGCGACCAGAAGGCACATCAGAAACACAAGGCTTAAAAGCATATAATAGAGATTTTTCTAACTACAGACATCTGTATTGGATTACAGCTCATGCAGACATAGGAACAGATTTTGAAGGCAATGACGTTTATCTATCTGTACCAGGACAATCCTCTATAACTATGGCAATGGTTAGAATACATGATGGTCTTGTGGTAGAGTCTAATAAAATAAAAATTTCTTGTGGCCACATAAGCACAGCAAATACCAAGCGCCCTGGTTATGCTTATGTAAGTGAAAGCTGCAGTCCTAGCAGTGGTATAAGCACAGATGTGTTTACTGTAAAATTAGACTATCAATTTAATTTTGAAAAGGTAGAACCTTTTGGAAAAACTTACGCTATAGGAGTTAGCGGAACAACATCAAGCCCAATGTTTTGTCCAAACAGAACAGGAACAGAAGGCGTATTTAATAGTTATATGAATAACGACAGGTATAAATCAATGTATAGCGGATATGCGCCAATACATCAATTAAAAATACCGCAGGATTAAATGGAACAGCACCAAGAGCTAATTAATGTATATATACGACCTCACTTAGTGTCTTTTTTGTTTCAAGAGCTAGATGGAGAAATAAAAGCTATTTATAGCAATAAAAAAATAAAGCTAGCCCATGTTACAAACGCAAGTATTTTAGGGAGGTTAATACATGTATTTAGATCTAGAGCTGTAGTCTCTAAATCTAGAAGCAAGATTAGCGGTTTTAGTGTTTTTTTATCATTAGATAAATCAAATACTACAGAAACAAAAGCCTCAATTAATTCGCGAACATGGTTAGAACACTCACAGATACAATTTTTAGATAAAGATGTTCAATTATTAAATGATCATTTAGATTCTATTTTTAGAATATCACTTGTCCAGTTTGTAAAAGGGTACGCTAAAGGCAGTACATCTCCAGGGAAAATTAGTAAAGGTGTTCATGAGTTTATGTTACTTCATAACCTATATGATACCGAGTTAGATCCAGAATCTTTAAGAAAAATATACTATAACGGTATTAAAAAAAAACACTTGTTAAGTAGGCTGCAAGTGCCTATAAGTAATAAAACACTTCATTTTTATAGTGCATAGTTTGTCGTGTCACAACTAAAAAGCTTTAGTGGTTGTTATTTTGTTTTATAGCGAAGGAATTACAGTAAAGCATAAAACCAAATGAATATCGATAAAATATTTTTACTTATAACATCATTTTTATTAGTACTTACAGCCTTCGCGCGAACATTAAAAAACACTTATGAAAAAAAAGTGTCTGGAAAACTAGGGATAGCAATGAGTCTTTTAGTAAATATAGTAGGAGGTATCATGCTAGGGTTATTAGCTTCTATTTACACAGAAGATTATAAATGGCAGATTTTAGCAACAAGTATAGGTGCTTGGAGCGGCGAACGAAGTTTGGATTTGATTACAGATCTCTTACAAGAAAAATTTAATATAAAAAAGAACGATAATGAAACAAATATTTAAACCCATAAACCTCTTGAAATTCGGGATTTTAGCGTTTTGTTTAACCCTTATCCTTAGTGTGGTTTACTCTGTAAAAACCTCTAACAAGGCAGAATTGCAAGTAACCACAGTTCAAGAGAAGGTTGATTTTAGGTTCAAGTCTTATGATAATTTGTTTTTTCATACAAATTCTATTGTAGTAGATAGCTTAGGAAACAAAATTGGCGACATCTATATTTTAACTAACGACAAAGAAATTAATAAGTTTTATAGCGACACCACTAGAGAAAAAACACAATACTATTATAATTTGATTAACCGTCATGTGAAAATAAAAGAAAAACAATAGTGTGTTTTCTTTTAAAAATAATAAAAGGAAAAAGAATAACACCAGTTTTAGATGTTGAAGATAGCACCTCTCCGATAATTAAAACTAAATCAAATAAAATAATGACATACCCAATTTTTAAACAGCCAACCACAAATCGATTAAAAGCAATTTATGGTACACCTAATGAAATTGGTGAGGGTTATTTAACTGTTATCGATTTGCCTTATCCTATGCGTTTGTCTTGGGATTTAGATGTAAAAGTAACTAGAATGAGTTGTCATAAATTAGTTGCGCAATCTTTTTTAGATATTTTTAATGAATTGCTGACATATTATGGATATGCCGAAATAGTAAGGCTAGGAATAGATTTGTTTGGGGGTTGTTTTAATTATAGAAAAATGCGAGGAGGCACAGCCTGGAGTACTCATGCATGGGGAATTGCAATAGATTTAGATCCAGCAAGAAATAAGTTAAGAGAAACAAGTGCAACAGCAAGATTTGCAAGGCCAGAATATAAACCAATGATTGATATTTTTTACAAGCATGGTTTTATTTCTTTAGGTGTTGAGAAAAATTATGATTGGATGCATTTTCAAAAACGATAAAGATTATTAATTAAAAACACAGAAACAATGAAAAAATTAAATTTTGCTCAATATTTAGCGTTAGCGGCTGCTGTTCTAGGTATGGTTATGGAAGTAGGTCTGTTTGGCGACTCCTTAATTGTTAGTCAGGTAATAGGTAAAATACTAATAGCGCTTTCGGTGCTTAAATTTGCATACGACACTTACAACTCTTTTGAAGCTGTAGATGTAGTTGCTTTTACTGAAAGTCAAACAAATGAGGCTCGTTCAAAACAATTAACCCAATCAACGATGTCTTCCTTAAAACAATGGGTTAGTAGTCAAAGAAAATAACACAATTTAAAGCGAGGCAAAAATTCCTAATGGTTAGGTTTTTTCATTTATAATTTAGTTAGTTAGTTAAGGTGAAAGTCCTCGCTTTATTTTTAAGATGATGAAAAAAAACACACTTATACTCTCGTTTGTTGCATTGATTTTAATTATCATAGGGCAAGGCTTATTTTTTAACCATAAGCTTTCAAAACAACGAGATTATTTCACTAAAGAAGTTGCTGCTATTAATGACAGTATATCTGCAAAAGACCTAAAAGAAGCTAAAATTTTATCATCTGGCAAAGACAACACTTCTATAGCTGCGACTACTAAATCAAAAATTAACAACAAGCTCAAACAAGATGAAGAAGCTATTGACAACACTCCTGTTGGTAACGATGAGCTTTACGAGTTTCTCGCAAAGCACGGAGAAAATAACGATTAAACGTAGCACCTTAGTTTCTATAATGAAGGAATCTAAAAAGTGTGATTCGTTGCGTACTGCATATTTTAAGCAATCTCAAGCTTTTGACTCATTGGTAGAATCAAATAATATAATGTTTGCTAGCTTCGAGCAAACCAGATCAGAAAAGATAGAGCTTCAAGTACTTTTAGAAAAGAAAGAAACCGCACTAAAAAAGCTTTTTCAGAAACCAAATAAAGGCTGGGTTATTCCTTTACTTGTAGGGATAACATGCGGAATAGTTTTAAGCGCTAGCTTATAAATTCATAAAAATTCCAAAATCACTAAAAACCGTGTCACAGCTACAACGGTTTATTAATCTTTTTTTTGTGTAAAATACGTTTTACATGAACAAATTTTCAATAGTTCCAGAAGCAAATTATACCATTTTAAACGAAATCCTAACAGGAAAATGGCTGTTAAGTCATTCCGGATTATTACAAATGGGGCATTTCTTTAAAAGCTTATCGGAAGAAGCGTTAAAATCAGCCGCAAAAGAAGTTGACCGATCTGCTCAAATTTTGTCTTTTTTTAACGAAGACAATGAGCGTATTCATCCTCGCGACATTTCAGAAATACCAGAAGGCAGCGTAGCGGTTATAAATATTATTGGTCCAATGATGAAATATGGTAACTGGTGGATGCTTGGGGCTAACGAAATTATTTGGCAATTAGATTTTGTAAACAACTTACAAAATGTAGCAGCTATCATAATAAATGTAGATGGACCAGGAGGCGCTGTGTCTGCTATTTCTCCATTTATAGATTTTGCAACCCGTAAGCGCAAGCCTATTGTAGCAGTTTGCGACGCGTCCTTATCCTTACACAGATGGATTCCAGATGCTATTGCAGATTACCAAGTTGCAGAAAACAACATTTCTGCACGATTTGGAAGTGTTGGTGTGGTGAGCAGCTGGATGGATGCTACTAAATATTATGAAGAAATGGGAGTGGATACTCACGAAGTCTATTCAGATTTATCTGAGCATAAAAATGAAATTCCAAAAGCCATTAAAGAAGATCCAGAAAAAGGCTATCAGTTATTAAGAGACATGCATTTAAACCCAATGGCTCAAAAATTTCAAGCTGCAGTAAGAAAAGCACATCCAAATCTTATTGAAGAAGAAGGTGTGTTAACTGGTAGAACTTTTGGAACAGAAGACGCTATTCGTTTAAATATGATCAATCAAAAAGCAAATATGAAAGACGCTATGCAAATTGCGAAAGCCCTAGCTGAAGCATATTCTATTAATTAATTATTAACAAATAAAAACAAGTACAATGAAAAAATTCAAAGCGCTCTATGCTTTTATGTTAGCTTTCTTTTCTGCCGAATCGTTGGTTGAAGACGGAAAGATAAATTTAAGCGAAGATCAAAAACAGAAACTCCAAGACGCTCTTGGACCAAAAACAAAACTGGATGATGTGGTTGATGCCATGAACCAGGAATTAGCAGATGCAGCTGCTAAAGACGAGGACGACACTGATCAACAGTTGGTTGACCTTAAAAAAGAAGCGATGGATATGCTAAAAGCACATGGACTCGCTGCAGAGGATGCTGAAGAAGCAATAGAAGATCCTAAAAAAGCCGCAGCAGAATCTGGCGACATTAAACAAATTTTATCTGGACTTCTTGAGCACAACAAGAAAACCGATAAAATGCTAGAAACTTTATTAAAAGCGCCTGAAGAAGACACGCCATTAGCTACAGGAAACCGTAACAATTTAAAAGATATGCACTCTAAAACTCACTTTTTAGGTACTGGCAAAGCTTACGACGCTTTTGAAAGTAGACCTTGGAACCAGAGAGCTGCAGGATTAAGAAATGGTCCTACAGATTTTATGGCCGAAGATGGTACCGAATTACAAACGCTTAAAGGTGATATCGATTTATATCACAGACAGAATCCTTCAGCTGTAAATTCTCTGTTTAGAGATTTAATAGGCTTACCAGATTTCTGGACTTTGGTTTCTAATGTTGATGATAAAATTGCAACTGCTAATATTGTGTCTGCAGAAGTGTCTCAAGCTAGAAAGTTACCATACTTAGCTAAAAACAAGCAATTAATTCAGCCAGAAGAAAATAAAGTATTCCCTGTTCAAGTAGATATTACGCATCAAGGATATTTCTTACAGAAAATTGAGGCGTCTTGGTTGAACATGATGAATAAAGAAGGTTCTTCTCCGTTTAAAATGTCTTTCGTTCAATTCTTATTAGTCGAATTAGATAAGAAGGTGCGTCAAGAAGATCGTAAAGTAGCGATTAATGGTGTCTTTGTGAAAACACCTAATAACGCTACTGTAGCAGGTAGAGCGATACATAGAGGAGATGGTTTACTAGTTCAATTATGGAAAGCGTATTGGTACGATGCTAAATTCCGTATTGCAAATATGGGAGCGCCAACTACTACTAATATTGTAGATTATGTGAAAGATGTTATTGAAAATAATATTCCTGAAGAGTCTAAAAACGCTGAAGGTATGGTCTTTTATTTATCACCTTACTGGATGAGACGTTACAAAGAACGTAAACGTCAGTTATTTGGTTTAGACAACAACTACAACGGTAAAGAGGTAAACGAAATTGAAAACTATTTAAATTTCCGTTTTGTAACACTTAGAGATTTAGAAGGCTCTAACTTCATGTTTATTACAGACGAAAACAACATTAAGTTGTACGAGAATAAACCAGGAGAAAAATCGATGTATCGTTTCCAAAACATTTTAAGAGACACGCATATTTTTGCTGACTATAAATGGGGAGCTGGTTTTGACCACATTGGAACTAAAGTAAAAGATACAGATCCAGAAGCATTTAAAGTACAAACAGTTTGGGCAAATATGCCTCCATATTTACAAGATATGTCTGTAACACTTTATGACGATGCTACTGGAGAGGTTGCTTTACCATACTCTAACATTCATTTAGGAAATGGTTGGTCTACAAATTTAGATACTATTAGCAATACGTTTGCTGGTCAAATTGTAAAAATTAAAGGAGATACAACTTCTTCAGGAAATGTAACAGACGATGGTAACATCACGCTTACAGGAGATGCTGATTGGTCTATAGCTTCAGGTGGTACATTAACGCTTTTAGTAAATGCAGATAAAACCCTTACAGAAATTAAGCGTACTACAACTCCTGCAACTGCTCCAGTAGCAGATACTAGCTATGTAGATAGTATAGATGCAACAAATGGAAGCGAATTCGACTTTACAGGTGTCGCTAACGATGTGTTAGACGAAATCTTAAACGGATTTGAAGGACAACAAATAGTTGTAAATGGTGGAGCAGGTGGAACTGTTACTATCAATGATGTAGCAGGAAATATTGAAGTTGCATCCGAAGCTGTTTTAGCAGATGGCGCAGACAATATAACCTTTGTATTGGTAGATGGCGTGTGGACTGAAGTAGCAAGAACTATAGCAGCCTAATTAATAACATAGCCTGCTTTCGGGCAGGCTTCTAAAAAACATAAGATTATGTCTTACGAATTTATAAATGTAGATAAAAGTACAACTCCAGGATCTGGAGCAGCAAAACCTAAAGACGCAAACGTAGGCGTGTTTAGAAGTAGAGATATTGCAGTTTGGCCTTTAAGAGACAGTAAAGGGGTTCGTTCTGTTGGCGATTTTGTCATGGTATCAGGTAAAAAACCTATATACATATACATGACAGGCGTGAATCAGCAACCTACATACGAAACTGAAGGTGAAGTAGATGCAGAACAAATTATGCAAAAATTTGTAGCTACGCATCCAGGAGACGAATTAGAAGCGCATGAGTTTTTCCAAAACAATTTAGGTGAAGACCTTATTATTGTTTATGGATCATGTGCAGACAACACTAAACGTATTTATGGGACCAAGTGTTCGCCATTACGTTTAAAGAACTCGTTTAAAAACGATAAAGAAGGCGCAGGACACACGTTCACATTCGAACAAATTCAAGGTACTCGTTTTGTTCCTTCGTTCTGGACAGGAAATATTCCTTATGCAGCACCAACAGCCACAGATGTATCTATTGATATGTTAGTAGCAAATGGGTACCAATATAAAGTGGAAGCTTTAGATACTACAGCTGCTGTTTCTTTATCAGATTTTGATTTAGTTCATGGCGATGTTGTAACTTTAATTGGTTCTGGTGGTACAGATCCTGCAACCTTGTCTGCAGGAGATTTAACTGAAGCTACCGTAATTTTAAAAGACGGCACAGCTTGGACAGCTCTAGAGAACGCAACTATTTCATTAGAAGTGGTTGATGGTGGTTCTACTATTTATTTAATAGAGAGAAACCGCAGTTAATTAAAGAATCCCTGATTAATAGTAAAAAGGCTCACATCTAGTATGTGAGCCTTTTTTGTTTACCGTGTCACAGTTAGTAAATGCAATTGCAATTACATTGTAAGCTCTTAAGAAAAACATTTTAAATACATACGTATGAAAACTACAACAAAAAACGAAGTAAAAGCAATACTTGTTGCTTCTTATAATTCGCCTAAAGCTAAATTTAATGCCATCCTCTCTATTTTTTTAAAACTAGATGAAGTGTCTCCAGGACAAAAGCGTTATTTTAATGCTGCAGGTTTCTCTAAAACAAACTTAGACGCTTTAGAATATGATATTAAAAAACTTTGCGGCATTAAAGACAGTGAGTTGTTGTCTACAAAGAAACAACTAAAGACTGTTACTGTAAATGCTAAAGACATCGATACTCCAAAACTATCTGAAGAATTAAAAGCTCAATTAAACGCTCTTGATTTACAAAAAGCAAATTACAACACAGAATTAAAACCATTAGCAAAAGCGGTTTCAGAAGCGCTTTTAGTAGGTCCAGAATCTCAAAAGAAAGTAGATTTAATTGCTTATTTAGAAGCTTTAAAAACTTCTGACAATAATAAACTTAAAGAAGCTACTGAAGCTGTAAAACAATTATTTGTTAACGCTCCAGAAGAAGTAAAAACACATTTGAAGCTTCGTGAGGAGTTTCCGTTTTTAAACGATGCAGATTGTCCAGATAAGTTTAAAATTCTTGTAGCAGACAAGCGTACAGCTTACTATGCTTATCTAGACGCAAGAGACGAAATTAAAAAACTTATTGAGCTAGGCGCTTCAAACGAAGAACTTTATGAATTAGGCGTGAAATCTATAGGTAATTTCGAATTAAACCTAGAGATCTACGACGAGCTGAACTACTATAATGAGCACGGCGAAATTTTAGGGAAGCACCCAATTTTTGCAGACGAGA
This sequence comes from Lacinutrix iliipiscaria, assembly GCF_042686125.1. NCBI lineage: Bacteria > Pseudomonadati > Bacteroidota > Flavobacteriia > Flavobacteriales > Flavobacteriaceae > Lacinutrix > Lacinutrix iliipiscaria. Next base: position 15,186 of record NZ_JBHUOV010000017.1, read on the forward strand.
TGTTAAACGAGAAAGTTGGAAAACTATCGACTGTAGAACTTACAAAACGCCAAAAAAATCTTCGCTCTTACATTTCTAGAGATTCTAAGAAACTAGATAAAATGGAAGCAGGCGAAGACAAAGATGCTTTTGAAAAAAAGCTAAATGAATTTAAACATGAATTAGAATTAATAGATGCGCGTTTAGAAAAAATAAGCTAAATCTATGTCTAATAAATTTTTCACGCTTCCAGACAACGATGTTTCTCGTGCCATTGAGACATCTGCATCTGGAAGTTTTGTTTCAAAATACTTAGCAGCACATTACCAAAAAGTAGCTTCGGTAAAAAAAGACATTAAGCGTTTACCAGAAAGTGAAGAGTTCTTTTTTTTACAGAGCGATAACTCCTTTAATGCCTTTACGTTTATTCCGGTTGTGTTAGAGCATCAAACAGCTAAACATTTAATGGCCACAACCTACAGTATTAATAAACGTGTTATAAATGCATTAGTGGAGCTTCATAGAAACGGTTTGGTGGATAGAATAACGCTTTTAGTTAGCGATACCATGCTTAGGCGTAATCCTGTAATTACAGACTTGCTAGCGTCTGTAAACAGAGAGTATGCTAATATAAATGTGTTATTTGCTTGGGTTCATGCTAAAGTATGCCTTATCGAAACAAAAGAAGCACATTATGTGATTGAAGGTTCAGGAAACTGGAGCGATAATGCGTATTACGAACAATACACATTTGCGAATTGCGCAAAGTTATTTGCGTTTCGCGAAAAACTATTTACAGATGTGCAAATTAGGCACAAAGCTATTAATGGAGAAATTATTAAACTTTAAAACTTTAGAAATTATGAAAGCATGTGAATTAAAAAAAACATCAGAAGCTCTAGAAAACATTTACAAACTAATAAGCGAAGCTAATAGTAGAAGTGAGTTTAAATGCTTTATTCCCCACTTCGTATATGTTAGTGAAAAAATTAGACTTCAATTAATTGAAGATGGATTTAAAGTTTACAGAGGCGATTGGGATGGTGTAATAACTAACTGTCTTATTATCGAATGGTAATTAATTCAGAACAATGACAAAAGATAATCCAACAAAAAGCGAAGAGCTTCAAGAGCTAACACTTGCAGAAACCGTAGAACGTTTGTCTGCAGTAAACTATTCTTTTAAAGACATGGCGCTTTATGTTGGTATGAAAAAATCTGCCTTTATAAAAGAAGCGACCACAGAAGATTCTGCAATCTGGACTGCTATACAAAAAGGTAGATTAAAAGCACAATTTGAGATTGACGATAAATTGGCACAAAATGCCAAGTCCGGAAATATTACTGCAGCACAGATTTACAAAAAAAGCGCTGAGGATAAGCGTATTGAAAACCTAAAAGCACAGATATTTTATGGCGAATGATTTACGAGATATTAGTTTAGATGAAATCTATGATTTTATAGAGAATGGCGTTCCTGGAGAGGAAACTAGCGACACTATGGAATACATGTTGCTCATGGAGAAAGTACGAGGTATGATGCTTCGTATTGACAAGTACGCGAGTAAAGATGCTATTGTAAATCATTTAATGAAAGTAGACAAATACTCCAGGTACTTTGCTACAAAACTCTACAATCAAGCAGTAGAATACTTCTATTGCGACACAACTATAAGTAAAGCCGCCTGGCGCAACGTTTACGCAGAGCAAATGGAAAAGGTTGTGTCTTTTGCTATTGGAGCCATGAAAGACACCTCAGACGCTTCTAAAGTGGCTAAAATGATTTTTGAAATGGGTAAACTGCGTCAATTAGACCAGCCTGACTTAGAAGACTTTCCAGAAGGCTTGTTTGACAGACCATTTAAGCTTTACACGATGGATCCTGAAAAAGTTGGAATACCAAAAGCAGACAGGCGTGAGGTTGCTGCTTTTATTGATAGACTAACAGACCTTACAGAGCTTGAAAAAGATATTTTAAAACGTGAAGCTGGAGAGCTTCCGTTTAAAGCTTTTTTAGAACCATACGAAGATCCTCGCCATAATGAAGAATGATTCTAATGTAGAATATAGATATGGAAATCCTGTTAAACAAATTATTGATTTAACAGCGCCTCAGCATTTACGAATTATTGCAGGTCGCGGAACTACCAAGACTACAGATATTTTAGCAGACAGGTCTATGGACTGTGTTTACGAAATGCCTAGGAGCGTTTTTGGCTTTGCTGCAGATACGTTTGTAAATGCCAAAGATAAAGTTATACCAAAACTCGTAGAGGGTTGGCGCGAATACAAAGGCTGGATTGAAGGGAAGCATTTTGTCATAGACGAACGGCCTCCTGCGCATTTTGATCTTCCATATACTCCAATCATTCGGTATAAAAATACGATATCCATTTACAATGGTTGTATTTTTAAATTAGGCTCGCTTGATCAACCTTCAGGTTTAGCAGGTGATTCTATTCAGCATTTATTTGGTGATGAAGTCAAGTATTTTGACAAGAAAGTGTTAGACATTATTATTCCTGCGCTTCGTGGGCATAGCAAGGTAAAGCATTCTCCTTTATGGCGTGGGACCACTTTTACTACAGATTTACCAAATATTAGTAAAAAGAACCATGACTGGATTATGGAAACGCGTGAAAACATGGATTTAGAGCGTGTTAAAATAGCGTTTCAAGCAGGTTGCATTTTAAATGAGATTAATCTTAAAATTAAACACGCTTACGATAAACGAAATAAATCTGCTCTTAAAAAACTAATAAAACAGCGCGAGCGTTGGATGATACGCTGGTACACTGCTAGAAAACATACCACTTTTTTTATGGTTGTTTCTAGTTTAGTGAATTTAGATATTTTAACTCCAGACTATATTTTTGATCAACTTGAAAATTTAGGGTGGGAAGAGTTTAAGCAAAGTGTGCTTTCGTTTAAATCTGCTTTAGAAGATGGCGAAAAGTTCTATTCTGGTTTAGGTTCTCAGCATTTTTATAGCGATGGTATTCTTAATGAAGTAGTACAGCAAACAGGTATTAAAGATGCAGCACCATTTACAAGCGAAATGTTGCGCTATGTAGATCCGCATGCACCATTAGAATGTGGTGTAGATTTTGGTAGAATGATTTCTATGCTTATAGGCCAAGACCATGGTTCTAAATATAGAATTGCGAAAGGTTTACACACGTTAGTTCCAAAAAGTTCGAAAGAACTAGGCGAAGCCTTTGTAACCTTTTTTGGTCCTCACGTTAACAAGCGGTTAGATATGTATTATGACAGATCTGGAAACCAATACAAAAGTAGTGGTAGAGATTGGGCTTCTGAAGTAAAAAAACATATTGAATTTGATAAAAATGGACATAGTACAGGGTGGAAAGTGACTTTAAAAAGCTTAGGGCAGGCTACTATTTACCATGACGACGAGTTCTTTTTAATGAAGCAGTTGCTTTCTGGAAACGTTCCAGGATTACCACAGCTGTTAATAGACGAATACCAGTGTAGAGAATATAAGAGTTCTTTAGAATTATCTCGAATTATAGTTAAAAAAGACACTAGAACAGGTAGTAATCGTATTCATAAAGACAAAACAAGTGAGGATTTGCCATTAAAAAAACTACCTATGCAAAGTACTAACTTTAGTGATGCTGGCAAGTACTTGTTGTATAGACCAAAATGGGTTAACATTGTTAAATATTCGAGAGAATGGCTACCTACAGGCTTAGAAGGGTTTAATTAATTTTTTATATCTTTAGCTTGTAAATACTGACGAATGTTAGTTTTATCCGTGTCACCGATACAAAAACCAATGCTGAACCATTGGTTTTTTTTGTATATTTGGGTAAACCAAGAAAAGTTATGAATCACGAAGAAGCCTTACTTCAGGAAAACTTTAAAAAACTAAAAGACAACAGTCTTGTTCTAGAAAGAAACAAAGAGCACGGAAAAAGCTATAATGTAGCTATCAAGCATATTTCAGGGAAAGTTTTTTGTAGTGGTTATCCTCGTTTAGATAATATTCCTAACTGGTTAGATGAACATATTGAAAAAGCTATTTGTTTATCTAAACAATATTTAGCAGGTGAATCCGGAAAACCATTTCATTTAAGTTTAAATGGTGATAAAATAGAAATTAATAGACCTTTAAATTTTAAGGAAAAATTAGCATTTGCCGAAGCGCTTGATGATTCTTCTAAATATGTCCATAAAATTGAGTTTCAAAACGGTTCTATAATAAAAGGTGAGTTTGTTGAAACAGGAAGTAAATTGAGAGGCAACTCTCCTATTCCAGAGCAAGAAATACCACATGAACAAAGTGTTTATTCTTTACACGTGATTACTGGGTTTCCAGAAAATGAAATAATGGATTTTTTAAGTGCGTCTGGATTAGGTTTTATGGAAGCTAAAACAAAATTAAAAACCTATGAAGCTTGTAATTTGCAGTTAAAGACCATCAACAGATTGTTAATTTTAGGGGAGTTGAAGTATGAGGAGAACACATGTATGAATCTTGATCTTTGTAAAATATGCCAAAAACCTGTTTCTGAAATGATAGGTAAAAATTGTAATCAATCACTCTGTATAAGGAATCGATAACTTCTAAATTTCATAAGTAATGAACAAGACATCAATTACATTACCAGAATATACAGAAGCACAATTAGAGTTTATGAGTAAGCAATGGTTAGAATTAGCAAGAAAACAGCCTAGATATGAGCTTACTACATTTTTTGATTTTATAATGAAAGAATTCTATAAAAAATGTAATATTAATTATGAGCTATTGCAGGATTTACAGGAAAAAGAAGATGCTATTTTAGCTTATGAAAATAATTGGTATGACACACATGATTTAGATTTTATAGAGTCTAATTTGGATGAATATAAAGCAGTTCTAGAAAAATATAAGTTTATACTCCTAGAGCCTGACACTTCATATAATGATTATGTGTTTAGTGAAGGACTTATAAAAATGAGAAACAAAAAAGCCGACTAATTGTCGGCTTTTGTTTTATAGATAAATGGTGTTTTGGTTTTATGCCAATCGTGGTTAATAATATAACTATTCCAGGGCTTATTATTTTGTAAGGTGTTCATGTGGTGCACTTCTCCTTTTAGGCCATGTATAGCCATATTAATACAGCACATTTTAACGCATACGTGGTCTACGTCTTGAGCTATATAATAATTTCCTTTACAAATTTTATTTGCAGCTAGCAAGGTTCTGCCACTTCCTGCAGCACAATCGTTAATATGGTTACCAAAGTCGTTTTCCTTTATGGTAAACTGCGCCATCATATCGCAAATTCCCTTAGGTGTAAAGAATTGGCCAAAACCTTGCTTTTTATAATTTCCTGCTAGTTCCTCGTAGTATTCGCCTAGAGGATCTATCCAATCTTCATCGCGTAGCGATTTTTCATAAATAATTAAAAGTGTTGCAAACATTTTGGTTAAATTATTTATTTCGTCTTCGTCGTATTTCCTTATGGTATCTAAATACCACTCCTCTTGTGTTTGTCTGGCTAGACAGCAAATGACAAGGGTTAGGAAATCGTCGAAGACGCGCGATGCGTCGTGTCTTCTTGCTATGAAAGAAAAGAGAGAGTTTAACTCTCTCAAATGTTGCGGCGTGTTTTGTGTTTTAAGCATCTTCTTTTTTTAGTGGTTCAACTTGTGCATTACTAAATAAATAAGCCAGACTAAAAAAACTGTATTCTTTGTCATCTTCTTGGCTATCTTTGTCTTTGGCTTTTCGTTTTTTGCTCCATATAAAAAATGCTTTTTCGCCTTTTTTAACTTTGTAGCCGAGTTTTTTCCATTGCCAAAAACCGTTAAATTCTTGGTGCGTTTTATTTGTTAACCAACTAATTAAAACACCGTTTACGGTTTCTTCTTCGGTTGCTCCTAGTTGTATTTGCTCTTTAGCATCAATGCTAATAGATTTTAGCAACTGTTTTTTTTGGTCTTTAGTGGTGCAATTTTGCATTGCTTCGTGTATTGTTGTTGTTGTTGTTGTCATAATTGATAAATTTTTATAGAATGTTTTCATCTGCAAAACTGAAATAACTGTTTTCGGTTAAAATGAGATGGTCTAAAATTTTTATATCGAAATAACCTAAAGCTTTTTTAACTTTCTGCGTTAAGTTTTTGTCTGCTTGGCTTGGGATAAGTGTTCCGCTTGGGTGGTTGTGAACTAAAATAACGCCTACTGAAAGCGATTCTAAAGCGATTTTAGCAAGTATTCTAATATCTACTAAAGTGCCTGTTATACCTCCTCTACTAATGTGTACGAAATCCTCAATAATATTAGAATTGTTTAAGCATACTATATAAAAATCCTCTAAAATAGAAATGGTATTACCATACATTTGACGGCTAAAAGCTTCTATATCTCGACTACAACTAATTTTAGTTTTTTCAATGGTTGAAGGCTCTCTAAATAGCGTTATTTTATTAACATTTGTTTTGTAAGGTCTGGATAAATTCATCTTAAAAAATATATTCGTTTAACTCGCTTTCTTGCTCGTGTTCTTCTGTGAATTTATCTGCTATGGCTTGCGCTTTATTAAATGCGCTTTTACATAATTCTTTAAAATAATTATAATCGTTATAATTAAAAACTTTTGAAAGCCCTCTATTATGTAAGATGCTTTTAACTTGCTCACTAATTTTAAAAGAATTACTTTTGTTTTTGTTGTTGGCTTGTGTTGTCATAAGTCATAAATTTTAAAAAAGCCTACTACCGCAAATAGTAGGCTTTTATCGTTGTTAGCTTTTTTTAAACTTGAAAGTTTAAAACTTCTTTTTCGGCTTTCTCTACTATTTGAGCAAATTCAGTTTCGACAAAACCTAAAATTTTATCTATAATAGCAGGATTGCGAAGCGTAAAACTGTAATTGCTTGCGCTTGAGAATTTCATTTGTGCGTTAGTGGTGTCATTTCCTGCCATGAAATGCGTTAATTCGTCATATTTTCCGCTAACTGCGTTAAACTTATCCGCTAAAATATTTAACGTTTCAAGTCTGTTTAGTCGACCTTTTGCAGTTGGTTTTAAAATCTCTTTAACGGTGGCTTTTGCAACATCTAATTTTACAACAGGTTCTTTTTTTAAAGTTGCTCCGTTTGTTTGTTGAGTTGCTTTTTTTGGTGCAACTGTTTTTTTTACATTTTTAGACGTTGTTGCGTCTTTCGTTTTTGTTGTCATAAGTGTATGATTTTTAATTAATTAACTTATATAAATATACAAAAAAAAGTCGTAATTATTACGACTTTAAAACATTTATTTGTTGTTTTTTCTTTTATTTAAAATCTCTCTAAATAGGACAAGTTTTTAAAAAAAAATATCAGAATATTGAGAAAATAAAAACAAAAAAAAATATAAATATCACGTTTATAGCGTTTTAACCTAGATTAAAAATCATGGTTAAAAGCGTGTAAAAGATTTCACTCCGTCCCGCTGAGAACTGTATATGCAATTACACACGCTTTAAACCTTAGATATATGACGTTGACACTTGCATCCAACAAGTTAACTCGCTGAAAGCAACCATATACTATATATCATTATGTAACAACATAATGTATGCTATAGAGCAGACACGGTGTTGTCGTGTCACAACAATAAGCGCCAACCATTATTATTATTGCACTATGAAAGTATACGAGGCTGTTAAACGAATGAGAGAGTTATCTAAGAATAATATTCCTTTTTCAATTACTTTCCTTACATGTAATACAACTAAGGAAGAGTCTAAAGGTGTTAGACATGTGCGCAAGTGTCTACTAAGAACAGGTTTGAATGAGCAGTATAGTGATAAGGCCAGGAGCCTAATAGGCTATGTAAACCTAGATACATCAGAGAATAAAACATTTTATATACCGCTTCTTTTGAGGTTTAATAATATAGATATAGATGAATGAAATAGAATTTTATAATCAGAATGCTATTGTAAATGTGGACGATGTGGCATTTACATTTGAGACAGCAGAAAATCCAAGAGAGTTTGATAAATACAAAACTGTTCAAGACACCCTAGATTGGACAAATCAAGAATATCAAATAGACAATTATAGAGTCTTTCCTTTTGGCACAAATAATGACTTAGATAAAGTTATTAAAGATGTAATCCAGAACAACTCTATATCACCAGGCATTTTAACAAAAAAAGGTCAATTACTTTGGGGTAAAGGACCTCAATTATATAAAGAAGAATTAGTTGATAATAATTTAGTAAGAACATGGGTTCAGGATAAACGTGTGCAAACGTGGTTGGAAAGTTGGGGTTATATAGATTATTTAGAAAAAATAAAAGAAGACTACTCTTATATCCAAGCCTGCTATACTAAATTCTATTTAGCTAAAGGCGCAAGAGTTGGTAAACCATCTATAGCTAAATTAGAACACGTATCACCAGGAGAAGGAAGATTAGCCACAGACATAGGTGCACGTTCATATAAACCAAAATACTGCATAGTAACAGACTGGAACTTTAAGCGTGTAGCCAGTGTTACAGATTACGATGTATATGCGTTATTCGATTTTCAAAAGCCCTTCGAGCATAGAAACGCTATTTTATATAGCAACAAATATAGTTTTTGCTCAGACTATTATACTGTACCAGACTTATATGGTTCATTAGAATGGATTCGTCGATCTACAGCAATTCCAATTATATTAAAAGCGCTTTCCAAAAACAGCATAAATTTAAAATACCATGTAATTTCACCAGCTAAGTTTTGGGATAAAGCAAAAGAAGAATTAGAAAAGAAAGCGACTACTTCAAAACCATATACAGATAAGCAATTATTAGATTATAAAAAGAATTATCTAAGAGAAATCTCAAAAGTGTTATCAGGAGCAGAGAACACAGGAAAGTTTTGGCATTCAATTAAATATGTAACTATTGAAGGTCATAAGATTTTTGAAGAAGGCTGGGAAATTAAAGAAATCAAACAAAACATTAAAGATTTTGTAACAGCACAAATTACAATAAGTAATCAGGCTAATAGAATGGTAGCGGCAGGTGTAGGTATGCATCCAGCATTAGGAGGCGCAGGAGAATCAGGAAGAGCAGATTCAGGAAGCGAACAGCTTTACGCATTAAAAAACTACTTGTTAACAGGTATAGACATTCCAGAGGCTATTGTAATGAAAGCAGTAAACTATGCGCTTAAAATTAACTTTCCAGAAAAAGAATTAAAATTAGGCTTTTATCATTTACCGCCACAAAAAGAGGAGGACGTAACCAGTAGTAAAAGAATTAAAAACCAAGAGTAATGAAATATCCTTTTAGCACGAATAGCACAGAATTTCAAAAGCAATATAAAGAAGCTCTAGGTTTCACAGATGCAGACATCCCACTACGCAAAATTAAACCAGATTTACGTAATGCTGCACAAGAGCTAATAGATCTTATAGGAAAATCGACTTACGATAGTTTAATTGCTAATACAGAGTTAAATATTGAAGGAGCAGAAGACGCATCAACACCATATCAGGATGAAGACATGACAGAAATATTTCGATATGCATTAGCTACTATGTCATATGCTATGTTTGCGCCATCAAACGACTTGGCTCATACTCCAAACGGAAGGCGTATGCGTTCTTCTGGAGACGAAAAGACACCGTTTGAACACATGATCGTAAGAAGCGATGATGTCCTTCAAAGACGCTCATTTAAAGCTGCAGATAGATTGCTTAATTATTTAGATCAAAATAGCGATACATGGAAAGATTCTGATGCATTTAAAGCGTCACATAAACTTTTTGTGCGTAACTTAAAAGACTATGAGCCTAGATATCAATTATCATCATCACTCCTTTTCTTAAAATTAAGACCAGGACTAGAGATGTGCGAAAACCGTAATATTCTTTCTAGAATAGGATCTACTGTGTTTGAGAGTCTTAAAGCTAAGGTGTTGTATTTTGCTAAAGAACCAGACGGAGAAGCTCAAGAGGCTATAACATTAAATGAAGCCAGAATGATAACTCTAATAAAAGACGCGTGTTGTTATTATGCTTTGTCTTGGGGTATTAAACGCTTACAAATAAACTTATTTCCTGAAGGGGTTCTTCAACCAGTAAGAGGTGATAGAGCAACAATACGAGGACGTTCAGTACCTCAGTTTTTAGAAGTAGATCAAGTATCAAATCTATTTTTAGAAGATTGCAATAAATCTTTAAAAGAGATCGAAGACCATTATAAGGTTATGTTTCCTCCTCCTGTAGTAGAAACATCAGAAACAGAATCAGAGGATCCTTATGGGTTTAATAAAAATGACAATTTCGTATCAACTTAAACTAAATATATAAATGAAACTAATAAAATGGATTATTAATTTTTTTAAAAAAATTAAGCGCAGATTTATTATCGCGAAAGCTTATGTTAAAATGCAAGGCGCTTTCAAAAAACAGTTAAGCGCAAGAAAAGCTTTAAGAAAAGATGTAAACTCTTTCCTAAAAGATTTTTTTGGTATAGATGCAAATTCAAAATATATCCCTAAAGATTATAAAAACAAAGAAGAGGTGCGAATAGCTGTAACTACAAAATTTGAAGAACGAATGAATAATTTAAATTTAAGTTATACCGACCTTTTTAAATAATGGAAACCGCCACTCACCATAGCATTTATATACCAGACAACAACATAACTAGGTTTGTACCAAAAGAACTCGCTCATTGTAATAAAGACGAATATAAGAGCGTGGTTAATTTGCTGTATTTATGGCAAACAGGATATTATAATTATGAAGAGTTTAGAGTACAAGCAATATGTTCAATCTTAAACATTGAAATAGATCAAAAACAAAAGGCTTCTAATAAAAATGAAGATCTTGATTTTTATGCTAATTTGTATCAAATATCAGAATTAATAGATACTTTTTTTAATAAAACTGAAGATGGAGACTTAGCTATAAAGCAAGATTTTGTTATAAATCATACGCCTTATGTGAGACCTGTTTTAAAGAAATATTTAGGACCACAAGCAAGGTTTATGAATGTATCGTTCGGACAATATGAAGACGGTTTAAATTTATTTCAAATGTATTTTCGAGCAAAGGATAAAAAGTATTTATATATGCTTATGGCTACTTTTTATTTAAAAAAGAATGAGATTTACAACAAACATCAGACAGAAAAAAGGATTACCCTTTTTAAAAATCATGTCGATTTTGGCCAAGTTTATGGTTTCTTTTTATTCTTTGGAGCTTTTCAAGAATATGTGTCATCTTCAAGAGTGTTATGGGAAAACAAGGTAATAGATTTATCTATACTATTTGAATCACAACCAGATGAAAAAGAACATAAAAGCGATATACCAGGATTAGGTTTTAAAAGTTTGGCGTTTCAGATAGCAGAAAGTGGTGTATTTGGAACACTAAGCGATTTACGTAAAGAAAACCTATGGGAAGTGCTTTTAAGGCTTTACGATATACGTAAACGTGATTTAGATGCTTTAGCAGAAGCAAAAGCAGCAGAGATTAAAGCTAAACAAGAAAACTAATTATTATGGGAAAAATCAATTGGTTCAGAAGCTATTTGGCAGGGCTTAAACAAGAGTTTTCAGAAATTAATAGCCAACGCTTATTAATAGATAAATCGGCCTTAACGAAGTATTTAGAAGCGCATCAGTCAGACAATAATTTATTATTAGTAGGTATTATGCCAGACTTTGGAGGAAAAGGGTTAAATGCAGACGAATTTAAACTAACTAATATTACTCAGCTCATGGTTTTAAAGAAAACAACGTTTTCAGAAATCAACCATGAAGAATTCTTAGATATTTTTGAAGAAACGTATTTGGTTATTGAAAAAATTTTAGAATATATATTAAATTCTAGTCGTGAAGGATGTACTGAGCTTAGGTTTTTAAATACTCAAAATATAAAATTAGTACCTGTTTGGAATTTAAGCAGCTGTAATGGTTGGAAAATTATGCTAGATTTTGATATGTTTGTATAAAGTCGTACATTGTGCGACCAACAAACAATTAAAATGAAAGAATCTGACATAGACAATGCTTTAGAAGAAATATTTAAATCCTCATCTTTAAAATCTGAATTAGGGTTAGATAAAAACAAAGTTTATAATTTACGAAACCGAAATAGAATTGAACAAAAACTAAAAGTGTTGTTCGATGCTGGTTATTTAAAACTAAAATAAATTGGACGTTCTAGACTCACGAAGTAAATACAATCCTCAAGATCTCCTAGAGCAACGTTTTATTTCAGAAGTTCTACGTGAAGAACTTCAAGAGCTTGATCAAAGACAAACAAGTCTTATGTCTTCAAGAGGTTTCAAAACTTCCGATTTTTATTCAGAAAGAGGGTTTACTGTTAATGATAATGTAGGTACTTATACGCATCCATTAGAATTGCGGTTTACAGATATGAAAACGCGAAAAACTTCAACAGGAAAAATAAAAAAGAAATCACACGCAGTCCACAATAAGCCTCTTTATGGTATGTTAAACAATATTGTCTTTCGTTTAAGCGTTGAATATACTCAAAGAATGAAAAGCATGTTGGCTCAAAAATATAATATACATTTATAGCAGTTCCCTAACCCAAATCTTTACTTAACTAATTATTAACAGGCTGTCACGCTTTTTTTAGTTTACTTTAAAGATGTTTTAATAGCAAATTCTCCCAATTTGTTTAATCCAAAAACCTTTAAAGCATGCAAAAATGGAAGGAAGATCTTCTAGAAATTAACACGTCTAGTAACCACAAAAAAACAATTAAAACAGTGTTAGAGGCTTTTCTAACAAGCGACTATGCAAACTGTAAAACCCGTCGAACAGAAGCGATCGTTTTTTTTAATCACATTCAAAAAATTTTTTAATCCCTAAACTAAAGCCTGTTAATGCAGGTTTTTTTATATTTATATCCTAACCTTTAAATTATTTATTATGAAGAAATGGAAAATAATATCACTTGTAATATTAGTTATTGCTCTTTTAGTCTCTAATGTTTCAGAATCAGAATTTCAAAACAAGGTAGATAATAGCAGAGAACCTTTAACTGAATTCTACATGGCGAGAACATTCAAGCATGCTTCTCCAATAATTAAATCTAGTAAAGGTTATTTCTCACCAGTGTTTGATTTATCTTTTACCAATTTAGGCTTATTTTCAATTGCTAACTTAAATTCTGGATGGATGGGCACTCTTAGAATAGACGGAAAACGTTTAGATAGATTGGTTGACAAGCAAACTCATAATATTTATCTTATAATATTTGGTAAATATATTAGATTAAGTAGTAGTCAAAATTTTGAATAATTCACTCCTTGTAAATATTAACATCTAATTAATTCACTACAAGTGAATTATCATTATTTTTACATGTGCAAACGCATATTGTATTAATAATTTTTTTATGTTTGCTTTGTCAAAACAGCTAGGAGAAATCCGAAACTATATTTTATTAACGATAGAAGCTTATCTATGGTGCTCTGAAGGAAACGAAAGAGAATCCAGTCCTAGACTGTTTTGACACATCTAAGGGTAAGCTTCGCTTTTAATATATTTTCGATTATGTCAAAAGAAAATTCAAACACAGAAAAGCAACCAAAAAACACGTTGCAATTAGCCAACACTTTATTAACTTGGGGAGACACCGTTTACCAGTGGGAGCCTAAAAAAATTAAAGATTCTCTTAACGAGATGAAATCTGCTTATTTAGATTCCTCTCTAGCAGATAACAAACAAGATAGGCGCGACACCTTGTTTCATCATTCGCTCTTAGAACGCTTACTGGACGAATTAATAACATTCAAGCCAGAGCATTTCGAAGATTTACCAACTCTTAAAATCCAAGAGCCATGTACCGAAACAGCATAGACGTTATTAGTATAGAAGGCATCCACGTAGACGAAGGCAGTTTATGGAAACTTCAAGACAATTTACTTGTTTTAGAAGACGATGATCAATTCGTCACGCATGATTTAACTAAAGATTTTACTTTAGATGAATAGCCTTTTTTTAAAACAATTACAAAATCAACCTATAGGTTGATTTTTTTTTGCACTTTCTGTCATGTCACAACTATAACCATTTCCTCGATTTACATTGCTATAAATTAATTACTTAATTATGGCCGGTAAGTTAACTCGCGAAAAACTTCAAGTAGATGTTGTTATAAATGGCAATCAAGCGCAAGCAGAACTGTTTAAGCTTGAAAAGCGCCAACGCGAATTAAAAACAACAAATAAGGAATTATATGCAGAAAGAGCTAAATTAATAGCTCAAGGGAAGAAAACAACCCAAGAGTATAAAAACCTTACATCGGAAATTAAAAAAAATAATGCAGAATTAAAAAGTAATAAGCTAGAAATCTCTGCATTACAAAATAAGATAGGTATTACTGGTCTTTCAATGCGTCAACTTAGGCAAAGAGCCGCAGAGCTTCGTGTATCATTAAACAATATGATACCTGGATCTGGGAAATACAAAAAGCTTCAAGCAGATTTAAAATTAGTTAATACTCAGTTACAAAAATTATCTATTAATTCTAGAGCTTCAGAATCAAGTCTATCAAAAGTAGCTAATAGCTTTAATAAATATGCAGCTTTAGGCGCTTCAATTATAGCTACAGGAACTGGCGTTGTGTTAACATTACAAAAAATGATAGACTACAACGGTAAGTTGTCAGACGCGCAGAGTGATGTTCAAAAAACAACGGGGATGACTAAGAATGAAGTTGATGATTTAACGAAATCATTCGGACTTCTAAAAACACGAACGCAGCGAATTGATTTACTAAAAATTGCTGAAGAAGGTGGTCGTGTTGGTATTGTTAAAGAAGAAATTTCAGATTTTGTAGAGGTAATGAATAAGGCTACAGTGGCTTTAGGCGATTCGTTTCCTGGAGGCGTTGAAGAGGTTGCAAGTAAATTAGGGATTCTTAAAAACTTATTTAAAGAAACTAAAGATTTAGATGTAGACTTGGCCTTTAATGCGATTGGTTCTTCTATTAATGATTTAGGTGCAGCAGGAAATGCAACCGAAGATAATTTAGCAGAATTTGCTGCAAGAGTTGGATCATTACCTGAAGCGTTAAAACCTACAGTTGGAGAAGCGTTAGCATTAGGGGCTGCGTTTGAAGAGTCAGGTATTAAGGCTGAAATATCTTCTAGAGCGTATGGTATTGTGCTTAGTCAAGTAACAAACAATACAGATAAGTTTGCTAAGGTTATGGGGATCACCCAAAAAGAAGTTAAAGATTTAGTAAACACTAATCCCTTAGAGTTTTTCCTTCAGTTCTCTAAAGGATTAAAAGGAATGGATGCTACAGATATTGGTGAAACTCTTAAATTTTTAGGTGTTAGCTCAACTGGAGCGACTAAAGTAATAGGAGCTGCTGCAAACAATCAAGAACGTTTTAGAAGAACCATAGAATTATCAAATAAATCATTGGTTGATGCAACATCATTAACTACAGAGTATGATATTAAAAATAATAATTTAGCGGCAACTATTGCTAAAGTACAAAAACGATTAATAGGTGCGTTTTCATCAGAATCAGTTATAAATGGACTTAATAATTTTATAGAATGGTTTGCTAAATTTATTGGAGCAAGTGAAGATGCAGATGGTAAAGTAACGAAATTTAGAAATAGATTAGTTGCTCTACTTAAAGCTGTTATTATTATAACAGCAGCTGTAATATCTTATAATACAGCTATTAAGTTAGCTGCTTTATGGACTGGGACTTTAGATAAAACAACAAGGCTATATATATTAACCCAGAAAGCAGCAACGGTAGCAACAACCGCGTTACGTGCTATCACTTTATTATTATCAGCTGGATTTAATTTAGTAACACTTAATCTTACAAGAGCTAGAGCTGCTATGGCTCTATTTAATAGGACTTTAATGTTAAGTCCAATTGGTTTAGTGGTTGGCTTAATAACAGCTGCTGCAGGAGCGTATTTATTATTTTCAGAAAATTCTAAAAAAGCGCTAACGTCTCAGTCGTTATTTAATAGCGCATTAAAAGAAGCTGAAAGCGTTACAGCTGAAACCATTACACAGAAAAAATTATTATTAGATGTTGCTAGAGACGAAACATTGTCTATGCAACAACGCCAGGAAGCTGTTGATGAGTTAAACAGAACGGTTCCAGAATACAATAATAATCTAACCATAGAATCAGCTAATACATTAGCAGCAAAGGACGCTTTAAACAAACATATTGAGGCTTTAAAACAAAATGCAATTTCGCATGTGTTGTTAGAGCGTATTAAAAAGAAAGCTGTAGAACTTGCAGATCAAGAAAACTCAAGTCTTCAAGACAACATAAAATGGTATGAGCAATTATGGAATCAAATGAAGTCTGGACCTTCTGCAATAGCGGCGATATCAAAAAACACAGAAACAGCGATAAAAAACAAACAAGACTCTATTAATACAACTAAAGAAGAAATTGCAGCTCTTGAAGAATTATATAAAACGCAATTAAAAAACAATCCTACAGCTCCAATTTCTCCTGATGCTAACCCCTTGCCTACATCAAGTCCTGGAAATCTCAATACGTCAGGAGGTTCATCTAAAATAAAGCTACCTAAAGGTAGTGCTGCTGGGCTATTAAGTGCTCAACAAGCGGCAGAAAATGCAAGAATTGCACTAATACAGGATGCCTTTGTTCGAGAAATGGCGCAGAACGATGCTAATCACAAATTTAAACTTCAAAAATTACAGCAACAATTAGTGGCTGAAAAGGAGTTAAAAATATTAGATAAACAAATTGATGTGGCCAGAGCTAAAGGCACAACAGAAGGCGATAATGAAGCAAGTGTTTTAGAGCAGGTTAAATTAGAATGGGTAGAGAAAAACAAAGCTATTAATGAAAGTATCGAGTACGAAAACAGCATGCACGAGCTGCGTAAAGGTGTTATTATAGAAAAAGGTTATTCAGACGACATAAAAACAAGTGAAGAAGCTTATAAGCGCGAAAAGGTTATTAGAGAGCAGCAGTTTTTAAAAAACCTAAATAGCATTAAGAAGCTTCAAGATGCAAAAAACAAATTACGAGGTTTTATAAGCAATGAAGAACTTGAAAAGCTTAAAACACTAGACGCAGCTAAAAAAGCACTCCAAGAACAATTTGATAAGGAAGAGCTTGTTAAACAGAAAGAGCATTTAGATGCGTTAGTGGCACAGCTAACCTCCTTTATGGAGTCAGGTAAGTTTGAAGGCTTTGATCTTACGCTTTTAACTCCAGAGCAACAGTCTGAATTTGAAGCTCAAGTTGAAACGCTTAAATTAAAAATTCAAGAATTAGTAGCGGCTAAAAACAGCCTTTCCGGAGGAGGAGAAGACGAAGATGATGATGGTTCAGGTAAACTAGATTTAGGTGAAGCTGGAGAAATGGATGTTCTTGGGTTTACCGCAGATCAATGGCTTACTACTTTTCAGAATATAGAAGATTTAGGAGGAGCTATAGGTGTTGCTAGTATGGGAGTACAGGCTTTTATGAATGCTTGGGCTAAATATCATGAATTTGTTAGTGCTAAAGAAGATAAAGCACTTAGAAAATTTGAAGCAGCTACTGAAAGAAAAAAGATTAAGCAAAAAAACCTTTTAGACTCTGGTTTAATTAATAGACGTCAATACGATGCGGCTATTAAAGCTTTAGAAGAAGAACAAGATAAGCGTAAAGCTGAATTAGAATATAAACAAGCGAAACGCGCTTGGCAAATGCAATTGTTAAATGCAATTGCTGGAGCCGCTATGGCAACTATAAATGGTTTTAATTCAACACCTTTTTTACCTGTTGGTTTAATAATGGGTGCTTTAGCAGCAACACTAGGTACTATTCAGGTTGGTATCATAGCAAAAAACAAGCCAGTAAAGGGATATCAAAAAGGACTTTATAATATTACTAGAGAACAGGATGGAAAACAATTTAATGCAGCTTATGGCGGTTTTTCTAGATCAGGTTTAGTAGACGAACCAACAGTATTTTTAGCTGGAGAGCAAGGAAAAAAATCACCAGAACTTATTATTAATGGAGAAGATTTGAAACAGTTTAATCCAGATTTAAAAAATAGTTTATATCGTGAGATTGGCAGGGTTAAAGGATATGAAGATGGAATATATAAGTCTAATCCTCAGCAAGAGGAATCTTCTAGTTTTAATAACACAGTTAATACAGAGCTTTTACATGTAATTAAAAAAAACACAGATCTCTTACAGTATATTATTGATCATGGTATTGAAGCGTACTTGGAAAGAAATTACCAAAACGCAAAAAAAATAAGGGATGATATAAAGGCATTAGAAAAAATAGAAAATAAATCAAAACGATAGTATGGCTTATAATAATTTTTCAGTTCAAGAAGTTTTTAAAAATAAACTGCTAAATGTAGTTTGTAATAATATATTAGAGCAACTCACTTTAAAGTATGAAACAGAAGTGCCTACCTCTTTTTGTTTAACGGGAACTGTGGCTAAAATCATAAATGGAGCCTCAGCAACACCTGTAAAAGTAGTTCCTTTTATAACAGATGATTTAAAAAAGTTTAATTTTTTCGGAAATGAAATAGCAAAATATTTAGGAGCTTCTGCGGTTAAGTTTTCAGACAGAATTCAAATGACATATAAAGGTATTTTTTTAGAATGTTGGCTAACAGATGATTTAGGAACTATAAATACAGTTGACACAATACAGGTACAAGACTCATCAGATGTACCTTTAAACATAAATTAAAATGGCGTATAATATTGAGTTACATAGCGAACCGGAATTTTCATCAAGTTCAGTAAGTAGGCCGCCAAGCGCAGACTGGGAGTTCTCACCTTCTCCACCATATACAATGAATTATGAAATAGGTGACGCAGATCCTTCAAATTTCGAAATTGATACAATCATACATGATTATATTACTTCTTATGCGGATTCAGATTATGTTAGTTTCAAAATTAAAACAAGTTCTTTAGTTACTTTAGGAGGTGAAGCATATGAAGGCTTAATGGAATTAGAAGGTGAAATTCAAGACGCTCAACCAACCGGTTACGTATTATCAGAAGAGAATTTAGAAGTGACAAATGAAGTTGCTTTCACAAATTTATTTTTAGCGCTTCCTGGATTATATAATTTTAAAATTGGTTTCTTGGTTTACGGAGTGTTAGAGGATGATAGCGAAGAACTGTTAGATACTAAAATTTATTTTTTTAGATTATTAATATCAGGAGAAACACCGTCTGAGTCTGTTGTATTATCTCCAGAAAGTTTAAATTTTGAACATATTGTTGGCGAATCATTACCAGCATCTCAAACTTTTAATATTTCGGCTACAGGAACTTTTATAATTGGTGTTGTTGATCGCTTTGCGCTTTCTGGCGGTAATTTAGTGTTTCAAGAAACTGTTGATGGCATATCAAAATACCAAGGCTCAGATTCTCAAACAGTAAATATAACTTTAGCAATAACTATAGAGTTAGAGCCTATCGGATATTATACTGGTTTTGCATATGGTTATAATGCAGCAATTTCAGAGTGGCTCCCTTTAGATCTGTATGTTCAATTGTATGAAACCTCCACAGCATTATTAACTCCAACATTTTTAGAGTTTTCTGCTATAAAAAACATAAGAGAAGCTGAAGCTCAATCTGTAGAAGTAAATGGACCTGGAACAATAACGTTTGCTCATCCTACATGGATAATCTGTGAAGTAATATATGATGGATTTTTAAAATCTGTGTCCATCAAACCTATTAATAGTGACGATTTAACGGCAGGAACTTATGAAGGCGTTGTTACTTTAACTTTATTAGGTGTAGATTATGAAATAGAAATTTTACACAATGTTTACGAAAATGTTGTTTTAGGATTGTCAGAAGACTCTATAAATTTCACTAAAGACCATGATACAATATCAACATTTTATGAGTCTGTTGATTTTCAAGTTCAAATAAGCTTAGATATTACATATTATAATTACAAATATAGAGTTTCAAATTCTAGGGTGTTAGAATATTTAATGGGTTTATTTGCTTCTAAAGCAACGTTTTTTATAGGTGAAGTTCTAGATAATATTATGAAAGAATTGTTAAGCGTGTCGCTTATAGATATGGAAACCTTAGCCAACACTACGGTTGCAGATGAAACCGCTTATTTTAGAACTTATTATGCGCCTTGTGAAGTAGATTTAGGCATCAGTTTTTTACACAAGAGTAATCCTGAATTAAATCATGTAGTGAATTATACAGATTTAAAATTTATTTCTGGTAGAAAGCCAAAAAGAATGTTTACAGACGCTATTTTATTAAATTATTACGGAGAAGATCTTCGGGTAACGCCTAGTAGTTATGCCATGTTTAATTTTTATAAAGAGTCTAATCACAGGTTGAGAGTATATAAAAACGGTGAGTTTGAATATAATATTAATCATGCTCCTGGTTATAATAGGCTGTTTGGGTATCGTCATAAGTTTAATACTTATAGTCCTGGTGATGTGGTTGAAATAAGATTATATAAAGATTATGAAGGCTTTGCCACTACTTCGTGGTTCGATGATTCGGCTAATTACTTGTCTCAAATATATCGTGTTTTCCCTGAAAGTAATCAAAGCTTTCATGTTGCATGGGAAAACGAACACAGAGTGCTTGAAATCATGGAGTTTACAGGAGAATTTAAATTACCTTTAGAATATGATAACACCACAGTGAAAAGCTATCAGGACTTTTTAGAAAAGCTTAAAAAAGTGGATGTAAAAAGGACTCAAAATATGTTTATTAATACCGGCTTTATTTTAAAAGAAAATGTAAAGCGTATAGATGGTTTGCTTTCTGCAAAACGTGCATGGATTTTATCTGATTCTTCAGACAGTGTTGTGGAATTAATACCGGTTAATAAAAAATTTGAAAATGTAGATTCTACATTAGAAATATATGAGCTTACTGTTGAATTTAACATAAACTTAAATAATGATTCTGAAATTCATACATAGTGCATTTGAGCTAGACTTATCAGGCTACAAAGTTATTGTTAATGAAGAAAACAGTTGGTTTTCTGACCGCTTTGTAACACGATATACGTTTCCTATAGAGCTAACCCTAACACCAGAATTAAACGTGGTGTTTGGCGACATTCTTAGAGGAACCAGTCTGAGTATTGAAACATATTTTGTTGGCGATTTGTATTATAATGGCAAAGTACATGAAGCTATTTTAGAAATAGAAGAAGATAAAGGTCTAGACATATCTATTACTATTAAATTTGGATTAGAAGAAATTCCAAATTATAATAAAAAATTAAAAGAATTACCATTAGAAACGGTTGATCTTTCTGAAACCACAATTTATGCACACGCAGAAACTATTATAATCCAATCTTATCCTGCAGTGAATTATAATTTTGTGCAAGTTCACACAAATAAGTATGATACAGAATCAGAGCAATGGGCGTATTTTGAAGGAGTTATAAACAAAAGAGTTGATGGTGCGTTTTTAGAAAACACATTTAATGAAGAAGAGAGCATTTCTGAAAACAGAAACATTATGCAACCACAACCCTATTTAATGCATGTAATAAAAACCGCAGTTGAAGATGCGGGTTATGAACTTGCGGGAACATTTAAAGACGATCCTGATTTTAAACAAGCGCTTTTTAGCGAAATGAGCTTGTATTATTCTGCTATAAATGCGAACTCTCAAGAGTTGTTCTTTGGTATGCAAGATTTTACTAGCGAAGATGACGGTCCTTATTTGCATCCCTGGTTTGTTGGCTCTTTTGGTCCGTACAAATATGGTCATTATAGTGAAACTATTACGCTGACTGATCATGGAAGATATAAAATAGCAGGAAATTTAATTAGGAGACGAATTGGACCTGCCTACATAGGTATAAAGTTTAATGGCGAAATCATTTTGAATTACGAAAGAACTTCTTATTCTAGGATAAGAGTAAGACACCATCAAATAGACTTAAATGTAGATTTTAATGGAGGTTCTGGAGTTATAGAGGTGTTTAGTTATCAGCTTAGTAGATATATTGATGATGAAGGAGAGTCTATTACGGAAGAAAGTATCGCGGATTTAACCATAAGCCAAATAGCCAAATATGATGAGTCAGGAGATTTAATTACAACTTTAGTTGCTGCAGAAGACATTGTGCTTACAGAATGTGTTCCAGATATTACTTTTGGAGAGCTTATGACAATGTTGAAAAATTGGAAGAATATTGATATAGAGATTATTGATAATCAATTTTATATTAACAGCGTTGTAGATAAATTGTTATCATCCGAAGTGATTAACCTAGAGCCTTATGAAGTAAATGCGCCTTTACGCTCACATTCAAAAGGAGATTCATTCTTGTTACAATTTAAAGAAATTAATTCTGAAATATACACTTACACTAAGGTGTTTATAGATCAATATGGAGCGTTGTTAGATGGGTTTGTTACGAATGATGACACAACCGAAATAACCATTAACGGACTTCCCTTGCCTATTGCGACTATAAACAATATTACTACAGCAGATCATTTTTTAGACGATAAAACAACGGTAAAATTAATTTTATTTGATGGTTCTACATCAGAAAATTTAGCGCAATCTAACGAAAGGCTATTGTTGCCAAGCGTGTTCTATGAAGATCATGAAAAGTGGTTAGAGTTAAGAATAATTTCTAAACTTACCAATTGGCAATTTTTAATGACTGAAGAGGATGCGTTAGAATTAAAATTAAAAAATCATGCATATGCTTATAAGCAATATCAGATAATTAAGTCTTTTACAAAAGAGCTCGTTAAAAACGGCTTGTGGTCTGTAGAAATAAATTTAAAAGCCTTGTCTTAAAACATGTTATCCATTAAATCTGCTTCAGCATTTTTTTCTAACTCAGCTAAATGCACGTATACCATAGTTTCGCGAACGTCGCTATGGTTCATTAATATCTGAAGCTTGGTAACATCACCACCCAGCAATATGTAATTAGTGCCGAAGGTGTGTCTAGACATATGGTAATCTACACGTTTGGATATTTGGAACCAGGCGCAAATTTCTTTTATTACGGTTCGTATATGGCTAGCTGAATATTTTTCAATAAACAAGTCTTTATTGTGGTTAACAATTTTTATCGCTTTGCGATTTAACTTAATAACTTGTAGTTTTCCTGTTTTTACGTGAGTAAATTGAAATTTACCAGACTCAATAGTGTGTCGGCCCTGTGCGAGCACATCAGAAGATCTTAAACCTGTAAAACAACTAAAAAGGAAATAGCCTAAACATAGCTTTTGGTTTTTTGGAATGTGATTTGAAAAATAATAGTCGTACAAAATTTTAACTTCATCACTATTCAGATAACTTTTTTGTCCTTGAGTAGATCCTGAAACAACATTATCTAAATCTACAGGAAGTTTTACTCCAGCTTTAACAGCGTATCGTAAATATTTTTTAATTATTTTAATGTTACCATTTCTAGTGGCTTTATTATTACCAAGATTGGCCAGGTGATGTCTATAGTTTACAAAAAACATTTCGTTAATATCATAAAATAGTATTTCGTTTTGATATTCCTCCAATTTTTTCAGTATAGATTGTTCTTTAGCGTAAGTACTGCTTTTAATTGTTGATTTTCTTTCTTCTAATATAGCCTGACTATATTTAACAAAATTCGTTTTAGGCATATCGTTATTAAATTCAAACAAAAAACGATCAATAGTTAAAGGTTTAGAGGAGAGCCTATAGAATTTTTTTATTTTGGTAATTTTAGACCAAACAATATCTAAAAAGAGGTTTAAGTCTTGAGCGTCGGCATCATTTCCTTTAACACGCATCTTTTCGTTGTTCCAGGATTTAGGACTCACATATATGTCCAGAGGAATTCTTTCTCTTCTTTTATTTGCACAAACGTGTAAGTAAACTAAGGATAATCCATCTTTGTTAATGTAATTTCTTTTTTTAAATTTAAAGGTCATTGGCACAAACATTTTTCTTGTGTCAATTCCTGTGTCAAAAATCCCAAATAATTTCTGCATAGTACTGAAGTTTAAAGATTAAGTATAAAAGGCTTGTGTAACAAGCCTTTATATGCTTCACTTCAGCTGTGTGTTGTTTACCTTTTATAAAGAAAAAAGGTGTTTTGTGGGCGACAAGGGATTCGAACCCCTGACCCCTTGGGTGTAAACCAAGTGCTCTGAACCAACTGAGCTAGTCGCCCTAACAATTAGGACTGCAAATATAAAGTAGTTTTTGGTTTAGCAAAAGATTTTTTACAAAAAAATTAAATTATTTCTGCTATAACAAAAGTACTACCTCCAACAAAGATTAAATCTTCTGAATCAGCATGTTTTAAAGCCTGTTTATAAGCTTCATTTACAGAATCATACGATTGACCTTCATAGCCTTTGATTTTAAAATACCTAGCCAACTCATCAACTGGTTTGCCTCGTGGTATATCTGGTTTACAAAAATAATAGCTTGCTGTAACAGGTAACAGTTTTATTATGTCATCTAAATTCTTATCATTTACGACACCAAAAACAATATGGAGTTTTTTAAATTTCTCTTTCTGTAATTGATTCATAACATCTTTAAGTCCATCTGAATTATGAGCTGTATCACAAATTACTTTAGGGTTTTCTTGTAGTAATTGCCAACGCCCTTTTAATCCTGTATTAGTAACAACCTGCAGTAAACCTTTGAATATATGTTCTTTTGAAACTTTCCAACCTAAACTTTGAAGGGTTTTAACCGCCTGTAACACCGTTTTAATATTTTTGACTTGATAGCTTCCTTTTAAATCGCTTTGAAACACCTCTGAGATAATATCATCTGCATAATATATATTAGACTGTTTTTCTGAAGCTATTCTATTAAATATTGGTGTGGTTTCTTTCTGAGTTTCACCTACAACTACAGGAATATGTTGCTTAATTATGCCTGCTTTTTCTTCAGCTATAGCTTGTATAGTACTCCCTAAAAACTGAGTATGATCTAAACCTATATTTGTAATCACAGAAACTTCAGGCGTAATGATATTTGTAGAATCTAATCGTCCGCCTAATCCAACTTCTACAATTGCAATATCTACCTTTTGTCTGGCAAAATATTCAAAAGCCATCCCTACAGTCATTTCAAAAAAGGATAAGTTATTTGCTTCAAAAAAAGCCTTGTTTCTTTTTATAAAACCAATAACGGCCTGTTTGCTAATTTCTTTCCCATTAATCTTAATACGCTCTCTGAAATCCTTTAAATGAGGAGAGGTATATAAACCTACCTTATATCCTGCTTCCTGAAATATTGAAGCCAACATATGACTTGTTGAGCCTTTTCCATTGGTTCCAGCGACATGCACTGATTTAAATTTAAGTTCTGGCTTTTTTAGGTGATGAGCTAACAGAATTGTGTTAGTTAAATCTTTTTTATACGCTTTGCGTCCTTGTCGTTGATACATTGGTAGTTGAGAGAACATCCAATTTACAGTATCTAAATACGTCATTGTTATTGACCTAAATTGAAATTAACTTTGACAAAACCTATTTGTTTTGCTGGTGCATTATTGTCAGCTCTCCACTTATGTGATAAAGCAATTTTTTTTGCAGGTTCTAATAAGCACGATGCAGTATTAGTGGTCCCCTTTACTCCTGGAATGGCTTCAACTACATTTCCACTTTTATTGACAATAATTTTAACAATAACCATTCCTGACTCGTTACAATCTTGTTTAAAGACTTTCTTTGAAGGTTTGCCTCTACCATTCAAACCATAACCAACGCCTCCATTACCAGTGCCAGGATCTCCAAAATAACTAGGCGCATATGGATTTCCATTGAGTTGTCCTTTATCTCCAGCTTTATCATCATCGCCTTCGCTTCCTGTTTCAGCGCCTTCAGATTTACTAACTCCTCCAATTAAAGCATCTAGTTTTTTCTTTTTATCTTCTTGTTCTTGTTTTTCTTTTGCAATTCTATCTGCCTCAGCTTTTGCTTTGGCTTCAGCTTCAAGTTGAGCTTTAGTTTCTGCTTCTTTTTGCTTTCTTATAGCTATAGCTTCTTCTGTCTCTTGAGTTAAAATTTCTTCAGTAGCTTTAGTAGACGTTGTAGGTTCAGATTTTGTGGGTTCTGGCTCTGTAGGTTTATTAATTTTTAAATCTTCAGATTGAATAGGTTTTGTAGGCTGAACATTACCACTCCCAAAATCGGTTGTACCAAAATTTACAGCGACTCCATACTCTTCTGGAGGATCCATATATTTTGGTCCTATGACAAAAATCAGCAATAATAATATCAATACGACTAGCGTAGTTATTTTAGCTGAATCTTTTTCGTGTTTGGTATTAAAATATTTCATCTTCATTTAGAAGTTTCCCCTTAGTACAAATACTTATTATAGATTAAATACTATAAATTTTTAGTCTTCCAATTTAATTCTAATTGGCAAACTGTAAGATACGACTACGGCTTTGCCTTGTTGCATTCCAGGTTTCATTTTAGGCAGCATGCTAGTCACACGTTTTGCTTCATCCTCTAACTTCGGGTTTGAAGCATAGGCCCCAATACTCACAACTTTACCAGATGTATTGATTTTAAAAGAGATATTAATTTTCTGAATTCCAGATAAATCTGAAGCTAAATCTGTATCAAAATTTTCGGTGATAAACGCTTTAATTTTATCACTCATACATTTTTTTCTATATGCATTATCTCCACCTTCACATCCTGGGTAAATAGGAACATTTTCAATTAAAGCAAATGACGTTTCTCCTTGTCCTTCATTTGCTTTTTTAGCTGCTTCAGCAGCTTTGGCTGCAGCTTCTTTTGCCGCATTATCTTTAGCTATTTGAGCTTCTCTAGCTGCTTTAGCTTTGGCTGCTTTGGCCGCTTTATCAGCTTTTTCCTTTTCTGCTTTCGCTTTTGCGGCCTTTGCCTCTTTCTCTTCTTTTTCAGCTTTGGCTTGAGCTTCAGCTTTTTGTTTAGCTTCTTCCTCGCTTTTTAATTTTTCTGCAGCTTCTTTGGCTTCTTCTCTTAATATTTTTTCAGCTTCTAAAGCTTCTTTTTTAGCCTCTTCAATTTCTTCTTCTACTTTTTCTTCAGCCGTTTCTTCTAATTCAAGCTCTTTTTCTTCAACAACTTCTTCTTCAACAACTTCTTCTGTTAACTCCTCTTCAACAACTTCTTCTACTACTTCTTCAGTCTTTTCAGGCCTAACTTGTTGCATATTTCCGGTTGGAGGAGCTGAGTTATTAAAATTGATTGCAACGCCGTATTCATCTGGCTGTTCTTTATAATCTTGACCCACAACGAAAAGCAATAAAATTAAAATCAGCATAATCAATGTTGTTATTTTAGCTGAATTGCGTTCGTGTTTGGTCTGTAAGTATTTCATTTATATTTTTATTATTGGGACTTCACAGCTAGAGTAGATTTAATTTTATTTCTATTCGCTATATCCATAATATACACGACATGTTTCATTTCGACATCTTGGTCTGAACGAATGGTAATCGTTGGTGTATCTGAATTTCCTACTTTTTCTAAAACTTCAGTTTCTAAATTATCTTTTGATACCTTTTTAAGATCTACATAATAATTTACATCTTTATCGACACTCACAGATACATTTTTAGTTTGCGTGGTTTTACTTGACGATTTAGGTAATAGTAAATCGATAGCTTCAGCAGATACTAGTGTTGATGCAATCATAAAAAAGATGAGCAACAAAAACACGATGTCTGTCATAGACGACATATTAAATTCGGGTGTTACTTTATTTCTTCCTCTAATATTCATATTAAGTTGGCTCGTTTAAATGATCTAAAAACTCTAATGAATTTGCTTCCATTTGATATACAACCTTATCCGTTTTAACAACCAAGTGGTTATAGGTAACGTAAGCTATAATACCCACAATTAAACCTCCAACAGTTGTTGTCATTGCTGTATATAGTCCATCAGCAAGTGTTTTAATATCTATTGATCCACCAGAATTAGCAATCTCAAATATTGACAATATCATTCCAATAACTGTACCAAGAAACCCAATCATTGGTGCTGCTCCAGATATAGTTGCAAGAATACTGACGTTTTTTTCTAACCCATAAATTTCTAATCGTCCTGCATTTTCTATAGCTGTATTAATATCCTCTAGAGGTTTTCCAATTCTACTAATTCCTTTTCCTATAAGTCTTGATACTGGTGAATTTTGTTGGGCACATAATATTTGAGCAGATTCTATTTTACCATGAGACACATGGTCTTTAATTTGATTCATGAAATTAGAATCAACTTTAGAGGCTGCTTTGATAGCAAATAGGCGTTCAAAGTAAATATAAATAGCAACAATTAGCAGTACGAATAATAATGCAATAATTACTATTCCTGCTGTTCCACCACTCGAAATTAACTCTATTATTGAAAGTGTTTTTTCAACAGATTCGCCATCTGCCAATAATTCTGCACCTTCTTGACTATCTTGTATAATTTTATTTATCATATATAATTGGTTTTGCTATTGTACTAACGTTAATTTTTATAATTAAGTATAATTAAAATAAAGTTCTGGTAACCATAAATGCAGCAGCTCCAACTAAGAAACCAGCTAAAGCTAACCAAGCAATCTTCTTTAAATACCAGAAGAAATCAATTTTTTCCATACCCATTGCGACAACACCTGCTGCAGATCCAATGATTAACATACTACCACCTGTTCCTGCTGAATAAGCAATAAAATGCCATAACTCATTATCTATTGGTTCTGAAAACATACCTAAACTTGCTGCTACTAATGGCACATTATCAATCACAGCAGAACCAACACCTAATAATAAAACAACTAAATCTGAAACACCTTCATGATGCAACTCGGTTCCTAACATTGGCATAGTGTCTTGTAGTGTTGTTGCAAAACCGAATAATATTCCTAATGATTCTAGGGCCGCAACTGCCATTAAAATTCCTAGAAAAAATAATATGCTAGGCATTTCTATTTTAGACAGAGAATGATGAACAGGACTATGATGCGCATGAGCATCACTTTCAGCAGAATCATGGCTAGATATACTGAACTTTGAATTACTATAAATCTCAGCAAAAATAGCAACTACACCAAGCGCAAGCATCATACCTACATATGGTGGCAAATGAGTTACCGTTTTAAAAACTGGTACAGAAACAATTCCTGCTAAACCAAGGTAAAGCATTGTTGCGCTAAATTTACTTTTCGGCTTATCATTTTCATCTTCTTGTATATCTAAGTCACCTTTAAATGCTGGTAGAAAAGATGCTATAAAAGTTGGCACAAGCATACATAATAATGATGGAATAAATAAGTAACCTATTAAGTGGCCAGTAGTTACTTTTTTACCAATCCATAACATTGTCGTTGTTACATCACCAATTGGAGACCAAGCTCCACCTGCATTAGCTGCAATGATTATTAAACCTGCATACCAAATACGTACATCTCTATCTTTTACAATTTTTTGTAGTATTGAAATTAAAACTATGGTCGCAGTTAAGTTGTCTATTATTGCAGAAAGAATAAACGCCAAGAACGCGAAAATCCATAATATCTTTGACTTCTTTTTTGTTTTTACAAACCCTTTTATTGTTGCAAACCCATCAAAATAATCTATTATCTCAACAATAGTCATCGCTCCAAGAAGAAAAACTAGAATTTCTGAAGTCTTCCCTAAATGATGCAATAATGTTTCTTCCATGAGATGCATTTTCTCATCATGTCCAAGCAACCCAAAGTTTTCTAATAAGGTATGCTTTGCGGAATCAAACCATTGAGGAAAATGATCAATTCCTAAAGCGATTAAGGCCCAACATATAGCCATCATAACTAAAGCTGGAATAAGTTTATCAATTTTGATGCTATGTTCTAAGGTAATAGC
This sequence comes from Lacinutrix iliipiscaria, assembly GCF_042686125.1. NCBI lineage: Bacteria > Pseudomonadati > Bacteroidota > Flavobacteriia > Flavobacteriales > Flavobacteriaceae > Lacinutrix > Lacinutrix iliipiscaria. Next base: position 45,010 of record NZ_JBHUOV010000017.1, read on the forward strand.
TAAATAACCTATTACAAATACTAAAATAATTATTGTTTCCATAAGGAGAATTTATATAAGTTGACTTAAGGCAATTTCAAAAGCGGTTTCACTAATACCAGTTTTAGACTGGTTTTTATCATATACTTTTTGAATGGCTTTTCTAATTGTTTCTGAGGTATCGTTAAAAATGGCTTCATCTGTCATTTGGACTTTGCGCTCCATAAAATAAGCAAATACTCTAGCCATTCCGCAATTTGAAATAAAATCAGGAATAAGACTTACACGATTATCTGTATGCTCCATTATTGAACCAAAAAAGATTTCTTTATCTGCAAAAGGTACATTAGCACCACAAGAAATAACCTCTAAGCCAGTATCAATCATTTGATCAATTTGATCTTGAGTAATTAATCTTGAAGCTGCACATGGTGCGAATACTTGAGTTTCAAGTGACCATATTTTTTCATTAATTTCTTCAAATGGAATCAAGTGATCTGCAATTAAAGTATTGCCGTTTTTAGCTAAAAACAAATCATTAATTTCTTTAAAAGAGAAACCATTTTCATTAATTAAACCTCCTACACGATCTATAATCCCAACAATCTTTGCGCCCATCTGAGATAAGTAGAATGCTGCTGCTGCACCTACATTCCCAAACCCTTGTACAATAGCTTTTTTTCCATCTACAGAACCACCATAAATGTTATAATATTGTTTAACTGCTTCAGCTACACCAAAACCAGTTATCATATCTGCAACGGTAAATTTTCTTGCAACACTTGGCGAAAAGTTAGGGTTTTCAATCACCTTTATAACCCCTTGACGTAATTGACCAATACGATTAATCTTGTCGGCTTGAGTAGGCTTAAAATGGCCTTCAAAAACACCCTCTTGAGGATGCCAAACTCCACTTTCTTCAGTGATTGGAATAACTTCATGTATCTCATCTACATTTAAATCTCCACCAGTACCGTAATAACTTTTTAATAATGGAGATACAGCTTTATACCAGCGTTCTAAAACTTCTTTTTTTCTAGGGTCCCTTGGATCGAAATTAATTCCTGATTTTGCACCTCCTATAGGTGGTCCAGAAACTGTAAACTTTACCTCCATGGTTTTGGCTAATGACAAAACCTCATTCATATCTAGACCTTTACGCATTCTCGTTCCGCCGCCAGCTGCTCCTCCTCGAAGAGAGTTGATCACAGTCCAACCTTCAGCGTCAGTCTCAGAATCTCTCCAATTAAAGACAATTTCTGGTGGTTTATTTTCGTACTTACTAAGTAATTTTTTCATTAATTTTCATTCATTTTTGCATATTAACAAATATAAAAAACTAAATATGCTTTATATTATAATTATAAAATTTTTAGGACTGATAAATTTCTCCTGAGCTATGATCATTTTTTGCACCTGTTACACTTTTTAAACAATTAACTTCATTTCGCATTTTTAAAACACCTAAAAGGCCAAAAACTAAGGCTTCCTTATAATTTATAATATCGTTTGAAGGAATAACAATGTCATGAGTTGGAGATAAATCTTTAATTCTATTTATAAGATACTTATTAAAAACACCTCCTCCAGAAACAAGAACAGTAGCTTTTTTTTTATTCAAAATTACTTTAGAAATTTGAATAGCAATATGCTCGACACATGTATTAAGGACATCTTTTATATCGAGTTTATGAGTATTAATTTTAGGAAAGATTTCTTTTTTCACCCATTCCAATCCTAAAGATTTTGGGTGTTTCAAATGATAAAACTCAAGATTATTTAATTCTTCTAATAGCTTAGAGTTTACTTTTCCAGTAGAAGCTAGCTTGCCTCCATCATCAAATTCAAACCCTAATTTTTGAGCATAAAAATTCAGGACAATATTCACTGGACAAATATCAAATGCTATGCGCTCCTTATGATCTTCAAATGAAATATTAGCAAAACCACCAAGATTTAAACAAAAATCATAATCAGAAAACAACAATTTATCACCAATAGGAACTAATGGCGCACCTTGCCCTCCTAACTTTACATCTTGAACTCTAAAATCACAAACCACTTTATTTTTAGTTAGTGAAGCAATTACTTTTTGATTTCCTATTTGATAAGTTAGTCCTTTATTAGGCTCATGCAAAGCTGTATGACCATGAGAGCATATCGCATCTATACTTTTTAAATCATGTTTTTCAATAAAACGATTAATAATTCCACTTAAATAGATTGTGTATTTGAGGTCAATATCTTTTAATTCTTTTGAGGTATACGAGGTTAAATTTTGAAGTCTCTTATACCATTCTTGACTGTACGGAATAGTTTCACAATTAGTCATCTTGAAATGCCAATCACCATCAAATTGAAAATTAACACATGCTAAATCAATTCCATCTAAAGATGTTCCAGACATTACGCCTATAACTTTATAATTGGTCTTATTCATATTGTGTAAAAATAATAATCCATATTGAAAATACGCTATTAAACGTGTATCTTTGCAATCAATTTAAAACAACAATTTTTCTTTATTATGGATTTTACCCTTACCGAAGAACATATTATGATTCGCGATGCAGCTCGTGACTTTGCACAAACAGAATTACTTCCAGGTGTTATTGAACGCGATAATACTCAAACCTTCCCTGATGAATTAGTAAAAAAAATGGGAGTACTTGGTTTCATGGGAATCATGGTCGATCCTAAATATGGAGGAAGTGGTATGGATGCTATCTCTTACGTATTAATCATGGAAGAGCTATCTAAAATCGACGCTTCAGCATCAGTAATGGTATCTGTAAACAACTCTTTAGTTTGTTATGGTTTAGAAGCTTATGGCAATGAAGAACAAAAACAAAAGTACTTAACTAAACTTGCGACTGGTGAATATCTTGGAGCATTTTGTTTAAGCGAACCTGAAGCTGGTAGTGATGCCACATCTCAAAAAACTACAGCCATAGATAAAGGCGACCATTATATATTAAATGGTACCAAAAACTGGATTACTAATGGCGGACGTAGCGATGTATATTTAGTGATTGCACAAACTGATAAAGATAAAGGGCATAAAGGAATTAATGCATTTATAGTTGAAAAAGGAACACCAGGATTTGACATTGGACCAAAAGAAGATAAATTAGGAATTCGTGGTAGTGACACACATACCTTACAGTTTAATGATGTAAAAGTTCCTAAAGAAAATAGAATAGGTGAAGACGGTTTCGGATTTAAATTTGCAATGAAAACCCTTTCTGGTGGGCGAATAGGAATCGCTTCTCAAGCTCTGGGTATTGCTGCAGGTGCTTATGAATTAGCACTTAAATATTCTAAAGAACGTAAAGCTTTTGGAACAGAAATTTGTAACCATCAAGCCATTGCCTTTAAATTAGCCGATATGCATACAGAAATTGAAGCTGCTCGAATGTTGGTTATGAAAGCTGCATGGGATAAAGACCAAGGCAATAATTACGATATGTCTAGTGCTATGGCAAAATTATACGCCTCGCAAGTAGCCATGACACATACTGTAGAAGCCGTCCAAATTCATGGTGGTAATGGTTTTGTAAAAGAATACCATGTCGAGCGTCTAATGCGTGATGCAAAAATTACTCAGATTTATGAAGGGACTTCGGAGATTCAGAAAATTGTAATTTCTAGAGGTGTCATTAAAGGTTAAACTTATAATCGCATAAATTATATTAAGTCCAGCTTTTTTAAGTTGGACTTTTTTTATGGCGTGTTTTTAATAAAAATAAAAACCGTGCTATCCGTTATATCTTTTTATGGGAGTTTTTATAAAGTACTTATACTTAATAATCGAGACCCCATAAAAAGGATGCCACTACTATCACTCACGCAGATCTAAGATTCATTATAAATTCAGTAACTATTACGCATAAAAAAACCCTTCATTAAATAAATAATGAAGGGTTTAAAAAAGGCGACGACCTACTCTTCCACAATGTAGTACCATCGGCGCAAATGGGCTTAACTTCTCTGTTC
>NZ_JBHUOV010000018.1:0-1131 GCF_042686125.1 Lacinutrix iliipiscaria
AATTTTAAAACGACGTAAAATTTTATGTAGTGAAAAAACCGAAGCGTAGCGAGGTAAATCAATGCTAATGGTCAGGGATTATGCACTTTGGATGCGTAGCATACAGAGTAAGTGCATTAGCTACGCATCTATTGTGTATATCCATTGTTAGTTGGTAGTGTACTAAAATATAGAAATTATGATAAAAAAAAAGAACAAAACATCGTCGATGCTTAGCAATTCCCTGACCATTAGTGGGGATGAGCATACCGAGAACAATTTTTATTGCTATAATCAGTCTATGGAACTTGGTTTTAGGTGTGAAAAACAGTGTGATTATTGTAATGCAATTAGTTAAAAATTGTGTAGGGATGCGTGCCTTTAGGACATTCCCACTAACGAATGCCGTGTAGTATTTGTTGCGTTTACGAAGGGATTTAAAACTTGTTTTAAAATACCGAAAGTAAGTAAGCGACAAACAAAAGAAAAGCCCTTGCGAAGCAATTAATTCTACACGATGTTAACCGTAGTAACCAACTATTAAATTAATAAAAATGAATCACAAATGGAATAATAATAAATGTACAATATGTGGTTGCGAAAGAGAAAAAACATTCTATGGCTATAATTATTATAGAAGCGGTCAAATATTTGGAATAAACAAAAGACCTGATTGTATTGATTGGGAATTAGAAAACAAAAAAACAATAGATTAAAAATGGAAACACAAAAATTAAAATCTCTTATCAAAGAGTTAAAAAACGCTAAAAATCAAAAACAAATTAAGAGTATTGAAGAAGCAAAAGAAGATATTATTTGGTCTAAAGTTGATAATATAACTCAAGACTTGTGGTATGAAACATTAGGCGATGTAAAACGAGGTTTATATTTTTAATTAAGCAAGAATTTAACCATAGTCAATGCGAAGCATTGCAGGGGCTTTTCTTTTGTACACGGCATTCGTTAACCGTAATTAGGAAAACTTAAGGCTTTGGAACAAAGGTGGTTTTACGTATCTGAAACAAAGGGTATTGGATTATGAAGCATGAGTAAGTCAATACCCTTTGTTGAGGTTATTACGGTTAACGCTCCCTGTGTATGAGGCGTTGAATTTGCGAGGGGTTGAGCTTGCTCAAAACCATAAAGCAAAGA
>NZ_JBHUOV010000019.1:0-2547 GCF_042686125.1 Lacinutrix iliipiscaria
TGGGAAGTTGATTAACGCATCAATAGTAATAGTATTTAAGCCATCATTTTTTGTATGAATACCAATAGGCAATACTGTAGATTCATTGATGTCGTATATACCTTGAATGAAGTATTTTTCATCATCAATTATCCAATACATATCATCCATTTGATCTTCAATAACTTTAGCGTCAAATCCCCAGTCATAATTTTGAGTGGCTCTGTGGTCAGCAGTTGCTAGTAGTTGTCTATGAATGGTATTAATAGAGTTAAAGCCAAGACGAATTTTCATTCTATCGTCTCCGTTATCAGCATTTTCAGTAGGAGATGAGCTTTCGCTATCTCTTACAAATACAGAAGAGCTTAAACCTTCTTTTTTAAAGATACGCTGACTATTGTTAAAGTTTATAGTTCCATCAGCTTCGGCAGTTACGAAGAATCCTTGAGCGACAGGGATATATTGTCCAGGGATTTTAGTAGGCGTACCACCAGTAGCTACATCAGGGTCATTAGTACCTAAAGAAGCAGAACCTACTGCACCAGCTAAATTATAAGTAGCATAACCTCCTTGGTAATCAGCAAGATTGTGTGAGCCACCACCCCAATGTTCCCAGAAGTATAAAGTTCCAGTAATTAAAGGAGTTGCTCCATCAATAGTAGGTCCATTATCTGTGATAAATTTATCAGCATCGATAGCAGAAGGGTAAGGGTTACCAACAAGGTAATCGTTATTAGCATTAATAGTCAGAGAGATGTCTCCATTATTAGGTTTACCTTCAATGGTATAGTTTTGTTCTAGAGTAACACTTCCTCCAGTATCAGTAACTCCTTTCATTGTAAAACCTTCACCAGCGAGTAGTGTTCCTGTGTTTCTGATATGTTGCCAAGAGGCATAATCATCGGTTGGTCTATTGTTGTATTTCCAGATCCAATAATTAGCGATACCAATAGGCGTGCCATTAGAGCCATTATAACCAGAAACAAAGGTCATATTAATAGGGTTATCAGCATCAGATCCATCTTTAAAAATATTATCATTTAAGGTATAGCTATTATTGTTGGTTGTAATGTTACTTACTCCTACGGGAGAAGACCAATAGTTATAAGTGAATTGATCTCGTGTTCCTTGTTGGTCCTTTTCTAGAGTACCAGCACTAGTGACATCTAAATCACTATCTTCATCTTGAACAAGTTGAGATTCACCTTGTAAATCTATTTTGCCATCTAATTTTAAATAGTGTGTAATAGAGAGACCATTACCAGTATCAGTATCGTTATCACCACCTAAAGTTACTTTGTTTGAAGCTACAAATAGGCCTAATAAAGTTCTGTGGTCATTTAAAAATTGTGCAGACCTAATAGGATAAGTTGGTAAACTAGAATTATCCATAGTGATGTTATGATTGGTTTCAACAATATTCCAATCCACAGTTACAGTATTATCTACAATAGATGTTGCACCAGGAATAGTTTGCATGCTTCCATTTTCCCAAGTTGCTTGAGTATCCCAATCTCCATCAGCTGTTGATTGGTATGGAAGAGGAGCTGTTTGTCTATCAACAGTTCTTAAAAATCTTAGAGCACCACGATTGCCATTACCAGATTCATCCTTAGTATTGGTATAGGTATAAGTTGTCATAGGATAGTATCCTTCTAAATTAGACCAAAGTGTAGAGGCAATATCATTTTTAGTAGGTGTTATGTTTTGAGCTCTAAAATAAGATCCATTAGCAAAGCTAGAATTATCTTCAATTTCTTGATTCATGATAAAACGTAACTCACTTTCAGATAAATTGGTATTCCAAATACGAACTTCATCAATATTACCTTGAAAATGTTGTCTAGGCGCATTTTTTCCAGCAGCACCAATAAAGAATGATTCTATAGTATTGGTAGGAGCGGTTCTATTGGCCGAATTATCTAAAACTCCATCAATGTAAATAGAAACAGTAGTTCCATCATAGATAACCGCAACATGATGCCATTCGCCAACTGGGATACTTGTATTAGAAGTTAAAGATTGATCGGTTCCATTTCGTAGATAATACTCAATGGTATTATTATTTCTAATTCTAAGGTCATAACCTTCAGTAAAAGCAGCATCTCTTTTTGATAGAATTGAAACAGTTCCAGAATCTGCAGGATCTCTTTTAATCCAAGCTGAGATCGTAAAGGCTGTAGGGTTTAGGTCTAATGCATCTTCCATATCTATATAATCTGCAGCACCATCAAAATACACTGATCTTTTATAAACTCTTTCAGGAGCCCAACCAAAAGTGATGTATTTAGTGCCATCAAAATCATAATTAGTTTTTAAAATGGCTTCACCTAATTCATTAGTACCTGCACTCATTACTCTATAATCAGCCGTAGGGCCAAAATTAGGGCTGTCAGAAATAAACATTAAATACACACCAGTAGGAGGAGTGGCAGTTCTTACAGCACTTTCTAGGATAGCGACTTCAACAGAAGGAATATCATCTACGCCAGGATTAGGCACATTCTCAACAACTTTCCAAGTTCTAGCGATACCGTTAAATTGTACCCAAGTTCCACCAGGAATGGC
>NZ_JBHUOV010000020.1:0-1377 GCF_042686125.1 Lacinutrix iliipiscaria
CAGGATCAGGAATAACAGTTCCTACATTACTAGTCCAATCTATTTGTACATGATCAGCTTGAGCAAAATCGACAATATTAGTAGATCTGTGTACTTTGATTCTATCATTATTACCAGTTACACCAACACCCCCAGACTGTACAAGGTTCGCACCATGTAAGTGTACAGAGTTTGTAGCAAGAATGGTATAAGCAGAAGCTAAAGAACCAGCATCAAAGTCAGAGATTGTAATTTCAGCATAAGACGTACAGTTAGATGCAGACGTTGCAGTAACTCCGTAAGTTCCATTAGCAGCGATATCAATGCTCTCACCAGATTCACCAGTAGTCCACTGATATGTTACGCCATTAGTACTAGAAGCTGTTAAAGTCATAACTGCCCCTTGACATAATTCAGGTAATTCACTAGAAGAGATTTCTAAATCGTCAATGATTGTTCCTTCTACTGTTACAGTAGCTGTACATGTAGATTGATTACCATGGTTATCAGTAACTGTTAAAGTAACAGTATTATCCCCTAAGTGAGAACAATCGAAATTCTCCATATCGACTTCCATTAAAGCAATACCACAAGAATCACTTGAGCCACCATCGATATCTGCAGCAGTAATTGCAGCAGTACCATTACCATCAAGAGTTAATGTAATGTTTTGACAAACAGCCGTTGGAGCTGTGAAATCTTGCACAACTACATTCGCAGTAGCTGTAGATACATTACCATTAATATCGGTTACGACTAAAGTTACAACGTTAGCTAATCCAACATTTGAACAATCAAAAGTATTAGGCGATACCGTTATAGTATCAACACCACATGCATCTGAAGAACCGTTGTTTACCTCAGCAGCAGTAATGCTTCCGTTACCAGCAGCATCTAATACTACAGTGACATCTTGAGCAATAGCTGTAGGAGCATAATTATCAACTACAGTGACATTTGCTGTCGCTGTTGCTTCGTTTCCATTTACATCAGTTACGGTAAGTACCACAGGGTTTGCGTTACCAACGTCAGCACATGTAAAGTCAGTTTGATCTAGTGCTAAAGAAGCAATACCACAGACATCCGAAGAGCCGTTGTTTACTAATACTGCACTTGTAGAACCGTTACCATTAGCATCTAATTCAACGACTACATCTTGAGCGACAGCTAAAGGAGGAGTATCATCCACTACAGTAACTGCAGCAACACAAGTTGAACTATTACCATGAATATCAGTAATAGTAAGTATTACATTATTAGCTAACTCAACAATCTCAATATCATGATTACCTAAGCCAGACATGTCTGACCATGCAGTTTGGCTCCATTCAGAAGCTAGTCCAGAGTTATCATTACCGATATTTCCAGCTAATACATCAATATTTCTAGTTAAAGATG
>NZ_JBHUOV010000021.1:0-1640 GCF_042686125.1 Lacinutrix iliipiscaria
CTTGAGCTTCATAATTTAAACCAACAGTTAATCCAGTAATATCGTAAGTATTAGGTGTTAGCCCAGTAATGGTTGTCCAAGTAGGAGCACCAACTTCTCTATATCTAAAATCGAAAGTATTCCCTGTTTGAGGGTTCCAATCAATAGTAGCTGTAGTCGATCCTACCGCAGATGCATTTCCACCAGTTGGCACAGCAGCACCAGGATTAAGTCTTGTTTCTCCTAAGTTAACCGTAGAATAATCACTAATAGTTTGATTGGTTAAAGTTACCGATTGGTAGCAAGGAGCTTCAATTAAAATATCATAAGTTCCAGCTTTAATAGGTCTGTAATAGTCACCATGCGAAATATCAGTTATTGTATGAGATCCATAATTATCATGACCTACTACAGTAATTGTAGCGTCTATAGGGTTTCCTGTCGTGTCATCAACGACAGTTCCTCTAAACCCATAAGTTCCTTGGGTTAAGAAGTCTAATAAGGCATCTCTATTATAATACCAATAATCATCTAATCGGCTTTCTTGTAGAATTTTTTGGTCAGACAGTTCAATAGTAATTTCTCTACATTGGTGGTAAAAATTCATATAATCTTGTCTTCCACCATATACACGATACCACTCAGCACCATGAGTTACCCCTGGACTAGGATATACGTTACTATCATCATCATCAGTCATGTAAGAGGCTTTGTATAAATATGGAGCACCAGCAGTACTACCTGCGTTTGCATCAGTTTGAGTATGAGTTGCGTATTCAACCCCAATATGCTCAAACCAATCCCCATCAGGATGTGTGTATTGGCTTACATAAGCATTATCAAAAGGATAATTAACAAGTTCTGTCCCACCATGAAAGTTAGCCGAAATCACAAAGTGATTCGAATCAGCTAAAGCCATAAAGGCTAAAGTTTCAGTTTGATAAGCATAGCCATCATCATGAGGGCCAGCGACATTATCAGGATAGTTTCTGTTTAAATCAATATTGTTTCCATTCCCTCTTCTTGCAGAAGTAACAGAGGTGTTACTAGCACTATTATGATAAGTACCGTCCGGATTTGCACTAGGGTTTATCCAAAGCTCAGCATTTTCAACTAAATTCTTAACTCTAGCATGATCGGCATGTCCAGTATCAGCATAAACAGTAAGTATGTAATCAATAAGCGTAAGCATCATTGGGTATCCAGCAATCTCATCACCATGCATAGATGAGGTCAGCATCAGTTTAGGCTCTTGCTCATCAGTACCTACATTATCAGAGATTTTCACAAATAATAGTTCTTTGTCTCCTTGTCCAGTACTTCCTATACTAAACGTTTCAACTAAAGTAGGATGGCTGTCTTCAAAATATTGCATATGTGTTGCATATTCCGCATACGTAGGATATGAATTGACAGGAAAAGTTAATGTTGCAGGACGACGTAGGTTTCTTTCATGAAGTGGTCTAACATCGTAAATTAAAGTTTCATCAACTTCATTTTCTTCAACAGGAACTTGAAAAGGAATATTTTTATCTTCAAAGGTTCTAAACTGTTGTTCATTAGCCCATGCAATAACTGTATTGGTTTTAGGATCAAAATTAACAATAGAGAAGTCTCTAGAGAACTGTTCAACATCTTTATGATTGTTGACTTGAAAAGTA
>NZ_JBHUOV010000023.1:0-1022 GCF_042686125.1 Lacinutrix iliipiscaria
TGGCGAAAAATCCGCTGGAGGAAAATGGCAAGGCTTAGACTTGCTAATTTTCCGAGTAACTAATATAAGAATTTTATCTAGATTGTTGACTTAACCAACTAGCGCAGCAATTAATTATACACGTTGTTGTGCTTTCGTTATTTAAATAATTTGTTTGATTTTTCGAAAGACCTTAATCATCGGCTCTGTTCTCTATTTCCAATGCAATTAAATCATTTAATTCTCTGACATCGCTTTCTAATTTTTTGAAAGCACTTAATTGTCTATGATAATTATCGCTTAATACGTCTAAATTATTCATAACAAGTTTGTTATCAATCATATTTGATATAGAGTTTTTCAAAGCGCTCATTGCGTTTTCAAAATCTTTTTTAGCGAATTTTATATCTACATATTCAGAAAAAACAGGACTTAAAGGCGCAAAATCTTTGGCATTATAAAGACCTTCTGAATGCTGCATAATACGTTTGTGAGTAGTTTCAGATGTTTTGTCCCAATTTATTATCGACGTATAATTATTGTTCAATGCAATTAGTTTTATTTTAATGGAATCATTTTTTATGATGTCTAAATTCCCACTACTCAACATTTCTGAAAATGTGTCTTGTGTTGGATTAATATTATTCCACGTTACAGCGAATTTCAAATTCTCTGCTAATTTTATATAGTCAATGGTATCTTTTTGTTTATTAAAATTAAGAGCTATTGTATTTTGTATATGCTGCACTTGAGTTTTACGTCTTGTGTGAGTGTCTTTCCATAGAATTTCGTTTTTATTTAAATCAACTAATAATCGTTTTAAGTAACTTATTTCAACTTTTCGTTGTTTACTTCTTTCATTGCTGTTGTTAATTTGCAATGCTATTAGTATTCCAATAACAACAAGAATGATTTCTCCAACTGCATAAATCAAATACTTACTGAATTTATTTTCAGAGAGTAATTTTTGTCTAATTTTTCTAAAGAATTTTATCATTGGTTAGTTCTTTCTCTAAAGTTAGAATAATTTTTTTATTCCGTAA
>NZ_JBHUOV010000024.1:0-3114 GCF_042686125.1 Lacinutrix iliipiscaria
CGGAATGGTAAGAGGTGAGCCCCATCGCTATAATCACCTTAAAACTTACTGCGAAAGCAGGAATCTCCTTGGATTCCTATCTGCTTTCTGCAGATTCCCACTTTTGCGGGAATAAATATCTTAACATATTGAAAAAAATGACATGAATAATTGTCTTGTACTCTATAAAAAAACAGGCGTACAATAAGCCTATGGGTTATTAGTACTACTCGGCTATGACATTACTGCCTTTACACCTGTAGCCTATCAACGTAGTCATCTCCTACGACCCTTTAAAGAAATCTCATCTTGTGGTGGGTTTCGCGCTTATATGCTTTCAGCGCTTATCCCTTCCAAACGTAGCTACTCTGCAATGCTCCTGGCGGAACAACAGATACACCAGAGGTTTGTCCAACTCGGTCCTCTCGTACTAGAGTCAGATCCACTCAAATTTCTAACGCCCACAGTAGATAGAGACCGAACTGTCTCACGACGTTCTGAACCCAGCTCGCGTGCCACTTTAATGGGCGAACAGCCCAACCCTTGGGACCTTCTCCAGCCCCAGGATGTGACGAGCCGACATCGAGGTGCCAAACCCCCCCGTCGATGTGAGCTCTTGGGGGAGATCAGCCTGTTATCCCCGGAGTACCTTTTATCCTTTGAGCGATGGCCCTTCCATGCGGAACCACCGGATCACTATGCTCTACTTTCGTACCTGATCGACTTGTAGGTCTCTCAGTCAAGCTCCCTTATGCCATTGCACTCTACGCACGATTACCAACCGTACTGAGGGAACCTTTAGAAGCCTCCGTTACTCTTTTGGAGGCGACCACCCCAGTCAAACTACCCACCAAGCACTGTCCCTTGTTAGAGGTTAGACTCTAGATAAGCAAAGGGTGGTATTTCAACAATGACTCCACAACGCCTAGCGACGTCGCTTCAAAGTCTCCCACCTATCCTACACATTACTTATCCAAAGCCAATACTAAGCTATAGTAAAGGTTCACGGGGTCTTTTCGTCCCACTGCGGGTAATCGGCATCTTCACCGATACTACAATTTCACCGAGCTCATGGCTGAGACAGTGTCCAGATCGTTGCACCATTCGTGCAGGTCGGAACTTACCCGACAAGGAATTTCGCTACCTTAGGACCGTTATAGTTACGGCCGCCGTTTACTGGGGCTTCATTTGAGATCTTCGCCGAAGCTAAACCCTCCACTTAACCTTCCAGCACCGGGCAGGTGTCAGGCCATATACGTCATCTTTCGATTTAGCATAGCCCTGTGTTTTTGATAAACAGTCGCCTGGACCTTTTCACTGCGGCCACCCCGAAGGGTGGCGACCTTTCTCCCGAAGTTACAGGTCTATTTTGCCTAGTTCCTTAGCCATGAATCTCTCGAGCACCTTAGAATTCTCATCCCAACTACCTGTGTCGGTTTAGGGTACGGGCTGCTTCACTTGCTTTTCTTGGAAGTCGATTTGCTAGATTATCACCGCGGCCGTAGCCTTAGTGTACTATCAGAGTGTTACCACATCCTTCAACGTACTATTCCGTCAGTACGCACTAACTTTTCGCCTCCGTCACGTTTAGTGTGAGCAGGTACAGGAATATTAACCTGTTGTCCATCCACTACCCCTTTCGGGTTCGCGTTAGGTCCCGACTAACCCTCAGCTGATTAGCATAGCTGAGGAAACCTTAGTCTTTCGGTGTGCGGGTTTCTCGCCCGCATTATCGTTACTTATGCCTACATTTTCTTTTGTAGCTACTCCAGCATGCCTCACAGCACACCTTCAACGCCACTACAATGCTCCCCTACCACTTTTAAAAGTCCATAGCTTCGGTAGTATGTTTATGCCCGATTATTATCCATGCCGAACCGCTCGACTAGTGAGCTGTTACGCACTCTTTAAATGAATGGCTGCTTCCAAGCCAACATCCTAGCTGTCTAAGCAGTTCAACCTCGTTTATTCAACTTAACATACATTTGGGGACCTTAGCTGATGGTCTGGGTTCTTTCCCTCTCGGACATGGACCTTAGCACCCATGCCCTCACTGCTGATCATCATTTTATAGCATTCGGAGTTTGTCAGGAATTGGTAGGCGGTGAAGCCCCCGCATCCAATCAGTAGCTCTACCTCTATAAAACTATAAATCAACGCTGCACCTAAATGCATTTCGGGGAGTACGAGCTATTTCCGAGTTTGATTGGCCTTTCACCCCTACCCACAGGTCATCCGAAGACTTTTCAACGTCAACCGGTTCGGTCCTCCACTGTATGTTACTACAGCTTCAACCTGCCCATGGGTAGATCACACGGTTTCGCGTCTACCACTACTAACTATAGCGCCCTATTCAGACTCGCTTTCGCTACGGATCCGTGACTTAATCACTTAACCTTGCTAGCAACGGTAACTCGTAGGCTCATTATGCAAAAGGCACGCCGTCACCCCAAAGGGCTCCGACCGCTTGTAAGCGTATGGTTTCAGGATCTATTTCACTCCCTTATTCAGGGTTCTTTTCACCTTTCCCTCACGGTACTAGTTCACTATCGGTCTCTCAGGAGTATTTAGCCTTATCGGATGGTCCCGACTGATTCACACAGGATTACTCGTGTCCCGCACTACTCAGGATACTGCTATGGTTAATGATCTTTACTTATACGGGGCTATCACCCTCTATGGCTCCTATTTCCAAAGGATTCTAATTCATTACACAACCAATATCGCAGTCCTACAACCCCAGTATTGCCGTAACAACACTGGTTTGGGCTAATCCGCGTTCGCTCGCCACTACTAACGGAATCACTTTTGTTTTCTTCTCCTCCGGGTACTTAGATGTTTCAGTTCTCCGGGTTTGCTCACCTTACGGTGTAACATGTCTTCAACATGCTGGGTTGCCCCATTCGGATATCTGCGGATCAATTTGTATGTGCCAATCCCCGCAGCTTTTCGCAGCTTATCACGTCCTTCATCGCCTCTGAGAGCCTAGGCATTCCCCATACGCTCTTTTGTAGCTTATTGTACTTTTTGCTTTTTTAATGAGTTTCGATTTAATCATCTTAAAGACAATCAAATCTTGATTAATTATACATCGCTCGTAATGGAGTATAATTAATCATACAATTATTACATTAA